>CANJJT010000020.1:0-53416 GCA_947474715.1 Betaproteobacteria bacterium
CGGATGCAGCTTGGCTGCGAACAATGAGCGGAAAGTGTCCAGCAATCCGCCGAGCGCCTGCTGGCGATTTTCGATTTTCTCGATCTCTTCGATCAGGCGTTTGAAGGTGCGTTGTGCAGGCGTGACGATGGGGGTGGGCTGGCCGGCGAGCACCATCGTGCCATTGGGCAGCGGCGCGGGTTCATCGGCAAACGACGTAGATTTTTTTGACGTAGCGGAAGTCATGGGGGATTTCAAATCGGAAACGCATTTTACTTTGGCGGCTGGGCGGAGAGGCTTTATCGCACCGAAGCGGCAAACTGATGGCGCGGGTTCGCAGATGTATCTGGGGGCGCGGCGATGGAAAACATTTGTGCTGGTGCTGTTCAACGCCGGTGGTGGCGAGGGCGTTTTCGCGGAAGCTGGAAGGGTTTGGGCGGGAGGCGGAGGGACGGTGATGCGCGGACAACTCTCACCACAAGACCCTGTAGGCAGGTGAGGAATTGTCTTGGGGAAACCGTGGTCTGTCCCCGGCGTATAGGAATTTCAAACCACTTTTCCCCCGATCCGCGACGGTATCGCCGTCCCGAGAGGCGGTCAATGACGCGATCTCTGGCAAAGATTCCCCGATCTCAATGACGATCCGCCCTTTGAGTCGACCCGAGTTGCCTCACTTCGACGCAGGCTGACCCCAGGCGCGCAAGCGTGGGCCGTGCGCGTCCCTCAGCGCCGCTGCAGAATAGCCCCGTTCCTTCAATGTCTGGGCAGCCTCCCTGGCGGCCGGCAACACATCGATCAGGGCCACGTGGCCCCCCTGACCGGCCATGGCGGTGGCGATGGCCAGGCCGATGCCGCGGGCCGCCCCGGTCACCAGGACGACCCGCGCGGGTGCAGCGGGCCTTTCCTTGACCTGGACCAAGACGCTCACTCGTCCAGCGTGACGCCGATGGTCTTCAGCAGCACGCGCCAGCGTTCCGTCTCGGTGTTCACATGGCGAGCGAACTCGGCAGATGTGCTGCCGACGAGCTCGGTCTCCACCGACAGACGCTTCACCACCTCAGGCGTCTTGACCACCCGGGACAGTTCGGCACTGAGCAGATTGACCACCGCAGCAGGCGTTTTTGCCGGCGCGATCAAGCCCAGCCAGCTGGAATATTCGAAGTCCTTCCATCCCTGCTCATGCAGCGTGGGGATGTCGGGCAGCGCGGGATTGCGCATGGTGTTGGCCAGGCCGATGGCCTTCAACTTGCCCGACTTGAGGTGCGGCAATCCCGATGTCAGGGTCATGGGCGTCATGTGCACGCGCCCGGCGAGCAGATCCGGGACGATAGGCCCTGCCCCCTTGTAATGCACGTAGGTGAGGTCGAGGTTGCTCATCGACGCCATCCAGGCACCCGTCAGATGCTGCTGGCTGCCCATGCCGCTGCTGGCGTAATTGATCCGCCCCGGATTGGCCTTCGCATAGGCGACAAAGTCCGCCACATTCGACGGCAGGCTGGGATGCACCATCATCAGGCCCCAGCGCTTGCTCAACAAGGACACGGCAGTGAAGGCGTTCAGTCGATCAAAAGGCATGCTGGTGTTGCGCAAGGGGATGAGGCTGTAGGTCGCAGAGACCAGTCCCAGGGTGTAGCCATCCGGCGCCGACCTTGCGACGTATCCCAGTCCGACGATGCCACCGCCACCGCCTTTGAAATCAAGGATGAACTGCTGGCCCAGTGTTTCACTCAGGCGCGACAGATGGATGCGTCCCTCGGTTTCCGACACCGACCCCGGTCCTGCCGGAATGATGACGGTGACGGGCTTGAGCGGATAGATCCCTTGCTGCGCGTGGCTGGCCAGCGGCAGTGCCGCTGCAAAAAATACGCCCGTGCCCAGCAGCCACCGATGCATGCGTTTCATTGCCGACTCCTCCCGTTGCGCCCGGCACTCTGCAGGGCGATGGATGGGCCTGCGGTGCCGATGCGTCCTCCGTGTAGCTTCCTTGTACTCCGTGTTTACGGTACTTCGTGTCCTCCCGGGCCGAACCGGCCGGTGGGCTCTATCCACCCTGCCTGAGTGGCATTGGACGCCGCATCCTCGGACAATTGCATCCTGCGGTCAAGGCTTGATCGACAACAAGGCCGGGCCGCGCGGACCGGGGCCGACTTGTGTTAAAGATTGTCCTGCAGCCACCGGCCTCACAGCAACGCCCACAGGAGGAACACATGTCCGACCCCATCACCATTCGTAACAACGTCAAGGAAAAACTCGCGCGCGACGAAGTGGTTTCATCGATGACCGTGCGCCTGTGCCGCACCATCGAAGTCGCCCAGATCGCCGCCACCGCCGGTTTCGACACGCTGTACATCGATGTCGAGCACAACGGCTACTCGTTCGACACCACCGGCCAGATCTGCATGGCGGCACTGGCCCTGGGTGTCACCCCTTTCGTGCGCGTGCCCACCACGCGGCCGGAGCATGTCAATGCCGCACTCGATGCCGGTGCCCTGGGCGTGATCGCCCCCCACATCCGCTCTGCTGCCGATGCCATCCGCCTAGTGCGCTCGGCCAAGTTCCCGCCGCTTGGCGAGCGTGGCGCCATCGGTCAGTTGCCGCATTTCGGCTACCGCTCCCACCCAACGGCCGAGGCCAACAAGGCCCTCAACGACGCCACCACGGTGATGGTGATGATGGAGACCGTGGAAGCCCTGGAGCATGTCGAGGAGATCGCCGAAGTCGACGGCGTGGACATGATGATGATCGGTACCAACGACCTGACCGCCGAGATGGGCATCCCCGGCCAGTACGACCATGACCGTGTGCACCAGGCCTACGAGCGCACCATCAAGGCCTGCCGCAAGGTCGGCAAGCATGTCGGCGTCGGCGGCCTCGCCGGACGCCCCGATCTGGTGGCAAAGTTCGTAAAAATGGGTGCGCGCTATGTGTCCACCGGGACCGATCTGGGATTCCTGCTGGCCGCGTGCACGCAGAAGGCAAAGCAGGTCAGGGACTTGCAGGTCTGAGGTACTGACTGGTTGGACTGCACCAACTTGCCCACACCTGCCCGCTGGTTCCGGGCAGGCCCGAAAGTGAAACGCACAGCGGAATCCGCGCGCTCATTGCAGGAACGCCCCGCTATATACTTGCGACCCGCCAAACAGCCTGAAGAAAGCCCACGCACCATGCACCGAGCCGCCCACTCCACCGCCCTCCTGGCCGCGACCCTCGCCGCCAGCATGAGCTTCGCCGGCGCGGCCGGCGCACAAACCTATCCCACCCGCTCCATCCGCATGGTGGTGCCCTTCGCCCCGGGCGGGACTGCCGACATCATCGGCCGGCCGCTGGCACAACGCCTGTCGGAGCAATTGGGCCAGACCGTGGTGATAGACAACCGTGGCGGCGCCGGCGGCGTGGTCGGGGCAGACATCGTGGCGAAGTCCGCGCCGGACGGCTACACGCTGCTGCTGGGCAGCAGTGGCGCGCTCACCATCTCGCCCAATTTCGGCAACATCCCCTACGACGCCATCCGCGATTTCACCCCGATCGGCCTGGCGGCCACCTCGCAGTTCATCCTGGTGGTGCATCCGTCGGTGCAGGCCACCAGCGTGAAGCAGCTGATTGCACTGGCGGGCACCAAGGCGGGAACACTGCGTTACGGATCGGCGGGCACCGGCAATGTCGGCCACCTGGCCGGTGAGCTGTTCGACAGCCTGGCCAAAGTGCAGATGACGCACGTACCCTACAAGGGCGCCGCCCCCATGACCACCGACCTGCTGGCCGGCCGCGTGGAACTGGCCTTCCCGGGACTGGCCTCGCTGGTGCCGCAGGTGAAATCGGGCAAGCTGCGCGCACTGGCGGTCACTGGACCGAAACGCTCCGACGTGCTGCCGGATGTTCCCACCCTGAATGAATCCGGCCTGCCCGGCTACGAAGCCATCACCTTCTGGGGCCTGCTGGCGCCCGGCAAGACAGCGCGTCCCATCATCGAGCGCCTGTCCACGACACTGAACGCCGCATTGAAGACAGCGGAACTGCGCAACAGCTATCTAAGCACCGGCAATGACCCGGCCAGCAGCACACCCGAGGAGTTCGCCGCCCTGATCAAGGGCGACATCGGCAAGTGGGGCAAGCTGATCAAGGACGCGAACATCAAGCCGGACGATTGAGCGCCGCGCTGGCGGGCGGGCGCACCTCGTCCGCCAGACCCGCCTACTCCTCCAGCCGGATGTTGACCGCCTGGATCACCGCACGCCAGTTGTCGATCTCGGCCAGGATGTGCTGCCTGAACTGTTCCGGTGAGTTGCCCACCAGCACGCTGCCCTCGTCCGACAGTTTCTTCACCAGATCCGGCGCACGTGTGGCTTTCGCCAGCTCCGCGCTGATGCGGGTCAGCGTCGCGGCCGGAATGCCGGGCGTGCCGACGATGCCCAGCCAGCCCGAGTAGTCATAGCCCCTGGCGCCCTGCTCCGCCGCAGTGGGCGTGTCGGCGAACAGCTTGATGCGCTCCGCGGTCGACACGCCGATCAGGCGCAGCTTGCCCGCCTTGACGCCGGGCCCGGCTGACTGCGGCTGGCCCAGGGTGGTCTGCACCCGGCCCGAGGTGAGGTCAGGGTAGATCTGCGCCGCGCCCTTGTAGTGGATATAGGTGGTCGAGATGCCCGCCGCATGATGCAGCCAGGCGCCCGCCATGTGGATCGCGCCACCGGCCCCCGTGGTTGCGAAGTTGAGCTTGTCCGGATTCGCCTTCACATAGGCGATGTATTCAGTCACGTTCTTCACCGGCACGGAAGGGTGAACCACCAGCAGGTAGGGCCGCTTGCTGAGCAGCGTGACCGCCGAGAAATCGCGCGGATTGAATTCCAGGTTCTTGTAGATGGACGGCGCGATGGTGAAGCTGGAGGTGGCCATCATCAGGGTGTGGCCATCGGCCGGCGCCCGCGCCACCACCGAGTTGCCGATGGTGGAACCGGCCCCCGGGCGATGGTCGAACAACACCTGCTGGCCGGTGGCATCGGTGTACTTCTGCGTGTACATGCGGATCTCCAGCTCGCTGGCCCCGCCCGCCGCCGCGGGAATGACGATGGTGATCGGCCTGGCCGGATCGAAGGCACGCTGCGCCTGGGCAGGCAGGGTCGCAAGCAGCCCCGCGATAATCAATGAAACACACGTGCCGAACAGCCATGTTCTGCGATGCGTCATGTCTCCTCCTGTGTCGACTGAGGCCCCTGTCACTGTCGCAAGCCGGCGTTCGCTGGTGCGAGTCCGATGTTCGCGCGTGCCGGGTCCGGTGTTGTTGTGCCACCAGTATGAGCCGAAAACGGCCTGAACGCCGCCCGACACTGCCACTGCAACATCTCGCTGGCGGGCTTGCATCGCCGTTGGGAGGGGGCGTAGTAACATCAACGAAAACAGCAACACAGACCAGCAAGGCCACTGCACCGGAGAAGATTCCATGAAGCTGACAACGTCCCGCTTGAAGCCTGTCGTGGCGACCTGCGCATTGGCGCTTTGGCTGTCTCTGCCGCTGACTGCCTTCGGGCAGGCCTGGCCCTCACGGCCGGTGAGCGTGGTGATTCCCTTTGCCGCAGGCGGCACCACCGACAACGAGGCGCGCCTGTACACCCAGAAGCTGCAGGAGTTCACCGGCCAGCCTTTCGTGTTCGACTTCAGGCCGGGTGCCGGCACATCCATCGGCCTGGCCTTTGTCGCCAAGGCCGCCCCCGATGGCTACACCCTGGTGATGATCAACTCCGGGCTCACGGTGCATCCGCACTTCTATGCCTCGCTGCCCTATGACGTGATGAAGAGTTTTGCCCCCATCAGCCTGATGAGCAATCGCGCCACCGGCCTGATGATCAATGCCGCGGCGCTGCCCAACGTCCGCTCCCTCGCCGATCTGGTCGTTCATGCCCGAGCCAATCCGGGCGCACTGAGCTGCAATACCGCCGGCTCGGGCAGCATCACCCACATCGTCTGCGCCGCACTCGCGGCGGAAACAAAAACCGATATCGTGCCGGTGCACTACAAGGGGGTATCCCAGGGCCAGACAGACCTGCTGGCGGGACGCACCCAGGTGCAGGCGGGGACCATCTTCAACTACCAGGCGATGATCAAGTCAGGCAAGCTGCGCCTCATCGCCGTGCTCACAGAGGAGCGCTCCCCGCTGATGCCCGATGTGCGCACCGCCGCCGAGCAGGGCGTCAACGTGGATTTCCCCAGCTGGCTGGGCGTGCTTGGACCGGCCGGGCTGCCGCAGCCCGTCATCACACGCCTGCATGCAGAGCTGGTGAAGGCGGTGCGCTCGCCCGAGGTATCCCGGCAGCTGGAAGCCGGCGGCAGCACCCCGGTGGGCAGCACCCCTGAAGCCTTCCGTGCCCGCATGGCGCGGGAACTGGCGCAATGGAAGAAGATCGTCCAGGAGAACAACATCAAGGGCGAGAGCTGAAGCAAGACGGAACCATCGGCCCGTCCCCCCGGCCCGTCCCCCGCATCGGGGGCAACATGGCTGACTGTCTGGGCACCTGTCAGCCCCGCCTCCCCCGCCCATAGCGAAAACCCGAACTGCAAGGAGCACCAAGATGGCACGCATACCCACGCTGACGCTGGACACCATGAACCCCGAGCAACAGCGCATCTACCAGGGCGTGATGCAGCGGCGCGGTCCGGTGCAAGGGCCATTGCTGGCTGCCATGCAACGCCCGGTGCTGGGCGAGACCATGGGCCATTTTGGCGACGCCGTCCGCGCCCAGCCCTCCATCCCGAAGCGCCTCACCGCGATCGCCGTGATGCAGACCACCCGCTTCATGAACTGTGAATACATGTGGGCCATCCACAAGCCGCTGTCGGAGAAGGAAGGCCTGCGTGCCGACATCATCGAGAGCATCCGGCTGGGCCAGACACCCAAGGATCTCGATGCCGACCAGCTCAGGATCTGGCGCTTCTGCACCGAGCTGCTGGAAAAGAAGAAACTATCGGACGCCACCCACGCCGCGGTGATGAAAACCTGGGGGGCGGCTGCGACGGTCGACCTCTCGGCGATGATCGGCTACTACGTGCTGTGCGCGCTGATCATCGGCGCCAACGACCTGGACCTGCCGCCAGGCACGACACCGCAGTTGCCGCAGTTGCCACAGTTGCCCTAGTTGCCGCTTGCCGCAGCTGGCCTGGTGAGCTTCGGACCATCAGCCCGGCAACGGGCGCTGGCAGAGCCGGTCAATGCGTGGATTGAGATGGTGGAAGGATGGCGTCTGCCTTGTACGCAATGGTCGTGCCGTGCAGATTGGCAGGCCGGGCCCGCGTATCAATGCCTGCGAGGGTCGCCCGGGCTGGTCGTTGTCAATCCTGCCGGTGGCACTGCACGTTTTTCAAAGTGGCAAGGCAGCGCTGCTGCCCTGCAGATACTGTGTCGATGGAGCCGGCAGCGGGCCGGGACCGCCCGTTTTCATCCGGCGCAGCCGCCGAGCTGGCGGCCATGCCGAGGTCAGCCCTTGCGCTTGCGATATTCCGCCAGCACCGCCTCGGTGTTGGGCCGCTCCATGGTGAACACCTCGTTGGTGTGCACGTAGAAATTGCCGCCCATGCGACCCACGGCATCCAGCTTGGCCGGATCGATGCGATAGGTCGGGCCGACGATGGCGTCATCCACCTGCACATGGATGATCTCGCCGATGATGATCTTGCGCGTCTCGGTAATGCTGACGAACTGCTGCAGGCGGCACTCCATGTGGGCCGGCGCCTCCTTCACGCGCGGCGCCTTGACCTTGACCGAGGGCACCGGCGTGAGGCCGGTGATCTCGAACTCGTCGATGTCGGCGGGACATTCCAGCGAGCTGAGATTCATCGCCTGGGCGATGCTGCGCGACACCACGTTGAGCACGAACTCGCCCGTCTCCTCGATGTTGGCGTAGCTGTCCTTGGGGCCGCCCGGCCGATGATTGACCCCGAGCACCACCACGCCGGGAACCCCCGACATGAGATTGAAGAAGCTGTAGGGGGCGACGTTGAAATTGCCCGCCTTGTCGGCCGTGGAGACAAAGCCGATGGGCCGGGGCACCACCAGCCCCATGACCAGCTTGTACTGTTCTTCCTGCTTGATCCTGTCGAGATGGATTTCCATGACCTGCTCCTCCGGATGGTTAGGCACTGCTCTTGTTTGATATCAATTACTTTATAGACCCAATGATCGTAATGGGTATCACCGTGAATTGATTACAATGATCCCGCTCGACATCGTCGCTCGGGTCATTCGGCTTTCAGCTTGGCCTCGCGTATCACCTTGCCCAGGCGCGTCATTTCCGCCTTGATGTGGGCGGAAAATTCCTCGGGTGTGCTGCCAATGGGCTCGGCACCCTCGCCGGCCAGGCGCTCGCGCACCTCCGCGGTCTTCACCGCACGCACCACTTCCACATTCAGCCGCTGCACCACCGGCCGCGGCGTGGCCGCCGGCACCAGGATGCCGTACCAGGAGCCGGCCTCATAGCCGGTGACGCCGGCCTCGGCCAGGGTCGGCAGGTCGGGCATCAGCGGCGAGCGGCTGCGACTGGACACCGCCAGCGCCTTCACTTTCCCCGACTTGATCTGCGGCACCAGCGCGACAATGCTGTTGAACATCACCTGGATCTGCCCGCCCAGGATGTCGGTGAGTGCCGGGGCGAAACCCTTGTAGGGCACGTGCACCATGCTCACGCCGGCCAGCGACTCGTACAGCAGCGTGGCCAGGTGCGAGGAACTGCCGTTGCCATTGGTGGCGTAGTTGTATTTGCCCGGATTGGCCTTGAGCAGCGCGGTCAGCTCGCCGAGGTTGCGCACGTTGACACTATTGGCGACCACCACCACCGATGGCGCCGAGGCAATCAGCGAGACTGGCGCGAAATCCTTCACCGCGTCATACGGCAGGTTGGGCATCAGGCTGGGATTGACCGCGTGGCTGCCGACCCCGCCGAGGAACAGCGTGTAGCCATCGGCCGGGGCGCGTGCAGCGGCCTCGGCCCCGATGACACCACCGGCACCCGGGCGGTTGTCCACCACCACCTGCTGGCCCAGCGGCCCGCTGATCTGGGCCGCGATGGCGCGCGCCACGGTGTCATTGCCGCCGCCAGGCGCAAAGGGCACGATGAAACGCAGGGTACGTGTGGGCCAGGTCTGTGCCTGCACCACGTTGCTGACGCTGCCCAGACCCACCAGCAGGGCAGACAGGGCGGTGCCCAGCAATGCGCGGCGCGTGGTTGGATGGATGCTCATGAGGTTCTCCAGTAAAGATGAAACCGGGACGAATCCCGCGATGTCAGATGTCCTGTGCTGAGGATGGCCGCTCCTGCAGGCGCTTGAACGCCGACACCGGCAACGGAATCCTGCAGGCGGCTGTTCAGCCCCTCAATGTCCGGCAGCCTTGTCTGGATGCACATGGTGTTCCGGATAGACATGCGTGGTGACCACCTCCAGCACGCGATGGCCTTCCGCATCGTTGATCTCGGTCAGCACCACGCACACCGTGCGGCCATGCTGCAGGATGCGCGAGCGCACCTTCAGCTTGTGGCCGCTGCCGGCGCGGATGTACCACGCGGTGGCACTGGACAGCACCGAGGCCGTGGGCACGGCCTTCATGGCGGTGGTCACTGCCATGGCGAACAGTACGCCGCCCTGGGCATGCCCCACGCGATTGCCGTTGTGCAAAGCCAGCGGCACGCTGCACACCGCGCCGTCCCTGGTCTGCCGCGGCAACTGGGACCAGAAATGCTCGATGAAGCCGTGGCCGTGCCGGCCGGTGTCCTTCTCGGCCGCGCGCTGCGCCGCAGTGGCCCGGCGCAGGATGTCGCGCTCGCGCTCGTGCAGTTGCGTATCGGGAATGGCGGCGATGCCCTGCGCCTTGTGCAGTTCGAACCAGGGCACGTCGCTCAGCTGCGCACCGGGCGGTGCAGGCGGCGTGCCAAAGCTGGCATTGGCGCGGATCAGCAGGTCCTTGCCGGCATACACCTCCCCGCTCACCCGCCCCTGTTTCGAGGAGATGCCCTGGATGAGGCCTTCATAGCGGGTGTCGGCGCGGATCTCGCCGCGCGCCGGGATGCCGGTGAAATTGAACTGCATGGTCAGGGTGGCCATGCGGATGGCCTGCCCCAGGTGCACACGCATGGCGCCGCCCAGGGCCAGGTCGGTGACCACGGCGATGGCGCCGAAGTTCACCGTGCCATCGGCATTGGTGCAATGCGGCCCTTCCGGAATCGAGATGCTGACGCCCTGCTGATCCAGGCGGTGGGTGTGCAGGCCGAGGAAGAATCCGGGAAAGTGCAGGCCCGGCATGCGGCTGGCCGCAACGGCGCGCGCCACATGCTCGATGACTGCAGGACGCGGCTTGGCGAGTCGCTTCCGGGTTGTGCTGCTCTGTTGACCGTCAGGCATGGCGTGAGTCAGGGTTTCTGGAAAGGATGCGGGAGGGCTATTTTCTCATGCAGTCCGGGCAGGACATCCCCACCCGGGTGCCCTGCGCGGGCGGGGCATGGCCCCGCGCTGCGGCAGCCGCTGACCGTCGCGGGCCACCCGCTGCTGGCTGCTGGCTGCGGGCTGCGCTGCGAGGATCACTCGGGCTTGGCGCCGCGATCCTTCAACAGTTTCGACCAGCGGTCCTGTTCCTTGCGCAGGAAAGCGCTGAATTCAGCCGGGGAATTGCCCACCGCCTCGACGCCCAGGCCGAACAGCTTTTCCTGGATGTCGGGCAGGTGCAGGGCGCGCACCGAATCGGCGTTGACCTTGTTGATCAGCTCCGGCGGCGTCTTCAGATGCATCTGCAGGCCGTACCAGCCCAGCAACTCATAACCGGGCACGGTGTCGGAGATGGGCGCCACGCCCGGCATCAGACGCGTGGGCTTGGTGTAGGTGATCCCCAGCGGGCGGATCCTGCCGCTTTGCACGAAAGTGTGGACAGTGGGGCCGGCGGGGCAATAGGCGACCACCTGCTCGGCCACCACCGCATTCATCGCCGCTGGCGAGGTCGGGTGCGGCACATGGTTCATCTTCAGGCCGGCCAGTTCATTGAAGGCCTCGATGCACAGGTGCGAGGAACCCCACTGTCCCGAGGACGAATACATCAGCTGCCCGGGGCGCGCCTTCACATAGGCCACCCACTCGGCGATGTTCTTCACCGGCAACGCACTCGGCACGGCGATGGCAAAGGGTGTGGAGCCGACCATGGTGACGGCGGCAAACTCGGTGGCCAGCTGGTAGCGCTGGTACATCAAGGTGCCGATCAGCTGTGTCATGGCCATCAGGATCATGGCGTGGCCGTCAGCGGGCAGCTTGGCCAGCGCCTCGGCGCCGATCAGGCCGGTGGCGCCGGGCCGGTTCTCGGCGATCACGGGTTGCCCCCACGCTTCGCCCAGCTTGCCGCCCAGCAGGCGCGCCACCAGGTCGGTGGGGGAACCCGGCCCATTCGGCACGATCATGCGCACGGGCCTGGCCGGAAAATTCTGCGCGACAGCCGGCATGGCCGAGACCAGCGCGAAAGCCGACAGGCAGACGGCTGCCGTGTGCTTCAGCCTGCGGCGAAAATCACTGTATTGATGACGGTTCATGGACGCTCCTCCTGGGTGACGGCTTGGATGCCGTTGATGTGGTCCGCCCGCTCCTGCCGACGGACTCTTTTTTGGACTCATTTCAGACACGCGTGATTTCGACCAGAAAATCGATCATGGCGCGCACCTTGCTGGGAATGAACTTGGTCGGCGAATACACCACCGACATGGAGGTGCCCGGCATGCGGTTCTTCGCCAGGCATTCCACCAGCGTGCCGGCTTCCAGGTCCTGGCGCAACAGCCACCAGTTGGCATGCACCAGCCCCAAGCCGAGCAGCGCAGCTTCTCGAACCAGGTCACCGCTGCGCATCACGAGGTTGCCACTGACCGCCACTTCGACGATGCGCCCGTCTTCCCGGAATTGCCACAGCGCGGCATGCCGGACCAGGCAGTTGTGCGCCATCACCTCGTCCACCCGCTTGGGCATGCCGTGCCGGCTGAAGTATTCCGGGGAGGCACAGCAGACCCGCGGCCCGCGGGTAAGCGGGCGGCTGGCAAAGCGCGCATCCTTCACTTCGCCCACCACCACGGCCAGGTTCATGCCCGATTCGATGAAATCGGCATAGCGATCACCCAGGCTGATCTCCACCTGGATGTCCGGATAGCTGGCATAGAACTCCGCCAGGCGGGGCAGCAGGTTGACCCTGGCAAAGAATGCCGGGCACATGATGGACAGCTTGCCGCGCACCTGCACCTGCGACTGCCGCAGGGAATTCTCGACATTGTCCAGTTCGCCGAAGACCTTCAGGCAGCTGGCGTAATACTCGCGCCCGAACTCGGTGATGGAGATGCGGCGCGTGGTACGCACCAGCAACTGGGTGCCCAGTTCCTCCTCGAGACGGCTGACATGCTTGGTGACGGCCGAGACCGACACCCCCATGCGCCGGGCAGCACCGGTAAAACCGCCGCTTTCAACCACATTGGCAAAGGCCTGCATGCCCAGCAGCTTGTTCATGGATGTTCCTGCAGGAGTTCAGGCAGCCCGGAAAACAAGGACGCCGCAGCCTGCGGCCACGGCGCCCCCGGCGGAACCTGCCCGGCACGGATCAGGGCTTGACAGCCTTGGTGCAGAAGTCGATCAGTTCCTGGGCGAAGCCTTCCGGATCGTCGATCATCGGGAAGTGCCCGGCGTTCGGCACGGTCCTGATGGGCATCTGCGGGGCTGCCGCAGCGTAACGTTCCTTGAGCGAAATGGTCGGGCCCTTGGCGCCGTAGAGCACCATCGCGGGCGAGGTGATCTTCTTCACCGCGGCATCGAGGTTGAACAGGCGCATCGCCCACATCACGCTGACCATGGTCTTGCCGCCGGCCTTGTTGCGGTCGATGTTCCAGCGCGTCAGCACCTCGTCATCCACCTTGTTCAGACGGTGGCCGACTTCCTCCTTCGACTGGGTCGGGATGCCGAAGTTGGCTTCGGTATGGCCCCAACGGGCGCCCCATTCCTCATTGGAGCGATAAGGCGTCTCGACGATGACGGCGGATAGCGTGCGCTCGGGGAACAGGCTGGCAAAGCCGACCGTGATGCTGCCGCCGCAGGAACAACCGGAGATGTGCGCCGCCTTGATCCCCAGTGCAGTCATGAATTCGGCCAGGGCCCGGCTGTAGTCGGAGATGGTGTAGTGGCGCGTCAACGGGTCGCAATCACCGTGGCCCGGCATCTCCCAGAGGATCACGCGAAAGTGCTTCGACAGCGATGTGAGCGACTCGGCGTACTGGTAGACCGACCCGCCATTGGTATGGATGAGGATCAGGGGCTGCCCACTCCCCGCTTCGTGGTAGTGCATGCGCCCATGACTGGCTGTCTTGACGAAACCTTCCTTGGGCTGAGTTTTTTCCTGTGTGGCCATGCTTGCTTCCCCTTTTTTCTTCTTGCCTCTGGTTGCCATGAATGAATCCTCCCGTGTGTAACCCATGAATCTTGCAGCATTGCGACGCCGGACTCCGAGCCGCAGCACCCCGGCGAAGGCAGGAGGCCGCTCTCGCCAGCGCAAAAGTGTACCGCCAGAATCGGCTTTGCCGCGAGTACCACGGCAATCAAAGCGCCCTCAGCTCCTGCCCGGAATAGAACCCGCCCGACATGAACAGCAGCGGATGCCGCTGACTGTCCGCGAAATGCAGCACCTCGCCTATGAGCAGGGTATGGTCCCCCTGTGGCACCTGCCCGGCCGGACGACAGACGAAATGCACTGCCGCCTCGGCAATCACCGGACAGTCCTCGATGTGCGCCTCCCAGGCGGCGGCCGGTGTCAGCTGGGGTGGCGCCGCGGCATGACGCCGCGCCAGGCCGATCTGCGCCTCCGAGAGCACGTTCACGGAAAACTGCCGGCATCCGGTCAGCACCTCAAAGCGGGCCGAGCCGGTCCGCAGCGCCCACATCACCAGCGGCGGATTGAGCGACAGCGAAGTGAAGGAGTTCACCGTCATGCAATGGACGTTGCCGTCGGCGCAATCGGCCGTGACCACGGCCACCCCGGTCGGAAAACGCCCGAGGGCGGCACGCAGGGCATGCCGTGCCTGGGTCGGCTCATCTCCGGCTTCCCCGGGATGGACGCGTTGCAACATGGACTTGCGGGCGTTTCAGTCTGACGCTCAGGCCGCCCGGGCAGCGGGCTGCGCCGGCGACTTGATGTGCGGCATGATCTTGTCGGCAAACACCATGAGCGATTCCCGGCTGGCCGTGGCATTGCTGAACAGCACATGCTCCACCCCGCCATCGGCCAGGCGCTGCAGGCGCTCGACGATTTCCGGGGGCGTGCCGATCAGGGCGGCATCGTCATTGGCAATGTCTGAATCATCCATGGAGGCCGGGTTGAAGCCGCCAGGCTTCTTCGCCAGTTCACCGATGTTCTTCAGCGTCTCGCGGCGGCGGGCATAGGCCTGGCGGCGCTCTTCCTCGCTGTTGATGATGTGCAGGGCACGCGTCACACCGCAACGGCTGGCATCGCGCTTCAGGCCGGCCTTCTCCTGGGCATCGGTGAAGATGCGCACACGCTCGATGATCTCGTCGGTGGAGGCGATCTGGTCCATCAGCGCACCATAGCCCTGGCTCGCCACATAGGCGATGCCTCCGGGCGTGCCGGCGGCCATCCAGATCGGCGGATGCGGCAGTTGCACCACGCCGGGCTCGACCACGATGTTCTCGAAGTTCCAGTGCTTGCTGTGCCAGGAGAAGCGCTCCTTGCTGGTCAGGCATTTCATCAGCAGCTGGAGGTTTTCCTCATAGAGGCCCTGGGCTTCCGTCATCGGCACGCAGAAGGCGTCGAACTCGTTCTTGCGGTAACCACGGCCCACGCCCATCTCGTAGCGCCCTTCGGAGAGCACGTCCAGGGTGCAGATCTGCTCGGCCAGCAGCACCGGGTTGTGCCAGGGCAGCACCACCACGGCGGTGCCCAGGCGGATCTTGCTGGTCTGCGCGGCCAGGTAGCACAGCAGGTTGAGCGAGGAGGACAACTGGCCAATGCCGGTGAAGTGGTGCTCGACCATGAAGGCAGACTCGAAGCCGATCGCCTCCGCGTCCTTGATGTAGCGGATGAAATCGCGATAGCCGTAGCTGTCGCCCAGGGGGTTGAGCTTGCCGACCTTGCCGCCGCCGAACAGTCCGAACTTCATGCTGATGTTCTCCAGGGTTTATGCGAGTTTGATAATCATTCTAGGGAACACACTGCCTTGGAAACAGGGGGTGTTCATGGAATGAGTGTTTCCATTCTGGAAATAATCTCGTCCTGCCGTCAAGCCCAAGGCAACCAGGCATTACAGCCACGGTCGCGGTTGCGGCGGTTGCGGCGGTTGTTGGGCTTTACGGTCACGGCACACACCCGGGGCAGTTCGAGCCGGCTGTGCGACCCTGGCGCGACCTTGTCGTGCCGCGCGGGGGTGTCGCAGGCGGCGCGGACTCTCGTTGCGCCTCGCGCCCGGTGACCTGAACCAGCCCCTGGCGGAGCGGCACTGCAGACAAAGCCGCGTCGCTCACCCATCCAGAGGCACTGCCCCGGGGCCTCTCCCGCATCCTGATTTTTGCCATTTTCCTGCTGTGCTTCAACATCTTACGCTTGGCTAGAGGACCGCAATGGTGTAAGGTGCGCGTCTTTCGCGGACCCGAGCCGGCATCGGCAGGCATGGCGTCCTCCAAGCAACCCGCGCCCTCCACACTCCCTGCGGTGGCAGCGCCCTTTCTCCGGTACCCCCTTGATCGTCACCTCCGGCATATCCATCCATTTCAGCGGCAAGCCGCTGTTCGACAACGTCAATGTGAAATTCGGCGGCGGCAACCGTTACGGCCTGATCGGGGCCAACGGCTGCGGCAAGTCCACTTTCATGAAAATCCTCGGCGGCGACCTGGAGCCCAGCGGCGGCTCGGTGGCCATCGACTCCAGCGAGCGCCTGGGCAAACTGCGCCAGGACCAGTTCGCCTACGAAGAGCAGCGCGTGCTCAGCGTGGTGATCATGGGCCACGAGCAGATGTGGGCCGCCATGTGCGAACGCGACGCCATTTACGCCAACGAGAACGCCAGCGAAGACGACTACATGAAGGCGGCCGACCTGGAGACCAGGTTCGCCGAATACGGCGGCTACACCGCCGAAGCACGCGCCGGCGAGCTGCTGCTCGGCCTGGGCGTGCCCCAGGACCAGCACGACGGCCCGATGAGCGCCGTCGCCCCGGGCTGGAAGCTGCGCGTGCTGCTGGCGCAGGCCCTGTTCGGAGACCCGGACATCCTGCTGCTCGATGAGCCGACCAACAACCTGGACATCAACAGCATCCGCTGGCTGGAGGACATCCTCAACACCCGCCAGAGCACCATCATCATCATCTCCCACGACCGCCACTTCCTGAACAGCGTCTGCACCCACGTGGCCGACCTCGACTACGGCCAACTGCGCGTATACCCGGGCAACTACGACGACTACATGCTCGCCTCCACCCAGGTGCAGGCGCAGAAGCTCTCCGCCAACGCCAAGGCCAAGGACAAGGTCGCCGAACTGCAGGAGTTCGTGCGCCGCTTCTCGGCCAACAAGTCCAAGGCGCGCCAGGCCACCTCGCGCGCGCGCCAGATCGAGAAGATCAAGATCGAGGACGTCAAACCCTCCAGCCGCCAGTACCCCTATATCCGCTTCGACTACGACGAAAAGGAGAAGCTGCACCGCCAGGCCGTCGAAGTGAAAAGCCTCACCAAGGGCTATGGCTCGCCGCTGTTCAAGCCGTTCAGCCTCACCATCAATGCCGGTGACCGCATCGCCATCATCGGCCCCAACGGCGCGGGCAAGACCACGCTGCTGCGTTCACTGCTGCCCGAGGCGCTGGGCGGTCTCGCGCCCGATTCAGGCACGGTGAAATGGACCGACAAGGCCAACCCCGGCTACTGCGCCCAGGACCACGCCACCGACTTCCCCGATGACATGCCGCTCAACGACTGGCTGACCCACTGGCGCCGCACCGGCCAGGACGACCAGATCGTGCGCGCCACCCTGGGCCGGCTGCTGTTTTCCGGGGATGACACGAAGAAATCCGTGAAGGTGATTTCCGGCGGCGAGGAACAGCGCATGGTCTTCGGCAAGCTCATGCTGCAGATGCATAACGTACTACTGCTGGACGAGCCGACCAACCACCTGGACATGGAATCCATCGAGTCGCTCAACACCGCGCTCGACAAGTTCAAGGGCACGCTGATCTTCGTCTCGCATGACCGCGAGTTCGTGTCCTCGCTCGCCACCCGCATCTTCGAATTGAAGCCCGGCGAAAAAGGCGGGCCGGCGACACTGAACGACTACCAGGGCAATTACGAGGACTACCTGCGCAGCCAGGGCGTGGACCACTAGTGTCCTGAGTCGTTAGTTCGTTGAATATGACTATGCCCCAAGACCTGATCGATGAAAGCGAAAAAGGCCGAAATCGGTGCCAGACAAGGTGCAAAGCGGAGCAAGGTTGTACACCTTGCGAGCATTTGCAACGCCGTATGGCGCCGATTCTCGGTCTTTTTTATTCAGCGAATTAGCGACTCAGGACACTAGCCTGGGGGCAATCGGGAGTCGGCCACGTTTTTCAGCCCTGTCCGGATACCTGGCGTCATTCCCGCTCATGGAACGAAAAATGAGCGGGAATCCATTTTTACCGCCTCCGAAAATAGGGATCCCCGCCTGCGCGGGGATGACAGTAGTGACTTATCCCTGGCCGCCTGCCCGAAGACGCCTACTGGATCTTGATGCCGGAGGCCTTGACCACGCGCTGCCACTTGGCCATGTCGTTGCGGATGAATTCGCCGAACTCCTCCGGCGTGGTAGGCGAGGCCTCGATGCTCTGCCCCAGCAACTGCGCCCTCACCTCGGGCTCGCCGAGGATCTTGCGGAAGTCCGTGTTCAGCCGGTTGATCACCGGCCGCGGTGTCGCGCCAGGCGCCACCACGCCGTACCAGGTGGTCGCCGAATAACCGGGAATGCCGGCCTCATCCACCGTGGGCACGTCCGGCGCGAGGCTGGAGCGCTTCAGGCTGGTCACCGCCAGGGCGCGCACCTTGTTCGCCTTGACCTGCGGCAGCATGGTGCCCAGGCTGGTCACCATGAACTGCACGTCGCCGGTAAGCAGTGCCGGTATGCCGGGCGCCGCACCCTTGTAAGGGATGCGCTCGATGTTGATGCCGGCCATCTGGTTGAACATCTCCGTGGCCAGGTGGGTCGGGCTGGAGGTGGAGGCGTAATTCAGCTTGCCGGGGTTCGCCTTCACATAGGTGAGGAACTCCCTCAGGTTGGCCGCCGGCACCGAAGGATGCACAACCACGAAGTTGGAGGCCTCACCGACCAGCGTGATGGGCGCGAAATCCTTCATTGTGTCAAAGGGCACCGTGCCGTACAGGCTGGGATTGATGGACAGTCCGCTCTGCCCGGCCAGCAGCGTGTAGCCATCGGGCGCTGCGCGCGCCACCGCTTCCATGGCGATGTTGGCATCGGCACCGGGGCGGTTGTCCACCAGCACCGGCTGGGCCACATGCGTGGACAGGCGCTGGGCCAGCAGCCGCGCGATCAGGTCCGCCGGGCCGCCAGCGGCAAAGCCCACCACCATGCGCAGGGGTTTGGATGGATAGGCCGGCGCCTGGGCCTGGGCCTGGGCCAGGCAAGGCAGTGCCGCCAATACGGCCGTGGTCATGCAGCGCAGCGCGATGCGCCCCGATATGGATGTCATGCTGGCAGCCCCCCAAGAGTGCGCAGCGGTGGCCACGCGTGCCGTTATTGTTCAATGCTGCGTTTCTATAGGGAATTCTAAACCCATCGTCCGGTACCCGGTTGGGGGTCTGGAAAACGGGCGGGCTTGGCGACGCATCAGCGGACTATCGAGCCAAGCCGCCTGCACGCCCGACTCGCGCTCGAGCCTCCAACTGCAGGCACACGGCTAAGCCCGGCTGTGCGGATGGCGCGTGCAAGGCGCGGCCTGTTGCGGATTCGAGTAAGGTTACGGCTCTTTCGGGCGGAGGCACCGCCCGGCTCACAACCATGACAGAGGAGCCCATCCATGGCTGATACACCGACCTTCGGACGCTATGCCGAAATCCCCTATGACCAGATGAGCACGGAGCAGCAGGAGGGCTTCAAGGTGCTCATGGAAACGCGCGGCAAACTGCCCGGGCCGGCCAAGATCTATGTGCACAACGCCAAGCTGGCCAAGGTCCTCGGCCCGCTGGGCGGCCATTTCCGCAAGGGTTATTCACTCTCCATGCGCGAGCGTGAGATCGCCGTGTGCATCATCAATGCCAAGTTCCACACCGCCTATGCCACCGGCGCCCACGAACGGGCCGCCAAGGAATGCGGCCTGCCCGCCGACAAGGTCGAGGCCATCCTCGCTGGCCTGCCCACTTCATTCGACGACCAGCGCGAGCAGGTGATCTACGAAATGGGTATCTGCCTGTCCGAGTCGCGCTGGGTATCCAAGGGCCTGTACGAGCGCGCCGTGGAAGCCCTGGGCCATGTCGGCATCACCGACGTGACTGCACTCATGGGCTTCTACGCCACCGTGGCCATGACCCTGGCCTTCTACGACGTGCCGGCGGGTGCGGCAGGCATGCCGCGCTGAAGGAGGACTGCTTCAGCCCGCGGGCAGCACGCGCTGCTCGTCGGAGGCCTTTCGCAGCACGTCGATGAAACGGTGCAGTTCCACCGCCGTATCGAAGGTGGGCAGCAGGGCCGGCGTGCTGCCGCTGCGGATCGCCTGGGCAAACAGGGTGTACATCTGGCCCACGTTGTAGGGATCGCCCTTGGGGAAGTCCCCCGGCACCAGGCAGAAGCGCTCGGGAATCGCCAGGTCCTGCAGGGTCTGGCTCTTTTGCGCGCCCTGCACCCGCAGCATCTCGCCGCGCTGCGAGGAGACATTGCCGGTCACGATCAGGGTGCCCAGCTTGCCGAAGATCTCCATGCGATAGCCGGTGCCGGCCCAGGGCACGGCGCCCACGTGCACCGACGCCACCGCGCCACTGGCGAGCTGCCCGCCCACCATGATGTTGTCCGGTGAGGTCACATCCACCATCTGCCTGGTGTCGGTGTCCAGCCACTGTTTGGCCTGGGTGGTGAGCATGCAGTTCACCTTGGTGAAATTGCCAGCGACAAAGCGCAGCGCGTCGATGACATGGCCATTGGCGATGGTGAGCGCATTGGCTCCCAAAGTGACATCGCGCTGCCAGGAACGGCTGGTGGGCCGCTCCAGTGCCCCGTCACGCATGGTGGTGACATGGCAGGCCAGCACTTCACCCACATAGCCCGTCTCGAGCAATTCCTTCACATGCAGCAGCGCCGGACTCACGCGCGACTGCAGCCCCACCGCAGCCTGCACGCCTTTGGCACGTGCCCGTTCGGTCATTTCCACGGCTTCGGCGGTGGTACGCCCCAGCGGCCATTCGGTGTAGACATGCTTGCCGGCGTCGATGGCCGCCATGGTCGGTCCGTAGTGCGAAGGCACGCGCACCACCACCACCACGGCATCGACCTCGGGTGAAGTCACCATCTCGCGATAATCACTGAAGGCCAGCTTCGCGCCGAAAGCCTGGCGCGCCGCTTCGGCGGTTTCGGGCTTGGTGGTGCACACCGCGGCCAGTTCGACATCGGGATGGGCGCGCAGCGCCGGAAAGTGCGATTGCGAAGCCCAGGTCGATTTGACATTGGCGCCGATGAACCCGAGGCGGATCTTGTTGGCCATGTTTGCGCGCTCCTTGTTGACGGTGTCGTGAGGGTGACGGGATGGATCAGGTGATGGTCATGAATGGCGGAGGATTATCACAGAGTTGCCCCCCTGACTGCGCCCGGCCCGGCTGGCAGTGAACTGGTGCATTACCCGACGCGACACCCGACACACCACCCGAGGCACCATCGGCGCGCCCCTCAGGCCGCTGCCGCCACCGGCTTCGGATGGGCTTCGCGGATGGGCAGGTTGACCAGCGCCGCCGCCGCGGCCAGCACAATGTCGGCGTACCACATCCAGTCGTAGCTGCCGGTGTGCGCCAGGGTCAGCCCGCCCAGCCAGGCGCCGAAGAAGGCGCCGATCTGGTGGCTCAACAGAGTGAGGCCAAACAGCGTGGCCAGGTAACGCGCCCCGAACAGCTTGCCCACCAGGCCCGCCGTGGGCGGCACCGTGGCCAGCCAGGTGAAGCCCAGCACGAAGGCAAACAGGTAGAACGTCAGCGGGGTCTTGGGGGCCATCAGGTAGATCGCCACGGCCAGCGCGCGCGAGGCATACATGAAAAACAGGATCATCTTCATGCGCCGGAACTGCCCCAGCCAGCCGGCGCCGATGCTGCCCGCGATGTTGGCCAGGCCGATGATGGCGAGCGAGGTGGCGCCCACCGCAGCGGGCAGCCCGCACAGGTCCACTTCACCCGGCAGATGCGTGACCAGGAAGGCGATGTGGAAGCCGCAGGTGAAAAAGCCGGCATGCAGGCACAGGTAACTGCGGTCACGAAAGGCGATGCGGGTCTGCTCCCCCAGGCTGATGCCACCCGCCGGCGCCACAGCCCCTGCCGCCTTGCGCTCGCGCAGCGGCAGGCCCAGCAGCATGGTGGTGAGCGCGGTGGCCGCCAGCGTGAGCATGGCCGCGATCCAGCCGAAGCCGTTGATGAGGCCCTGCGCCAGCGGCGCAAACACGAATTGTCCGAAGGAGCCGCCGGCATTGATGAAGCCGGAGGCAAACGAGCGCCGCTCGGCCGGCAGACGCTGCGCCACGGCGCCGATCAGAATGGAAAAACTGCCCGCGCCGGCGCCCGCCGCCATCAGCACGCCCATGGCCAGGGTCAGGCCAAAGGCCGAATCCATGAAGGGCGTGAGCGCCAGGCCCGAGGCCAGCAGCAATGCACCGATGACAATCACCCGGTAGGAGCCCACGCGGTCGCCCAGCATGCCGAACAGGGGCTGCGCCGCGCCCCACACGAACTGCCCGATGGCCATGGCCAGGCTGATACTGACAATGCCCAGGCCGGTGTGCGAATTGAGCGGCGAGACGAACAGGCCCATGGACTGGCGCGCGCCCATGGTGACCGCCATGATGGCGGCCGAAGACAGCACCAGCGTCCAGAACAGGCGCTTCGGACTCATGCCCTCAGACCTGCCCATGGGATCGACGCGACCGCCAGACCGGGGGGGCCGCCTCGACGCGCATCGCAGACCTCACGCGCCCCGCCCGCCTCCGAACTTTCCGGCATCCACGTCCTGCTTGAACAGCAGCAACTGCTCCAGCTGATTCTGCGCAGTGTGCTTCGAGGGGTGCAGGTCCCAGAAGCGCAGATTGGACATCAGTTCGCGCACCTGGTGCGCGGCCGAGGTGGCATGCGAGGCGTCATCCCCGGCCCACAGGAAAGTGGGAAGGTCGATGGCCATGATCTCCTCGGGCGAAGCCCCGCAGACGAAGGTGTCGCCGTAGAGCGTGTCGCGGCTTTCCTGCACGATGTCCAGGTACTGCTCGACATCCTGCTTCACCAAACGCGCGGCCAGCGCCGCGTCGTTGCCCACCGCCGTGCCCCAGGGCCCGGCGGTGCCGTCCTCCTGGAACACCGGGCGGTGCTTCAGCGCATAGTCGAGTGTTGCCTGCAGGCCGTGTTCGATGACGTAATCGATGTGCGCATCGAACAGGCCGCGCATCTTGCTGATCCAGCGATGGCCGCCCACCGGCTGCGGCAGCATCAGCGCGAGGCAGGCCTCGGGGTACATGGCGGCAAAGCGCAGCCCTACAGAAACGCCCATGCAGGGCCCGATGATCCAGGCCTGGTCGATGCCCAGGTGCTCCAGCAGCAGCTTGCCCTGGCGCGCCATCACGTCATAGGTGAGCACTTCGATGCGTCCGCCGGACAAGCCCGCCTCGCGCCGGTCATAGGCGATGCAGGTGAAGTGCTTGCCCAGCGCGCCGAACACATCCATCTCCTTCCAGAACTTCTGGTGCCAGCTGTCGATGGTGGAGTTGAAGCCACGCGGGGCCATCATCAGCAGCGCCGGACCGCTGCCTTGCTTGATGTAATGGGTCTTGATTCCGTCCAGGGTGACGTAGGGCACGGCGTTCCTCCTCGATGTGTGCAGTCAATCAAGGCGCATCATAGCGTGCAGGGCGCCCACTGCCCCGACCAGCCCCGGGTCCCGCTTGTTCCGGGCGCAGCCCGACGCGGATCAGCCGGTGATCGGATCGGAAAAAGCCCTTCCGGAGGGTCGGATGGCAGCAGAATTTTTGATTACAATCCACTCGTTGAATAAATGATCATTCTGACTATTATCTTAATATGATCATAATCATCCAATGCTCCTGGGGGTGGCGCCCCCGGCAGGTGCCGTCATTGCGGGGCGAGGCGCAGATCACCAGCACACGCAGCGGTGATGCCGGATCGGAGCGGCACGATTCCGCCGCCTGGATGCGCTCCCGGGCAGCGCGCCACTCGTCGGACAGCGAGTACCCTGGGTCGGCATAGCCCTCCCCCGCTGCCCGCGAGTGAGGCGCCTTGCGCCCCTCGTCGCAATTGCGCCAGGCGATCGCCTCGATGCGCACCAGGGCCTCCTGCTCGGCTTCGAAGCGGGGGGTCGTAGTAGGACGCCTGGAACTGCTCGTGAAAGGCCTCGCGCGACAACATTGCGGGCGCCTGTCCTTTGCGGATGGAAATCGTTCTGGCCATGGTTGGGTACCTGCATGAGAGAGGAATGCCTTCCCCACACACTAGCCCTCGAGGCGCATCCCGCAAGCCGGTGTCCGGCTCAACTGCCTGTCGGCAAGCATGCCCCCCGCCGTGGTTGCCCGCGCTGCTTGGCAGGGTGGCCTGTATTACCCCCCGGACGAGGGCGATAGGCGCAGTGACTTGCGCCCGGTGCGGTTCGCCTCTACTGCTGTCACGCCGGGAGCGCCCACCTCCATGACCAGGGGAACCACTGGCGCCATCAAGGGCGCAAGGACCGTGTCCGTCACCCATTTGGCCCCGCTCACCGTGAGGTGCCCGTAGTCCCAGACCACCAGGTCCTCGCGGAGGTTTTCACCCACGCTGGTCAGGCAGCCTTGCATATTGCACAGGGACTCCCTGAGGGAAACATAGCGGATCCGGGCCTGGCCTGGCGAGGGAATCCGGCCGGCCAGGCGGGCGAGTGAGGCCCGCATGACGCCGTCGAGCGTCAGGGAATCGGCCGCCACACCGACAGTCGTCCGGGGTGGTATGACTATAGGCCGGTGTTGCGGAAATTGCGCGCCAGCGCCTTGGGCAGGCCACCGTTCCAGGTGGGCATCTGCCCCAGCACCAGGATGTCGCGTGTGCCGGTGCTGGTTGCCAGGCCGCTGCGCAAAGCGTCCAGGTAGCCGGAATACTCATAAGCGCCACCATCTGCCGATTGCCCCCGTCCGAGGTAGTGGGCAAAGATGATGAGCAGCTCCGGCTTCATGGTCCGTACTTTCTCTTCCAGGTCCGCATTGACCTTGCGGCATTTGAGCTGCTGTTCCAGTCTGGCCATGGCGTTTTCTGCCGCGAACGGCACGCAGGTCGAGGAGGAGAAGGCGGCAAAGTTGATCTGCCGCGCGGACAGGTAGGGCATCAGGCCCAGTTGCAGGAAGATGGCATGCGAGTCGCCCACCAGCATCACCGTGGGCCGGCCGGGATATTGCGAGCGGCAATCACGGCCCTCATCCTCCCCGGTGCCATCCTGCTCGAAGCGGGCGATCGAGCGGGCGCATCCCTGATCGGCGAACAGGTCCTCCACGGACTGCTGGCGGAAGTAATCAATCGAATAGTCGTTGAGGAAGCGCGCCTCGCGGGCAACGGGCCCCTGCGGAAACGCGGGGAGCTTGTAGCTCACATAAGCGCCCACGGCCAACAACGACATGGCCGCCGCCAGGGCAGGAATGCGCATGCGCGCCAGGACACCCGTGGCGCCAAAGCGGACCGGCAGCTCCACCCATCGATAAGTGGCCCAGGCCAGCAACACGCTGGCCAGGACCAGCCCGGCCCGCAACCATGAGGGCACCTGCCCCAGCATCAGGATGTTGGCAAAGGACAACATCGGCCAGTGCCACAGGTAGAGCGGATAACTGATCAGCCCCGCTCCGACCATGAGGCGGCTGGACAGCAGCACCCGGTTCACCCAGGCAGCCGGTCCCGCTGCGATCAGCAGCACCGTGCCGCACACCGGCAACAGCGCCCACCAACCGGGAAAGGCGCTCTGTTTCGAGATCAGCGCCAGCCCGACAGCGATGAGCACCAGTCCGGTCCAAGCCTGCAGGTTGGCGGATGGCCATGCCGCGCCGCGCGTCGGTGCCCCTGCCAATTCACCGACCGTCCTGTTGGCCAGCGTGCGCCTGAGGCCCCACCAGGCCAGCACGGACCCCGCCAGCAGCTCCCAGAACCGTGTATGGGGCCAATAGAAAGTCGTTCCCGGACTGGCTTGCACACCATGAATGTTGGCTACGAAGGACAGGCCCATCAGACCCAAGGCCACCACGCCCGGGCTGGACCGCAGCTTCACGGCACACCACAGCAGCGCCGGCCAGACGATGTAGTACTGCTCCTCTATGCCGAGAGACCACAGATGCAGCAGCGGCTTGGTCTCCGCCGACACATCGAAGTAACTCACTTCCTTCCACAACTGGAAATTGGAGAGAAAAGCGGCCCCTGCCACGACATGCCGCCCCAGTTGCCTGAACTCGTCTTCGAGCAGCACCTGCCACCCGGTTGCGAACACCGCGGCGAGGACCAGCAACAGCGCCGGAAAAATGCGCCGCATGCGCCGCGCATAGAAGCGGGCGAAACTGAAATCCCCCTGGTTCAGGCCGGCGAGGATGATACCGGTGATGAGATAACCCGAGATGACAAAGAACATGTCCACGCCGATGAAACCGCCGGGCAGCAGGCCGGGAAAGGCATGGAACAGGACCACGGCCAGCACCGCGACGGCACGCAGTCCGTCGACCTCCGGCCGGTAACCGGGATGCGATGCAAGCGGCGATGACAGCGACGGCGGCTGCGGTGACGACGGCAGCAGTGACAGCGGACGGAACATTACTTGGTTCTAGAATGACGAGGCTTGATTCTAGTGCCTATGTCCTCCGCATGTACCCACCTTCCCGCCTACTTCCAGGCGCGCATGCTCCACCGTCCATTGACCGGCAGCGACGCTGCGCAGACCACCCGCCGATGTCGAGCTGCAGCGCCGCCGCTGCAGCTACTGCTGCGATAGCGCGTCGCGGCACCCGGGCGTTTCCATCGGCCGTCCCAGCGGCACGGACAGCACGGACAGCACCGACGGACGCTGGCCGCCGCCCTGCGGATAGGGATCCATGAGCTCGTACACCTCCCGCGGCAAGTTGGTGGATACCTTGAACCCCAGTTGTCTTGCCGCCTGCACCGTGATCGGGAAATCGTGCGTCCAGCGCCCTTCAGAGAGGACTGTCGGCAGTGCCATGGCCGGCTTTTCCTCCATGTGCTTGCCCAGCACCTGGGCGACGAACAGGGCCACCTGCAGGCGTGCCTTCACCGACATGTCGGCCACGATGAGCATTTCTTCGCTCACATTGAGCCGGCTTCTTGATATCCACCATGCGCAGGTTGGAGGCGGTCGGCAGCCCGCCGATCTGCGGGTCCACCGGACCAAGCACGGCATTGGCATCCATGACGATTTCGTCGGCCGCCAGGGCAATCAGGGTGCCACCGCTCATCGCATAATGCGGCACGAAGACCGTGACCTTGCCCTGGTGCTCGCCCAGCGCCTTGGCGATCTGCTCCGAGGCGAGCACCACGCCTCCCGGGGTATGCAGCACCAGGTCTATGGGCTGCTCCGCCGGAATGAAGCGGATCGCGCGCAGGATTGCTTCGGAATCCTCCACACTGATGTGGCTGGACACCAGCACGCCCAGCACGCTCACGCTTTCCTGCCGGTGCACCAGTGCAATCACCCGTGATTTGCGACTCTGCTCCAACCGCCCGAGGATTTCGTTGCGCGCATTGACCACCCCATCGCTGCCAAACAGCTGCAGGCCGATGAGGCCGATCAGGATCAGCCAGAACAGGCCGCGCATCAGGTTGGCGAAGCCGCGGGTCCAGCTGCGGCCGTTGCTGCAAACACGGAATTCGTTCATCGAAGACCTTCTCGGAGGATGGGAGGCGTACTCCCATCCTGGGCCGGTCATTCGAGCCATTCAGGGTGCCCCCGATGCGTCATTGGGCCCATGGCGGTGAAAGGCCGACCAGCCCGCCCGCAGCACCCTGCCGCACCGGGATCAGCTCAGCGTCGCCGTCATGCCGCCATCCACCTGCAAGGTCGTGCCGGTGATGAAGCCGGCCTGCTGTGAGCAGAAGAACACCGCCGCAGCGGCGCATTCCTCGGGCTTGCCCAGGCGCCCCACGGGGATGGTCTTGCCGCGCTCGGCGGCATCGGGGCGCGTCATGAAGGTGTCGGTGCCGATGGAGCCCGGGCCGACCACATTGACGGTCACGCCCTGGTGCGCGGTTTCGTTGGCGAGGTGCTTGAGGTAGCCGGCCAGGCCAGTGCGGAAAATGGTCGAGAGCCCGTGCTGGTGCATGGGCTGCTTCACCGAGGCGGTGTTGATGGAGACGATGCGCCCCCAGCGCTGTTCGATCATCAGCGGCGCCACCGCCGAGATGACGTTGACCGCGCCCATCAGGCAGGTGTTGAAGGCCTCGACCCAGCGCTCACGCTCGGTCTCCTCGATCACCTGGCGCGGACGTGGTGGACGGCCAGTGACACAGATGAGGATGGAGGGCTTGCCCAGTTCGCGGGTCACGGTTTCGATCAGCCGCGCCACATCCTCGCTGCGCGACATGTCACCGGGCACGGCCAGCACCGGGTGTCCGGTTGAAGTGGTGATCTCCGCTGCCGTCTTTTTCAAGGTGGCTTCGGTACGCGCGAAGATGGCCACGCGCACGCCCTCGGCCGAGAGCAGCTTCGCTGCCGCCCTGCCCAGGCCACCGGTCGCCCCGGTGACGATGGCCACGCGGCCGGGGATGCCGAAGTCCATGGCGACGGTCCCTGTCAGTTGGCGGTGATGTTCAACCGCGCACCCAGCTCGCGCCAGATGGACAGGTGCATGGACAGGAATTTCGTGAACTCGGCCGGCGTATTGGGCTGGTCGGGGTCGAACTCCAGTGCGGTGAGCTTCTTCACGAATTCGGCGTCCTTGAGGATCTCGTTCACCACCTGGTTGACGCGCATCACCGGCCCCTGCGGCGTGCCCTGCGGGGCCATCAGGCCGTAGAAGGTATAGGGGTCCATGCCTTCCATGCCGGTGAGGCCGGACTCCACCAGTGTCGGGATGGTCGGCGCCGAGGGCAGACGGGTGAGCGTGGTGACGGCCAGCCCCTTCAGCTTGCCCTGGCGGATCAGCGGCAGCGATGCCGCCGCCGTGGTGATGGCCAGGTCCAGACGGTCGGCGGCCAGGTCGGCCGACACCTGGTTGGCGCCCTTATACGGGACGTGGATCATGTCCGTGCCGGTGCGATAGAGGAACAGCTCACCGGTCAGATGCCCCGCCGCGCCGATGCCGGAGGAGCCATAGGTGACCTTGCCCGGATTCTTCTTCAGGTAGGGCACGAGATCCCTGACGCTGGCCACGGGGAAGCCATTGCGCACCGCCATGATGCCGGGCATGCGCGCCACACCGACAATGGGCACCATGTCACGCAAGGTGTCGTAGGGCAGGTCCTTCTGCACCCCGGGGCTTTGCACCAGGGTGCTGGCCGCGCCGAGCATGAGCGTGTAGCCGTCCTTGGGCGACTTCATCAGCGCCTGCACCGAAATCACCGTGCCGCCACCGGGCTTGTTGTCGACGATGATGGGCGTCTTCAGCTTCTCGGACATGTAGGGTGCGAGCACCCGGCCGATGGAATCGGTGGTCGATCCGGCGGCAAAACCGATGATCATGGTGATCTGCCGGTTCGGATAAGTCTGCGGCGCCTGGGCCGTGGCCACGCCGGCAGCACAGGTCAGCGCTGCAAGGATGCCGAGTTGCTGCCATTGACGGGTGATCGCCATGGGTATTCCTCCTTTGTGAGCGCGGCAGTCGGTGCGCATGGCTGCGCGGCTGCCGCTTGTTGTCGCTGTTATCCCGCCTTGTTCTTCTGCACTGCTTTCCCTACCCCGTTCGCGTGTCCGCGCCGTTCAGCGGCCTTACTGCGTCAGGTCATCATTGTGCTTCGGGAACTCCAGCACCAGCACTTCCAGCCCCTTGTCGCCGGCGACGATGTCAAAGGCCCCATCTTCGGGCTGCACCACCACCATGGACCACAACGGGTAGTGCTTCCCCTGATGCACCAGGCTGCCATTGCCGACAAAAAGGTAGTAACCATCGGAGCGCTTCGGGTCCGGGCCCATCGCCGACATGCCCGCCCCGAGGCGCAATACCTGCGCGGCAAAGCCGTCGTCATACTGCTCATAGGGCAGGATGGGCTCCCAGCTGGCGTCCTTGCGGTTCTGCAGCACGGGCTCGGTGGAAAGGATGATCTGCTGCGAGACGAGATTGCGCCGCTTGGAGGGCTTCATCTTCTCGCGTGCACCGGGCTGGTTGAGGTAGACCGGACCAGCCAGCGCCGTCCTGATGCGCATGGCAAAGAAGGACAGCCCCTGCGGGCCCGCGGTGACCGGACCATAGGCGGTGTACGGATCCTTGAACTGCACCGTCAGCGGCAGGATGTCGTTGCGGCCCATCTTGCCCGAGCCGGCACCGAACACCTGGAACTGGGTGAGGCCGTGGTAATGCGGCAGCACCACTTCATTGGCGCTCAGTTCGGTCATCAGCGACTGCGGCCCCTTGTCCAGGGCCGAGGGATAGCGCGGGCCGAAGAACTCGGTGCCCCAATGCGGGATGCCAGTGCCTGGTGATGGCACTTCCCGCCGCTTCGACAGCGCTTCGGCGCCGCTCATTGCATGAACCATGGTGATCCCTCCTCCCAGACAGTTTCAATCAGCGATGTCAGAACTTCAGGCTGCGGGTCCCAAGAGACGGGCGATCTCGCCCACGTCCTTCAGCTTTTCCAGGTTGGCCACCCTGTCGATGATGCGGTCCATGTCGACCGGCTGCACCGGCACTGCCGCCTTGCCGGCGCATTCGCGGAACTTGCGCACCGTGTCTTCGTGCGTGATGGGGTTGCCCGGGTGGCCATAGGGATGCTCGGTTTCCTGCGTGTAGACCTTGCCGTCCAGGGTATGGATCTCCACCCTGCCCGGGGTCATGCCACGCATGCCCTCGTAGGCGGGATTGTGACGCGACACCACCTTGGCAGCCAGCTTCGTCATCTGCGGATTGCGGATCGCTTCCTCGGTGAAGTCTTCCAGCCCCACCCATTGCTTGTACATCGCAGTGGCCACGGTATAGGGGATGCTGAACTTGGCATCGAGCAGGGTCTTGGGCTCGACGCGCGACTCCGGCGGCACGCACAGCGGATGGCTGGCGGCGTTGGTGTCGACAATGATCTGGCTGATCGAATCGGGCGCGACAGTCTGCTTCTTCAGCAGCTCGATCACCGCGGTCACGGCCGGGTGGGCACGGCGGCAGAAAGGCCAGGCCTTGAAGCTCACCATGTCGCCCTCGAAGCGCCGGCCGAGATCCGCCATCAGCTTGCTGCGATCGTACTTGCCGGCAAAGTAGACATTGAACAGGCCGTTCTGGCCTTCCAGACTGTCCTTTACGCCGGAGATGCCGCGCTGGGCCATCAGGGCCGAGAGCACCGCCACCTTGCCGGAGAAGCTCTGGTACATGGCGCGGATGTTGGAGTCGGTGCCATAGACGATCTCCATGGTGCCGGCGGCCTGGCAGAAGGCGATGCCCAGCGCATCCACGGTCTGCGCGGTGGTGAGGCCCAGCGCCCTGGAACAGGCCATGGCGCCGGTCATGCCACCCAGGGCGGGTGACAGGAACCAGTCGCGCTTGTAGACCACACACTGGGCCACGCGCGCGATCATGTCATTGGCCAGCGCCACGGCAGCGATCATGTCGCGGCCGCTTACGCTGCCGGTGCGCTCGGCCAGCGCCATCACGGCGGGCACCGCACTGGCGCTCGGGTGCACGCCGTTGTCGTCGTACACATCATCGAAGTCCAGCGAATGCACCATGCCGCCGTTGACGAAGGCCGCCATCCAGGAGGGCACGCGCCCGCCGAAGCCCCAGATGGTGCTCTCGGGCTTGCCGCCACCCTCCTTCACCAGGTCGGCCAGCGCCTTCACCTCGGGCATGATGCCGCTCGCCCCGGTGGCCACGCCCAGCGTGTCGAGGATGCTGCGCTTGGTGTTGGCGATGGTGTACGCCGGCAGATCCTCGAAGCGCGTGCGCGTGAAGTGTTGCGCAAATTCCTCGGCAGCATCCATCCTGGCCTGCTTGTCATGGGTATCGGGCATGGTGTTCCTCCGGTAAGGGTGGGGTCTGACTGAAGCGCTTAGTGTGCCTAACAATGCGAGGGGACACATCCCCTCGCGCTCCCCTAAGTCAGGGCGCCTGACGGCAATTCTGCCGGGCACTCTTGCGCTGGCTACTCTTCGACCTTGATATTGGCGGACTTGATGACCTTGGAGAAGCGCGCCATCTCGGTGCGCATCATGGCGGTGAACTGCTCCGGCCCCATGACCATGGGATCCAGGCCCTGCTTGGCGAAGGTCGCCTTCACATCGGCCAGTCCCTGCATGCGCGCGATCTCCGTGGCGTAGCGCCGCACCACCGGTGACGGGGTGCCCGCCGGCGCGAGGATGCCGAACCAGGTGCGCACGCTGACCCCGGGCATGCCGACCTCGTCCAGGGTCGGCACATCGGGCAATTGCGGCCAGCGGCCCTCACCGGAAATGGCCAGCGGCCGCAGCTTGCCGGCCTTGATGAAGGGCATGGCCGGGGCGGCCGGGGTGATGTACATCTGCACCTGTCCACCGACCAGGTCAGTCAGGGCCGAGCCGCCGCCCTTGTAGGGCACATGCTGCATCTTCAGTCCGGCCGCCACCTCGACCAGTGCCGCCGCCAGATGCGTGGGGCTGCCGGCGTTGGCCGAGGCGTAGTTGATCTGGCCGGGCCGCGCCTTCACGTAGGCGATGAACTCCTTGAAGTTGCTGACCGGCACCGAGGGATGCACCACCATGACCTGTTCGGACACCGCCAGCGTGGCCACCGGGGCGAAATCCTTCATCGCGTCATAGGGCGTGGGAAACAGACTCGGGTTGATGGTGTGCGCCACCGACACCAGCAGGATGGTGTACCCATCCGGCGGGGACTTGGCCACCAGTTCCGAGCCGATGATGGTATTGCCGCCGGGCTTGGTCTCCACAATCATCTGCTGGCCCAGCGCCTCGGTGAGCTTGTCACCGACGAAGCGGCCGATGATGGTGGAGGTGCCTCCGGGGGCGAAGGGCAGGATGAGGCGCATCGGCTTGACCGGGAACTGTTGCGCCAGGGCGCCGCCTGAAACGGCGATGGCCGCGCCGGTGACCAGGGAGCCCGCGAGGGCCCGAACCATGATTGAACGCATCTTGAACACACTGCCTCCTTGTCTGTCTTGTCTTGGCCAGGCAATGCCTGGAAAGGCCGCTCCCTTGTACGCAGTTCGATGCAGTACACAGGGCCGCGCGGCGCTTGGTCTGACCACAATTATGTCAGAGCCATGCGTCCCCGTGCTGGCAAGCCTGGCGGAAGACTTGATGCCGGCAAGTTGGCGGCGCACCGCTTAAGGAAGCACTGAACCAGTGGGCTACGCCCCCCTTGTCTATCCCCCACGTCAGAGGAAACCGTTGAACGGGGATCCTCGATTCGAGACTGGATCAGTGTTTCCTTAAGTCTACGACCCATGCTGCCTGCCTGATAGACTCGCCGGCCGCATGGCAATCTGCCTCACCCTGCCTACAGGAACCACCATGATCTTCATGCTGCTCAAGACCGGCGGCCTCGACTACATCCCCGAGAACGTCCTCAATGACTGGGGCCTGGAACCTTCACGTTCCTGGCAGGCAGGCGAAGAGGGCCCGGCCGGCACGCCCTACCCCGATTGCGGCTTCAACCTCACCCTGCCCAACCATGAGTCGGCAGCCGATGCCATCGCCTGGCTGGAGGACTACCTGGAGGACCGCCCCGAGATGTTCCATGAACTGCTCAGCCTGGGCGCAGTGATGGAACTGCATGTGGGCACCTCGCTGGCCGCAGACGAAACCGTGGCACAGCCGCTGACCTTCCCCCGCTCGGTGCTGGCGGCATTAGCCGCCTGCGAGGTGGAACTGAGCGTCATCGCCTTTCGCAGCGACGGGGAAAACTGAACACCCCGGAGGCCTGCAATTTGTCGCTGGATAGCGACATTTTCTTGCGGTACAAAATGGCAAAATGTCGTTGAAAAACGACAACTTATATTTAAAAAAAATGTCAACGATCGTATCAACCCATCGTTAATGGAAGCAGGTCTGGAAGAAACAGGCCACCCCTGCAAATCACACTGAAAGGTTGATCATGAACAAAATCATCGCAATCCTGGTTGCTGGTCTTTTCTCCGCTGCTGCAGTTGCCCAGACCCCCGCGCCCGCCGCTGCTCCGAAGGCTGACACGAAGGCTGCCGCACCTGCTCCGAAGGCTGAAGCCAAGGCCGACGTGAAGGCTGCTGCTCCCGCCGCCAAGACTGAAGCCAAGGCCGACGCAAAGGCTGCTGCTCCCAAGGCCGACGCAAAAGCTGCCGCTCCCAAGGCCGAGGCAAAGGCTGCCGCTCCCAAGGCTGACGCAAAGGCTGCCGCTCCTGCCCCCAAGGCTGATGCCAAGAAGTAATAGCGTTAAAGACCGGACGGTATCGCCGGCCGGTCGCGAAGCAGCAGGGAGCACGAGGGCTGTTGTCCCTCGGGCTCCCTCGGAAAAAAGCCAGGTTCGCCTGGCTTTTTTTCGTTCGTTTTCGGTCTGCTGCGCGCTTATCCGCTGCCGGTTTGACCTGGCGCATTGACAAGCCCTCCCCACCCGCTTGATGATTTCAGCGCTTTTCCAGCGTTGTCATCATCGACAGCAGCATGCCCGGACAAGGCGACAGCAGCCTATCGATCGCCCGGTCAGCAGGCCTGGTTTTTTCCGCCGGATGCGCGGCACGCACCCCGCGGGATGACCACCGGCCATGCCGTTGTCCTTCACCCTCAGGAGGACACCCATGATCTGTTACAGCACCCCCGAGGCAGCCCAAGCCTCCCGCACCGAACGCTCCTTGTCCGGCGGCGGCATCACCTACCGCACCGAATACGTCCCGCCGAAGTTTCCACAAGCTGGCGGTGAATCCTTTCCGGTGCCGCAGGCCTTCAGCATCGAGCAGACGCCGGGGGCCACCTCGCTGCCGCACTTCCACGATGAAGACCAGTTCCAGGTCATTCCCTGCGGCAACGGCACCCTGGGCAAACACCCGGTGGCCGGCGTGAGTGTGCACTACACCAACCGCCAGACCGGCTACGGCCCCATCATCGCGGGCGAGCACGGCATGACCTTCTTCACGCTTCGGCAGATCGCCACGCGCGGCATCTGGTATCTGGGCGATGAAGGCGTGCGGCCGGAGCGCGCCGCCCCCAAACGCCAGGAAACCGCCGGCCCCATCCCGCTCAGACAAGCCGACGCACTGAAGTCGCTCACGGCATCCGAAGTCACCGAAGTATTCAAGCCGCATGCCGACGGACTGGCCTGCTGGGTAGTCAGCGTGCCTGCCGGCGCCAGCGTCGCCTCGCCCGTGCATCCGCAGGGCACCGGCCGCTACCTCATGGCCATCAACGGCAGCATGCTGCTCGATGGCCACGAGCTCACGCCCTTCTGCCCGGTGTTCGTCTCCCACGATGAAGCGGCGTTCCGACTCACCGCCGGCGCGGGCGGCCTGGAAGTGCTGGTCATGCAGTACCCGGGGGGACAGCGCGTGCTGGAACGCAAATGCCTGCCCCTGTCGCAGCAGGGGCCGCTGTCGCGAGGCCAGGTGGCCAAAGGCCTGGACAAGCACACCGGCTGAGCTTTGCTTGCTGCATAGCCCTGGGGCCGGATCGCTGTCACGCAAGGGACGGACCGGCCCCTTGCTCCCGGCCGGTACTGCCGCGAAAGACACCGGAGGTTCTGTGACAAACTGGGGCTTGCCCGTGGCGGCACACAGAACAGCTCACGGCACACCGTATTCCGGTACACCAGTCCACATTGGCAAGGAGGACAGCACATGATCAGCTTCACCCATCCCGACAAGGCTCGTACCACGCGCGTGGCAGGCACCATCTCCGGCGGCGGCGGCACCTTCCGCACCGATTACGTCCCGCCGAAGTTCCCGCAGGCGGGCGAAGAAGCCTTTCCCGTGCCGCAGGCCTTCAGCATCGAGCAAAGCCCCGGCTCCACGTCGCTGCCGCACTTCCATGACGAAGACCAGTTCCAGGTCATCCCCCAGGGTGCGGGCACGCTGGGACGCCATGCAGTCGGCGCCATCAGCATCCACTACACCAACCGCCAGACCGCCTACGGCCCCATCGTCGCCGGCGAACAGGGGCTGACCTACTTCACCCTGCGCCAGATCGCCACCAAGGGCATCTGGTACCTGGGCGAAGGCGCCAAGCCCGAACGTGAAGCGGTGAAGCGCCAGGAAACCGCCGGTCCCATCCCGGTGAAAGCGGCAGCCGAACTGCAGGCGCTCAAGGCCGTGGAGACCGAAGCCGTCATCGAGCCGCAGGCCGACGGACTGGCCGCCTGGGTGGCGCGCGTGCCGGCCGGCATGACGGTCGCTGCGCCGGTGCATCCGCAAGGCACGGGGCGCTACCTCATCGTCATGAGTGGCACGCTGCTGATGCAGGGCGAGGAACTGCCGTCCTTCACCCCGGTGTTCGTCTCGCATGACGAGAAGGACGTCACACTCACCGCCGGCGCAGGCGGCGTGGAAGTGCTGGTGCTGCAATACCCGGGCGGCCAGCGCGTGATCGAGCGCAAGTGCAAGCCGCTCAGTGCCCAGGGGCCGAAAGCCAAACACGGCCCGCAGCAGGCGCCGGCGCAGCCCTGATCCGGGAAGCACTCACCCCGGGCAACCCTTTGACATGCCCGGGTGAGCCTGTCCCCGGCAAGCGCCGGGCATGCGACGGCAATCGAGCCACAGGATGGCATCCAGGACCGCCTGTCATCAGACAAGCCTCTCAACAACAGCACCAACGCAGGAGCACGCCATGGCCCGCCTGCCATACCTGAACCGGGATGATCTGCCGGCCGAGTACAGTGACTACTTCGAAAGCCTGCGCACGCCCGAAGGGCAGATGATGAACATCCATCGCATGATGGCCCATCGACCCAGCCTGCTGCAGGCCCGTGTCAACCTGTCGCGGACCATCAACCGCAAGGCGCCGACACTGCCGGCACGTTACCGCGAGCTGGCGCAACTCACCGTCGGCCGGGTCACCGCTGGCACCTACGAGTTCCACCACCACATTTCGCGCGGCCAGAAAGCCGGGCTGACGCCGGAACACATCATGGCCCTGCCGGTGTGGGAAAGACACCCGATCTACACCAGCGAAGAGCGGGCGGTGATGCGCTACGCGGAGGAGATGACGCGCGACATCCGCGTCATCGATGCCACCTTCGACGCCTTGCGCACATTCCTGTCACCCGCCCAGATCGTGGAGCTGACCCTGGTGGTGGCGCATTACAACTCCACCGTGCACTTTCTCGAAGCGCTGCAGGTCGGGCTGCACGAGGACGGCGGCGAGTAGCCAATATTCCGGGAGGAACGCCATGTCACGTATCACCTTACCCGAGCCCGACACCATGTTCCCGGAGCAGCGCCGCGTCTACGACCGGTTGATTGCATCACGCGGGCATATCTTCGGGCCGTTTCGCGCTGCCCTGGTACGGCCGGAAATCGCCGAGCGCATGCAGCAGATGGGCCTGCTCTACAAGGAAGGCGCCGCCATTTCGCCCAGGCAGCGCCAGTTGCTGGTGCTGATCACGGCGCGCTTCTGGAACGCCAAGCCGGAGTGGTGGAACCACGTCGGACGCAGCCTGAAGGCCGGCATCAGCGAGGCGGTGATACGCGCCATCCGCGACCGGCACCGCCCCGCATTCGCGCACGAGGATGAAGCGGCGGTGTACGACTTCGTCACCGAGCTCTACGAGCAACGCCGGGTTTCGCAGGCCACGCATGATCGCGTCGTAGCCCTGGTGGGCCAGGTGGGCGCGGTGGAACTGAGCACCGCGGCAGGCTACTTCAGCATGGCGGCCTTCATGCTCAATGCCCACGACATCGGCATCCCGGTGGAGACCATTTCCGAGCTGGAGACTCTGCCAGACTAGGTACAGGAACAGCAGGACACATCCGCACCAATCGAGAATCCGTCCGCACTGCACTCAACCAGCGCGGATCAAGCCAACCGGGGAGCACAGCATGAAAGCAATCGTCCAGGTCCTGTCTGCCGCACTGCTTGCCCTGTCCAGCGCCTGGGCGCTGGCGCAGGGCGCTTATCCCAATCGCCCCATCCGCCTCATCGTGCCCTATCCGCCGGGCGGCAGCACCACCGCCGCCTCCCAGCTGCTGGCACCGCGCCTGGCCAAGTCCATGGGCCAGCAGGTCATTGTCGACAACCGCCCCGGGGGCAACACCGTCATCGGCAGCCAGGCAACGGCACGCGCCCCGGCGGACGGCTACACCGTCCTGCTGGTCACCAGCACCCATGCCATCAATCCGCTGATGATGCGCGACCTGCCCTATGACAGCATCCGCGACTTCACCCCCATCGGCACGGTGCTGAACACCTATTACCTGCTCGCCATCCATCCTGGTGTCCCGGCCCAGACACTGGCCGAATTCATCGCCCTGGCAAGGAAAAGCCCAAAATCCATCAACTATGGATCGGTGGGCAGTGGCGGCGCGGTGCACCTCGCCTCGGAGTTGTTCAATTCGGTGGCTGGCGTGGATACCCAGCAGGTGCCCTACAAGGGAACCGGGCCGCTGGTCACCGACCTGATGGCCGGACGGGTGCAGTTCTTCATCAACAACACGCTCAATCTGGCGCCCATGGTCAAGGTCGGCAAACTGCGCGGGCTCGCCGTATCAGGCGAGCAGCGCTCGGGTGTGCTGCCTGAGGTGCCGACCTTCGCCGAGGCCGGCCTGCCCGGCTACAAGGCCGGCAACTGGTTCGGCCTGCTGGGCCCGGCCGGGCTGCCGCGCGACATCCTGGCGCGGCTTTCCGGCGAACTGATGAAGATCATCGGCTCGCCTGAAGTCAGGGAGGAACTGAACAGGCAGGGCCTGGATCCCTTTGCCTCCACGCCCGATCAGTTTGCCGCGCTGATCAAGTCCGACATGGCCAGGTTCGCCACCCTCGTCGAGTCAGCCGGCATCAAGATGGAGAACTGAACCCGGGGCCCTGCAGAACATCGGATATTGCTGATCACATTTAGACCAATGATCCAATGATGACGGCATTAGCAATCCGGATTTGATCATAATATATTTCCGGATCGAGCGGCAGCGACAAGCGGCGACACTGCCCGCCGCCCCCCCCTCAGAGCCCCAGCACCCGCTTGGCAATGATGTTGTGCTGGATCTCGTTGGAGCCGCCGGCAATGGTGCGCTCCGGGGTCATGTAGAAATTCGGCGCGGTGCAGGCGGCCCATTCCGGTCCGACCACTTCATCGGTCTTCGCCGTCATGAACTCGTGCTGGCAGGGGATGGCATGCGGGCCGGCCACCTGCAGCAGCAGTTCCACCGTCGCCACGAACATCTCCGAGCCGCGCAGCTTGAGCACCGAAGCCTTGGGGTCCTGGCCATGGTCCTTGCGCGCGCGCATGCCGGTGAGCACGCGCATGGCGGTGATCTCCAGCGCCTTCACCTGCACTTCCAGGTCGGCGACCTTCTCGCGAAAGCGCGGGCTTTCCGACATCGGCTGGCCGTCGACGATGATGTCCTTTGCCAGATGCTTGGCGCGGCTGATGCGGCCCTTGGCCAGGCCCACCCGGGCGCCGCCGGCGCGCTCGTTGCCGAGGGCGTACTTGGCGTAGTTCCAGCCCTTGCCTTCCTCGCCGATCAGGTTCTTCACCGGCACCCGCACATTGTCGAAGAACACCTGGTTGGTGTGGTGGTCGCCGTCGATGGTAATGATCGGACGCACGGTGATGCCCGGGGTCTTCATGTCGATGAATAGATAGCTGATACCCTCCTGGCGCTTGCCCTCGTTGCTGGTGCGCACCAGGGCAAACATCCAGTTGGCCTTGTGCGCAAGGCTGGTCCACATCTTGCCGCCGTTGATGATGTAGTGGTCGCCGTCGCGCACCGCCGAAGTGGCCAGGCGCGCCAGGTCCGATCCGGCCTGCGGCTCGGAGAAGCCCTGGCAGAACCAGTACTCCATGCTGCGGATGCGCGGCAGGAAATGTGCCTTCTGCGCCTCGGTGCCGAAGGCGATCACCACCGGACCGGCCAGGTTGATGTTCTGGTTCAGCTGGTCGATGCCGCGCGCACGGTTGAGTTCTTCGCGGAAGATGTAGAGCTGCACGCCGCTCCAGCCGGTGCCGCCCCACTCCACCGGCCAGCCCGGCGCCCCCCAGCCCTTGGCATCCAGGATGCGCTGCCAGGTCACCATGTCGTCGCGCGTCCAGCGCTGCCCCAGCAGCATCTTGCGGCTTATGGATGGTGGCACCGAGGCCTCCATGAAGGCGCGCACGTCCATGCGGAAGTCATTTTCTTCGGGAGTGAAATGCGGGTTCATCACGATTGCTTTTCTAAAAAATCGTCCTGCAAGTGTACCAATCAAGCCCGATGCTGGCCTTGCCGGGACACGCAGACACTCTCAGGAACACGCAGTCGCACGGTCACCGATGCCATCGCCCACTTGCCGCCGTTCACCCACGCTCTGCCGCTATACTGCGGTGGCTTGCAGCTGCAAAGGCCCAGCCCGCCTGTTTCATTGCCGGCAGCCGGCATCCAGAATGCCTGTGCCTCATGTGGTTCAACCAGGAGATCCTTGATGAAATTCCTGCCACAACTGATGCTTTATGCCGCAGCCAGCTTCACCACGATTTCGGGCGCGGTCCATGCTCAGGGCCAGGCAGACAGCTGGCAATCCAAACCGATTACCATCATTTCGCCATTTGGCGCCGGGGGTTCGGTCGAGTTGGAGTTCCGCCTCTACCTCCAGGCGATACACGAGACCACCAGCAGGCGCTTCCTCATCGATGCCAGGGTGGGCGGTGGCGGCACTGTCGGCATCGGCTATGTCGCCAAGTCCGCGCCGGATGGCTACACGCTGCTAGGCTGCAGCTCCAGCATCACCATCGCGCCCTCCATCTATCCCAATCTGCCCTACGACAATGACAGGGACCTGGCACCCATATCGCTGCTGAGCAAGAAGACCTATGTGCTGGTGGTCAATGCGGCCTCGCCCTTCAATTCGGCAGCAGACTATGTCGCCTTTGCCAAGGCCCGTCCGGGCGAAATCAACTTCGGCACGGCCGGCCTGGGCGGCGCAACACATCTGCCTGGCGAGTTGCTGCATCATCTGACCAACACCAAGGCCACCTTTGTCCACTACAAGACACCGCCCCAGCGCATCCAGGACCTGGTGGCCGGGCGCATCCATGCCGCAGTCGGTACTTTTCCCCTGGTGCTGCCCCAGCTCAAGGCCGGAAAGCTGCGCGCCATCGGCGTCACCTCCGCCGAACGCGATCCTGTGGCGCCGGATGTCCCCACCATCCAGGAACAGGGGGTACCCGGCTATGACCTGTCCGAGTGGACCGGCCTGATCGCGCCCGCCCGCACGCCTGCGCCCATTATTCGCGACTTGAACGCCCTGTTCACCGGCGTCGCGAAGCATCCGGACATCGCGAAAAAACTCGAAGCCCAGGGCAATGTCATGGTTGCCAGCACGCCGGACTACTTCAAGCAGCGCATCACCATGGAGACCGAGCGCTGGCGCAAGGTGATTGCGGCTTCCGGCATCAAGGTCGAGCAATAGCCCAGGTCAGCCCCGGCCCAATCGCCCTGGGTCGACATCGAACACAAAGGAGGCCTATCAGTGGTCAAGGAGCATCTCTCCCCGGGTGCGGCGATCAGCGACAGCCGCAGCGACGCGCAACGCATGCTTGCCGATTCCGTTGCCGCCTTCATCAGCCGGGAATCCGACACCCGGCGCATCCGCGCCTGGCGTGACAAGGAGCCGGGCTTTGATCGTGCACTCTGGCGCCGCATCGCCGAGCAGGGCTGGCTGGGCATACTGATACCCGAGTCCTACGGTGGCCTGGGATTGGGCTTTTCCGAAATGCGCATCGTGGCGGAAAAACTCGGCGGCGCCCTTATCCCCGAGCCACTGACCGCCTGTGCCGTGCTGGCCAGTCGCGCCATGCTCCATGGTGACAATGAGGACCTCAAGCGCCGCATGCTGCCCGCGATGGCAACCGGCGAGGTCATGCTGTCCCTCGCCTGGCAGGAAAATCTTTGCGGCACCGATGCCACGGCCCGCCTGCGTGCGAGCAGAGACGACAGGGGCGGCCTGGTACTCAACGGCAGCAAGCGCTTTGTCGCGCCGGTGCTCGATGTGGATGGCTACATTGTGTCCGCCTGCGAGGCAGGACGGACCACGCTCTGCCATGTACCGGCCCATGCCGCGGGCATCCGCCGCGAGCTGCAGCATCGCGCCGATGGCACCTTCGCGGGGACACTGCATTTCATGGGCACGCCAGTGGCGTCCGGCGACATCGTCGCAAGCGCCGGCATCGGCGAAAGCGCGCTGCAGCGCGCCATCGACGAAGCCACCGTGGTCGCGAGCGCGGAACTGCTCGGGGTCATGACCCGCGCGATCGACGTCACCCTCGATTACATGAAAACCCGTGTCCAGTTCGACAAGCCCATAGGCAGCTTCCAGGCCCTGCAGCACCGGGCCGTGGACCTGTGGATGCAGCAGCAGCTATCCGCGGCGCTGCTCACCCAGACCGTCACAGACCTGGACCTTGCCACAGGCCATGAGCGCCTGGCCGAGCTTGCCAGCCGCTGCAAGTCGCGATGCGCCGATGCCGGCCTGGACATTGCCCGCGACTGCATCCGCCTGCATGGCGCCATCGGCTTTACCGACGATTGCGACATCGGCCTGCATCTGCAGCGGGCCCTGGTGCTGGCTGCATGGCTGGGCAATGGGGCGGAACACCGGCGCCGCATTGACCGGGCGCGCGCTACGCTGGGACAGGGTTTTCTGTCCACTGCCGAGGTCATCGCCGGGGGAACAGCCGCGAAGCTGCCCGGCCAGCCCGGAGACCGACCGCGGGACACAGACTGGAACGCCCTGAGCGACGAGGAATTCCGCTTTGAAGCAGCCAGCTTTTACGATCGGCATTACCCGCAGGCCCTGCGCTTTGCCCAGCGCCGCCCGCAGAAATCCGAGTTCGGTGACTACATCAAGGTTCTGTCCAGCCATGGCTGGATGGCCCCGGCCTGGCCCAGACAATGGGGCGGCATGGAATTGTCGCCTGCCAAGCAACTCATCCTGTTCGAGGAGCGCGAGCGCATCGGTGCCATGAGGGTGCTGGAACAGGGCATCACCCATGTCGGCCCGCTGCTCATGAAATTCGGCAGCGAGGAACAGAAGGCCTGTCACCTCCCGCGCATCCTGTCCGGAGAGCACATCTGGTGCCAGGGCTATTCGGAACCGAATGCCGGTTCGGACCTGGCCAGCCTGCGCACGAGTGCAATACTCGAGGGCGATCACTATGTGATGAACGGCTCGAAGATCTGGACGTCCATGGCCACCGAAGCCACCCATATCTACGTGCTCGCGCGCACCGATGCCAGCTCGAAGCGCCAGGCCGGCATCAGCTTTTTCCTGGTGGACATCAAGACGCCCGGCATCAGCCTGCGCCCGATCCGGACCCTGGCCGGCGAGGAACCCTTCTGCCAGACATTTTTCGACAATGTGCGCGTTCCCGCGGCCAACATCGTCGGCAAGGTCAACGAGGGATGGGCCGTGGCCAAGGGACTGCTCGGTTTTGAGCGGCTCACCAGCGGCGATCCCCGACGGCCACGCTATCCGCTGACCAAAACACGCCAGATCGCAGAGCAGCGCGGCCTGTGGGACGATCCGGAATTCCGCTCCAAGTACACCAGACTGGAACTGGACGTGCATGACCTGGGCGTGATTTTCCAGCAATATGCCGACGTGGTGACCAGCGGCAAAACCCCCAGCCCGGGCATCTCGATGCTGAAGATCTGGTCTTCCGAAACCACCATGCGCATGTGCAGTCTCATGATTGAAGTGGCCGGCTCAGCCGGCAGTCAGCGTGGGGAAATAGGCTTTGGCGAGGCCAAAGCCGACATTCTGGGCTCGTATTACACCGTTTTCCCCGCGACAATCGCCTCCGGAACCAACGACATCCAGCGCAATGTGCTGGCCAAGCGCGTGCTGGGTCTTTCCTGAGGCACTCGGCACCCACATCTGAATTTCTACTAAGAGCGCCTAAGGAAGCACTGAACAAGGGGCATGCCCCCTTGTATATCCCCCATATCAGAGGGAAACGCAGCGCAGGTTTCCGAAATTCAGGACTTGATCAGCGTTTCCCTAACAGAATTGCCGTCAGGCGCCCTGACTTAGGGGAGCGCGAGGGGATGTGTCCCCTCGCATTGTTGGGCAAACTAAATCAATAGCATTCAATAAATCCGGTACCGAACCGAAAAGGAGGCCACATGAAACAAACCGATTCGAGCAATTCCATCGCTCCGTCATTGCGGGCTCACATCCTGTCCGCTCTTGCATTGGCTGCCCCGCTGGCTTGCCTGTCCACCCCCGCAGAGGCCCAGACCTATCCGGACAGGCCGGTGCGTTTTGTGGTGACCTTCCTCGCCGGCGGACCTGCCGACATCATTTCCAGGCTGGCCGCGGCCAGGCTCACCGACATCTGGAAGCAGCAGGTTCTTGTGGACAACCGGGCCGGCGCCAATGGCATCGTCGGCACAGAAATCGCGGCGCGCGCAACGCCGGACGGCCACACCATGCTGTACATCAACACCTCGTTCACCATCAATGCATCCCTGTACCCGAAGCTGCCATTCGACTCCGTCAAGGATCTGGTGCCGGTCACCCCCATGGGTGCCAATCCGGCCCTCATGGTGGTCAGCATGAGCGTCCCGGCGACAAACCTGAAGGAACTGCTGGCACTGGCGCGTGCGAAGCCAGGCACTCTCAGCTTCGGCTCGTCGGGCGTGGGCTCTCCCAGCCACCTATCCATGGAACTGCTGAAAACCATGGCCAAGGTGGACATGCTGCACGTGCCCTACAAGGGTGCGGCGGCGGTCACCGCCGACATGATGTCCGGCCAGATTCAGATCACCCAATCCTCCATCAGCGCCGTGCTGCCCCTGGTGAAGTCCGGAAAACTGCGCCCGATCGCCGTCACTTCAGCGCAGCGCTGGCCCGCCATTCCGGATGTGCCGACGATTTCTGAAGCCGGCCTGCCCGGATACGAGCAGAGCAACTGGCATGGCATTGCCATGCCCAGAGGCGTGGCCCGATCCATCGTGCAGAAGGTCAATGCCGACATGACCCAGGTCACTGAAACCACCGACTTCAAGGAAAGGCTGGCCGGCTATGGCGTGGGGCCGCTGGTCATGGCCCCGGAACCCTTTGCCGCCTTCGTGAGGAAAGACATCGAAACCTGGGCGAAAGTGGTGAAATCCTCGGGCGCCAAGCCGGACCAATGACAAAACAATAGGCGCCACACGAGGATGCAGCTCAGGGTCTGTTGACGTTCATCGCGCGCGATGCGTGCTGAATGTCAACCGACTCTAGTCTGCCAATCCGAAGACCGTGCGAAACTCGATGAAGTACGGTCCTTCGGCCTGCAGCCCACGCGACAGCGCAGGGGCGATACCCGCGGCGGATTCCACCCGCTCAGCCTCCATGCCAAAAGCGCGCGCGATGGCGGTGAAATCCGGATTGAACAGGCTGGTGCCCGCATGCCGGCCCGGATAAGTCCGGTCCTGATGGATACGGATGGAACCATAGCCGGCATTGTTCGACAGCAGGAACAGGATGGGTAGGCTGCGTTCGACGGCCGCAATCATCTCGTTGCCCGTCATCATGTAGCCGCCATCCCCCACCACGCACACCACCCGGGCCCGGGGCTCGCGCAACTGGGCCGCAACTGCCGCCGGCACGCCATAGCCCATGGCACCGGAAATGGGCGCCAGCAGGCGCCTTGCCCAATCAAATGGAAAATGCCGGTAAAAGGGCGCACCGAAGGCACCGGCATCCAGGCAGATGATGCTGTTGTCGGGCGCCTTCTCTGACAGTACCCGCACCACCTCAGTGAAATCGATGGGCATGGCCGTGCCGGCAGCCCGCTGCTCCGGCCACCGCGCAATCTTCTCGTAAATGCCGCGAAGCTCCCTCGCCCATGCGCTTGAAGCACGGCCATCACCAGGCGCCACCCGCGCTGCCATCAGGGCTGCAAGTGCCACGGCATCGCAGGTGAGGCCAAGGTCGGCGGCAAAATTCAGCCCGATGCAGCGGCCGTCCGGATGACAGTGCACCAGGGTCTGCGCCGGCCGGGGCAGCGCAGGAAAACGGTAGCCCTGGGTGGTGATGTCGCCCAGGCGCGTGCCCAGCGCAAGAATGAGGTCGCTGCGGTAAAACGCATCCATCTGGTCCTGTGGGTTCTTCAGCCCCAGATCACCCGCGTAAAGGGCATGCCGGTTCGGAAACAGGTGATGCCGGCGAAACGAAACCACCACCGGAATGTTCCACGCCTCGGCGAAGTCTTTCAGGGCCTCACGGCCACCGGGCGCCTCCAGCGCCCCCCCGGCAATGATCAGCGGGCGCTCGGCCCGGCTCAGCAAGGCGGTGAGCTGCTCCAGCGACGCTTCTGAAGGCACACAGGTGGCCCGCTGTGGCAGGGTCAGCGCAGCGCCTGTGACCGGTTGCTGCTGGATGTCTTCGGGCAGCACGATGACCACCGCACCTGGAGTATCGGCGCTCGCAATGCGCAAGGCCTTGAAGATCACCTCCACCACCTGCTCCGGGCTCCTGGGCTCGCTCACCCATTTGGCGATGCCGCCGTACATCTGCTGATAGTCGATCTCCTGAAAGGCTTCCCGGCGCAGGCTGGCCCAGGGCACCTGCCCCACCAGCACGATGAGTGGCAGCGCATCCTGCTGGGCGGTGTGAATGGCAATGGCCACATTGCTGGCGCCGGGCCCGCGGCTCACCATGACCACACCGGGCCGGCGCGACAGGCGGGCATCGGCCAGGGCCATGAAGCCCGCACCCGCCTCGTGGCGGCAGGTCACCACATCCAGCTGCGGAAAATCATGTAGGGCGTCGAGGATGCCCAGATAACTTTCCCCGGGCACCAGGAACACCCGGTCCACGCCGTTTGCGGCCAGATTGGCAAGGAGCGCATGCGAAGAGGTGGCGAACTCAAGACGATTCATGCATTGCTTTCCCATGTCATTCAGTGTTTCCTGCGGATGCAAGGCGGACGTACACCATCGGCCCCGCCCGGCGTGCCGCCATCAAACCATCACTCGTGGCAGGCAATCCCGTCATGCAGCCCGGCAAACTGCAGCAGCGTCGTGGCACAGGCCGCCGGCGCGATGTTGCTCACCGTATGGTACTGGCAGGGAATGCGCACGATGGTCGAGTTGGGGATCTTGTGCTTCAGCGCATCCAGGTGCTCATCGGTGGTGATGGGGCCCGCTGACGGAAACAGTCCCAGGAAAGGCGCTCTGATGCGCGGCAGATACGGCGTGGTGTCGTAAGTGCTGGCCCAAGTGTAGAGCGCTGCCAGCACCTCGACGTCGGATTTTCCCATCTCGTCGGCACACCAGCGCAACAGACCCGGATCGGCATCCGGCGGAAAGCGTCGGCCGGCGGTGGACGCCTCCGCCCAGGCGCGCACGCCCATGGCGCGCATGGCCTCGATGCGTGAGGGATAACCGAATGAGGACTTCGCGTTGTCCGGGCCGATGAGGTGAACCGGGGAGGACACCGCGCTCAAGGTGCGGATGCGCTGCGGGCACTCGGCTGCAAAGCCCATGCCCAGCATGCCACCCAGTGATTCGCCGCAGTAATGCACCGACTCCACTCCCAGGTGATCAATCAGTCCGTTCATGTCTTCGATGAAGGGCTTCAGGCCGATATCGTTCTTGAGATCGAAATCGCGCGAGGACTTGCCCAGACCGCGCAGATCCGTCCTCACCACCCTGTAGAAGCGGCTGAGATAAGGCACCCATGAGCGGAAGAACTCCGCGGACCGGGCGAAACCATGCTGCAGGATCATCACGGGGGCGTTTTTCCACGGGTCGGTGAAATCATCCAGGCAATAGTGGATGGATGGTTTTCCCGTTCTTTCGAAATAAGGCATGCGCTGTCTCCGTGAGGGTCGCGGTAGTGGAACGTATGGGGCGTGTCAGCGTTTGGGGCGTATCAAACCTGTCGTGAGGCAGATCGACGGCGAGTCGTTGCCATACTGCGTCAATACTTGTTCTTGTGCATCCTGCCGCCATCGATGTTGATGACAGTCCCGCTGGTGTATCCGGCCAGGTCCGATGCCAGCAGGGCGACCTGGGCGGTGACTTCCACCGGCTTGATGGTGCGCCCGAACGGCATGGACTTGGTGAGTTCCGGCCAGCGCTCCTCGTCGCCGAAGCGGTTCCTGGCATTCCTGCGCAAGGTCATCATGAGCTTCTCGGTCATCACCGGTCCCGGATTGATGCCCACCACGCGCACGCCGTGGTCGGGAGCATCCGCGCCCAGCGCCTTGGTGAGCGCGATCAGGGACGCATTGCCGGTCGAACCGGCGATGTAGCCGGCGCGCATGCGTTCGCCGGCTATGCCGATGATGTTGATGATCACGCCGCGCCCACGCGCCTTCATCAGCGTGTAATAGGCGCGCGTGAGGCTGATATAGCCGAACACCTTGAGATCCCAGTAACTGCGCCAGGTGGCATCATCCACCTCCTCGATGGACCCGTCGCGGATGGCGCCGGCATTGTTCACCAGGATGTCGATTTCGGGGAATTCAGCTGCCAGCGAGCGCATGGCCGCATCGGATGCCAGATCAGCCGAGCGCACCTGGACATCCACGGGGAATTGATCCGTGATTTTTTTCCGGGCCGCTTCGAGATCCGCGGCATCGCGAGCCACGATGATGACATTGCAGCCTTCGGCTGCGAGATGCTCGGCGATGGCGTACCCGATGCCCTTGGACCCGCCGGTGATAAGCGCAAGCCTGCCCTTGAGTCCGAGATCCATATGACTCCTCCTGCAATGTAGTGCGATCATCGCCGGTTTAGTCCGGCTCCCAGATGCCGCCTGTCTTTCTTTTCAGCGCCATTATCCCAGATCAAGCCCGCCGGAATGGGCCGCGCAAAGTCCTATAATCGGCACACAAACCTCACGGGTGGCCGGATGCTGGACAGGATCAGAAAATCGCTCGACAACACGCACGAGCGCGATGCCTTCGTGATCGGCGAACTGCAGGCCCTGCCTCGCGACAGCCTGCTGCTCGACGCCGGCTGTGGCAGCCAGCGTTACCGCCCCCACTGCGCGCACCTGCGTTACAAGGCGCAGGATTTCGGCCAGGCCGGGACGGACGAGAAGGCCAGCATGGCAGCAACCACCAACTACCAGTACGGCCAGCTCGACTACGTCGGCGACATCTGGCAGATCGCCGAAGCCGATGCCCGCTTCGATGCCATCCTGTGCACCGAGGTGCTGGAGCACATCCCCTTTCCCATCGAAACCCTGCGCGAATTCGCCCGCCTGTTGAAGCCCGGCGGACGACTCATCCTCACCGCGCCCTCCAACTGCCTGCGCCACATGGATCCGTATTTCTTCTACAGCGGCTTCAGCGACCGCTTCTTCGAGCGCATGCTGAGAGACTCGGGCTTTCAGGTCAGCACCTTGCAGCCGGTGGGTGACTACTACCGCTGGCTGGCGGTGGAGATGGCCCGCACCGCCACCAGCCATTCCATCCTGTCCAAGCTGATGCTGGCCCCGGCCTTCCTCTACTACTACCTCAAACGCCCGACCGAAGCCTCGGTGAACACGATGTGCATGGGTTATCACATCGTGGCGCAGCGGAACTGAAACCGTCCTCCGTCAGAACTGCAGGTCTCTCGCATTGAATGCCCGCTCCGGCAGCCGGCCGAGGATGCGCGTCAGCACCGAATTCATGCTGTCCGGGTCGTTGTCGAAACCGCCATGCGTGGCGCTGCGCGACAGGCTGCCGGCAGCGCCGGGCTCGCCCGCCATCACCACGCCCTTGCGGCCCTGCAGGCTGGCCTGCAGCAGGGCGTGCAGGCGCTCATCGGCCTGCAAATGGCGGCGGATGCCGAGCAAGGGCACCCCGCGCCAGGATTCGAAGGCATTGCTCACCAGGTAGAGCAATGACTTGCCATAGGGCCCCACACAGTCTTCGCATTCGGCCGCATCATCGAGCAGATACAGGCTGGGCCGCGGGCAGCGGCCGGCATTGATCGCCGGCAGGATGAGGCTGCGGAACTGGTCGATGCGCATGGCAGGCGCGAGCAATTGCAGCGTCTTCCAGGCCAGTCCCAGGCTGGCCAGTGCCGGCACCGCATGGGCGGCGAGGATGGATCCGGCACTGTGGGCGACGACGTGCAACTCCCATTCGCCGTCCTTGCCGGCGCCCGCGCCACGACCCCGCCGCGCCGGCGTCGTCTTGCGGGCAGCGAGCCAGGCATCACGCGCCAGCTTCGCATGGCTGGCCACCAGGTTCATGGCGCCCTTGCTGCCGTCGGAGGCGAGCAGCGCGTTCTCCTTCATCTCCGACCACAGCGCGCTGCCGGGCAGCGCCAGCGTGAGTTCGAGCACGCGGTCGCGCGCCTCGCGCAGGTGCTCGAGGAAGCCGCCCCCGGCACGCTCGTCGGCCGCAGTGAACTGGTCCTCCAGGATGTGTCGCACCGAGTTGAACCAGTCCGTCTCCCACATGATGTGCAAGGGGTAGATCTCGTTGGCGAGGCAGACATCGCGAAAGGCGACGATGCGCTTGGCCACGTCCTTCTCGCTGTTCAGCCCGCCATGCAGGTAGAGCATGACGCGGCGGCGCTGCCAGCCCAGGGTGCGCGCCGGAATGGTCTGCGTGAACAGGCGTTCCAGGTCCGCCTCGGTGGTCCAGTAGTTGCCCCGGTCCGACAACAGGCCGTTGTTGCCGATGTCGATGACGTAGGGGCGGATCTCGTTCAGGGGGATGGCATCGCCGGCGCGGAAGGCCCCGGCCAGGGTGTCACTGGCGCCGGCGGCCCACAGGTCGGCGTTGACCGGCACGCCCAATTGCGCCACCCACACGTCGGTGGCATGCAGCATGAAGTCCTCATAGGGCAGCAGGGCAAAGCCGCCGGCACCCCATTCGGTGCCCCAGGAGTTCTGCACCACGAAACCCTGCGCCGTGTAGCCCACCAGCGCCACGGCATGGCCGCTGTCGGCACGGCCCTTGCGCTGGATCACCGGCAGCGTCAGCCCGCCCCGCCCGCGGCCGGATCCTTTCGTGCCCGTCACCATCACGCTGATGGGGCCGGGAACATCCCAGCCCTCATGCACCATCAGCGTGGCATACACCGCTCCGGTTTCGGCGAGTGCGGCATGCACGTCGCGCACATGGCGAAAATCCACACGGTAGTAGGCGCCGCCCGGCACGCGCATGGCCTCGTCGGCACGCGCCTGGTCGAAGTGACTGGCGCCATGCAGATCATCCGGCCAGCCGGACTGGCTGCACACCCCATGGCGCGACCAGGCCTTCATCGCACCGCGGGCCGATGAGCCCTCATAGGCCTCGCCCGGCCATTCATCGTAGCGGCGCGCCAGTTCGTAGAGCATGCGCGGGCTGACCTGGACGTGGGGCGACGCAGCCCCACCCCGCACCGGACGCTGATGCAGCAGGTAGTTGATCACCGCAGCCAGTGCGAAGCCGGTGCAGGCGCCTTCACTGCCCTGGTTGAGCACTTCAGGCACGCGGGCACAGTTCACCAACTGGTCAGGCAGCGCTGCCAGGGTCGGCTGGTAAGTCCAGTCGCGCAGGTCGATGCGGTCGGGAAAGACATCCAGCTTGCGGCCCATGCGGGCACCGGCATCGGCCGGGCCTTGTGCCGGCATCCGGGGACGCTTCATGGCGGGCTGTGCTGTGACGATGCGCTTCCCGGCCTTGCGCCGGGGTGCTGCCATTGCAGAAACCATGGAACCCTCCCGCTCAATGGTGATGCGTTGAAGACCTCCGCTGCAGGAAGCGCCGCCACGCGTGCAGGGCCCCTGCGGGAGCAGCGATATTAAATCTTGAATGGGCAGCCTGCCAGCGCCGCAGTGAAGGCGGGCTATTGAAAATGCTGATGGTTCACCCTGTCTTTCTGATCACATTCCTTTCATTTACCTAATACTCAATGGATATGCCGCACAGAATTGATCATAATCATGCGGCCGGAAAACCACGCCACCCCACTTGGAAAGTAAGCCGTGGAGACCCCCGGCAAAGGCCATTCCCCACCCCTTCGGCACCACCGTATCCGGGAAATTGTTCAAGAACGTCGGTAAGGCCCGCGCGGAATAACCCCAGGCAGGCGATGCGGATCGGAAGACCGCAACAGAAACGACAAACGCCCATCCCGTGCCCGGGATGGGCGTCCTCAGGTGACCATCAGGTAACCATCAGGTAAGGGCGGGCAAGCGACTCCAATAGCGGCGGCGGCCCTTGCTACAGCGTTGGACTTGCAGGTTGCGGTTTTTTACTCTGAGGCTTTGCGGGCCTGGCGCAGTGACTTTTCGTGGCTGGCCGCACCGCGCCTTTGCGCGCCTCTCCGGCCTTGCTCCCTTTCGGCCTGCATGGCGGCCTCACCAATAGCGCCTTGCGGGCAGGGGTGGGGCCACATCCCGGGATCCTGGTGGCCATCGATTCGTCCGGCGCCACCGCCCACTACGGTGCCCAATTCATCTCTCAGACCCGAACTGCCGCCGGCAGCACGGGAGCCCGACCCGACCTTGTCCCTGGCGCACACAACCTCCTTGAATCCGCCACATCAGAAGGAGGTCTTTCAGTCTTCCTTGGGGACTTGTTCAGTCCTTCCCTATATTATTTGTGCCACACAGGGCAGCAGGCAGATTGCCTTGACCGTCTCGGTCAAATTCAGAATGAAGAACGAAAACAGCAGTCACACCCAAAGGAGGATGCCTTGAACATGCAAATGGCAGGATCAGCACGCCCGCGTCATTCCACCCGGACAGCCAAACCCGCAAGGCAGCGCAGCGGCAAGCTGCAGAAATTGCTGCTGGCCGGATGTGCACTCCTCACCACCGCACTCGCAACGCCGGCTGCCTGGTCACAGAATTATCCCAACCGTCCGATACGCCTTGTTCTCCCCTTTCCGCCCGGGGGCGCCATCGACATCATGGGACGCATCGTCGCGCAAGGGCTTACGCCGAGGGCCGGCCAGACGGTGGTGGTGGAAAACCGCAGTGGCGCGGGCGGCCTGCTCGGCGCCGACGCGGTTGCCAAGTCACCACCCGATGGCTACACCCTGTGCTATTGCAGTGCCGGGGGAATGATCACCAGCCCCCTGATCATGGCCAAGCCCCCTTACGATCCGCGTCGTGATTTTGCGCCCGTCACGATGGTGGCCACCGTCCCCTACCTCGTGATGACGCACCCGACCGAGGGCCCGAGGAACATCCAGGACCTGATGTCGCGAGCCAGGCAAAGCCCGGGCAAACTCAATTTCGGTTCGGCTGGCGTGGGCAGCACCTCGCATCTGGCCGCCGCGATGTTTGTGTCGGCTGCCGGCATCGATGTGGTCCACGTCCCGTTCAAGGGCGCCTCCCAGGCCGCCAACGAATTGATGGCCAATCGGCTGCAATTCGTGTTCGAGGCCATCGGTAGCAGCGTGCAATACACACAAAGCGGACGACTCAAAGTCATCGGCCTCACAACGCTCTCGCGCTCGCCTATGCTGCCTGATGTGCCCACCGTCAGCGAACAAGGCCTGAGCGGATTCGAAATGACCGTGTGGCATGCCATCATGACGCCCGCTGGTGTGCCCAGGCCGGCCATAGACTGGCTCAACCGTGAAATCGGCGCCACCGTCAGCACCCCCGACGTACGCGAGCGCTTCGCCGCCGCCGGTGGTGAACCCAGCACCAGCACGCCTGAGCAACTGCGCGAGCGCATAGAGCGTGAGCTGTCACGCTGGGAACCAATACTGACCCGCCTGGGCCTGCGCGAAAAATAAGGAAGCACTTAGAGCACCTAACAGAATTGCCGTTAGGCCCCCTGCCTCAGGGGAGCGCGAGGAAAAGTGTCCCCTCGCATGGTTAGACACTCTTAGTCAAACCGTCTCATCGGATGCTGGGTTTGTGCAGAGGGGGCTGCCCCCTGCCGCTCAGCAACTAGGGTCTGTTGACATTCAGCACGCGAGTGCGCCGGAGGTCCTGACTTCAGGGCTAGGCGCGAGGAGCGCCGCAGGCCGGGTGCCTGCAAGCGACGA
>CANJJT010000021.1:0-52092 GCA_947474715.1 Betaproteobacteria bacterium
CAAGCGCATGAAAGCTGACTACGAAAACCCCGCCCCCGTGGTGACTCCGAACGCGCCGAAGAAGCCGCTGCCGGCCGGGGCCTGCGACGCGCATGCCCACGTCTTCGGGCCCTATGATCAATTTCCGGCGCACAGGGATCGCGCCTACACGCCAGCCGAGGCGGGCTTCGATCTCTACACCGGCATGCTCAAGCGCGTGGGTTTTGCCCATGGCACCCCGGTGCATGCCTCGGTGTTCCTCGGCTTCGATGCCAGCGCCACCCTGGATGCGCTGGATCGGGCGAAGAACCTGCGCGGTATCGCCGTCATCGATCCCCAGGTCACCGACCAGGAACTGGAGGACATGAACCGCCGCGGCATGCGTGGCGCGCGTTTCAAGATGGCCACGGCACACAATGCCGCCGCCGCTGCGGCGCTGGGCGCGGTGGGCATGGACACCCTGATGGCCGTGGCGTCGCGCTTCAAGGCGCTGGGCTGGCAGGCGCAGGTCTGGGCCAGCACCGAGTTGATCGTTGCGGGCGCCAAGGATCTGGAAAAGACCGGCATCCCCATCGTGCTCGACCACATGGCCGGCATCGACGTGAACAAGAACGTCAATGACCCGGCCTTCAAGTCGCTGATGGACATGCTCAAGGACGGCCGCATCTGGATCAAGCTGTCCGCCAACCGCGTGACCAAGCGCTACGCCGATTACGAGGACGTGCGGCCCTTCCACGATGCCATGATCAAGGCCAACCCCGACCAGCTGGTGTGGGGCAGTGACTGGCCTTACCTGCGCATGTACGACAACTCCCCGCATGTGGGCTGGCTCATCGACAAGTTCGACGAGTGGACCAGCAACGACGAAACCATCCGCCGCAAGGTGTTCGCCGACAATCCGGCAAAGCTGTTCAAGTTCTGATGCTGCCTGGAGGCTTCCCGTTCCTGTGGCATGGCGGACTGCATCCGGCATCAACCAAGGCAGCGGCACACCGGACCGGTGGCGCCGCACACTCAACGAAACACATCACTGACAGGTCACCATCATGGACAAGGTAGTTGCATCAGCCAAGGAAGCCCTCGCCGACATGCCGGACGGCGCAAGCGTTGCACTGGCCGGATTCGGACTCGGCCATCGCTTTCCCAACACCCTGATACGCGAATTGCGCGAGCGCGGCACCAAAGAACTGACGCTGGTCTGCAACTCCCTGGGCAATGCCGGCGAGAAGGGCCAGATGCTGGTGGAGAACAACCAGGTCGCCAAGATTCAGGTGGCCTTCTCGGTGCGCCCCAACATCATGACCGCCGCCGAGGAGCGCATCCTCGCCGGCAAACTGGAGGTGGAACTGGTTCCGCAGGGGATACTGGTGGAGCGCTGCCGCGCCGGTGGCGCCGGCATCCCCGCCTTCTGGTCGCCCACGGCCGCCGACACCGACCTCGCCGACGGCAAGGAAGTGCGCTACTTCAACGGCAGGAAGCATGTGCTCGAGCATGCCATCCATCTTGACTACGCACTGCTCTCGGGTTATCGCGCCGATCGCGCCGGCAATGTGCAGTTCCGCGGCGGTGCGCGCAACTTCAACCCGTCCTTCGCCAAGGCGGCCAGGGTGGCCATCATCGAGGTGGACGAGATCGTCGAGACGGGCGAACTGCCGCCGGAACTGATCGACCTGCCCGGCATCTTCATCGACCGCGTGATCAAGAACGAGATCCACATCGATGCACGGACCCTGACCCGGAGTGGCAAGCGGTCGGCCGACACCGCCCGCAGCTATCTGGGCAAGCCGGCGGTGACCCGTGCTGCGATCTCCAAGAACGCGGCGAAGATCCTGCGTGACGAAAGTTACGTGAACCTGGGCACCGGCATCCCCACCGAGGTGTCGAACTTCATCGCCGGGCGTGGCATCTGGCTGCATGCGGAGAACGGCGTGCTGGGCTATGGCGGCACCGTCACCGGCGATGCTATCGATCCGGATGTGTACAACGCCGGCGGGCAGTTCGTGCAGGCCATCAAGGGCACCTCCTTCTTCGACAGCGTCACCTCCTTCGAGATGGCGCGTGGCGGCCATATCGACACGGTGATACTGGGCGCCTATGAGGTGGATGAAGAGGGCAATGTGGCCAACTGGAGCACCTCCGACGCTCGTCGTGGCGGCATCGGTGGGGCCATGGACCTGGTGGCTGGCGACTGCGAACTCATCATCGTGCTCGAGCATCGCGACAGCAAGGACCGGCCCAAGCTGCGCAAGCGCTGCAAGCTGCCGCTCACGGCGCGCCGGCGCGCCAACTGGGTGGTCACCGACCTGGCCGTGTTCCATCTGGTCGACGGGGGTTATGTGCTGGAAGCCATGGCGCCCGGGTTCACCGTAGACGAGATCCGCACGCTGACCGAAATGGACTTCAAGGTCGCATCGAACGTGGCGGTGATGGAAACGGCCTGAGCGGTCGCGACCTGTCTGTCCCGACCGGTTCTGGCCACGCATGCCGGCCGGCGGGGATTGCGGTTCCATGTATCGGGAGGACTGCCAGTGACGTTGACGTTTGGACAGCGCACATCTTGCATGGTGGCCATCGCCCTGAGCGCGGCGATCCATTCCGGGATCAGCCTGGGTCAGGCCGGTGGTTCAGCGGCAAATCCGTCCGGTAACTGGCCCAGCAAACCCATCCGTATCGTCGTGCCCATGCCGCCCGGCGGTGGCGGCGACATCGTTTCGCGCGGACTCGGAGAGGCCATCACCCGGCGGCACGGGCAGCCGGTGATCATCGATAACCGCGCCGGTGCCACTGGCGCCATCGGCACCTACTACGTCGTGAAGTCCGCCCCGGATGGCTATACCTATGTGCTGATCCAGGTCGGCCCCGGCGTGACGGCACCCATGACGCAGAAGGACATCCAGTACAACCCGGTGCGCGACCTCGCCCCGGTGGTGATGATCGGGCAGGCGCCGATCTCGCTTTTCGTGCCGGCGGGCTCACCTTTCCAGAATCTGGCTGACGTGGTGAGGCATGCCAGGGCCAATCCGGGCAAGCTCGATTACGGCACACCCGGCATGGCCACACCCGCGCATCTCACCGGTGAGTTGCTGCAGAAACTGGGTGCCATCAGCCTCAACCACATTCCCTTCAAGGGGTCGGCTGCCACCGGCCAGGCTGTGGTCGGCGGGCAGGTGGGCATGAGCATCGACACGGTGCCGCCCAATCTGGGACTGGTGCGTGGGGGCAAGCTGCGCTCGCTGGTGGTGACCAGCGCACAGCGCTCGCAGACACTGCCCGATGTGCCCACCACGCGCGAGGCCGGCTTTCCCAATATCGAGATGTCCACCTGGTATGCCTTGTCCGCGCCGGCCGCTACGCCGCGGCCCATCATCGATGCCATGAACGCGGTGACCAATGCCTATATCGCCTCCCCCGAGGGCAGCAAGCGGCTGGATGACCTGGGCCTGCTGCCCAGGCGCGGGGGCACGCCCGAGGACCTGGGCAATTTCATCAAGGGCGAAGTCGCCAAGCTCGAGCCCATCATCCGTGAGGCCGGTATCCGTACCGATTGAGGCCGTATCCGCAGCAACCCCCGCAATCCCGTCCACATGGCAGGAGCCATACACATGACCCAACGCAGCTGGTCCCGTTTCCTGATGCTGATCCTGTTGGTCCTCGGCAGCCTGGGCACTGTCGCCCGCGCGCAGACCGCCGCCTATCCGACCAAGCCGGTGCGCTTCATCCTGTTCTATGCGCCCGGTGGCCCGGCCGAAATCCGCGGGCGGCTGATCGCGCAGGCCCTGTCCACGCAGTTGGGCCAGCCCATGGTGGTCGAATTCTTCGGTGGCGGCGGCGGGGCGGTGGGCGCTGCACTGGTGGCCAAGGCCCCCAAGGATGGCTACACGATAGGGGTGACCGGGATATCCGCATTTGCCCTCGCCCCGCTGGTCTTCGATGTGCCGCCGTTCAACGACAAGGAACTGGATTTCCTGGCGCTGCTGAGCAACTCGCCGGAGATCATCGTCACTACACCCAAGACCGGATTGGCCACGGTGCAGGACATCGTGCGCGAGGCCCGGGCCGACCCGAAGAAGTTGAGCTTCGGTTCCGCCGGCACCAGCTCCATCACGCGACTGGGCCTGGAACTGCTCAAGGTCGAGGCGAAAATTGAGATGCTGCATGTGCCCTACAAGGGCATAGGGCCGGCGATCACCGATTTGCTGGGCGGACGGGTGCAACTGATACTGGCGGATGCGGTGGGCGTGCAGTCACACATCACCTCGGGCAGCATGAGGCCAATCGCCGTGACCAGCGCGCGCCGCCTGGCGGTGTTTCCGGATGTGCCCACCACGGCCGAAGCGGGTTATCCGAAAGTGCTGTCCGACAATTATTCAGGACTGGTGGGGCCGGCGGGGCTGCCTGCTCCCATATCCGCCCGCATCACGCAGGTGGTGAAGGCCGCCCTGAGTGCGCCCGAGCTGGTGGCGCAGTTCGCCAAGCAGGCCGTGGTGGCCATGCCCGGTACCGGGGAGGAAGCGCGCCGCATCATGCTGGAGGAGCGTGCGCGCTGGGCGCCCATCGTCAGGGACAACAACATCCGGGCCGACTAGTCGGGAGCCAATGGCAGGCCGCCCTGCGGCCCGCCATGCAGGACTGCTGCCTTAGAGCGCCTGACAGGATTGCCGTGAGGCGCCCTGATTCAGGGGAGCGCGAGGGGATGTGTCCCCTCGCATTGTTGGGCCCTCCTATTCCTCCAGCTTGATGTTGGCCCGCTTCACCACGCCATCCCACTTCTCCATTTCGCCCAGGAAAATCTTGCGCAGTTCATCCGGAGACCGCGGTGGCGCCGGGGTGGAGTTGTCGTTCAAAAACTTCTTGCGCAGGTCCGCATCGGTGAGCGCCTGGGCTACTTCCTTGTTCAGCGCATGGATGATGGCCACGGGCGTTGCGCCGGCGGTGTACAGCGTGTAAGTGTTGGTGAGATCGTAACCGGGAACGCCTGATTCGGCGACCGTCGGCACATCCGGCAGTTCGGCCATGCGCTGCGGTCCGGTGACGGCGAAGGCCTTGAGCTTTCCGCTTTTCACTGCAGCAGCACCGGAGACATAGGAGCCGATGTAGGCGGTGAGCCGGCCAGAGGCGAGATCGACCATCGGGGCTGCAGACCCCTTGTAGGGGATATGCACCATGTCCAGGCCCAGGGAGTGGGCCATCAGCGCGGTACCCAGATGGATCACCGAGCCTACGCCGGTCGAGCCATAACTGATCTTGCCCGGATTCTTGCGCACGTAATCGACGAATTCCTTGAAGTTGTTGGCCGGACTGTTGAGCGGCGCATAGAGCACGTAAGGCTGGAAGCTCACCTGCGCCACCGGCGCCAGCGCGGTTTTGACGTCACGGTCGAACTTCTTGAACACTGCGTTGATGGCGGTCGAGCCGCCGGTGCTGAGCAGCAGGTGGCCATCGGGCGGGGCGTTCACGGTCATGTTGACGGCGATGATGCCGTTGGCGCCACTGACGTTCTCGACCACGACGGCAACCGGCAGGCGCTCACCCAGCTTGGCGGCCAAAGTGCGCGTGATGAAGTCCAGACCGCCGCCGGCCGTGACGGTGGTCACCAGCTTGATCGGTTTGGAGGGAAAGCCGGGTGCAATCTGGCGCTTTTCCTGGGCTTGTGCCTGGGACTGGGCGGCGAAGGCCGCCAGGCAGGCTGCGGCGATCAGGGTCGCCTGGATGCGAGTATTCATTGGGTTCTCCGGGTTATCGATTTGTCGCAAAAGCTTAAACGAAAATGTCTGCCGCCTCATCCGGAGATTGTGTTCCGATTTGCGTGCGAGCCTCCGGGCCCGCAGTGATGTGGACGAGCGGCAGGCAAAAAAAATCCGGCAGCCATGCTGCCGGATTCCTGAGGCGGCGCGTTGCTAGGCAGCCTTGGCCTGCGCAGCCTTGGCGCGCAGGGACTGCAGCGTGCCGCCCTGCTTGACGCTGCCCGGCAGCGGATGGCCGACGATATCCTCGGCCATGAGAGCGCACTCGATCAGCTTGTCCAGGTCGACGCCGGTCTCGATGCCCATCTCGTTGCACATGAAGACGATGTCTTCGGTGCAGACGTTGCCGGCAGCACCCTTGTGCTTGGCAAATGGGCAGCCACCCAGGCCGGCAACGGCCGAGTCGTAACGGTCCACGCCCATTTCCAGGCCGGCGAAGGCATTGGCGATGCCCATGCCGCGGGTGTCATGCAGGTGCAGCTTGAGGGCGAGCTCGGGAAACTTCTCGCGCACTGCGCCCACGGTGCGCTTGATGGAAAGCGGGGTGCCCCAGGCCATGGTGTCGGCCAGCGAAACTTCCACGATTTTCAGGTCCTGGGTGGCGGCCAGTTCCAGCAGATCGCCGACCAGCTTGACCACGGTCTTGGCCGAGATGTCACCCTCGAAGTTGCAGCCGAAGGCGGAGGAGATGGAACCCCGATCGACCGGCAGCCCATTGGCCTTGCAGGTGGCAACGAACTTGATCACCTCGGCGCGATAGCCTTCCTGGGTCTGGTTGTTGTTGCGCTTGAGGAAGGCATCGGACGGATACATGTTGATCTTGCCGTCGATGTAGAGCTTGTCCTTGTGGGTGAGGGCGCGCTGCAGGCCCTGCTCGTTCAGCCACAGTCCGGCGAACTGCACGCCCGCCACCGGAATGATGCCGTCCACCACGGCGTCGGCGTCTGCCCAGCCGGGCACCCGCTTGGGATTGACGAAAGAGGCCGTCTGGATGCGCTTCAGGCCGGTCTGGCCCAGGGCGTTGATGAACTCGATCTTGCGTGCAGTGGGAATCGGACCGGGTTCGATCTGGAAGCCCTCGCGGGGACCTTCTTCGGTGATACGTATGGAGCGGGGAAGATCGGACATGGTGACAACTCCTCAGTGAATGCAATGCAGGTGGAATTCATGTTCCGGTCGCGGCCCGTGGCAGATGGTCACATATCGAATGCCGGGTTGATGACCGGTTGGAAGGCGGAAGTATACTGCAGGATGTGCTGCCTTCTTTGGCACCGGCATGGTGTCTCTGCGACGCCTCTCTGCCTTGACCTGATTGCCAGAAATTCCGTATAATTTCAGGGTTCTATCAGCGTTCGATCAGCGTTCGTCGTGGCCTTTCGATGAAATCTTCCGGTGGGGGCGGGAGCGGACAGGATGGAACGGGTTGACCGAAGAAACGTGCAGACTAGCGACAACAGCGACAATAGCCACTACAGCAACTCCCATCGGCGCCTGCAGCATGACCCCACAGGCCAGGCTGCCCGAAAGTCGATTTCCATCCTTCGCACGGTGTGCATTGCAGGATCCGGGACAGCACCGGCAAGTCGTGGCGGATGTCCATCCGGTGGGCAGTGGGCGGTCTTGTGCAAGGCTGCAGCAGGATTGCAGTGCTCCCGCGTAGGTCCGTCTCGGTTCAGTAGCAGCCAGCGAAAAACAGTGAACAGGGGAATCCATGTCCATTCTGCCCGAAGCCGCCCTGAAGTATGTCGGGGTCGAGTCGGAGATCGAGATCGCGGTTGATCCGGTGGAGCGCGGCCAGATACGCCGCCATGCCCAGGCAATCGGTGATGAAGATCCCATCTACTGGGAAGCCTGTGAGGCCAACAAGCGTTATGGCGGCCCGGTGGCACAGCCTTTCTTTCCCATCCACATGTTCCGCCGCGCCTATGGCACGCAGGATCCGGTCGAGGCCAACGCCAAGGACCCTGACTACGACGGCGCGCTCAAGGTGCGTGGTGGGCTGCCCGAGATCGAGCCCCTCAGCCACATGCCGGTGATGAACGGCGGATCCGAAATCGAATTTTTCCGCCTGGCACGCCACGGTGAAACGGTGAAGTTGCGCGCGCGCTATGCCAGCATCACCGAGAAGGAGACGAGCAAGGGGCCCATCATCCTCATCGTCAGCGAGACCGACTACATGACGGGCGATGGCGAACTGCTGGCGCGGCAGCGCCACACCCGCATCAGGAGGCCGGTGAAAAAATGATCGACGCAAACAAGCAGCTCTACTTCGAAGATGTCGAAGTCGGCATGGAAGTACCCAGTCTCACCAAGGGACCGATGACCACAGCGCACATCATGCGCTGGTCGGCCACCATGGAGAACTGGCACAAGATCCACTACGACACCCCGTTTGCCGTCAACCACGACAAGCTGCCCGGCGTGCTGCTGAACGGTTCGTTCAAGCAGCAATGGCTGGCGCAACTGCTCAAGGACTGGGTCGGCCTGAACGGCTGGGTGTGGAAGCTCAACTACCAGTTCCGGGCGATGAACCTGGTGGGCGAGACGCTCACCATCTGGGGCAAGGTCACGGCCAGGCGTGATACCCCGGATTACGGCCTGGTGGAGCTGGACATCGGCATCGTCAATGACCAGGGCAAGGAGTCCACCCCGGGCAAAGCCACGGTGGCGGTACCCTACCGCAATGGCAAGCCGGTGCCCTATCCCTTCGTGCCGCCCCGGGCCTGAAGCCCCGCCCGGGTGTTAGCAATGCCTGTTTAGCCGGCGCAGCAATCAGCGCCGGCACCCGACCAAAATAACCGGCGCAGACGCGCCGCCCAACCCTGAGGAGCACACCGTGGAAGAACTTCACCCGAATCAGCTTTACCAACTGCCCCCCGAAGTGGAGGAGTTCCGCTTGCTGGCCCGCAAGGTGTGCCGCGAGGAACTGATGCCGCTGGAGCGCGAGTACCTGCCGCATCCCGGCCATGCCCTGGGCATGAAGGAGTCGATCAAGGTCAAGAACGTGTTCGGCAAGGAGGTCGCCGCGCGCCTGGAGAAGGTGTCGCGCGACACCGGCCTGTGGTACGTGATGGTGCCGGAGCAATACGGTGGCATGGGCATTTCGCTGCTGGCCCGCGCTGTCATCCTGGAAGAACTGAATTACTGTGCCGTGCCGTTGCCGGTGGCCCATGTGGCCAACATTCTGTACGCCTGCAAGGGCGATCAGGTCGAGAAGTACCTGAAGCCCGTGATCGAGGGGCAGAAGAACACCAGCTTCGGCCAGACCGAGCCGGGCGCCGGCTCCGACCCCGGTGGCATGATGAGCACCAAGGCCGTGCGTGATGGTGACTTCTGGGTTCTCAACGGGACCAAGATGTGGATCTCGATGGCGCATCAGTCCGACTTCATCATGCTGCAGGCAGTGACTGATCCGACCAAGCGCCAGCGTGGTGGCATCACCATGTTCCTGTTGGACCGGGATGCGCCGGGTCTGTCCATCGATCCCAAGGGTATCCGCACCTGGCATGGCTCGGCGCAGTACGTGGTGAACATGGACAACGTGCGGGTGCCGCATGCCAACGTGCTGGGCGAAGTGGGCGGCGGCTTCAGCCTCGGCCAGCAGTGGCTCACCATCCATGACCGCCTGCTGCGTGGTCCGCTTGCCCTGGGCAAGATGATCCGCGGCCTGCACGACTGCATCGAGTGGTCCAAGCAGCGCGTCACCTTCGGCAAGCCCATCGCCGAGCGCCAGGCCATCCAGTGGAAGCTGGTGGACATGTACATCAAGATCAACGCGCTGCGCGCCATGATCTACGAGAACTGCGCCAAGGCCGACAACGGCGAGGATGTGCGCACGCAGGCTTCGCTGGTCAAACTGACCTCCGCTACCTGGGGTGAGGAATGCATGGATGACGCCATCCAGATCCATGGTGCCATGGGCGAGTCGCTCGACCTGCCGTACACGCTGTTCTACCGCCTGCTCCGCCATACCCGCATCGGCGGCGGTACGGACGAGATCCAGCGCATGCTGATCGCGCGCAGCCTGCTCAAGTAGTCTTGCCTTCGGCACAACACAGGACATCAGGAACAACATGGCAGTGAAGAAAAAGACGAAACAGGCGGGCAAGGCCAAACCTGCAACGAAGGCGAAACCAGTTACCAAGGTAAAGCCGGTCACGAAGGCGAAGCCGGCCACGAAGGTAAGGCCGGCCACGAAGGTAAAGCCGGCCACGAAGGTAAAGTCGGCCACGAAGGCGAAGCCGGCAACGAAGGTGAAATCTGCGGCCCGGTCCAGGCCTGCAGGCAAACCCGCACCCGCACGCAAGGTGACCAGCGCAGGCAAGGCCACCAGGCCGGCGCCGAAGCGCAAGCCGGCGCCGCTCAAAAAGGCGTCGAAGCCGGCCGACAGGTCCAGGTCCGGGGCCAAGTCCGGTCCCAGGGCCAGGTCCTATGGCAAAGCTGGCCCCAAGCCGCAGGGGCCGCTGGTCGGTTTTCGCGTAGTCGACCTGGGCATGATCTTCGCCGGTCCGCTGGTCTGCACCCTCCTGGGCGACCTCGGTGCCGACGTGATCAAGGTCGAGCATCCGGATGGCGATGACGTGCGTCTGACCGGCAAGTTCAAGAACGGCAAGGGCGTGTGGTGGGCGGTTTCCTCGCGTAACAAGCGCATGATCTCGGTCAATGTCAGCAAGCCCGAGGGCGCGGAAATCGTGCGCAAGCTGGTGGGCACGGCCGATGTCTTCGTCGAGAATTTTCGCCCTGGCCGCATGAAGCAGTGGGGCCTGGACTACGAAACCCTGAGCAAGACCAACAAGGGACTGGTGATGCTGCACATCAGCGGCTATGGCCAGACCGGTCCCTACAGTCGGCGTCCGGGCATGGGCACACTGGCTGAGGCCTTCAGCGGCTTTGCCCATATCACCGGCGAGAAGGACGGTCCCCCGACATTACCCTCGGTACCCATTGCCGATGGCGTGGCCGCGATCACCGGCGCCTACGCGGTGCTGGCGGCGCTGCTGAACCGCGAGAAGAGCGGCCTCGGCGACGAGATCGACATCAGCCTGTACGAACCGCTGATGTCCATCCTCGGTTCCATGGTCATCGACTATGACCAGCTCGGTCATATCACCAGCCGCCGTGGCAATCGCTCCACCTGGACGGTGCCGCGCAACGCCTATCGCACCAAGGACAACAAGTGGGTGGCGGTGTCTTCTGCTGCAAATTCCATCGCGCCCAGGCTGTTCCGTGCCATCGGCCGGCCGGACTGGGCCGAGGACCCCACGCTGGGCACCAATCCCCAGCGCTTCAGGCGCATCGACGAGATCGATGGCGGCATTGCCGACTGGATACGCCAGCATGACCAGGACTTTGTCCTCGACCACTTCCACAAGGCAGACGTGGTGGCCGGCCCGATCTGCGACGTGGCGCAGATCTTTGAGGATCCGCAGGTGAAGCATCGCGGCACGCTGCGCGAGATCCAGGACCCGGACCTGGGCAAGGTGAGGCTGCAGAACATCGTGCCCAAGTTCACGCGCAATCCGGGCAACATCCGCTGGCTGGGCAAGCAGCGCATCGGTGTGGACACTCCTGAAGTGATGATGGAACTGGGCTATGCCCGCCGCGACATCGACCGCCTTGAAGCCGAAGGTGTGATCAAGCTGGATGGCGAGCCGGTAGGCGGCCATTGAGCTGAAGCTCGAAGATTGAAAAAGGCCGGGCCTAGCCCGGCCTTTTCCATTGCTGCCCTGCCGGGTCTGATCCCCAGGTTTTCGGCATTTCGATACACTGGTCGAAACGAAAAACATGAGGAGGGGTGTTCATGAACCACAAGGAACTGTCGGGCAAGGTCGTCCTGATCACCGGGGCGGCGAAGAACATCGGGCGTGCCACCGCCCTGGCTTTTGCGGCCGACGGTGCCACCGTCGCGGTGAATGCACTTTCGTCGCGCGAGGACGGCGAAAAGGTCGTCAAGGAGATCATCGATGCGGGCGGGCAGGCAGGCCTGTTCATGGCTGACATCACCGATGCCGGCGCCGTCGAAACCATGGTTCAGGACATCGTGAAGGCATTCGGACGACTGGACACGCTGGTGCTCAACGCTTCCTATCGCAAGGAAACGCCGTTCATGGAGATGAGTTTCGAGCAGTGGCGTTATCCGCTGTCTATCTCGCTGGATGGATCATTTCATTGCGTGAAGAACTGCGTGCCCCACATGATCAAGGCAGGCGGCGGCAACATCGTCATGCTGGGCGGCGCCGGTGCCATTGCCGGTGCCGTCGGCCGGGTCAATGGTTCGGTGGCCAAGCATGGCATGGTCGGCATGACGCGGGCGCTGGCCAAGGAACTGGCCCCGCATGGAATACGCGTGAATTGCGTGTCCCCCGGCCCCATCAACACTGCCCGGCCCAGCCATCGTGCGAAGCAGATCACCCCTGCAGGCAATGTGCCGCTCGGACGCCAGGGGGAGCCGGAGGAGATCGCCGCCATGGTGCATTTCCTATGCACCTCAAAGGGCGCCTTCATCACCGGTCAGACCATGCATGTCAACGGCGGGGTGTTGCTGGGGTCGTGAGCGGCATTTGATTGGCTGGAGCCGCAACAAAAAGGCCGGGCATGCCCGGCCTTTTTCATGAGCAATGCCTGCTCAGTCCAGCCCGAAGTAGATGCCCTTGGACTGCTGGTACAGGCGCACGCCGTTGATGCCCTTCTCGCGACCGATGCCGCTGTCCTTGAAGCCGCCGAAGGGCGTGGCAATGGACAGCTGCTTGTAGGTGTTGATCCAGACGGTGCCGGCTTCCAGGCGACGGGCCACCCGCCAGGCGCGGCGGAAGTCCGAAGTCCAGATGCCCGATGCCAGGCCATAGGTGGTGTCGTTGGCCTGCGCGACGAGATCCTCTTCGTCATCGAAAGGCAGGATGCACAGCACCGGGCCGAAGATTTCCTGCTGCGCAATGGCGGCGCGGTTGGTGATGCCGCCGATCAGGGTGGGCAGGTAGAAAGAGCCTTTGGCCAGCCGGCTGTCCGAGGGGCGGGCGCCGCCGGCCAGGATGTCGGCGCCGGCCTTGCGCGCGTCCTCCACCATCTTCTCGATCTTGTCGCGGTGTGCGAAGGAGGCCACCGGCCCCATCTCCGCGCCCGGGGTGTCAGGCAGGTCCACCTTCAGCGTGGTGGCAATCTGCTTCAACATGTCTACCACCTGGTCATGCACCTTGCGCTGCACGAACAGGCGCGAGCCGGCGACGCAGGATTGCCCGGTGCCTTCGAAGATGCCCCCCACCACAGAGGCGACGGCAGCCTTGATGTCGGCATCCTCGAAAATGATGTGCGGTGATTTGCCACCCAGCTCCAGTGCCACCGGCATGAGCTTCTGTGCTGCCATCACGCCGATGCGACGGCCGCTTTCAGTGCCGCCGGTGAAGGACACCATCTTGACGCCCGGATGCTCGACCAGCCCTGCGCCGGCAATGGCACCGGTGCCCGGCAGCACGTTCAGCAGTCCCGGGGGCAGGCCGGCGGCCAGGGCCACACGTCCCAGTTCCAGTGCGGGCGAGGGTGTGACTTCCGAAGGCTTGAGGATGACCGCGTTACCGGCGGCCAGTGCCGGGGCCACCTTCTGCGCCTCCATGGTCATGGGCGAGTTCCAGGGCGTGATCGCCGCGACCACGCCGTAGGGCTCGTACACCGACATCGACATGTAGTTGCCGCGCGCTGGGGTCAGCTCGGAACCCAGTGTTTCGCACACGCCGGCGTAGTAACGGAAGGTTGCGGCAGCGCCGGCCACCTGGGCCACGCACTCTTTCCAGACCTTGCCGTTCTCCAGCATCTGCAGGCGCGCGAAGGTGTCGGCGTTGGCCGTCATCCCCTCGGATATCTTGTAGAGGATGGCCGCGCGCTGGTGCGGCAGCATGTTGCGCCAGCTCGACTTGGCTGCCGCCTCGCGCGCCGCCGTGACCGCCTGGTCGACATGCGACTTCTCCGCGGCGATGACCTCATGGTTGATGCTACCGGTGGCTGGATTGACGGACTCCAGTTTCTGCGAAGATTGGGTGATCCATTCGCCATTGATCAGCATGGTGTGCCTTTCGGGTGGACGGTGTGGTTACAGCTCGCGGATGATGTCGAACACCCGTGCATAGCCGCTCGGATCGATGCGTGCCTCGATGATGGTGCTGGTGTCGTGCTTCAACGCCGCGCCGATGGCCTGCCTGAGTGCCACGGGGTCGGCGACGGTCACGCCATTCATGCCGAAGGTCTTGGCCATGGCCTGGTAGTTGGGCCGCGGGAATTCCATGCCGTAGCGCGGCAGCCCCTTGATCTCCTGCTTGGACAGGATGAGGCTGTGGCCGTCATCGGCGAAGATCACGAACACGATCTTCTGCTTGAGGGCCCTGACCGTCATCAGTTCCGGCAGGCGCATCATGAAGCCGGCATCGCCGCACAGGCAGACCACCGGACGATCCGGGTGGGCCATCTTGGCGGCGATGGCGGCCGGCAGGCAGTAGCCCATGGTCGCCAGTCCGTTGGACATGAGGAAGTCATTGGCCTTGTAGGTCTCCCACAGCTCCACGACGAGCAGCTTGTTGGCACCCACGTCGGTGACCATGATGGCATCCTTGGGCGTCGCCTTGCGGGTTGCAAGGATCACGGCATTGGGCGACATGCCCTTTACCTTGACGTCGATGGCCTTGGTGACGTGGCGCTTGAAATCGTCCACTTCCTGCTTGTTCCAGGTGGAGGCCACACCGGAGGCTGCCCGCGCCAGGCGCACGGTGGCATCGCCCATCTCGCCGGTAAGTTCGATGTCGGAACGGAAGGTCTGTTCGTTGTTGACGACGGTGTCCAGCGAGACCACGAAGGTGGACATCGACCAGGGCTTGGGCAGCAGTTCCACCGGGTCGTAGCCGACAAAGAAGATGGTGTCGGCGCGGTCGAGCAGCACCTGCTCCAGCTTGCCGCCCATGAACACGCCGGCGCACCACGGGTCATTGGTGGCGATGGCGCCCTTGGCCTTGGGTGAGGTCAGGACCGGCGCCTTGTAGGCGGCGGCCAGCCTGGCCAGCACGCCGGGCTTGAGGTTCATGGCGCCGATGCCGGCCAGGATCAGCGGGTTCTTGCTGCGGGACAGGCGTTTTGCCGCGGTCTTCAGGTCCGCTTCGGCGATCAGTGCGCCGGCGTCATTGTTGCCGCCGGCCTTCTTCAGCCGGTAGACCTGCTGGGGCACCTGCTTGTTGGCGACATTGCCGGGGAAGTCGATGAACACCGGGCCCTGGCGCTCGGACAGGGCGGTGCGCACGGCGCGGCGCATGCCGGTCATGAAGGTGTCTTCGTGCAGCACGATCTGCGCCTTGGTGATGGGCTTCATGAAAGCGAGGTGGTCGAACTGCTGGCGCAAGGCGACTTCATGCACGCCGCCGGAGTAGCGGTCGGCGAACATCAGCACGGGCAGGCGGTCGCACCAGGCCTGTGCGGTGCCATTGGCGAAGTTGGAAACGCCCGGTCCGATGGCGCTGACGGCCACGCCCACGGTACCCTTCATCTGGCCGTAAATGCCGGCGGTGATGACGGCGGAGGTCTCATGCTGGGTGAGGACGAAATCGATGCCGACCCTGGGAGCCAGGCTGACCATGTCGGCGGTGGGACCGCCGCCAGCGATGCCGAAGATCTTGTCCACACCGGCTTCAGCCAGGCTCTCCAGGATCTGCATTACGACTGCTTTGTTCGCCATGATTCCTCCTCTGGGATGTTTTGGGTTGATGCCCTTGTGCACAGCCCGGATGGGCGGATGGCCGGTTTCGTCTGGCAAGACTGAAGCCGGGGTGATCCTGGAAAACTGCCGGGGAATCCGTGCGGGAAAACTGCGGGCCGATCCAGATCCGCCTTCTGCCTGCGGAGCCCGGATCATGCTTGAATTTTAATTCAATTCCTTGGCGCCATCGAATCCGGCTAACATGGCCGCCCGTTGCGGGAAGCCATGGTGGAGCCCCGTTCATGACCGGGGCACGGGAGCGCGCGGGACGGCAAATTGCCCGTTGCACCGGGCGCCGATGCGACCACCGATTGCGGCTTGAGCCGCATTGAAACAAACTACTCGAGAGGCAGGAGAGGCCATGAAGATCAGCATTCTGGATGACTACACCGACACGGTGCGCAATCTGCCGGCGTTCGCCAAGATCGCCTCGCATGACGTCAAGATCTGGCACGACCACACCAAGGACACCGACCTCCTGGCCGAGCGGCTGAAGGATACCGAAGTGCTGGTGACCATCCGCGAGCGCACGCCCATCCGTGCACCGCTGATCCAGCGGCTGGACAAGCTGAAACTGATCAGCGCCCGCGGTGACTATCCGCACATCGACGTGGAGGCCTGCACCGCCAAGGGGGTGCTCCTGTGTGCCAGCCAGCATCATGGCGTTCCCAATACATCCACCGCTGAACTGGCCTGGGGGCTGCTGCTGGCCTGCGTGCGCCGCATTCCCCAGCAGATGGCCGAACTCAAAGCCGGCAATTGGCAGACCCAGGTCGGCCACGGGCTCAGGGGCAAAACCCTAGGCATCTACGGCTACGGCAAGATCGGCGCCGTGGTGGCCGGCTATGGCAAGGCCTTCGGCATGAAGGTGCAGGTGCTGTCCCGGGAGACGTCCAGCCAGCAGGCCCTGGCCGATGGCCATTCCCTGGCCAAAAGCAAGGAAGCCTTCTTCGAGGAATGCGATGTCATCAGCCTGCAGATGCGCCTGCGCGATACCACCCGCGGCATCGTCGGGCCGGCGGAACTGGCGCGCATGAAGCCCTCCGCAGTCATCATCAATACCAGCCGCGCGGGACTGATTGCACCGGGCGCCTTGCTGGAAGCGCTGAAAAAGGGGCGGCCGGGTATGGCCGGCATCGATGTGTTCGATGAGGAACCGATGCGCGACACCAAGAACGAACTGATCAACCTGCCCAACATCGTCGCCACACCCCATCTGGGTTATGTCGAATACGATTCCTACAACGTGCTGTTCGGTGACATCTTTGACCAGATCAATGCCTGGACCTCAGGCCAGCCGGACAACATGATCAACCCGCAGGCCTTCCGCGGCTGAGTTGTACTGCCCGTCTGCGGGCCGCTCCCTGTCGCTCAAGCGGGATTTGGGTGATGGCGGATACGGCCGGCAGCGGCGTGCGGGCGCAGCCATCCACGAAAACGGCGAGGCAGGCCGCTGCCGCCGTACCGGGGAACGCAGGCACAGGCCGGTGCCCCTCTGACCGGGGCGCCCGCCCTGCGGCCGGTGCGCCATCGGGTAGGTGGCCTGGGATGGGCTGGATTATTATGATCAATTCAGATCGATAGGCATCATCAGTAAAGGTTGGGCTAGAAGATTATTATCAATATCTTATCGCCTGATGTTGCCCGGGGGAGGCGGTTCAATCGCCGGTGCCGATCACCGTCCCCTCATGCATTAGCCTGGCCACTTCCTCATCGGTGAAGCCGCATTCGCCGAGGATTTCGCGGGACTGCGCACCCAGTTCCGGAGCGCCGCGGGTGATGCGCGCGGCAGATTCGCTGAACTTGAGCGGATTGCCCACCACCTTGACGGTGCCTGCGGTGGGGTGGGGAGCATCCACGATCATGCGATTGACCAGCACCTGAGGATTGGTGAACAGGTCCTTGAGCATGTTGACCTGGGTGCAGGGCACGTCATTGCGTTCCAGGATGTCTATCCACTCCGCCGTCGGCCGCGTGGTCAGGACCTTTTCCACCAGTTCGGTCAGCACAGTGCGGTTGGCAACCCGTGCGCTGTTGTCCTTGAAGCGCGGGTCATCCAGCAGTTCGGGCAGGCCTATGGTTCTGGCAAAGCGGCCCCAGAACTCTTCGGTGAAGCAGGTCACGACCATGTGTCCCGACCCGGTGCAGTAGACGCGTGAGGGCTCGATCTGCGGATGGGCGGTGCCGGCGGGTTTGTCCGGCTTGCCGGTCACGGCAAAGCCGGGCATGTGGTTGGCGAACAGCGCCAGCTGTCCGTCCAGCAGGGCCACATTCACCTTCTGCCCGCGGCCGGTGCGTTCGCGATCGAACAGGGCCAGCGCGATGGCCGACAGGGACAGGAAGGCCGCGGTGAAATCGGCGATGGGCACTCCGATGCGCGAGGGCGAGCCGCCGGGTTCGCCGGTATGTCCCATCACGCCGCCCATGGCCTGCACCACGCCGTCCATGCCTGGCTTCTGCACCAGCGGACCGTCTTCGCCATAGGCGCTGATGCCGCAATAGATGAGGCGGGGAAACTGCGCATGCAGGGCCTCGTAGCCCAGGCCGAGCTTGTCCATCACGCCCGGCCGGAAGTTCTCGATCAGGATGTCGGCCGAGGCAATCAGGCGGCGTGCCACGGCACGGCCTGATTCACCGGAAAGGTCCAGCGCAATGCTGCGCTTGTTGCGGTTCATTCCGGCGAAGTAGGAGCTGTTGCCCGGTCCGAACAGGGTGTCGAAGGCGCGCGAGGGATCCCCGCGCCCCGGCCGTTCGACCTTGATGATGTCGGCACCCAAGTCGCCCAGCAGGGAGGTGCACCAGGGGCCGGCGGCAAACTGGCTGAAGTCGATGATGCGTATGCCTTCGACCACACCGCGCGGCGTGGCCCCAGGCGTGCCCGTTCCGGAAGCCTCAGCCATGTCTGTCTCCCTGCTTGTCATCCGCACTCCATTTCGCCACCGCCTTCTGTTCCAGCAGTTCGTCCACCTTCTCGCGGGTGTACCCGAGCAGCGACTGCAGCACGGCTTCGGTGTCACCGCCCAGCAGCGGCGCGTGCAGCAGGGGCGCCGCGGCGTCGTGGCCCGAGAACTTGATGGCGCGCCCGACATTGCGCACCTTGCCGGCGGTCGGGTGCTGGGTCTCCAGCACCATGTTGCGCTGGTGCGAGTGCGGATCATCCAGCGCTTCGCCGACGCTGCGCACGCGCGCATGCGGCACGTCGGCGCTGGTGAGCAGGCCATCCCAGTCAGCGAGGCTGCGCCTGGCGAATATTTCCTTGATGAGATCATCCAGCACCAGCTTGTTCTCCACGCGTGCGCCGGCGCGGGCAAAGCGCGGATCAGTGGCGAGATCGGGCCGCTCCACAGCCTTGCAGAAATTGCGCCAGAACTTGGTGGTGAATATGCTCAGGGCCATGTAGCCGTCAGTGGCCTTGAATACTCCCAACGGGGCGATTGAATGGTGTCCCGAACCGACACGCTTCGGGCTTTCGCCGGTCATGAAATACAGCCCGGCGAAGTAGCCGAGGAAGCTCACCATGCTGTCGTAGAGCGCGACATCCACCCATTGACCCTTGCCGGTCTTGTTGCGCTCGGCGATGGCGGCAAGGATGCCGATCACCGCAAACAGTCCGCCGCCCATGTCACCCACGGGCACGCCCAGCTTCATGGGCGGGCCGTCCTCCTCGCCGTTCATGCTCATCAACCCGGTGAGCGCCTGCATCACCTCGTTGTAGGCCGGCAGGCCGCTCATCGGGCCGGTCTGGCCGAATCCGGAAATGGAGCAATAGACTATGCCTGCATTGCGTTCTTTCACCGTGTCGTAGTCCAGACCCAGTTTCTTCATGACATTGGGCCGGAAGTTCTCGATCACCACGTCGGCCCTGGCCATGAGGTCGAGCGCGACCTGCCGGCCTTGCGGATGTTTCAGGTCGATGGCCACGCTTTGCTTGTTGCGGTTGATGGAGAGGAAATAGTGGCTTTCACCGCCGGCAAAGGGTGGGTTGTTGCGGCTGGCATCACCCGCCCCGGGTTCCTCCACCTTGATGACCTGCGCTCCCAGGTCGCCGAATATCTGGGTGGCGAAGGGGCCGGCGAGGACACGTGAAAAATCGACGATGGTGATGCCGCTGAGCGGGCCGGAAACGACTTTGTTCAAACGATCCTCCTTGGGCGGGCGCGTTGGCGCCTGCGGTGGGTGCTGCCGCCCGTCTGTGCGGGGCTGGCGTTCAGTTGCTTTGCTGGAATGCTCCCTCGCATCGGCAGGCGTCTTTCCAGGGCGTGCCCACGACGGGGCGCCCGTGCGTCGCTTCGCTAGGTGTCCAGCAAGCCCAGCAGGGTCTCATTGAATCGGTCCGCTGCCTCATAGGCGCACCAATGCCCGGCACTGGCAATGATGGCGTATTTCGCATCCGGGTGATGGCTGTGCAGCCAGCGCGGCCGCTCATGCATGTTGGGTCCGATGGTGGAATCCGTTTCGCCCCAGATCGCCGCCAGCCCGCATGTCAGTCCGGGCGTGCAGGTGGTGTGGGTTCGGCCCTTGTTGATGATGTCTATCCTCAGCCGGGAGCGTTCTGCATTGCTGGCCTGGATGTGCACTGCCAGGTCATCGATGTTCGCCGGATCGCCGATCATGATGACTTCCAGGTTGCGCCGGTGCGCGGCACGCCGCTCCGCTTCGGTCTTCGCATCGCGCCACCGCGCAAACGGGGGGATGTCGAAGCGCGTCACCCCTTCCATGTCCTTGCCGGCGGAAACCAGCACCACCTGCTTCACGCGCTCGCCCAGCAGCTTGGCCGCTTCGCAGGACACGCCGCTGCCGAAGGAGAAGCCGGCAAAGCGTATCGGCGCGTCCTTGCCGGTAATGTCCTCAATGCCGGCGGCCACGATACGCGCCAGGCTTTCGGTCGAGTAGGGCACGGGTGGCAGGTCGGAGTCGCCGAAACCCGGTATGTCTCCGGCGATCACCCGGTAGTGCTGCGCCAGTGCACGCACATTGAAGACCCAGTGGTTCCAGGAGCCCAGGTTGCCATGCAGCAGGATCAGGTCGGGGCCACTGCCCCAGATGCGCCAGGTCATGCTGCCTTCGCCGCACGGTGTCTTCCGGATGGTTGCACCCTTGTCGATCGCTTCCATCAGCGCAATGCGTGATTTGCCATCATTCATTTTTATGTGTCCGCCTCGTCCTTTCGGGAGTGACTGCCTTGCCAAACCCGCGATGGCGAGTGTACAGTGAATGCAATGTATACAAAAGATCGCGGGCGGCCTTGAAGTACTTCGGCTGGACAGCGACAGGTGCAGCAAGCGCAAGGAGGCGTGTGTGGTTTTCGCCGCGGCTTTGTCGCAGCGTGATGGCGCGGGTCCGCATCGGGCCCGGTCCCCAATACTCCTTCCAGGGCGCCGTTTTTCCACGTGACAACCGGGCAGCGATCCGGATCACGCCAATGCATGAGCAAAGGAGGAAACATGAGATCAGCACGCTGGTTGGCAGGCCGCAGTCTTAGAGCGCCTAACAATGCAAGGGGATACTCCCCTCGCGCTCCCCGACATCAGATGCACCTAATGGCACTTCTGTTAGGGGTTCTTAGACACAGGATGGGTTCGGTGGTCACTGCACTGGCGGCATGCACTGTGGCTTGCATGGCGGCGCCGGCCTTTGCGCAGGAATTTCCGGTCAAGCCCATCCGCTGGATCGTGAGCTTCAGCGCCGGCGGGCCCACCGACACCATTGCCCGCATCGTCGCGGCCAAGCTGGCCGAGGCATGGGGACAGCCTGTGGTCATCGAGAACCAGGGCGGCGCCGGCGGCACCATCGCCGGCAACATGACGGCGAAGGCTGCACCCGATGGCTACACCATGCTTTACGTGTCGGCCTCACACGCCATTGCCCCGAGCATCTACAAGTCCCTGCCTTACGATCCGGTGGCCGACTTTGCGCCCATCACGGTGATCGCCAACACGCCCTTCGTGCTGGTGGTCAGTCAGGTCGTTCCGGTGAAAACGGTGAAGGAATTGATCGCCCTGGCCAAAGCGCAACCCGGCAAGCTGAGCTTCGCCTCCTCCGGTGCAGGCGCGTCCAACCATCTGGCCGGCGAACTGTTCAAGACCATGGCCGGGCTCGACATCGTTCATGTACCCTACAAGGGGCAGTCCCAGACCACCGCCGATCTGATGTCCGGGGTGGTGTCGATGACCTTCGGCAGCCCGGTCCAGGCGCTGCCGCTGATTTCGGCCAACAAGGTGCGCGTCATTGGTGTCACTTCAAAGGCGCGCTATTCGCCGCTGCCCGACGTGCCGACGGTGGAGGAGGGCGGGCTGCCCGGCTATGAGGCGGGGACATGGCATGGCGCGCTTGCGCCCCGGGGGACGCCGCCACGCATCGTCTCGCGCATACAGGGCGAGATGGCGCGGGCGCTGAGGATGCCCGATGTTCTGGCCAGTCTGGCCAAGATCGGCGTGACCGCGGTAGGCAGCACGCCCGAGGAATTCAGTGCATTGCTGAAGACCGAGGTGGTGAGGTGGTCGGATGTCGCACGCCGCAGCGGCGTGGTGGCGCAATGACCATGACCGAGGGAGCCGCAGGGCAGGGCCGGGTCGCAGTCGCATGAATGGGTGCATCGGAATGACTGCAGCATGGCATTGAGCGGCCGCAGCAGGAAAAGCGTTGCCAAGGTGCCGACTGCGCGGTTTCGCGCGGTGGCTTCCAGGGTGAAGCGTGGGGTGACCCTGTCGTCAGCCTTGCGCGAGCTCGATGTGAAGGCGGGTGCCTATCGGCGCTGGCAGACCGAGCAGCAGGCATCGTCGGCCCTCAACCGGCTGTGGGAGGACAACGCCCGCATCCTCGGGACCGCTGATGCGGTGCATGCCACGCTGCGCCAGGCCATCATTTCCGGGGAACTCAAGCCGGGTGACAAGCTCGGGGAGGAATACCTCGCCCGCGAGTTCAATGTCAGCCGCACGCCGGTGCGCGAGGCACTGATGCGACTGTCTGCCGAGCAGCTGGCAGTGCGTGTTTCACGAAAGGGCCTCACGGTGCGCTCCATGTCCGAGCGCGAGGTGCTGGATTTCTACGCCGTGCGGATAGAACTGGACGGCCTGGCGGCCAGACTGGCGGCCAGGCTGGCCTCGCCGGCGGAGGTGGCGCAGCTGCGCTGGCTGAACGAGCAGATGGCCCATGCCACGGATCTCACCAGTCAGCACGATTTCAGCGTGCAGTTTCATGCCACCTTGTTCGAGTGTTCGCACAACCGGCTCCTCCAGCGCATAGGGACGGAATTGCTCGACTGGCAGCGCGGATTCAGCGGATCGACTTTTGCCAGTCCGGCGCGCCTTGGCAAGGCACATGCCGACCATAGCGGCATCGTCACGGCAATCAGCGCTCACGATGGCGAGAAGGCCGGGGCGCGGGCTTCGGCCCACATGCGCCACGCCCGCAAGGCCAGGGCGGAGAAGCTCGGGCTGGACGTGGTGGAAGACTGAACTTCAGGAACAGTCATGGTCCTGCAGCAGGCAGGCCCATGCAGAAGGACCATGCAAAAAGGAGCAGTGGAAATGGCAGACACAGAAAAACATGTCGACATCAGCGAAGAGGGCCTGCAGAAGCTGCGTGCCCTCATTGGCACCGAGATTGGCAAACGGCCGGCACCCTATCTGACCGAGGCAAATCGCGATGCGATACGCCACTGGGCAGAGGCCATGGGCGACAGGAACCGCCTGTGGACCGACGTGGACTACGCCAAGGCCACCTCCTGGGGCGAACTGATGGGGCCGCCCACGATACTCGCCGCCTTCGACAAGCTGAGCAGTGGCTATCGCGGCGGGCTGCCGGGTGTGCATTCCTTCTTCGCCGGCATCGACTGGCGCTGGAACCGGCCGGTGTTCAGGAACGACGAGATCAGGGTGCGCGTGATCTTCAAGGACATGATCGAGAAGAAGAGCAGCTTCTCCCGTCGCATGTTCCAGCAGATTTCCACCGTGATGTTCGTCGACCAGAATGACGAAGTGATCTGCGAAGGGGAGTCCTGGGGCATGCGCGTGGAGCGTGGCCGGTCCAAGGAAAAGGGCAAGTACAACCATCTCACGCTGAAGACCTACACGGAGGATGACATCGCCGAAGTCGTGCGTGCCTACGACAGCGAAGTGTTCCGCGGCGGCGAGCGGCAACACTGGGAGGACGTGCAGGTCGGCGATGAGCTGCCCCCGATCATCAAGGGGCCGTATTCGGCCACCAATGCGGTGTGCTACGAGATGGCGCGCGGCGGGCTGTACATCAAGGCGCATGGCTTCTGGTACGACTACCTCAAGCGCCATCCGGCGCTGGGTGTGCCGAATGACCTGGGCGTGCCCGAGCCGCCCGAGCGGGTGCACTGGGACAGCGCCTATGCCCGCAAGGTGGGCGTACCGGCAGCCTACGACTACGGCCCCGAGCGCATCGCCTGGCTGGGCAACCTGCTCACCAACTGGGTGGGTGACGATGGCTTCGTGCAGCGCCTCATGGTCAGGGTGAGCCGCTTCAACCTCGAGGGTGACGTGACCTGGTGCCACGCCAAGGTGACCGGCAAGGAAGTGGTCGATGGCAAGTACCTCGTCCACCTGGATATCTGGTGCCTGGACCAGCGCGGCGAGAAGAATGCCTCTGGCAAGGCGAGCGTGGCGCTGCCCTCACGCACCGGCTGGCTGCCGGCGCAGGCCTTCGGCGGACGCCGGAAATAGCACAGACGGCTTTGCGGGGCGACCTTGATCGCCCCGCGGCAGTGCTACATGCTGCAGAAGGTCAGCTCGAACTCCACATCGCTGTCGGCCAGCCGCGGGCGCGACTCCTGACCGAACACCGTGAAGCGGACATTCAGCGCATATTTGTTGGCGCTGGTTTCGGGGATGAATTGGGCCTCGCGCGGCAGGCGGATGCGCACCATCTGCGAGACACGGCCGCCCAGCATCTGGGAGAAAGTGCCCTGCTGGGCAATCTGGCGGCTGGGCTTGCCGCCCTCGCGCAGCAGCTTGAGCACGATGGACGTGCCGTCACGCAGGGGAAAGAGCGGCCCTATCCACGACAGCAGGTCGGCCGCGCGGGATGCGGCATCCTTGTGCAGCCAGTAGTGGTAGGAGGGCAGGTCGAATTCGCAGCCGCCGCCGGGGATGCCAGTGCGCTGCTTGATGCTCATCAGCCACTCGTTTTCCCGCAGGTACTGACCGATCTTGCCGGTCATGTTGAACAGGGCACCCAGCGCCTGTTCCAGTTCCGATATCACGGCTGACAGCGCATCCTGGGCGACAGCGGGATTGCTGCGAAAGGACACCAGCACCTGCTTCTGTCGCTCCAGTTCCTGCAGCAGGTCGGATTTCAGGTCGGCACGCCCCGCGACTTCGACGATCTCGAACAGCGTCAGCAGCACCATGTGGTGCTCCTGCGGATCGCTGCGCTCGAGGAAGTAACCCGCCCGCTCGAACAGATCTTCCAGGCGCAGCAGCGTCCGGATCTTTTCGGTCAGCGGATACTCATAGACGATCAAGGCTTGGCCTGTTCCCGTGGGCTTGGCGGATTCTCGCCCATCAGGCTGGGGGCTGGCTAGCCCCCTTGCGATAGGCTTGACGACATTCTCCGGTGCCGGCGCCTTCTGATGCGTGTCCTTCCATGCGCGCGCCGCATCGAGGTAGCGCTGGTGCAGGTCCGCCACCCGTTGCTGCAGGGCTTCCAGCGTCCCGGTATTTTCGATGACCTCGGTGGCCCGCTGCATCCGCTCGGCACGGCTGGCCTGGGCCGCCATGATGCTGCGCACCTCATCGGGTGTCAGGCCGCTGCGCTTCATGACGCGCTCGATTTGCACTGCCTCGGGACAATCGACCACCAGCGCCCGCTGATAGGGACCGCTGAGTGCCGGCTTCTCAAACAGCAAGGGCACCATCAGGATGGCGTAGGGGCCGGTGGCCGCATTGATGCGCCGGTCGGTTTCGTCCCGGATCATGGGGTGGAGGATGGCTTCGAGCCGCCGCTTGGCATCCGGCTCGCTGAATGCCAGCTTGCGCATGCGCACCCGGTCAAGGGCTCCCTCGGGGGTGACGAACTCGGGTCCGAATTCGCGGGCAATGGCAGGCATGCCGGCCCCGCCCGGGATGGTGAGCTCAAGGGCAACTGCGTCGGCATCGACCACGACAACCCCGAGGCGCGCGAATTGTTCCGCCACGGCGCTCTTGCCCGAGCCTATGCCTCCGGTAAGCCCCACGGTGTACGTCATTATGTAAACCTCGACCAGAGCATTTCCGACAGTTGCCTTCCCCAGAAAAGGGCGATGATACCTGCCGCACCGAGGTAGGGACCAAAGGGGATGGGTACTTCCCGGCCATGGCGGGCGAAAATGATGAGCGCAATGCCGACCACGGAGCCCACCAGGGAGGAAAGCAGGATCACTACCGGCAGGATGGCCCAGCCCAGCCATGCGCCTATGGCGGCCAGCAACTTGAAGTCGCCATGCCCCATGCCTTCCTTGCCGGTGACCAGCTTGAAGGCCCAGTACACGCTCCACAGCGACAGGTAGCCGGCTACGGCACCGATGACCGCCGACTGCAGGTCGGTGAAGGTCCCGGCCATGTTGAGCAGCAGGCCCAGCCACAGCAGGGGCAAGGTCATGGCATCTGGCAGTAGCTGGGTGTCAGCATCGATCAGGCTGGCAGCCAGGATGGTCCAGACAAAGGCCATGGCGCCAAAGCCCGCCAGGCCGGGGCCGAAGCGCCAGGCACAATAGGCCGCCGCCAATCCGGCGGTCAGTTCCACCACCGGATAGCGCAGGCTGATGGGGGCCCGGCAGGCCGAGCAGCGGCCTCTCAGGAACAGCCAGGAAAGCACGGGCACATTTTCAATGGCCTTGATGGCATGGCCGCAGGCCGGGCAGCGCGAGCGCGGGCGTGCAAGACTGAGCACTTCGCCTCCAGGGGGCGGCAGGCCCTGCATTTCGGCGCATTGCTCTTTCCACTCGCGCTCCATCATGCGCGGCAGGCGGTGGATGACGACATTGATGAATGAGCCGATACACAGGCCGATCACCAACGCGATCCAGGGGAAAATCGCCGGCGAGGTCATCTGGGAGAGCGTCTGGTACATCGGCCTTGTTCTTGTCCGTTCCGGGAGTCTGTCGCCAGGCTCCGGATATGTGTTTTCAGGGTGCGCATGATCGACTGCGGCACGCCTGGCCTTCTTGTGGGCAGGGCCGTGCACGCTTGCACGGCCCTTGTCGAAACGATTTTCCTGCTGTCGTGCCCGGGCCGCTTAAACCGCCTGCCCGAGTTTGAAGATGGGCAGGTACATCGCAATCACCATGCCGCCTATCAATCCGCCCAGAACCACCATGATCATCGGTTCCATCAGGGATGACAGGGCCTCGACTGCATCATCGACTTCCTGCTCGAAAAAGTCGGCGACCTTCGACAGCATGCTATCCAGGGCGCCGGACTCCTCGCCGATGGAGACCATCTGGATCACCATGTTGGGGAAGAGATTGGAATTCTGCATGGCGACCGTCAGGCTGGTGCCGGTGCTGACCTCGTTCTGTATGACTTTCGTGGCCGACTGGTAAACCCAGTTGCCGGAGGCGCCACCCACCGAATCCAGTGCTTCCACCAGCGGTACGCCGGCGGCGAACATGGTGGCGAGCGTGCGAGTCCAGCGCGCGATGGTCGATATGCGCACCAGATGCCCGAATATCGGCGCCTTCAGCATCAGGCGGTCCATGAATATCTGGACTGCCTGCGAGCGCTTCCACGCTTCCAGGAAGGAGTACACGCCGCCACCGATCGCGCTTAAGATGATGTACCAGTACTGCACGAAAATGTCCGATACCGCCATCACGAACAGCGTTGGGGCAGGCAGATCGGCACCAAAGCTGGTGAACACCTGCTTGAAGGCCGGAATCACGAAAATCATGATCACCGCCGTGATGACGAAGGCCACCACGATGATGGCGATCGGGTAAAACAGCGCCGCCTTGATCTTGGATTTGATGGCGAGCGTCTTTTCCTTGTAGGTCGCCAGGCGATCCAGCAAGGATTCGAGAATGCCGGCCTGCTCGCCGGCCTGTACCAGGTTGCAGAACAGCGCGTCGAAAAGCAGCGGGTACTTGCGGAAAGCCGAGGCCAGGGAGGAACCAGTCTCGACCTCCGTTTTCAATTCCATCAGCAGCCGCGCAACGGCTGGATTGGAGTGGCCCTTGCCGACGATATCGAAAGACTGAAGCAGTGGTACGCCGGCCTTCATCATGGTGGCCATCTGGCGGGTGAAGAGCGAGACGTCCTTTTCCCTGACCGTGCCGCCACCGGTGCGCTTTTTCTTGATTTTCTTGACGGTGATGCCCTGGCGGCGCAGGGTGGTGGCAACGACGGCATCGCCGCCCGCGCGCATCTCGCCCTTGACCGCCTTCCCGGACCTGTCCTTGCCTTCCCAGGCAAAGTTAATTTCTTTTGGCTTGGCAGTAGCCGCGGTTGCCATGTATCCCCCTACGGATTGCCCGGACATGGGCCTATTGACCTGCGGATCATGCATGGCCCCGAGTCTTTTGTAAAGCATTCAGACTCATGGGTAACGGCTTGAGTTATGTGGAAAATTACCGATTTCGGTGGGGCGGCGGGTGAGTCCAGCCATGCTGCCGGGTCGCTTGCTCCGTCACCTATTCAGGATGGTCATGCCGGTGCCGGCCTGAAGATGCGCACCATCTTGATGGTGCGGTCCTGGGTCTGCACGATTTCCATGGGGACACCGGCGATCTTCAGCGAGACACCGGATTCCGGAATGTCCTGCAGGTATTCCAGAATCAGCCCGTTCAGCGTTTTCGGACCGTCCAGCGGCAGGCTCAGCCCGAGCTTGCGATTGAGTGCACGCAGGCTGGCCGAGCCTTCCACCAGTGCGCTGGCGGGGGTGGTGCCGTCAGCCGGCCGGTCCCAATGGATGCGCGAGGCATTCACCGGTGCTGTGGTGGTGAACTCGCCGATGATTTCCTCGATGATGTCCTCCAGCGTCACCAGTCCCTGGACTTCGCCGTATTCATCGACCACCAGCGCGATGCGCTCGCGGTTTTCTTGGAAGTACTGCAGCTGGGTCAGTGCTGCGGTGCCGGCGGGCACGTAGTAGGGTTCGGCGATGATGTCCTCCAGCGCCGCCTTGTCCATGTCGCCCGACTGCAGCGGCTTGAGCGTCCGCCGCAGATGCAGGATGCCGGCCACGTTGCTGATCTCGCCCCGGTAGACCAGCAGCCGGGTGTGATAACTGGTGGACAGCTGGTTGAGAATGGTCTCCAGCGGTGATTCCAGGTCGACGCCCTCGATCTGCGCGCGGGGAATCATCACATCCTCCACCGTGATGGACTCCAGGTCGAACAGATTCACCAGGATGCTCTGGTGCTTCTTCGGCATGAAGTGCCCCGAGTCGACCACCAGCGACCGCAATTCCTCCATGGTCAGTCGCTGGGACTGGCCGTCGGCCGGCGGATTGATGCGCATGAGGAACAGAAGGCTGGAGACGAACAGGTTGACGAACCAGACCACCGGGTAGAGCACCCGCAGCAGCGGGGCCAGCACATAACTGGCGGGGATCGCGATCCGTTCGGCGTACGCCGCCCCGATCACCTTGGGCGTGATTTCGGAGAACACCAGGATGAGGAAGGTCACGGCCAGCGTGCCCAGGCCGAGGGCAATGCGATCCTCGCCGAAGAGGTTGATGGTGATGACCCCGACCAGTGTCGCCGCCGCGGCATTGATGAGGTTGTTGCCCAGCAGGATGACGCCCAGCAGCTTGTCGGTCTTGCCCAGCAGTTGCGTGGTCATCGCAGCGCCGCGGCTGCCCATCTTCACCATGGCTTTGAGGCGATAGCGGTTGATGGCCATCATGCTGGTCTCGGCAATCGAGAAGAAGGCCGACAGCACCAGCAGCAGGCCGAGGGTCCACAACTGCCAGCTTAGCGGGATGTCATCCGGCATGAATGCAGCGTCCTGGCTTCAGCCGACCTGGCGCTGGAGGATGACCTCCAGCACGAAGCGGCTGCCGATGTAGGCCAGCAGCAGGCTGATGAAACCGGCCAGCGTCCAGCGCAGGGCGACGCGCCCGCGCCAGCCATACAGATGCCGGCCAGCCAGCAGGAAGGCAAAGATCAGCCACGATGTGATGGCGAACACGGTCTTGTGATTGAAGCGCATCACCTGGCCGAACAGCGTCTCCGAGAACACCGCGCCGGTCAGCAAGGTCAGCGTAAGCAGCATGAACCCCAGACCGATGATGCGAAACAGCAGCGCTTCCAGGGTGAGCAGTGGAGGCAGGTTGGCGAGGGGGCCGGACATCAGGCTGCGCTCGGCAGCGGCCCCGCCATGCAGGCGCCGCTCCACGAGGGTCATCAGCAAGGCGTGCAGTGCGGCAATCATGAACAGGCCGTAGGCGAGCAGGGCCATGACCATGTGCATGCGGAACTCCAGCGCCTGGGTGTATTCCGGCATCAGCAGGCCGGGAAACAGCCCCGGCAGTGGCGCGCACAGGGCCGCAATGGCCAGCACCACCGGGAAGATGCCCTCGATGCGCATGAAGTGGCTCTCCACCAGGTACACGGCCACCGTCACCCATAGGGTTGCGGACAGGGCGTGGCCGAAACCGAAGCGCAAGGGCTCGGCGGCGATGATGGTGTCCCATAGCAGAAAGCTGTGCAGCAGCAGCGGTGCAAAGATGGCCCCGCGTTCCCCCGATGTCAGGGGCGGCGCTTCGACGGTTTTCCAGCGTGTTTTCCACAGGTGCACCGCCAGGCCGCCATAGAGTGCGGCTGCAAACACGTGGAGTAAAATGGGTGTCATTCGTGGCAGTTTAACATCCCCGACCTGCGGCTGGCCCGGAATATCCTCGGGCAATTTCCTGAAAATCAAGACGTTATGACATTGCCGGCACCCATGGCCGCTTGTCCTGAATCAAGGCGAACTGCATGCTCGATAACCTGACCCAGCGGCTCGCACGCGTCATCAAGACGGTGAGGGGCGAGGCCCGCCTGACCGAGTCCAATATCCAGGAAGCCCTGCGCGAGGTGCGCATGGCGCTGCTGGAGGCCGACGTGGCCCTGCCCGTGGTGCGTGACTTCATCGCCGTGGTGAAGGAGAAGTCGCTGGGCCAGGAAGTCATCGGTAGCCTGACCCCGGGCCAGGCGCTGGTGGGGCTGGTCCATCGCGAGCTGACGGCCCTGATGGGCGGCGCCAGCGAAGGCCTCAATCTGGCTGTCGTGCCGCCTGCCGTGATTCTCATGGCGGGCTTGCAGGGCTCGGGCAAGACCACCACCTCCGGCAAACTGGCCAAGCTGCTGGCAGCCGAGAAGCGCAAACCCCTGCTGGTGTCCTGCGACGTCTACCGTCCGGCGGCCATAGACCAGTTGCGCACGCTGGCGCAGCAGACCGGCGTGGCCTTCTTTCCTTCTGACCCGTCGCAGAAGCCTGCCGACATCGCCCGCGCGGCGCTGGAATTTGCCCGCACCCACTACAACGACGTGCTCATTGTCGATACCGCCGGGCGCCTGGCGATAGACGAAGCGATGATGCGCGAGATCACCGAACTGCATGCCCTGCTCAAGCCGGTCGAGACGCTGTTCGTCGTCGATTCCATGCAGGGACAGGATGCGGTCAATGTGGCCAAGGCCTTTGGCGAGGCACTGCCGCTGACCGGCGTGGTTTTGACCAAGCTTGATGGCGATGCCCGTGGCGGGGCTGCGCTTTCGGTGCGGCATGTCACCGGCAAGCCGATCAAGTTCGTCGGCGTCGGCGAGAAGCTGGCCGGCCTGGAAGCCTTCCATCCGGAGCGTATGGCTTCACGCATCCTCGGCATGGGCGACGTACTGTCGCTGGTCGAGGAGGCACAGAAGAGCATAGACGGCGATGAGGCCCGCAGGCTTGCCGACAAGCTGAAAAAGGGCAAGGGTTTCGATCTCGAGGATTTCCGCCAGCAGATCGTGCAGATGAAAAAGATGGGCGGCATGTCGGCCCTGATCGACAAACTGCCCGCCCAGTTCGCCCAGGCGGCAGCCACCTCCAACGTCGGCGACGAGCAGATTCGCCGGCTGGAGGGCATCATCTGCTCCATGACCGCCCAGGAGCGGGCCAAGCCGGACATCATCAAGGCGTCCCGCAAGCGCCGTATCGCGGCCGGTGCCGGGGTGCAGGTTCAGGAGGTCAACCGCCTCCTGAACCAGTTCGATCAGATGCGTACCATGATGAAATCAATGCAAAAAGGCGGCCTGGCAAGGATGATGCGAGGCATGAAGGGCGCCATGCCCGGGATACGCTGAGGCCTTGGCGGCCGGTTCCGGCCCGGCGCTTCCCGGGCGCCGCCGCGGGTCCTGGGGGCGACAAATCACCGGCCCTCCTCACAGCACTTGCCGATCAAGGCCTTAATCGCATAGAATCGTCGTCTTTTTTCGATTTCGGGACCTGAGCAATGGTAGTCATTCGTCTTGCCCGCGGCGGCGCCAAAAAGCGCCCGTTTTACAACGTCGTGGTGGCCGACTCGCGCAGGACTGCGAGCGGAAAGTTTATCGAGCGCGTGGGATTCTGGGACGTCAAGGCGCCGGAAGGCCGCGAGTCTTTCCGTATCGCAGCTGATCGCGTTGCCTTCTGGACCGGCAAGGGCGCCAAGCTCTCCGCGAGCGTGACACGCCTGGTCAATCAGCACGCACCCAAGGCTTCCTGATCGCCCCCTCGGGGCTGACAGGAGACGGAGGGGGGCAGGGCTTGACTGAAGCGCTAGCCCCGTCCCGACTCATCCTGGTGGGCCGCATCCTGGCGCCTTATGGTGTCAAGGGCTGGGTCAAGATCGATCCGTACACCGAGTCGCCGGAAAGCCTGATGGCTTTTCGCGACCAGTGGTGCATCGGACGGGATGACCCCGGCGACACCTGGAAAACGTTGAGCATCACCGAATGCACCCTGCACAGCGGCAAGGTGCTGGCGCATTTCAAGGGCTGCGAGCACCGCGAGGCGGCCCTGCTCTACAAGGGCATGGGCATTGCAGTGCCAAGGTCGGTGCTGCCGGCTGCGCCCGAGGGCGAGTGTTATCAGGCCGACCTGGTCGGCCTGACGGTACTGAATGAAGCGGATGAGCAACTGGGCCGGGTGGCCGGGCTGTTCTCCAATGGTGGACATGATGTGCTGCGGGTGCGACATGAGGGCGGCGAGCGCTTGGTGCCCTTCGTGCCCACTGTCGTGAAGAGCGTCGACCTGGGTGCAGGCGAGATCCGGGTCGACTGGCACAGCGACTGGTAGCGCAGAAGGAGCAGGACGTGATCCGGTTTGACTGCATCACGCTGTTTCCCGAAATGTTTGCCGCGGTGGCAGAGCACGGCATCACGCGGCGTGCCCGGGAACTGGGTATCTGGTCGTTGCAGACATGGAACCCGCGGCAGTTTGCCACGGACAATTACCGCACCGTGGACGACCGTCCCTATGGGGGCGGACCGGGCATGGTGATGATGGCGCAGCCGCTGTCGCAGGCGGTGCAGGCCGCGCGCGAGGCGAATGCCGGTGCCAAGGTGGTGCACCTGTCGCCGCAGGGCCGGGTGCTGGATCATGCAAGGGTCTGCGAGCTGGCAGGCGAGTCCGGGGTGATCCTGCTGTGCGGGCGGTATGAGGGACTGGACGAGCGCTTCGTGCGCCGTCACGTGGATGAAGAGTTGTCCATCGGTGACTATGTACTGTCGGGCGGAGAGCTGGCGGCGATGGTGCTGATGGATGCGGTGATCCGGCAGATGCCGGGTGTGCTGGGCGACGAGAATTCCGCTGCGGAAGATTCGTTTGCCCGCAGTGGTGGCCTGCTCGATTGCCCGCACTACACGCGTCCCGAGGTCTGGGATGGTGAATCGGTGCCGGCTGTGCTGATGAGCGGGCACCATGCGCAGATCGAACGCTGGCGCCTGAAGCAGGCGCTGGGCAGGACATGGCAGCGGCGACCGGATGTGCTCGAGCGCCGGGGCATGAGCAGTGAAGAGGTTGGACTGCTGGAACAATACCGGCAGGAGATGATGCTGAAACAAAGCGAGCAGCAGACGGACAGCGGGGAAACCGGCGGCCGGTAGCTGCAATAAATGAATGCAGAACCTGGAGTAAGACATGAACCTGATTGAGATACTTGAGAAGGAAGAAATTGCCCGTCTGGGCAAGAAGATTCCGGTGTTCGCCCCGGGCGACACCGTGATCGTCAGCGTGTCCGTGGTCGAAGGCGAGCGCAAGCGTGCGCAGGCCTACGAGGGCGTGGTCATCGCCAAGAAGAACCGCGGACTGAATTCTTCGTTCATCGTGCGCAAGATTTCCTCCGGCGAGGGCGTCGAGCGGACCTTCCAGACCTACTCCCCGCTGATCGCGGCGATCGAGGTCAAGCGCAGGGGCGCCGTGCGTCGTGCCAAGCTCTATTACATGCGTGGCCGTTCGGGCAAGTCGGCCCGTATCCGCGAAAAGATCCAGACCAAGGCGGTACCCCAGGCCGCAGAATAACCGGCCGGAGCCTTGTTACTTTGCGGGCGCCCTCGGGCGCCCGTTTTTATTGGTGCGTTATTTCTGTCTGCCCGTTGTTCATCGCGGAAATCTTCCGGCAACGCCGGGGCGGCACGGGGTGGCCTGTTAAAATGGCGGTCTCCCATCGCATCGGGCCCTTATCCGAGGCCCGCAACCAGCCGACAATCATGACTGCCATCAGCCCGGTTACCGATATCATTGCCGAAATCAAGGCCGGCCGCATGGTCGTGCTGGTCGATGAAGAGGATCGCGAGAACGAAGGCGACCTGGTTATCGCCTCCCAGTTCGTGACTCCCGAAGCCATCAATTTCATGGCCCGATACGGCCGTGGCCTGATCTGCCTCACCCTGACCGAAGCGCGCTGCCGCCAGCTCAACCTGCCGCTGATGGTGCGTGACAACCGCTCGCCGCTGGGCACCAACTTCACCCTGTCCATCGAAGCGGCCAGCGGGGTCACCACCGGCATTTCGGCGCATGACCGCGCCCGTACCGTGCAGGTGGCCGTCACGCCGGATGCGCGTCCGGAAGACATCGTGCAGCCCGGCCACATTTTCCCCCTGATGGCGCAAAACGGCGGTGTGCTGGTGCGCGCGGGGCATACCGAAGCCGGCTGTGATCTTGGCGCTCTGGCGGGCCTGGAGCCTTCGTCGGTCATCTGCGAAATCCTCAAGGAGGATGGCAGCATGGCGCGCCTGCCCGACCTGGAAATATTCGCGAAGGAACACGGGCTGAAGATCGGCGCCATCGCCGACCTCATCCATTTCCGCAGCCAGAACGAGACCCTGATCAAGCGCGTCACCGAGCGGACCATACGCACGGTGCACGGCCCGTTCCGGCTGGTGGCCTACCTGGAGAAGCTCTCCGGCGCGGCGCATGTGGCGCTGGTGCGTGGCGACATCGATCCCGAGGGCGAAACCCTGGTGCGCGTGCACGAGCCGCTGTCCATCGTCGACCTGCTCGACTGCGATTCCGGGCGCCACTCCTGGGGCATCCAGGATGCCATGGAGCGCATCGCCAGCGAGGGCAATGGTGTCATCGTGCTGCTCAACTGCGCCGAAAACACCGCGCAACTGCTCGAGCGTGTTGCGGAATCCACCCCGCCCAAACCGGCCGGCCGCGTCGATCTGCTCACGCATGGCATCGGCGCGCAGATCCTGCGCGACCTTCAGGTGGGGCGCATGCGAGTGCTGTCCGCCCCACGCAAGATGCCCAGCATGACCGGCTGGGAACTTGAAGTGGCCGGTTACGAGGAGCGCAGCAACAGCGGCGCAGACAAGGGCTGAGGCAGACCATGAACAGCATCGCCAGCAAGCATTCCGGCAAAGGCCTGCGCATCGGCATCGTGCGCGCCCGTTTCAACGAGATCGTCGGCACCTCGATGATGGCCGCCTGTCGTGCACGCCTGATCGAGCTGGGCGTGTCCGAGGCCGACATCACCGACTGCTCCGTGCCGGGGGCGCTGGAAGTGCCGCTGGCGCTGCAGAAACTGGCCGCCACCCAGCGCTTTGACGCACTGGTCGCACTGGGCGCCGTCATCCGCGGCGAGACCTACCATTTCGAAGTGGTGTCCAATGAATCGGCTGCCGGCATCATGCAGGTGCAACTTGATGCCGGCGTTCCCATCGCCAACGGCATCCTCACCACCGAGAACGACGCGCAGGCCGAAGCGCGCGTGGTGGTCAAGGGCGCTGACTGCGCCGATGCGGCGGTCGAGATGGCCAACCTGGTTGCCAGCATCTCGCGGCTCGCGCGCTGATGGGCCCCCGGTGAGCACCAAATCCGCCCGCCGGCGATCGCGTGAATTTGCCCTGCAGGGCCTGTATGCCTGGCTGTTGTCCGGATGCGGCGACGGCGATCAGACCGGACAGTTCGCCGACGCGCGTGGCTTTGACAAGTGCGACAAGGATTTCTTCCTGTCCCTGCTCCGGGGCACCACCGGAGCCGCCGCTGAACTCGAGGCCTTGTTGCAACCGCTGATCGACCGCAAGCTCCAGGCGCTCTCGCCGGTCGAGCGCGCCATCCTGATGCTGGCCGCCTGGGAACTCAAAAGCTCCGACGAGGTGCCCTACCGCGTCGTCATCAACGAGGCGGTGGAACTGGCCAAGACCTATGGCGGCACCGACGGGCATAAGTACGTCAACGGTGTGCTCGACAAGCTGGCGCGCAGCCTGCGCGCAGAGCCCGGTGAAGCCGCACCGCAGTCCTGAGCTGTGGCCGTCAGGCTGCGCATGGATGCAAAGCGATGCCGTCCGAATTTGAACTGATCACGCGCCACTTCAAGCGTCCCGCCGTCTCGGCATTGCTGGGCGTCGGCGATGACTGCGCCCTGCTCAGGCCGCGCGCGCAAATGGCCCTGGCCGTCTCCAAGGACCTGCTGATCGAAGGCCGCCATTTTCTGGCCGGCACCGACGCGGTCCGCCTCGGCCACAAGTCCCTGGCGGTCAACCTGTCCGACCTTGCGGCCATGGGCGCCGACCCGCGCTGGGTGATGCTCGGCCTGGCGCTGCCCGCAGCCGACGAAGACTGGGTGGCCGGATTTGCCCGCGGGTTTTTCGCGCTGGCCGCACGCCATGGTGTGGAACTGGTCGGTGGTGACACCACGCGCGGCCCGCTCACCCTCTCCGTCACCATCCTGGGTGAAGTGCCGCCGGCACTGGCCCTGAGGCGTGATGGGGCACGTGCCGGTGACGACATCTGGCTCTCGGGCGCGACCGGCGAGGCGGCCCTGGGCCTGGCCCACCTGCAGGGTCGCACCCGGGTGGCGCAGCCGCTGCTGCAGGCCTGTCTCGACCGGCTGGAGGTGCCCGAGCCGCGCGTCACGCTGGGCGGACGGCTGCGCGGGCTGGCCCGCAGCGCCATTGATGTGTCCGACGGCCTGCTTGCCGATCTCGGCCACATCCTTGAGTCGTCCGGTGTGTGTGCCGAGATCGACCTGCCCCTGCTGCCCCTCATGCCCTCGCTCGCGCAGTGCAATGACGCACAACTGGTGCGCGACTGCCTGCTGGCAGGCGGCGATGATTACGAGCTGGTGTTCACCGCCGATCCGCAGCACCGCGACGAGCTCGTGGATCTGGGGACCGAGCTGGGACTTGCACTCACCCGCATCGGCCAGGTGCTGCCCGGCGGGGCGGTTACGACCGGTGCCACCAGTGCCGGCGTGCTGGTGCGCGACGCGGCTGGCAGCGTGGTGCCGATATCCCGATCGGGTTTTGACCACTTCGGTTGATAATGCGCCCATGATGATCCGCCCCAACACGCGTTTCCTGCTGGCCCACCCGGCGCACTTCATCGCCCTGGGCCTCGGGACCGGCATGGCGCCTGTCGCTCCCGGTACGGTGGGCACCTTGCTCGCCTACCCCATTTACCACCTGATGGTGATCAGCCAGGCCGGAACCGCCGCCGTCATTGCATTGATCGCGGTGTTCTTCCTCATCGGTGTCTGGGCCTGCGCGGTGACCGGGCGCGCCATGGGCATTGCCGATCACAGCAGCATGGTGTGGGACGAAGTGGTGGCCATGCTGCTGATCCTGCTGCTCATCCCGCCGGAGACCGGCTGGTGGATCGCCGCCTTCTTCGTGTTCCGCTTCTTCGACGTCGTAAAGCCGCAGCCCATCCGCTATTTCGACCGCACGCTCAAGGGCGGCTTCGGCGTCATGTTCGACGACATCCTCGCCGCCTTCTACACCCTGCTGGTGCTGGCCGTGGCCCACCGGATACTCAACTGAGGCCGGCTCGCATGGATGACCAGTCCCTGGAAAGGCTTTCGATACAGGTGGGCGAGGCGCTGAAAGCGCGTGGCCTGATGATCAGCACGGCGGAGTCCTGTACCGGCGGCTGGATCGCCCAGGTGTTGACCGCCATCGCCGGCAGCTCGACCTACGTGGACCGCGGCTTCGTCACCTACACGAACGAAGCCAAACAGGAGATGCTCGGCGTGCCTGCGACCACCATAGAATCCCATGGCGCAGTCAGCGAGGATACCGTGCGGGCCATGGCATCGGGCGCCCTGGCGCACAGCCGCGCGCAGGTCGCCGTTTCCGTAAGCGGCGTGGCCGGCCCGGGTGGCGGCACACCCGTCAACCCGGTGGGCACCGTGTGCTTTGGCTGGGCGGTGCGTCCGGTCAGGCAGCCCGCCGCGGTCCAGGTGCAAAGCGCAAGAATGCTTTTTGAGGGTGACCGCGAGTCGGTGCGGCGCCAGAGCGTGCAGTATTCACTGCAGGGCGTGTTGCGCCTGCTGGAATCTGTTCCTGCCTGAACCGGCAGGGAATGAGAAAATCGTCCGTATCGATTCAGCAACCCTGGAGGGGACATGACACTGACCCAGCTACGCCATCAACTGCGCCGCGGCGCACTGCAGCTGTTTTGCGCCATCGGTCTGGCGCTGGGAGCTTCCGCCGCCATGGCCCAGGGCAGTGCCGGCCCCTATGTGCCCACGCCCTGGCCCATCGTCGACGAGTTGCTCAAGCTCGCCAACATCAAGAAGGGCGAATACCTCATCGATCTGGGGTCCGGCGACGGCCGCCTGGTGATCGCCGCTGCCAAGCGTTTCGGCGCCCAGGGCCACGGCATCGATATCCAGGCCGACCTGGTGAAGAAAGCCACGGCCGCCGCCGCAGCCGAAGGCGTGGCTGACCGGGTGCGCTTCATCAATGGCGACCTGTTTCAGGCCGACATGTCCAGGGCCGACATCATCACCGTCTACCTGCTGCCCAGCATCATGGACAAGCTGGTGCCCAAGCTGATGAAGGAACTCAAGCCCGGCGCGCGCGTGGTGTCCCATGACTATCCGCTGGAGCCCTGGGTCTATGACCGCGTGCTGTCCTTCGATTTCAAGGAAAAGATCGAGATCAGCGGCACCACGCGCACGGTGCTGTACCACTACACCAAAAAGTAGGCGGTTCCCGCAGGGACGCTGCGGGGCACGCCACCATGCCCGAACAGGGAGGCCAGTTCATGCCCGAATACCTACGCTTACGCCAGATCTGCCTGGTTGCAGCCGAGCTCGAACCGGTGGTCGAGCAGATCTGCCGCATCTTCGATGTGGCCGTCTGCCACCGTGACGCAATGGTGGGCAAGTACGGCCTGCACAATGCCCTGATGCCCTTCGGGCCCACCTTCATCGAGGTGGTGGCACCGCTGCCGGGCAAGGCGCCCGCTGAAACCGCCGCTGGCCGCTACCTGCAGCGCCTGGGTGGCGATGGCGGCTACATGGTGATCATGGACTGTGACGATGCGCTGCGCTGGCGCGCACATTTCGAAGCCATCGGCGTGCGCATCACCAACAAGCTGGAGTACCCGCGCTACACCGGCAACCAGCTGCATCCCAAGGACGTCGGCGGCACGTTGATGTCCATGGGCCATGACATCAATGGCGATGACCTGTGGGGCAACTGGAATGCTGCCGGCGATCACTGGAAGGATTTCGTGCGCACCGGGCGCGTGCAGCTGATCTCGGCCGTGCGCACCCAGACCGATGACCCGCTGCAACTGGCCGCGCGCTGGGGCCGGATCCTGCAGCGTGAAGTGCAGCAGGATGCCGCTGGCGTGCATGTCGATCTGGACAATGCACCGCTCTACTTCGTCAAGCCGGTGGACGGGCGCGGCGAGACCATGCAGGCTCTGGACATCCGGACGAATGACCGCGAGGCCATCCTGGCGGCCGCGCGGGAACAGGGCCTGACCGTGACCACTGACAGCCTGAGCCTGTGCGGCATCCAGTGGCGGCTGGTTTAACGCGAGGCTGCCCGCGGATGCCGGCAGGCAGCTTGCTGCTCCCTTCAATGTCAAAACCTGTACCGCCCCCCCGCGGACACTGAGCGCCCTGCATGAACCAGACCGCCCCAATGCCTTCCGTGCGTCCGGCCGCAGTGGCCGGTATGTTCTATCCCGGTGATCCTGCCGCCCTGGCGCGCGACCTGCGCGAGCTGCTGGACACCACCCCGGAAGTGCTGCCCTCCCGCGGCTTCCCCAAGGCCCTGATCGTCCCGCATGCGGGTTACGTCTATTCCGGCGCAGTGGCCGCCCAGGCCTATGACCTGCTGCGCCCGGCCCACGGCATCGTCAAACGCGTGCTGCTGCTCGGGCCCTGCCATCGCGTCGCGGTCGAGGGCCTGGCCCTGCCGGGGGCGCGGGCCTTTGCCACGCCACTGGGCGCGTTGGCCGTGGACGAGGACGCCGTGGCGCAGTTACGGGGGCTGTCGCAGGTCATCGAGTTTGCGCCCACTCACGCGCAGGAGCACGCCCTGGAAGTGCAACTGCCCTTCATCCGCGAAGTGCTGGGGGAGGACGTGAAGTTGGTGCCGCTGGTGGTCGGCAGGGTCGGCGCGGCGCAGGTGGCCGAGGTGCTGGAGCGCCTGTGGGGCGGGCGCGAGACGCTCATCCTCATCAGCTCCGACCTGTCCCACTTCCAGGCCTATGAAGAAGCCTGCCGCATCGACGGCAACACCGTGCAGGCGATCCTGCGCGGCGATGCCGGGCTGAACCATCATCAGGCCTGCGGCGCCACCCCCATTGCCGGCATGCTCGAAGCTGCCGCGGCCCACGGCCTCAAGCCGCGGCTGCTGCGTTACTGCAACTCCGGGGATACCGCCGGCGGGCGCGGGCGGGTGGTGGGCTATGCCGCCTTCGCCTTCGACGCGGCCGATGCCGGGCCCTATGAATCCCGGCATGGCGAGCAACTGCTGGCGCTGGCGCGCGCCGCCATCGGCGCGAAGATCGGCCTGAATGCCGCGCCGCAGATACCGGCGGAGGACTGGCTGCGCGAGCGCCGCGCCACCTTCGTCACGCTTACCCTCGACGGCCAGTTGCGCGGCTGCATCGGCCGCCTGGCAGCCGAGCGTGAACTGGGCGTGGATGTGGTCGAGAACGCCCGCCTGGCGGCCTTCTCCGATCCGCGCTTTGCCCCGCTGACTGCGGCCGAGTTCCGCCGTTGCGTGGTCGAAGTGTCCCTGCTCTCGGAGGCCAAGCGGCTGGAATTCGCCGACGAGGCCGACCTGCTCCGCCAGCTACGCCCGGGCGAGGACGGCCTCATCCTCGAATGCGACGGCCGGCGCGGCACCTTCCTGCCGCAGGTCTGGAAGTCCCTGCCACAGCCGGCGCAGTTCCTGTCCCAGCTGAAGCTGAAAGCCGGCCTGCCGGCCGCAACGCGGCTGGAGCGCTGCCGCATCACCCGTTACCGCGCGCTGAAATGGGTGGAGGCGGGCGCCGCCTGAACGGGCGCGACCACGGCCTGGCTCCGGTGAACCCGGACCCGGAATCGCAAACCGCTGTCCAGCCCTTCGCTCAGGGCTTTGCCGCCCCCGCCCGCAGGAAGGCTTCCAGCCCTGGCAATGCCGCCTCGGCAAACACGCCATGGCCTTCGGCAGTGAGGTGCACGTCATCGAGCAGATAGAGGGCGCGCTTTTGTTCCGGCGTCAGGCGTGACAGCGCCTCGAAGGCGTCCGTGTTGGCGATGCCGTGCTGCGCGAGGAATTCGCGCAGGGCCTGGTGCGGCAGCGGTTTGGGTTTGCTGATCTGCTCCAGCATCGGCAACTGGAACACGATGAGGCGCGATTTTGCTGCATCGGTTTCCGATTTCAGCTTCACCAGCAGGTCACGCGTCAGCGCCCAGGCTTCGGAATCCCAGGCAAAGCCAGGGTCGTAGCGCACTTCCGCCGCCTTGCCTGCCGCCGTCCCCGCCTTGTCGGCGCCCTTGCCGGCCGTTTCAGCCGCGTCCATGCCGCGCTCGTAATTCTGCCGGGTCTGGATGCGCGTCTTCAGCACATCGAGGAACTGGAAGGCGGCCGAGTGGTTCCACAGCCAGCGGATGGTCTTGCGGTGGGCGACGCGCGTGCGCATCAGCCAGTTCAATTCCGGATATTCGTCCTTGAGCGGATTGGCGCGGCCGCGGTCACGTGAAGCGAGATTGCCCCAGGTGTCATTGCCCCAGAACAAGGCCAGGATCACGGCATCGGGCTGGAACGGGCGTGCCCGCAGGTGGAACATCTGCACCTGCTCCCAGGTGCCGGTGCCATCGATGGCGAAGTTCATGATCTCCACCGGCTGCCCCAGCTTCTGCGCCAGCGCCTTCTCCCACAGCGTCTTGAACTGCTGGTCCACCGGCAGGTAGAGCGAGGCGGTGAGCGAATCCCCCAGTAGCGCAATGCGCAGCGTGCCGGGCGGCTTGGCCAGCGGATACTCCCGGTCGGCCATGCCGGTGCTGTTGGTGCGCACCTGGGTGGTGCTGCCGTACAGGTTGTCGAGGTGCTCGTTCAGGTTGGGGCAGTAGACATTGCCCATGATGGCGTCCAGGCACAGCACCTTGGCCTCGGTGCGCGGATGCTTGATCAGGCGCAGAGCCACCTCCAGCCCGCCGAGGAACAGCAGGGCCGAGGCCGCCATCAGCGTGACGGGGATGAGGAGGCTTCGGATCTTCATGCGTGTGTTTCCGGTGTCGTCTGGAGGGAACGGGTGCCAAGGATAAGCCAATGCGCGCCAGGGGCAAGCCGGGCCCGTTCGGCAGGGGGCGAAAGCTATAATAGCGGCCTGCGAAATGCCGGCGTGGTGTGCCCGGAATGTCGCGCCTGTCCGGGGCCTTGCAGCACCCCGTCGCAATCCGTTGCAGCATCCATGGCAGCACGCCATCTCAGACCGCAGGGACCTTCATGGGCAGCAGACACTGATGGAACACCGTCCCACGGTGGAAGCCCCCCAGGGCTCCTCCGACCGCAGCTTCGGCTTCGTCTTTTCCATCGTGTTCGCCATCATTGCGGCATGGCCGATGGTGATGCAGCGTGCCGCCGGTGGCAGCGTGCGCGTGTGGGCGCTGGCCGCGGCTGCTGCGTTCCTCCTGGCGGCGGTGGCGCGCCCGCAGGTGCTGGCGCCGCTCAACCGGGTCTGGACGCGCTTCGGCCTGCTGTTGCACGCCATCGTCAGTCCGGTGGCGCTGGGGGTGATCTTCTTCATCGGCATCATGCCGATCGGCCTCATCATGCGGGCGATGGGCAAGCGCCCGCTCAACCTGCAGTTCGACCGCGATGCGCAAAGCTACTGGGTGCCGCGTGATCCGCCCGGACCGCCCCCCGGCACCATGTCCGACCCGTTCTGAACACGCCCCAACACTGAACCAGACAAAGAAGAGACCCCCATGTCGTTCATCAAGGATCTGTGGCGATTCCTGCGCGTGCGCAAGAAGTACTGGCTGGCGCCGATATTGGTATTGATGGCCCTGCTCGGCGGCCTCATCGTGTTCGCCCAGGGTTCGGCGGTCGCGCCCTTCATCTACACACTGTTCTGATCCGTGATCGTCGTCGGCATCTCGGCCTTCTATCACGACAGCGCCGTGGCGCTGGTGCGCGACGGGCAGATCGTCGCCGCGGCACAGGAGGAGCGCTTCACGCGCAAGAAGCACGATGCCGGTTTCCCCGTGCAGGCCCTGGCCTGGTGTCTGGCTGAAGCAGGCATCACCCCGGCCGAGGTCGATCGCGTCGCCTTCTACGACAAGCCGCTGCTCAAGTTCGAGCGGCTGATGGAAACCTACGTTGCCTTTGCGCCGGCCGGCTTTGCCTCCTTTCGCCTGGCCCTGCCGGTGTGGTTGCGCGAGAAGCTCTTCCTCAAGGACCTGCTGGTGAAGAAGCTCGCCGCGGCCTGCCCCGGCGTGCAGTGGGAGGAGCGGCTGCTGTTCGGCGAGCACCACCAGAGCCACGCGGCAAGCGCCTTCTATCCCTCGCCCTTCGAGGAGGCCGCGGTGCTTACGCTGGATGGCGTAGGCGAGTGGGCCACCTCGTCGCTGGCGATCGGCCGCGGCCACCAGCTGGCCATCCACAAGGAAATGCATTTCCCGCATTCGCTGGGCCTGTTGTATTCGGCCTTCACCTACTACACCGGCTTCAAGGTCAATTCCGGCGAGTACAAGGTGATGGGCCTGGCGCCCTATGGCGAGCCGAAGTATGTCGACAAGATCTACGCTCACCTCATCGACGTGAAGGAGGACGGCTCCTTCCGCCTCGACCAGCAGTACTTCAACTATTGCACCGGTCTCACCATGACCAATGCGCGCTTCGACGCGCTGTTCGGCGGCCCGCCGCGCAAGGCGGGTGAACGGCTGGAACAGAGGCACATGGATCTCGCCGCCTCGGTGCAGCAGGTCACCGAGGACGTGATGCTGAAGCTCGCGCGCTCAGCCGCCGCCGAGACTGGCCTGAAGAACCTCTGCCTGGCCGGCGGCGTGGCGCTCAACTGCGTGGCCAACGGCAAGCTGCTGAAGGACGGCTGTTTCGAGCGCCTCTGGATACAGCCGGCTTCCGGTGATGCCGGCGGCGCGCTGGGTGCGGCGCTCTCGGCCTACCATGGCTTCCTCGACCAGCCGCGCAGTGTCGCCGGTGGCGGCCGCGATGCCATGCAGGGCAGCTACCTCGGTCCCGCCTTTGCGCAGGCCGACATCGAACAGCGCCTCAAGGCGGCCGGCGCCCGCTTCGAAGTGCTGCCGGGGGATCGCCTCATCGAACAGAGTGCCGCCGACCTCGCCGATGGCAAGGCCATGGGCTGGTTCCAGGGGCGCATGGAATTCGGCCCGCGCTCGCTGGGCGGTCGCTCCATCCTCGGTGATGCGCGCTCGCCTGCCATGCAGTCGGTGCTCAACCTGAAGGTGAAGTACCGTGAGTCGTTCCGGCCCTTCGCGCCTTCGGTGCTGCGCGAAGATGTCGCCGAATGGTTCGACATCGATGCCGACAGCCCCTACATGCTGCTGGTGGCCGGCGTGCGCGAAGACCGCCGCATCGCCATGACCGAAGTCGAGCAGCAGCTGTTCGGCATCGAAAAGCTCAACGTGCCGCGCTCGGCCATCCCGGCGGTGACGCATGTGGATTACTCGGCGCGTGTGCAGACCGTCCACGCCGACACCAACCCGCGCTACCACGCCCTCCTCTCGGCCTTCCGGGAGCGCACCGGCTGCCCGGTGCTGGTCAATACCAGCTTCAATGTGCGCGGCGAGCCCATCGTGCACACCCCCGAGGACGCCTTCCGCTGCTTCATGGGCACCGAACTGGATGTGCTGGCCGTGGGCGATTGCTACCTGCGCAAGGTCGACCAGGACCCCGCGCTCAAGCTGGATTACCAGAACGCCTTCGAGGCAGATTGAAATCGGGGCGTTTGCGGCCCATATGTATGTTGCAACTGGGGCAGCCCGCCGGGTTTACCCCCTTGTCAAAGGTTCTTCGCTGATTTTCGGGGAGGGTGCTGGCGGCAGGGATGGGCAGGCATTGGTTTACCCCCTTGTCAAAGGGGGCCCTCATTCACGTAAATGAGGCCGCAGGCCAGCGGGGGGATTTTCTCCCGCTGTCCGTGCCGCGAACCAGTCTCTGCCAAGGCCGATGCCTCGGATGTCCTCCAGCGCCTTCCCGCCTGCAAAGCAACATCAATGCTTGGGATTCAAGGCGAGCTCTGACAAAGCAGGCAGATTCGTCAGGCTGGTCAAAATCCCCCCGCTCGTTCGCTGCGCTCACGAGTCGACCCCCTTTGACAAGGGGGTAAACCCCGGGCCTGCCAAGCTTGCTGCCAATGCCATCCCCGGAATTCGGCGAAGAACCTTTGACAAGGGAGGCAACCGGGCTGAAGCTTCATTCACGGGAACCCGGGCAGTCGTCGTTGATTACAGCAGTGTGAACCCGACAGACAGTTGACTGCAGCCCAGCCCGGCGGGAGGATGTATCCCCTGGCGGGTGGGCAGCGCGATGGAGGCAAGATGGCCGAGAACGACATGCAGCAAGGCGGTACCCAGGCCCCCGGCGTCTACAAGGGACGCTGGTGGCACAAGCTGGGCGATGGCCGCATCCAGTGCGACCTGTGCCCGCGCGAATGCCGCCTGCGCGAGGGGCAGCGCGGCGCCTGCTTCGTGCGCCAGCGCGGCGAGGGCGAACTGGCCGAACATATCCTGCTCACCACCTACGGGCGCTCCTCGGGGTTCTGCGTCGATCCCATCGAGAAGAAGCCGCTCAACCAGTTCTATCCGGGTTCCAGCGTGCTGTCCTTCGGCACTGCCGGCTGCAAACTCGCCTGCAAGTTCTGCCAGAACTGGGACATCTCCCGGTCGCGCGATTTTGACCGGCTCGCCGACCAGGCCTCGCCGCTGGCGATTGCCGATTCCGCCCGCCAGCTCAACTGCCGCAGCGTCGCCTTCACCTACAACGACCCGGTGATCTTCGCCGAGTACGCCATGGATGTGGCCGACGCCTGCCATGCAGTCGGCGTGAAGGCGGTGGCCGTCACCGCGGGTTACATCTCGCCCGAACCGCGGCGTGCCTTCTACGAGAAGATGGACGCGGCCAATGTCGACCTCAAGGCCTTCACCGAGGACTTCTACTTCAAGCTGACCGGCGCGCACCTGGCGCCGGTGCTGGACACGCTGATCTACCTCAAGCGTGAAACGAAGGTGTGGCTGGAAGTGACCACGCTGCTGATCCCCGGCTGCAATGACTCGACGCAGGAGATCGAGGCGCAGTGCCAGTGGATGGCGCGCGAACTGGGGCCGGATGTACCGCTGCATTTCTCCGCCTTCCATCCGGACTGGAAGATGCGCGACCTGCCACCGACGCCGCCCGCCACGTTGTCACGCGCGCGCGACATAGCGCTGGCCAACGGCCTGCGCTATGTCTACACCGGCAATGTGCATGACACCGACGGCGGCTCCACCTTCTGCCATGACTGCGGCAATGCCGTGATCGTGCGCGACTGGTACCGCCTGCTCAACTACCGCCTGAATGAACACGGCCATTGCCGTGAATGCACCATGCCGGCGGCCGGGCACTACGAGGCGGTGGACATCCGCAAGGCCTTCGGGCCGCAGCGCATCCCGGTGCGACTGGCACCGCGCTAGGGCAGGAATGATGTGATCATCTTCACGTCTATTGCCACGTGATCATTGGCATTGAGCGATGAATGTGATCAGTCTGTCAGGCCGGTTTCTGGCGGACAAGCGCCCTCACGCCGCCTTGCCCAGCGCCTCCAGCACGTAATTCAGGATGCCGCCGCGCCGCGCGTATTCGATCTCGATGCGCGTATCCAGTCGCAGCACCAGGTCCAGCGCATCCTGCCGGCCGTCCCTGCGGTGGATCACCAGTTTCAATGTTTGCCGCGGCCTGGCTGCGTCATCCAGTCCGATGAGGTCGAAGCGTTCGCTGCCATCCAGCCCCAGCGTCGCCGCCGTCACGCCCTCGGGCAACTGGCAGGGCAGCACGCCCATGCCGGCCAGGTTGGAGCGGTGGATGCGCTCGAAGGAACGCGCGATCACGGCGCGCACGCCCAGGAGGCGCGTGCCCTTGGCGGCCCAGTCACGCGCGCTGCCGGTGCCGTACTCCTCGCCGGCAAACACCAGGGCCGGCACCTGCTGCGCGGCATAGCGCATCGCCGCAGCGTGGATGGACAGGCGCTCACCGTCCGGCTGGAATACCGTCACCGGTCCCTCGGAGCCGGGCGCCATGAGATTGCGCAGGCGCACATTGGCGAAGGTGCCGCGGATCATCACCTCGTGGTTCATGCGCCGCGCGCCGTAGCTGTTGTAGTCCACCTCGGCCACGCCGAGCGCGCGCAGGTACTCCCCGGCGTCGGATGAGGCCTTGATGTTGCCCACCGGGCTGATGTGGTCGGTGGTGATGGAATCCCCGAGGATGGCCAGGGCACGCGCGCCGCGGAATTCTCGCAGGCTGGATTCACCCAGCGCCGGGGTGGTGAAGTAGGGCGGCTTGCGGATGTAGCTGGAGGTGTCGCTCCACTGATAGGTGGCGCCGGCCGGCCGCTCGATGCGCTGCCACAGCGGCGCGGCATGGAAGTCCACCGCGTAGGCCTTGCGATAGGTCTCCGGGTCCACCGCCTGCGCCATCGCTGCGGACAGCTCGGCATCGTCCGGCCACAGGTCACGCAGATACACCTCGCGTCCCTGCGCATCGCGGCCCAGCGGCTCGACGGTGAGGTCGATGCTCACCGTGCCGGCAATGGCGAAGGCCACTACCAGCGGCGGGCTCATCAGGTAGGCGGCCTTCACCTGCGGATGGATGCGCGCCTCGAAATTGCGATTGCCCGACAGCACCGCGCAGGCGACCGCGTCGCTGGCAGCGATGTCGGCTTCGAGGCCGGGATTGAGCGGGCCCGAGTTGCCCATGCAGGTGGCGCAGCCATAGCCTGCCAGGGCAAAGCCGAGCTGGTCCAGGTACGTCTGCAGGCCGGCGGATTCGAGGTAGCGGCTCACCACCAGCGAGCCGGGCGTGAGCGAGGTCTTCACCCAGGGCTGCGTCGCCAGGCCGCGCTCTACCGCCTTCTTCGCCAGCAGGCCGGCCGCCAGCATCACGCCCGGGTTGGAGGTGTTGGTGCAGGAGGTGATGGCAGCGATGACCACATCGCCATCGCGCACCGGGTCTGCCGGCTGGCGGGGCGCAGCGGGCATGGCGCTGCGGCCGTAACCGCCGGCGGCAGCCGGCTGCGCCAGCAGTTGTGCAAAGCTCTGCTTCAGCGCCGGCAGCGGCACGCGATCCTGCGGGCGCTTCGGTCCGGCGACGCAGGGTTCCACGGCGCCCAGGTCCAGTTGCAGCACCTGCGAGTAATCGAGGCTGCCTGGCGCAGGGCTGCCGAAGCAGCCCTGCGCGCGGAAGTAGGCCTCGGCCTCGCGGATGCGCGCCTCCGGGCGTCCCGTCTCGCGCAGGTAGCGCACGGTCTGCTCATCGAAGGGGAAGAAGGCCACCGTGGGCCCGTACTCCGGCGCCATGTTGGAGACCGTGGCACGGTCCGGCACCGCCAGGCTCGCCACACCCTCGCCGAAGAACTCGATGAACTTGCCCACCACCCGGGCACCGCGCAGCATCTGCGTCACATGCAATACCAGGTCGGTGGCGGTGACCCCAGGACGCAGCCGCCCGTTCATCTGCACGCCGATCACATCCGGTGTCAGAAAGCTCACCGGCTGGCCCAGCATGGCCGCCTCGGCCTCGATGCCGCCCACCCCCCAGCCCACCACGCTCAGGCCGGCGATCATGCCGGTGTGCGAATCGGTGCCGACCAGGGTGTCCGGGTAACGCAGCTCGCCGTCCTCCAGCAGGCCGCGCGCCAGGTGCTCCAGGTTCACCTGGTGCAGGATGCCGAAGCCCGGCGGAATCACGCTGATGCCCTCGAAGGCCTGCATCGCCCACTTGGCAAAGCGGAAGCGTTCCTCATTGCGCGAGAACTCCAGCGCCAGGTTCTTCTCCATGGCATCCGGTGTGCCGTGGTGGTCCACGTTGATGGAGTGGTCGATCACCATGTCCACCGGCACCTGCGGCGTCACGCGCGCGGCGGGCAGGCCGGCGATGGCGGCGGCATCACGCATGGCGGCCAGGTCCCCCAGCAGCGGCACCCCGGCCACGTCCTGCAGCACGATGCGGCCGACGATGAAGGGGATTTCGCTTTCGCGCGGCGCATTGGGTGACCACTGCGCCAGGTCCAGCACGTGCGCTTCGGTGACACGCTGGCCATCGCAATTGCGCAGCAGCGATTCGAGCACGATGCGCAGCGCCACCGGCAGGCGCCGGATGCGGCTGGCCGCACCGAGACGCGCACTGAGGCGCGCATCCAGTGCGGGCAGGGAATAGTGCGTGCCGCCTGCAGTCAGGGGCAGCAGGCAGTCAGCGGCAAAGGGGTTGGCGGTGTTGGCGGGCGTCATGGTTTTTTTCTCCAGTGCGTGATGCCGAGACCGGATTCTTTCATGATGCGGGCTGCAGGCACCATGTCTTTCTGGGTGTGCTTCACCGGTCTGCGGGGAAGCAGGCGCTGCAAGGCGGTGAACCGATTTTCGGGGATGGCATTGGCAGCCAGCCTGGCAGGCCCGGTGGTGTAAACCCCCTTGTCAAAGGTTCTTCGTCAATTTCCGGGGATGGCATTGGCAGCAAGCTTGGCAGGCCTGGCGGTGTAAACCCCCTTGTCAAAGGGGGCCGACTGGCCGCAGGCCAGCGGGGGGATTTTGGCCAGCCAGGCGGGTCTCATGGCTTTTTGCCGATAGGGCATGAACCCTGCGCACGGCGCTTGCCTTGTTGCGGATTAATTATGATCAATTCAGAGAGATAGATACCGTCTAAATTACGTTGATGAGCGTAATATGATCAGTCGCTTGCTGACGGAATGAGCCGGAACGGGTCGCGCTTCCGAGCCTATCCTTCTGGTCGCTGATCGAGGCGAAGCGCGGGCTGCCTGATCATCGGCACGCTGGCGCCGGGTGGGTGGCCACATCGCCCGCGCGCTTCCGCAAGCCTGCCGGCGCCGCGGTATGCTTGTCGCCGAAAACAGAATCCCCAGGAGGACTCGCCATGCATTGCCACCTCACTGCGCCGACACGCAGCTCAGCCCCCACGCGCAGCACAGCCTTGCGTGCCGCGCTGTCAGTCACGCTGTCAGCCACCCTTGGCCTGCCCGCAGCCACCGCCTTCGCCCAGGGCGCCGCCGCCTTTCCGGCAAAACCGGTGACGCTGGTCATTCCCTTCGCCCCCGGCGGCCCGGTGGACATCGAGGCGCGCCGTCATGCCGCGCGCCTCACCGACATCCTCGGCCAGTCGGTGCTGCTCGACTACAAGCCCGGCGCCGGCGAGACCATCGGCAGCCATTACGTGGCGAAATCGGCGCCGGATGGTTACACCCTGCTGGTGGGCTCGGCCAGTTTCACCATCAATCCCCATCTGTATGCCAGCCTGCCCTATGACGTGATGAAGGACTTCGCGCCCGTCTCGCTGGTGAGCCAGCGCGGCTCCATGTTGCTGGTGCATCCATCCTTTCCGGCGAACAACCTGCAGGAACTGATTGCCTATGCGCGCAACAATCCGGGCAAGCTCAACTGGGGCACCACCGGTCCGGGATCGATCAGCCACCTCTCGGGTGCGTGGCTGCTCAATGCTGCCGGCGTGAAGGCCACGCTGATCCATTACAAGGGCGCCGGTCCGGCGCAGATCGACCTGGTGGCCGGACGCACCGACGTGGGCTCGCTCACCGTGCTGGCCTCGCAGGCCCTGGTGAAGGCCGGCAAGTCCAGGGTGCTGGCCGCCATGAGCGCACAGCGCTCCAAGGTTTTCCCTGATGTCGCCACGGTGGAGGAGCAGGGTCTCAACGGCTATGCCGCCGCCAGCTGGTTCGGCATCCTGGCACCGGCGGCCACCCCGGCCGCCACCGTCAACCGCTTGAGCGAGGGTTTTGCCCGCACCGTCAAGTCGCCCGATGTCGCCGGTCCGCTGGAGGCCGAAGGCATCACCCTGGTCGGCAGCACGCCGACGCAGTTCCGCCAGATGCTGGTGACGGAACTTGATCGCTGGGGCAAGGTCGTCAAGGAGAACGGCATCAAGCTCGAGCAGTGATCGCAACCCGAAGCAAAACCTGGAAAGGAGCAAGCATGCAACGCAGACACTTCCTGAACCTGATGGGCGCGGCTGGTGCCGCCGGACTGGCCGGCGCAGCGGGCCTGTATTCGCCCGCCGCGCTGGCCCAGGCCGCCGCGGCGCGTCGCGGTCCCGATGTCATCTACGTGCCCACCCCCAACGAGGTGGTGAACAAGATGATGGAGATGGCCAACGTGAGCGCCTCCGACATCGTCTATGACCTGGGCAGCGGTGATGGCCGCATTCCCATCACCGCGGCGCAGCGCTTTGGCTGCCGCGGCGTGGGCATCGACATCAACCCGGTGCGCATCGAAGAGGCGCGGGCCAACGCCAAGCAGGCGCGCGTGGAGGACAAGGTGCGCTTCATCGAGGGGGATCTGTTCGAGGCCAACATCAGCGAGGCCACCGTGGTCACGCTCTACCTGTTGAACACCCTCAACGCCAAACTGCGTCCCAAGCTGATGCGCGACTTGAAGCCCGGCACGCGCGTGGTCTCGCATGCCTTCAACATGGGTGACTGGCAGCCCGAGCGCACCGAGAGCGTGGATTACTCCACGGTCTACCTGTGGCGGATACCGGCGAAGAAGTAGGCAGCCTTGCGCGGCAGGCCTGACATCACCAGCAGCGCTAACCCCCTTGTCAAAAGTTCTTCGTCAATTTCCGGGGAGACATCGCTGCAGCGCGGTTTACCCCCTTGTCAAAGGCTCTTCACCGATTTCCGGGGAGCTCATTTTTTCTCCCAAGCCGACAATCGCACCTGCCTTGCCCCCCTGAATGCGCTTTTTCCTTGCCTTGCA
>CANJJT010000022.1:0-50850 GCA_947474715.1 Betaproteobacteria bacterium
AGGAGTCCGGTCGGGCCCTCCTCTACATCGACCTCCATCTCATCCACGAGGTGACGACCCCACAGGCCTTCGACGACCTGCGCCTCGCCGGGCGCAAGCTGCGCCGGCCGGATCGCACCTTCTCCACGATGCACCACAACGTCCCCACCGACGGTGGCCCGGCCACCGACCCGCTGGCCTAGGCGCAGCTCGACGCCCTGGCGCGGAACTGCGCCGAGTTCGGCGTGCCGATCTACCCGCTCTTCTCCGGCAAGGAGGGCATCGTCCACGTGATCGGGCCGGAGAACGGCGCGACGCTGCCGGGGATGACCGTGGTGTGCGGCGATTCCCACACCAGCACGCATGGCGCCTTCGGCTGCCTCGCCTTCGGCATCGGCACCTCCGAGGTCGAGCACGTGATGGCCACGCAGACGCTGCTCGCCAAGAAGGCGAAGAACATGCTGGTCAGCGTCGAGGGCGCGATTCCCGCCGGCGTCACCGGCAAGGACATCACGCTGGCGGTGATCGGCCGCATCGGCACGGCCGGGGGCACCGGCTACACCATCGAATTCGGCGGCAGCGCCATCCGCGCACTGTCCATGGAAGGGCGCATGACCCTGTGCAACATGGCCATCGAGGCTGGGGCACGCGCCGGCATGGTGGCCGTGGATGAAACCACCATCGACTATCTCAAGGGCCGGCCGTTTTCGCCGTCCCCAGCGCAGTGGGACAGGGCGGCGGCTTACTGGCGCACGCTCACCAGCGATGCCGGTGCGCAGTTCGATCGCACCGTCAGCATCGATGCGGCCACCATCAAGCCGCAGGTCACCTGGGGCACTTCGCCCGAGATGGTGGTGACCATCGAGGATCGCGTGCCCGACCCGGACAAGGAAAAGGATGCCGTGCGCCGCGAGGGCATGGAGCGCGCGCTGCAGTACATGGGCCTGAAACCCAACACGCCCATCAGTGACATCCGCCTGGACAAGGTGTTCATCGGCTCCTGCACCAACTCGCGCATCGAGGACCTGCGTGCCGCCGCCGTGGTGGTGCGTGGCAAGCGCGTGGCGGCCAGCGTCAAGCTCGCCATGGTGGTGCCCGGTTCCGGCCTGGTGAAAGCCCAGGCGGAAAAGGAAGGACTGGACCGGATCTTCCGTGACGCCGGTTTCGAATGGCGGGAGCCTGGTTGCTCCATGTGCCTGGCCATGAACGCCGACCGGCTGGAGCCGGGCGAGCGTTGCGCCTCGACGTCCAACCGCAATTTCGAAGGCCGGCAGGGCGCCGGCGGACGCACGCACCTGGTGAGTCCGGCCATGGCTGCGGCGGCTGCCATCGCCGGTCATTTCGTCGATGTTCGTCAGTGGAGATAGGAAGCCCCATGAAACCCTTTCAATGGATCTTGATCACGCTGCTCGCAGCGCTGCTGGCCGGCTGCAATACCATGTCCGGACTGGGCAAGGACATCAAGCAGGGCGGTGAGGCCCTGGAACGAGCTGGGAAGAAATAGTGGAAAAGTTCACCGTACACAAGGGACTGGCGGTGCCGCTCGACCGCGCCAATGTCGACACCGATGCCATCATCCCGAAGCAGTTCCTGAAATCGATCAAGCGCTCGGGCTTCGGCCCCAACCTGTTCGACGCCTGGCGCTACCTGGACACGGGCGAGCCCGGCAAGCCCAACGAGGGGCGTCCGCTGAACCCGGATTTCGTGCTCAACAAGCCCTTGTACCGCGGTGCCTCGGTCCTGCTGGCGCGCGAGAACTTCGGCTGCGGCAGTTCCCGCGAGCATGCGCCCTGGGCGCTGGCCGACTTCGGCTTTCGCGCCATCATTGCGCCATCCTATGCCGATATTTTCTTCAATAACTGCTTCCAGAATGGCCTGCTGCCCATCGTGCTCAAGGCCTCCGAAGTGGATCGCCTGTTCAACGATGTCGCGGTGACTCCGGGCTTCCAGCTGGTCATCGACCTGGGCGAACAGGTGGTGAGTTATGCCGATGGCAGCACGCGGTTTTCATTCGAGGTCAATGCCTTTCGCAAGTACTGCCTGCTCAATGGTCTGGATGACATCGGGCTGACGCTGCGGCATGCCGACGAGATCCGGGCCTTCGAGGACCGGCGCAAGCTCGAGCAGCCCTGGCTGTTCTGATGGCAGGCGCGCAGCGGCGCCTTGCGAGCCCCATCCCTTCCGATCATTCCCCGCCCGCTCAGCCGGGCGCTTTGCAGGTGACATCCTCATGAAGATAGCGGTATTGCCCGGTGACGGCATCGGCCCGGAAATCGTTTCCGAGGCGGTGAAGGTTCTGAAGGCGCTCGAGCTCAAGCTGGAGTTCGAGGAACAGCCGGTTGGCGGCGCAGCCTACGATGTCTCCGGCGAGCCGTTGCCCGCCGCCACACTGGACCTGGCCAAGGCGGCCGACGCCATCCTGTTCGGTTCGGTGGGCGGACCGAAGTACGACACGCTGCCGCGGCCCAAGCGTCCGGAGCAGGCCATCCTCGGATTGCGCAAGGAACTGGGCCTGTTTGCCAACCTGCGCCCGGCGGTGGTCTATCCGGAACTGGCGGATGCTTCCAGCATCAAGCCGGAAGTGGTGGCGGGGCTGGACATCCTGATCCTGCGCGAACTCACCGGCGACATCTATTTCGGCCAGCCGCGCGGCATCCGCACCAATGCGCAGGGAGATCGCGAGGGTTTCGACACCATGCACTACAGCGAGCCGGAGATCCGCCGCATCGCCCACAGCGGTTTCAAGGCGGCGATGAAGCGCGGTCGCAAGCTGTGTTCCGTGGACAAGGCCAATGTGCTGGAGACCTCGCAGTTCTGGCGCGACATCGTCACCGAGGTGGCGAAGGAGTATCCGCAGGTCGAGCTGTCGCACATGTATGTGGACAACGCCGCCATGCAGCTCATCCGCAATCCCAAGCAATTCGATGTCATCGTCACCGGCAATCTGTTCGGCGACATCCTGTCCGACGAGGCGTCCATGCTCACCGGTTCCATCGGCATGCTGCCTTCGGCCTCGCTCGATGTGAACAACAAGGGCCTGTACGAGCCCATCCACGGCTCTGCGCCAGACATCGCCGGCCAGGGCGTGGCCAATCCCCTGGCCACCATCCTCTCGGCCGCCATGATGCTGCGCTACAGCCTCAACCTGGATGCCGCCGCGGTACGCATCGAGGCGGCGGTCAAGAAGGTGCTGGCCCAGGGCCTGCGCACGCCGGACATCCATCAGGCCGGCACGCGCAAGGTGGGCACCCGCGAGATGGGCGAGGCGGTGCTGGCGGCACTCCGGTCCTGAGGGACGCGGGCGCCGGCGATATCCGCAAAAAGGGTAAACTTGCGGCAATGCACAAAATGCGCTGAAACGGGCGCCAAGGACAGGTCATGAAAAGGGTTGGACTGGTTGGCTGGCGTGGAATGGTGGGGTCGGTGCTGATGCAGCGCATGCAGGAGGAGCGCGATTTCGCCCTGATCGAACCGGTGTTCTTTTCCACCTCGCAAGTGGGGGCCATGGGCCCTTTCATCGGCACGGAAAGCGTGCCGCTCAAGGACGCCAACAGCGTCGATGACCTGCGCGCCATGGACGTGGTGATCTCCTGCCAGGGCGGCGATTACACCCATGACGTCTTCCCGCGGCTGCGTGCCGCCGGCTGGAAGGGGTACTGGATCGATGCCGCCAGCGCGCTGCGCATGAACGACGACGCGGTGATCGTGCTGGATCCCATCAATGGCCAGCTCATCCAGGACGCGCTGTCCAGAGGCACAAAGAATTTCATCGGCGGCAATTGCACCGTCAGCCTGATGTTGATGGCCCTGCACGGCCTGTTCCGTGAGGGACTCATCGAGTGGATGAGCGCTATGACCTATCAGGCCGCCTCCGGCGCCGGTGCCGAGAACATGCGTGAACTGGTCAAGCAGATGGGACACACCTATGCGGCGGTCAAGACGCTGCTGGACGACCCGGCCTCGGCCATCCTCGACATCGACCGGGGCGTGGCGGCCGCGTTGCGCTCACCCGAACTGCCGAGCACGCACTTTGGCGGGCCGCTCGCTGGCAGCCTTCTACCCTGGATCGACAAGGACCTTGGAAACGGTCAGAGCAAGGAAGAATGGAAGGGGCAGGCCGAAGGCAACAAGATCCTGGCGACGACAAAGACCATCCCGATCGACGGGCTTTGCGTGCGTATTGGTGCCATGCGCTGCCATAGTCAGGCGCTCACCATCAAATTGACCAAAGATGTGCCTCTGGACGAGATCCACGGCATGCTGGCCGGCGCCAATGACTGGGTCAAGGTGATTCCGAACCAGCGTGAGGCCAGCCTGGCCGAGTTGACACCGGCCAAGGTGACCGGGACGCTGTCGGTACCCGTCGGACGTATGCGCAAACTCACCATGGGGGGGGAGTACCTCAGTGCATTCACGGTGGGCGACCAACTGCTGTGGGGCGCTGCAGAGCCGCTGCGTCGCATGTTGCGGATCGTTCTGGAGGCCAACTGACCAGTCTCTCTCGGTATCATTTTCTGCCGGTTTTTTACCACGTGTCGGAGTGACGACATAGTGTGCTGAATGCGGTTTTTCAGGTGGTGCAAGCGATAAATTCACATAAAAAAAGATCAACTTAACGCTGTTTGCGAAACGCAGCCTAAGCTTGCATGGCTAACCTCATGATGGTATGTTTCTTTCCTTGGCTAGAACTGCAGGGTGGCATAGTGGGAAAGATTGCCCTTAAATCTGTAGCAAGTGCGGCCGCGTTGGCCTTATCCCTGGTACTTTCGTCTTCCGCAGCCTACGCCGCCGGATTGGGACGCCTCAATGTGTTCAGTGCCCTGGGGGAGCCCCTCAAGGCCGAGATCGAAATCCTCGCCCTGCAGCCGTCCGAAGTTGATTCCCTTGCAGCGCGTCTGGCTTCCAACGTGGCCTACAAGCAGGCCAATATCGATCTCAATGGCGCCCTGCTGGGGGTCAAGTTCGCCGTAGAGCGCCGCTCTTCCGGCCAGTACGTGGTATCCCTGACTTCCGCGCAGGCGATGAACGAGCCGTTCATCGACATGCTGGTGGAACTCAGCTGGGCAACTGGCAGGCTGGTGCGTGAATACACCTTCCTGCTCGATCCTCCTGAATATCGCGGCCCGGCCGCCATCAGCGTACCGGCCATAGAGCCCACTGGCGTGGCCCAGCCGTTTTCGGCGGTTTCGCCCCCGCCCAAGGCGGCAGCCCCGGCTTCGGCACCCGCTGCCCCGGCACCCGCTGCCCCGGCTCCGGCCCCAGTACCAGCCGCCAAACCAGCCGCTCCGGCTGCCGCTGCCCCAGTCCCGGCCAAGGCAGCCGCCAAGTCGGCCGGCACCTATACGGTCAAGCGGGGGGACACTCTGGCGAGGATCGCCCAGCAGAATCGTGCCGAAGGCGTCAGCCTGCAGCAAATGCTGGTGTCTCTCTACAAGGGCAATCCGGATGCCTTTGATGGCGAAAACATGAACCGGTTGCGGGCCGGTCGGATTCTCAACCTGCCTGACCGTGAAGCCGCGGCAGTCACCACCGAGGCCGATGCAACGCGCATGGTCAACGCCCAGCGCAATGACTATGCAAAGTACCGCAGCAGCCTGGGTGCTGCGGTTGCCGCCGCACCGGCACGTGAAGAAGGCGGACGCCAGGCCGCTGGCAAGATCAGCGCGCCGGAGCAGGACAAGCCGGCTGCCAAGGAAGCCGCCAAGGATCAGTTGCGACTGTCGCGTCCGGAAGAGGGCAAGGCCGGGGGCAAGGGCGGAGCGGCAGCCAGCAAGGATGACATGGTTGCCAAGGAGCGGGCGCTCAAGGAAGCCAACGAGCGCATCGCCCTGCTGGAAAAGAATATCGCTGCAATGAAGAGTCAGTCGGGAGCCCAGCTTCAGCAGCAGGCTGCCAAGGGTGATGCGGCCAAGGCTGCGTCGAAGCCGGAGGCAGCCAAGCCCGAGCCGATCAAGCCGGAAGCACCCAAGCCCGCTGCATCCAAGGCCGAGGCACCGAAGCCGGAAGCCGCGAAGCCCGAGGCCGCCAAGCCTGCAGCCGAAGAGGCCAAGCCCGTGGCACCTGTGCCGGAGGCGCCCAAGGCGCCGGATGCACCCAAGGCCGCCCCCAAGCCTGTTGCGCCGCCGCCCCCGCCGCCGGCCCCGGCCAGCTTCGTTGATGAATTGCTGGAAGACCCGATGCAGATGGGCCTGATCGGCCTGGTTGGGGCATTGCTCGGTGGATACGCCTTCTACGCGGTGCGCCGCAAGCGCAAGGCCGCTGCTTCGAGCAGCATCGCCGCAGCCGAACCGACATTTGGCAGTTCCGTTTTGGCTGCACCCGGTGGCGCCAGCATCGACGCCGATGCCGGTGACCCTTTCATCGATAGTGGCTCCGCCGATGCTGTTCCGGCAGAGTCCGAGGAAATCGATGCGGTGGCCGAGGCCGATGTCTACATGGCTTATGGACGCGATGCGCAAGCCGAGGAAATTCTCAAGGACGCCCTCGGCAAAACACCCGAGCGCCATGCCATCCGTCTGAAACTGCTGGAGCTCTACGCCCACCGCAAGGACTCTGCCTCGTTCGAGGCGACGGCACGGGACCTTCAGTCGGCTACCGGCGGCGAAGGTGCCGACTGGGAAAAGGCCGTGGCACTGGGGCAGACCCTTGATCCGGATAATGCGCTGTACAGCGCCGGCTCACCCGCTGGCCATGACCAGACGGTGATCCTGTCTGCCGATGATGTAGCCATGGCCACGGCGCCCGATTTGGTGCTGGACGATACACCTGCAGATACGCCGGCGGCTGGGGCGGCCCCGGACATCGATTTCGATCTTGACCTGGGTGCACCGGCTACTGATGCTGCCCCGGGACCTGCTTTCGAGCAGCCGGCGACCTCCAACATCGATTTCGATCTTGATCTGGGCGCGCCGGCGACCGATTCTGCGCCGGCGCTGGCTGCCGATGAGCAGCCAGCATCCGGCATCGATTTCGATTTGGACCTGGGCAGTGACCAGACTGCTGTTCAGCCTGAAGTCCTTCCCGAGATGCCAGCCGCTGCCGATGCGGGCGACGCCCTCTCCATCGACTTCGAGTTGCCGGGAATGACGATGACAGACGCGCCCGTAGCAGTGCCCGTCATCGAGGCACCGGCTGCCGAAGACGGTCTGCTCTCCATCGATTTCGACCTTGGACTACCCGAGACATCAGCCGTCGAAGAGCAGCAGGCTCCCGCGCTTGATCTGTCCGGCATCAGCCTTGATCTGGATTCGCCGGATGGCTCCGACGGCAGTCAGAGTGCGCAGTGGCAGGAGGTGGCGACCAAGCTCGATCTCGCCAAGGCCTACCAGGACATGGGTGACAAGGATGGTGCCCGTGAACTGCTCAACGAAGTTGTGACAGAAGGCGACGCCACCCAGCAGGATCAGGCCCGCACCATGCTTGATGCCCTCGGCTAGTCTTTTCGTGTTCCCGCAAGAAGAATCGGCGCCGCGGGCGCCGATTCTTTTTGTAGTTGCGGGCCCTGCAATCCTGTTCACGGCGCTTGGGGCGCCCATGGCAATCTGACAATCACCTATGCGCACCGCCATCGGACTTTCCTACGACGGCAGCCGTTTCGGGGGCTGGCAGTCGCAGCCATCGGGCAACACCATCCAGGACTGCCTGGAGGCCGCCATTGCAGCAATTGCCGGAGAGCCGGTGCGCATTACCGGTGCCGGCCGCACCGATGCAGGCGTGCATGCCCTGGCGCAAGTGGCGCATTTCGATTTTTCGGGAGCACGGCCAGCCTCGGCCTGGGTGCGTGGCGTCAATTCCGGATTGCCCCCGCAGATCGCCGTGCAGTGGGCGGTCCCGGTCGGGGATGGATTCAATGCGCGGTTTTCGGCCTTTGAGCGCAGTTACCGTTATGTCCTGTACAACCGGCCGGAGCGTCCCGGTCTGGGGGCCGGCTATGTCGGCTGGTTCCACCATGAACTCGACGTGGCGCGCATGCACGAAGCGGCGCAATGTCTGGTCGGTGAGCATGATTTTTCGGCCTTTCGCTCCTCCCAATGCCAGGCCAAGTCTCCGGTCAAGCAGATCAAGCAAGTCACGGTGACGCGCAAGGGGCCCTACGTGCAGTTCGACTTCCGGGCCAATGCCTTCCTGCACCACATGGTCCGCAACATCGTTGGTTGCCTCGTGTATATCGGCAAGGGCAAGCATGCTCCGGGCTGGATGGGCGAACTCCTGCAGGGCAGGGACCGCACGCTGGCCGCGCCGACCTTCGCAGCCGCCGGGCTCTACCTTTCGCGCATTCGTTACGAGCCGCATTGGCACCTGCCGGATTTCATCCGTATGATGCCCTTTGACCCCGATTGCCTGGCACCATGAGAACGCGCATCAAGATTTGCGGTATCACCCGGCTGGAAGACGCCCGTGCGGCCATCGCCAACGGGGTCGATGCGCTCGGCTTCATCTTCTGGGAGCCCAGTCCACGCTACATTGTCCCGGAGTTGGCACGCTCCCTGGTGGCCGAAGCCGGCCCCTTTGTTGTCACCGTTGGTGTGTTCGTCAACCCCAGCAGCGGCGAGGTTGAGCGTGCGCTCAGAGGGAGCGGCATCTCCATGCTGCAGTTTCACGGCGATGAAAGCCCGGAATTCTGCGCATCCTTCGGCCGGCCTTATCTGAAGGCTTTCAAGCCTGCAAAGGAGGTCGATTTGATAAAATCAGCGTCACGTCATGGGGCCGCCGCCGGCTGGCTGTTTGACGCCTTCGACGACCGCCAGGTCGGGGGTACCGGCGAGACTTTCGACTGGAGTCTGGTGCCGCGTCCGCTGGCTCGTCCGCTGGTGTTGTCCGGCGGTCTGGACGTGGACAACATCGCAAGGGCGGTGCGTGAAGTGCGCCCGTATGCGGTCGACGTCTCCAGTGGCGTGGAAGTCGCCAAAGGCATCAAGGATGCCGCGAAAATCGCGGCATTCGTTCAAGGAGTACGCAATGCAGATCAATGACCTCCCGTACAACATGCCGGATGCCAAGGGGCATTTCGGTCCCTACGGCGGCGTGTTCGTGTCGGAGACGCTCATCCATGCCCTCGATGAGTTGAAGGCCCTCTACGCGGAATGCCGCGCCGACCCTGCCTTCATGGCGGAATTCCGCCGTGACCTCAAGCATTACGTCGGCCGGCCCAGTCCTGTCTATCATGCTGAACGCTGGTCATCCTTGCTCGGCGGGGCGCAGATCTACCTCAAGCGCGAAGACCTCAACCACACCGGCGCCCACAAGATCAACAACACCGTTGGCCAGGCCATGGTGGCGCGGCGCATGGGCAAGCCGCGCGTGATTGCCGAAACCGGCGCCGGACAGCATGGCGTGGCAACGGCCACGGTGGCTGCGCGTTACGGCATGGAGTGCGTGGTCTACATGGGCTGCGAGGACGTGAAGCGCCAGGCCGCCAATGTCTACCGCATGAAGCTGCTGGGCGCGACCGTGGTGCCGGTGGAGTCCGGATCGCGCACCCTCAAGGATGCGCTGAACGAAGCCATGCGTGACTGGGTCACCAATGTCTCGAATACGTTCTACATCATCGGCACGGTGGCAGGTCCGCATCCCTATCCGATGATCGTGCGCGACTTCCAGGCGGTGATCGGCGAGGAGTGCTTGGAGCAGATGCCCGAGCTGACCGGACGCCAGCCGGATGCCGTGATCGCCTGCGTCGGTGGCGGCTCCAATGCCATGGGTATCTTCCATCCCTACATCGACCACCACGAGGTGCGCCTGATTGGCGTGGAAGCGGCCGGTGAGGGGCTGTCCACCGGGCGCCACGCCGCCTCGCTGACGCTGGGCAGGCCGGGTGTGCTGCACGGCAATCGCACCTATCTGCTGCAAAATACCGACGGCCAGATCATCGACACGCATTCGATCTCGGCCGGCCTGGATTATCCCGGCGTCGGCCCCGAGCACGCCTGGCTGAAGGACAGCCATCGCGCAGAATACGTCACCATCACCGACGAGGAGGCACTGCGTGCCTTCCATGACCTGTGCCGTTACGAGGGCATCATTCCGGCATTGGAATCGAGCCATGCCCTGGCCCATGCGGCCAAGCTGGCGCCGACCCTGGCCAAAGACAAAATCCTGCTGGTGAATCTCTCGGGCCGTGGCGACAAGGACATGCACACGGTGGCCGAGCATTCCGGCATCCAGTTCTGAGCACCGCCCGCCCGCCCGCCCAATTGAAGGCCTCTCTGCACAACCAGGATTTCTTCGATGGCATCAGCGGGATGGCCGATGCCAGCGTCGATCTGGTGATCGCCGACCCGCCTTACGGCCTGGGCAAGGACTATGGCAATGATTCGGATTGCCTGACCGGCACAGATTACATCGACTTCAGCCGGCGCTGGATGGAGGCCATCCTGCCCAAGATGAAACCCACGGCCAGCCTGTACGTGTTTCTGTCCTGGCAGCACAGTCCGGAGGTGTTCAGTCTGCTGAAGACGCGCATGCAGATGGTCAACGAGATCATCTGGGACAGGCGCGTGCCCTCCATGGGCGGCAGCACACGGAAGTTTTCCTCGGTGCACGACACCATCGGCTTGTTTGCCCGCAGCCGCAATTACTACTTCCATCTGGACAGCGTGCGCATCCCCTACGATGCCGAGACCAAGAAGGCGCGCAGCCGATCCATCTTCGTCGGCCACAAATGGCTGGAAATGGGTTACAACCCCAAGGATTTGTGGAGCGTGCCGCGCCTGCATGCGCAGGACCCGGAACGTGAGGCCCACCCGACGCAGAAGCCACTCGCGATCGTCGAGCGCATGGTGCTGGCGAGTTGTCCGCCCGGCGGGCTGGTGCTGGATCCCTTCATGGGATCGGGCACGGTGGCCGAAGCCGCGCTCCTGCACGGCCGCAGCGTCGCTGGTTTTGAACTGAATCCCGATTATTTTGAAGTCGCCCGGCAGCGAGTTGCCAGGTTCACCGAGCAAGACGGCCCCGCCACGGCAGGCCGCATACCAGGGAAGGGGCAGGGCGCAGTTTCGGCCTGACACAGCATGTCCAGAATTCAGTCGACATTTGCACGCCTCAAGCTCAGCGGCCGCAAGGCCCTGGTGCCTTTCGTCACTGCCGGTGACCCGTCGCCTGCCATTACCGTTCCCCTGATGCACGCCATGGCCGATGCCGGTGCCGACATCATCGAACTGGGGGTGCCGTTCTCTGATCCCATGGCCGACGGCCCGGTGATACAACGGGCCGGCGAGCGTGCGCTCAGGCAGGGCGTGGGTCTGGCCCAGGTGCTGGCTTTGGTGGCCGAGTTCCGCAAGCGCGATGCGGACACGCCCATCGTCCTCATGGGCTATGCCAATCCCATCGAAGCCATGGGCACCGATACCTTTGCCGGCGCGGCACAGGCGGCGGGCGTCGATGGACTCATCGTGGTGGACTACCCCCCGGAGGAGTCGGAGTCCTTTGCGCAGACGGTAAAGTCCCTCGGCATGGACCTCATCTTTCTGCTCGCCCCCACCTCCACCGATGAGCGTGTCGAGCTGGTGGCCCGGCTGGCCAGCGGCTACATCTACTACGTGTCGCTCAAGGGCATCACCGGTGCCAGCCATTTGGATCTGGACAGCGTGGCGGCCAACATCAGCCGCATCCGTCAGCGCACCGACCTGCCGGTCGGCGTGGGATTCGGCATCCGCGATGGCGCCACCGCACGCGCCATCTGCAGCGTGGCAGACGCGGCCATCATCGGCACGCGCATCATCCAGGAAATCGAGGCCGGCACGGCTGAGGATGCGCCAGCCAGGGTGGCTGCCTTCCTGAAAGACGTGCGCAGCGCCATGGACGGAGGCCAATCATGAGCTGGTTGCAGAAACTACTGCCGCCGAAGATCAATCGCACTGGCCAGCTCCAGGGGGCCCGCAAGACCGTGCCCGAGGGGCTGTGGAGCAAGTGTGCCTCTTGCGGCGAGGTGCTCTACGCCACCGACCTGGAAAAGAACTTCAATGTCTGCCCCAAGTGTTGCCACCATCATCGCATCGCAGGGCGCACGCGGCTGGATCTGCTGCTCGATCCGGAAGGGCGTTTCGAAATCGGTGCGGAAGTGCTGCCCATCGACAGCCTCAAGTTCAAGGACAGCAAGCGTTACCCGGACCGTCTGACGGAAGCCGCGAACAACTCCGGCGAGACCGAGGCCTTGGTGGTGATACAGGGGGCGATCAAGACCATCCCGGCGGTGGCCGCGGTGCTCGATTTCGACTTCATGGCCGGCACCATGGGTTCGGTGGTGGGGGAGCGCTTCGTGCGCGGCGTGCACGCCTGCCTCGACAACCAGATGGCCTTCATCTGCTTTACCGCCAGCGGCGGGGCCCGCATGCAGGAAGGCATGCTGTCCCTGATGCAGATGGCCAAGACCACGGCGGCGCTGACCAAGCTGTCGCAGCGGCGCCTGCCTTTCATCTCGGTGTTGACCGATCCCACCACCGGGGGCGTGTCGGCAAGCTTTGCCTTCCTCGGCGATGTGGTGCTCGCAGAACCCAGGGCGCTGATCGGTTTTGCCGGGCCGCGAGTGATCGAGCAGACCGTGCGCGAAAAACTTCCCGAAGGTTTCCAGCGTTCGGAATTCCTGCTCGAGAAGGGCGCCATCGACATGATCATCGACCGACGCCAGATGCGTGACAAGCTGGCACAGCTGCTCACGCTGCTGCTCAGGCTGCCGCCGCCGGCGGCTAACTAGAACAAGATCGCCGGGCCCCCGGGCACCGGACAGACATGCCAACAAGAAATCTGCAAGAGTGGCTGGCCTACATCGAGCGCCAGCATTCCAAGACCATCGAACTGGGCCTGGAACGCATTGCGCGTGTGCGCGATGCCATGGCCGCCGCAGGGGGCCGACCGTCCTTTGCCGGGCGCATCATCACGGTGGGCGGCACCAACGGCAAGGGTTCCACCTGCGCCATGCTGGAGGCTATTCTGCTGGCGGCCGGCTACCGCGTCGGCCTTTACACGTCGCCGCACCTGCTGCATTACAACGAGCGCGTTCGCATCAATGGACAGCCAGCCGCCGACGAGTCGCTCGCCGCCGCATTCGGGCGGGTGGAAGCCGCGCGCGCCGGGATGTCCGATGAGCCGGTGCAGCTCACCTATTTCGAATTCGGCACGCTGGCTGCCTGGGACCTGTTCCTGGATGAAGGCCTGGACGTGCTGATACTGGAAGTGGGCCTGGGCGGGCGGCTGGATGCCGTCAATGCATTCGACAGCGACTGCGCCATCATCACCAGTATCGACATGGACCACATGGATTACCTTGGCGACACGCGTGAAAAGATCGGCGCCGAGAAAGCCGGCATCTTCCGCGCCGGGAGACCTGCCATCGTCGGCGATCCCGCGCCGCCGGCCAGTGTCATCGAACATGCCAGGCGCATCGGCGCTGACCTGCAACTGGCCGGCCGGGATTTCGGTCATCGCGGCGATCGCCAGCAGTGGCAGTTCTGGGGGCGTGCCGGCAAGCGCCCGGCGCTGGCCTATCCCGCCCTGCGTGGGGTCAACCAGCTGCTCAATGCCTCTGCAGCCCTGGCGGCGCTCGGTGTGCTGAGGAACGAGCTGCCTGTGGGTATGAACCAGATTCGGCTCGGGCTGGCGACCGTTGAATTGCCCGGGCGCTTCCAGGTGCTGCCGGGCCGGCCAGCGGTGATCCTCGACGTGGCGCACAACCCGCATGCTGCGGCGGTGCTCTCGGAGAACCTCTCCAGCATGGGCTTCTTTCCCGAAACGCATGCCGTATTCGGCATGCTCGCCGACAAGGACATCGGCGGGGTCTGCCGCGTGCTGCACAAGCGCATCGATCACTGGCACTTGACGCCGCTGCCGGGACCGCGCGGCACCAGTGCGGAGGCCCTGGAGAAAATCATCCGCGATAGTGGTGCCGCGGGCACTGTGACCCGTCATGCCAGCCCTCGTGTAGCCTTTGCTGCGGCGCGGGGTAAGGCAGGGGAGGGTGATAGAATCGTCGTCTTTGGTTCCTTCATGACCGTCGCTGACGTCATGGCTGCACAGGCCGGAAAGAAGCCGTCGTGATGAACCGTCCCCCTGACCGCAATTGGCGATACTAATTTGGCAGACAGCCAGGATGCTATCGAACTGAGACGCCGTGCGCGGCGGCGCCTGGTGGGCGCAATCGCGCTGGTGGTGTTCATGGTCATCGCCCTGCCTATCGTGCTGGATCGCGAACCCCAGCCGGTGTCGCAGGAACTCACCATCCAGATACCCAGCCAGGATGCCGGCCGGTTCGCCAGCCGTGTCGCGCCACCCGAGCCTCCCCCGCTTGCACCGGCTGCCGATGGTGGGGCTCCTGCCGCCGGTGCACCGGCAGCGCCGGTGGCGGTAACGCCTCTGGCTGCACCTGCAGAACCCGCGCAGGCGAGGTCTGACAAGTCCGATAAAGCCGAAGCGACGCCTTCAGCCAGATCCGCAGTGGGGCCGTCCACGGCAGACAAGCCCGAGGCGGCAAGGTCCGAACCGGCTGCACTAAAGCCCAGGCCCGAAGCTGCGCCCGCGCCGTTTGCCAAAAGCGAGAAACCCGCAGCAGCGCCAGCGGCAAAGGAAGTGAAGCCCGAGCCGACCAAGGCGGAAGCCCCTAAAGCTGACGGGGCCAAAGCTGAGGCGTCCAAAGCGGAATTGGTCAAGGCGGAAGTACCGAAGTCGGAGGCTGTCTACGCCGTGCCGCTTGGCCTGTTCAGCAAGCCCGACAACATCAAGCAGGTGCGCGGCAAGGCATCGGCCGCAGGGATCAAGACCTACACCGAAGCCCTTGCCGGTTCGGATCGCATACGGGTGCGTGCCGGTCCCTTCGCCACCCGTGATGCCGCGGAGAAGGCGCGCGAAAAGCTCAAGGCTGCCGGCCTTGATGTCGGTGCCGTGGCTGCCCGATGAGCCGTGGTGTCCGCGCAGGTCGCGCATGACGGGCTTTGATTACGCGGTTCTGGGGGTGCTCGGGCTATCCTTGCTGTGGGCCTTGTTGCGCGGCTTCGTGCGCGAACTGGTGTCCATGGCGGGGTGGATTGCAGCCTGCGTGCTGGCCGTGATGTTTACCAAGGAGGTGGCGCTGCGCATGCCGGAAAGCCTGGGGCCCTTGCTGTCCAATGTGCTGGCCTTCCTGGTCATCTTCATCGGCACCTGGGTCCTGTCGGGCCTGATCGGCCTGCTGCTGGCAAAACTGGTGAAGGCGGCAGGGCTGGGGTGGACCGACCGCATGCTGGGCGCGTTGCTGGGGCTGGTGCGTGGCCTGATCATCGTGCTGGTGGCGGTGATGCTGGCTGGCCTGACCCCGCTGCCGCGGGAACCCTTCTGGCGCAACGCAGTGCTGTCGGCGCCGCTGGAAACTGCGGTGACGGCCCTCAAGCCCTGGTTGCCGGAAGGTCTGGCACAGCGCATACGTTATCGCTAGTGTCCCGAATCGTAAGTTCGTTGAATTCTAATTTGGCATGAACAAAGTCGCCCTGCATCGGAAAAGTGTCGAAATCGCTGCCAGACAAGGCGCAAAGCGGAGCAAGCCTGCTTGGCTTGCGAGCATGGGCAACGCCGTATGGCGTCGGTGCTCGGCACTTTTATTGAGCGAATTTGCGATTCGGGACACTAGGGAAGCAGTGATCAAATCCCGAGCATGAAAATGATCGAGAAAAGTACCCCTACGGAATGGGGGATTTTCAAGGGGGCGTGCCTCTGGATCCGTATTTCGCAAGCAGTGGTGCGTGGTACGGCAAACCGACAAGAAGCAGTGACACCGACTGACCCTCACTTCGGCAAGACAACAGAGGCTTAACTCATGTGCGGCATTATCGGAATGGTGGCAAAGACGCCGGTCAACCAGGCTTTGTATGATGGCCTGCTACTGCTGCAACATCGCGGCCAGGATGCTGCAGGCATTGTCACCACGGCGCATCAGGCCTTTCACATGCACAAGGGGCCGGGGCTGGTGCGGGACGTGTTCCGCACGCGCAACATGCGCTCGCTGCCGGGCGACATGGGCATCGCCCACTGCCGTTATCCGACCGCGGGTTCCGCCTCCAATGCCGATGAAGCGCAGCCCTTCTATGTGAACTCGCCCTTCGGGCTGGTGCTGGCCCACAACGGCAATCTCACCAATTCCGACGTGCTCAAGCGCGAGATGTTCATGCAGGACCTGCGCCACATCAACACCAACTCCGATTCGGAGGTGTTGCTCAACGTGCTGGCGCATGAACTGGAACTTTCCGCCAAAGGCACGCGCCTCGATCCTGAGAAGATTTTCAACGCAGTCACCAACGTGCACCGCCGCTGCAAGGGCGCCTACGCCGTGGTGGCCATGATTGCCGGTTACGGGCTGCTGGCCTTTCGTGACCCGTACGGCATCCGGCCGCTGGTGTATGGGCGTGCCGAAACCCCGCAGGGGCCCGAATACCTGGTGGCATCCGAAAGCGTGGTGCTGGCTGGTTTCGGTTTCGACCTGGTGCGCGATGTTGCCCCCGGTGAGGCCATTTTCATCGAGGACAAGGGCGGCCTGCATACGCGGCAGTGCGCAGAGAATCCGGTATTGGCGCCGTGCATATTCGAATACGTCTACCTTGCCCGGCCGGACTCGCTGATGGACGGCGCTTCTGTCTACGAGACGCGCCTCAACATGGGACGTCACCTGGCGGAGAAGGTCCGTCGCGTGCTGCCCGAAGGGACCATCGACGTGGTGATCCCGGTGCCGGACACCAGCCGTCCGAGCGCACTGGAGATCGCCAAGGTGCTCAATGTCAGCTATCGCGAAGGCTTCGTGCGCAACCGCTACATCGGGCGCACCTTCATCATGCCCGGACAGGCGATACGCAAGAAGTCGGTGCGCCAGAAGCTCAACGTGATGGGGATGGAGTTCCGCGACAAGAATGTGCTCATTGTCGATGACTCCATCGTGCGCGGCACCACCAGCCGGGAGATCGTGCAGATGGCGCGCGAGGCCGGCGCAAGGCGGGTGTACTTTGCTTCAGCCGCACCGCCCGTGCGCTTTGCCAATGTCTACGGCATCGACATGCCCACACGCCAGGAACTGATCGCCACCGACCGCGACGAGGCGGCGATTGCCCGCGAAATCGAGGCTGATGGCGTGATCTACCAGGACCTGGAATCGCTCAAGATCGCGGTGAGGGAGGCCAATCCGGCATTGACGCGCTTTGAAACCTCCTGCTTCGATGGCACCTACATCACCGGCGATGTCACGCCGGCCTACCTCGAGGCCGTCGAGCGCAGCCGCAATGCGGGCCGCGGCGACGCTGATGGCGATGGCGACAGCAATCAGCTGGACCTGAACGCCAACTGAGCGACCGCGCAAGCGGCATTCCCGCCTTATCCTGGATGGCATGCGGCCAGCAGGCGTGCCGAATTCCCCCGATCCGGGGGCGCTTGGATTGGATCGTCTAGCCCGGCCCCTCACGCGTGCTCCATGCATGACCGGCAGCCCGTTCTTGCTGCCGGGCTGCTCGGTGCTAGTGCGGATCCAGTTCGTGGATGGTGTGGATCAGGTCACTGTAGGTGCAGGGCTGGGTGAGGTGGGCATCGAAGCCCGCTGCGATCGAATGCGCCCTTTCCTTGGGTGAACCACAGGCCGTCACGGCTATCAGTTTGAGTAGCATGGCATGGGGCAGAGCGCGAACACGCTGCGCCACTTCGTAACCGTTCATGCCAGGCATGCGGATGTCGATGAACACCACGTCCGGCCAATGATGTTCTTGTTCCAGCTTGCGCAATCCATCCGCGCCGCTGTTGGCGGTTTGTGCCTCGTGGCCTTCGCGGGCCACGAGGCGTATCGATTCGCGCACATCCTCCTCGTCTTCGAGGATCAGAAAACGCTCCTTGCCTGCCATCGGCAGGGGGCGGACCTTTTCCTGTCCTGCTTCGCTGCATCTGCATGACAGGAACTGCAGCGCCTTCATCGGATTGAGCTGAATGACTGCCGCCCGAGGCTTGTGTAGCTTGTGGTGCCCTGTGACATTGCGTCCCAAGTTATCCAAGACGGTGTGCCGGCGGCCATCAGACAAAATCCCGGGATGCCGTCGGACATGCGGCAAAGTGCCTCACCTGTGCGGTGTGCTCATGATGGCCGGGTATTTTCGATAAACATGATAATAAATACAGATACAGTTCAATATAGATAAGATGTAACGCGTTAATTTGATAATAATATCAGCGCCGGTCTTGAAACCGGGGCGGTGCGACACCATCTGGATGAAAAGGGAGTCGGTCATGAGCGAAGAGAAGCTGCACGTTGTCTGTCCGCACTGCGATACGGTGAATCGCGTGCCACGCGCACGACTTGCGGAGGGTGGCACCTGTGGTCGCTGCGGCAAGGCCTTGTTCACCGGGCAGCCGCTGGAATTGCGAGCCGACAATTTCGATTTGCACACCGGCAAGTCCGATCTGCCCGTGGTGGTCGATTTCTGGGCGCCGTGGTGCGGGCCATGCCGCATGATGGCCCCGCATTTCGAGCGCGCAGCGCTTGCGCTGGAGCCGGCGTACCGCCTGGCCAAGCTCAACACCGAAGAGGCGCAGGCGCTGGCCGCGCAGCACAACATCCGTTCAATACCGACCCTGGCCCTGTTTCGTGGCGGGCGGGAAGTGGCGCGCCAGGCTGGCGCCATGGATGCCGCATCGCTGGAACGCTGGGTCCGCTCCCACGCTCTATAGTCGGCCTTTTTCTTCAGCGAATTAGCGATTCAGGACACTAGTGCATCAGCGCGCGTCGCTGCCCCTGGCCCTGTCCACGTGAAGGCGCAGGCGTTGCAGGGGGGGCGGGCGATGGCGCAACCGACGGGGGCGGAACTGGCGGCCTGCCGACAGGGTGGCCGTGATGGTGCGATGCATCGGGCTGCCGCTCCGCGCGCGCGACCGGCTGGGCGGGGGCCGACATCAGACCGGGGCGTGCGGGAATCGCGAGAGGCGCGGCGATGGCGGGGGCTGCCGGGTAACCGGGAACCGCATCGCCTGGCCGTGGATTGATGATCGTCGCGACACCATCACGCAGTTGTCCGCCTTCCGGACGCGTCCAGCGAGATCCCAGGTGGCCGTTGATCTGTTGCGAAGCCGCGTCACGCAGCGGAGCGGGTTGGTATCGCGGTAGCCCACGCTCTGGTCCATCCCCATGCCGCACAGAAGGAGGCTGTCGTGGATCTGTGGATACCGAATTCGGTATGAAGGCTGGTGATGCTTGTGTGACCGCAGGTCGCGGTATTGATGCCGGAGAGGCGGTGAGCGTGCGTTCAGGACCTGCCGGCCGTGCCGGAGTGGCGGTGCTGGTGGTGCTGGTGGCACTGGCGGGGGGCACCCGATGGCCCTGGGTGTAGTGCGGTGGTGTCGGACGGGCGGGCCCTGCCGCCGCGCGGCGCCAGGGCGACAGGCTGAGGTAGGCTGCCTGGTTACCGACGTAATGGGTGTGCACGATCTGCAGGCGTCGCTGATGCCAGTCGAATCGCCCATAGGGGAGGTGCTCGGCCTGTCGGTACGATATCCGGCGGGCAAACGGGACGCGATGCCCGGCGACGAAACCTGAACTCAGGATCGGGCGTGGCAGGCCCGGCCAAGCTGCCCAGCGCACCGGCGCCAGCGGCCACCACCAGCGCCCGTACACCACCAGCGGGTCATACCAGGGCAGCGCAATCCATTGCGGGTCAGCGTTGCCGATCAGGATGTCGTTGCCCGACTGGCCGAGTTCCAGATCCGGTGTGAGGTTGCCGGCCGCCTGGGCACGCCGGCGCAACGCCTGCACGGTTTCGAGGACGTGCGGTTCCTGGTTCAGGAATGCGTAGCCGAGGCTGCGGGTCCAGTCCGGGCGCTGATCCAGCAAGGCGAGTACCTGCGGCACATTGAGCAGGCTGGTGACGCTGGCATCCCAGTCATGGGGGGACGCTGCATCGATGGCCGCCTGTCCTGACCAACCCGGATGCTCGCGTGACCAGCGGGCTGCTTCGGCCAGATCCTGCGGATGCGTCGCGGCCATCAGGACTTGTGACAGCAGGGCGTCCGGATAGAGCGCGATGGGTGCCAGCAAGCGATCCAGGTCCTGTTGCGAGTAATAAGCCGGCACCGCCGACAGGCCAGAGGGTGGTGTGGTCTGCGCAGGGACCGATTCGATGGAGGTCTGTGCGTAAGCCTCTCCGTACGCCGGCTGCGCGTGGGCCCCTCCGCCCCAGTCCAGGGCGAGCGCTGCAGCAGCCAGGATGATTGCGCAGGGCGGGCGTCCTGCAGCGATGGAGCGCTTCGGCGTGTACATGGTCTCGTCCGGCCGCTAGCGATAGGGCGGGGGTGGCGGAGGCGGATAGGCCCGGGGAGCGGGACGCTGCGGTGCCAGTGAGGCGGCATACGCGGCGGACACCGGTATCTTGTGGCCCTTGGCATACATGCACTGGCCATAGGCATTGTCATAGCGTTGTTGCAGGCGCTGGCCCGATACCTGGCCACTGCCGGTGCCGGCCATCGCGCCCACGGCCAGTCCTGTGCCGGCGCCTATTGCCGCACCATTGCCGCCCCCGATGGCTGCGCCGGCCACGGCGCCGATCGCCGTGCCCAATGCCGCGCTCGCGACACCACTGTTGATGGCGGCGTCGTTGGCCGAGCCTCCACCGGACTGCGCTTGTGCCCACTGCCGGCAATCGACATCGTCGAGGCGGAATTGGGTGAAGTTCTTGCCGGTGCCGGGCAGGGCATTGAGGCTGGGGCCGTCGGGAATGGTGGTGCAGGCGGTCGTTCCCAGTACCAGCAGTCCCAGCGAGATCGCCGGCAGGACGCGACGGTGCATGATCATGATGGCCTCCTCAGCCTTGCGGCGCTTGCGGTGCAACGCGCTGCCAACCGCCTGCGCAGCGCTTCACGTAGGGAAAGTAGATGCCGGACTCGGGGCAGAAGTACCACCAGGCGCCGGCGTCATCGCCCGACGAGGCGGACGGCGGCACATTGGGCACATTGGCCGGATAGGGCGACTGTGCCACTGGTGGTGACTGCTCGATGTAGACGGGCGGCGCTGCCGGTACGATGACGACCGGCGCCTGTCGGTAGTAGTAACGCGGCGGTGGGGCGTACCAGTAGGGGTAGAGCGGTGCGCCCACCACGAAGCCGAAGTGCACGCGCGGACCACCGTGGTGGTGATGGTGGCGTCCCTGCGCCTGGGCCGGCGCGCTCAGGCCGAGCCCGGCAGCCAGCAGGGAGCAGGCCAGTGCCGCCGCGGCACGACGTCGCAGCGGCGCGCGCTCAGCGCCAGCCATGGCGATGCTCCCCGCCATGGCCATATCCGTGGCTGCGTCCGTGGCCGTGTCCATAGTCACGGCCGTACCAGCGGGGCGCCGGGTAGGGCGATGCGTAGTACACCACGCGTGGACCCGGTGCGTAGACGGGCACAGGGTAACCGTAGCGGACATGCATGGGCGGCGGCGGTGCAGCCACGTACACCGGCGGCGCATACATCGGCATCGGTGTGCCGAAGCTGATGCTGAAGGACACGTTGTCGCGGGCCATGGTGGTGCCACTCAATGCCGCGAATGCGACGGCGCCGAGCAGCCATTTCAGCGCACGCGAAATGACCGGAGCGTTCCGGGCCCTGACACGATTGTTGCCCCTGGTCACGGTGGTGTTCTCGGTAGTCATGGCGTCTCTCCTTCGCTTCTGTTGCCAGGCTGCATGCCGGTGATGACGGAATCATCATAGAGAGGAAAACGCGCGATGTGATGAGAGTGGCTGGACCTCTTTCAACTTTTACATGTTGCGCTGCGAAATGTCGTTGCAAGGCGACAGTGCTGCGCCGGCGAGAGGCCGAAAGTCGCATCCGGCAAACGCTACGGCCGCAATCCGGCGGACATCAAACGGCGGCAGCGCCATTCCTAGTCAGTGCACATTCACAAGGGAGACAGGGATGTTTCCCCGGTATTTCAGCGTTTCCTCAGGCCTTCTTCGGGCCCGGCCTGCCGTCTTCCACGACGAAGCTCGCAAGCGTCCTGCAGTCGGCTTCGCGTGTGCTCACGCTGTCCATGGCACGCAGGTCCACCTGCATGCGCGCGGCCCCTATCTCGACACGGGTATAGCCGCGATAACGGGCCTCGGCGAGGTGGATGTGTGGATGCTCCGGCAGCATTTTGAGCACGCCCGATTGCCCGCGTGCCTGCGAGGTGATGGAGGTGCCGACGAATTCGCTGGCCACGGTGGCCGATGACGGATTGTCGAAGTCCTGCTTCACGTCGGCGACGAAACTCATGTGCACATCTCCGCCGATCACCACGGGATTGGCGGGCTTGCGTGTGGCCAGGAAGTCGATGAGCCGCTGGCGTGCCGCTGGGTAGCCGTCCCAGCCATCGGTGAAGGCGTCGCGGCCCGGGCCCTGTTTGTTGTCCCACTGTGACATCAGCGTCTGCTGCGCGATGATGTTCCAGCGCGTGCGGCTGCTGCCCAGGCCGGCTTCCAGCCAGCGTTCCTGTTCCGGCCCGAGCAGGGTGCGCGCCGGATCGGCCATTTCCGCGCAGGTGCTGACATCGACGCGGTTGGAGCCGCCGCGTCCCGGATGCGGGCAGGCCTGTGGCGAGCGGTACTGGCGGTTATCGAGCAGGTGGAAGCTGGCGAGGTTGCCGTAGCTAAAGCGCGTGTGCAACCGCATGTGCGGTCCTAGCGGGCGCGCCCAGGGCGGCAGTGGCTGGTTCTCGTAGAAGGCCTTGTAGGCCGCTGCGCGGCGCGCCAGGAACCACTCGGGATGGTCGAGGTTTTCCGAGCGTGTGCCGGCGTAGTCGTTTTCGACTTCGTGGTCATCCCAGGTCAGCACCCAGGGCAGTTGCGCATGCGCGGCCTGCAGGTCGGGGTCCGACTTGTACAGGGCGTGGCGGGCGCGGTAGTCCTCCAGCGTGATGGCCTCCGGGCCATTGTGGCGGCGCACGTGATTGCTGCCCCAGGAGCCTTCATAGATGTAATCGCCGAGGAACACCACCAGGTCGGGGTCATCGGCGGCCAGATGGCGCCAGGCGCCATACCAGCCCTGTTCGTACTGCTGGCAGGAGGCGAAGGCAAAGCGCAGCCTGTCGTTGCGTGCAGCCGTTGCGGGCGCAGTGCGGGTGCGGCCAATGGGGCTTTGTGCGTCGCCCGCACTGAAGCGGTACCAGTAGCTGCGGCCGGCCTGCAGGCGTGGCACCACCACATGCAACGAATGTCCCCAGGCCGGCTCTGCATAGGTGGTGCCAGAGTCGATGATGCGGGCCATGCGCTCGTCGGCGGCCACCTCCCATTTCACCGGAATGATCTCCGGGGCCATGCCGCCGCCGGGGGCATCGGGCACCGGGGCCAGCCGGGTCCACAGCACCACGCTGCCCGGGGCGGGGTAACCGGAGGCGACGCCCAGCGAAAATGGGTAGGCGGCAAAGCGCGGCTGGGTCTGCATCTGCGCCAGGCCCTTCGGCATGCCTGCCACGGCGCCCAGGGCGGTCAGGACCTGCAGGAAACGGCGTCGGTCCGGCAGCTGTATCGGGGTGGTCATTATTATCCTTTTAAGATGGTGGTCATTTCCATCATTGGATAAATAGAGTAATTATTATCAGGCCGGTATGGATAGCATGGCCAGCCGCATGGGCCCGCCATCCGCAGTCGGGGTCATTACCAGTTGTTTCTCGTGGTGTCGCCCGACGTCCGGATTGTGGGCGATGCTGACCACTGCCGTCTTCGGCAGGCGCCGACGTATCAGCGCGTACAGGTAATCCTCGTTGTCTTCATCAAGAGAGGCAGTGGCCTCGTCGAGGAACAGGTAGTCAGGCTGGTGCAGCAGCGCGCGCGCCACTGCGAGGCGCTGCTGCTCGCCGCCACTCATGATCATCGACCAGTTGTGCTCCTCATCCAGTCGATCGGCAAAGCGCTCCAGGCGGCAGGCCTGCAGGACTTCGCGGATCGCTTCGTCGCCAAAGCTGCCGCCGGTGGCCGGGTAGGACACAGCATCGCGCAGGCTGCCGATGGGAATGTAGGGCCGTTGTGGCAGGAACAGCAGTCGCGCATCGGCAGGTATTTCCACCGAGCCGGCGCCGTAGGGCCAGATGCCGGCCAGTGCGCGGAATAGCGTGCTCTTGCCGCTGCCGGAGGGCCCTGTGACCAGCAGGCCTTCGCCGGGGCGGATGTCCACCTGCACGCCGGTGAGCACGGTGCGACCGGGCTGGCCGTCGCGTCCGGGCACGCCCAGTTCCAGCCGCGCGTGCATGGCCTGGTCCGGTGCGGCCTGGCGCACGATGGGCGGTGCGTTCTCCACTTCCTGGCGCGCCAGTTCCAGCGCGTTGTGGAAGCTCAGCAAGCGATCAACGCTGGCGCGCCAGTTGGCGAGCGTGGCATAGGCGTTGATGAACCAGGAGAGCGATCCCTGCACCTGGCCGAAGGCGGAGGCGATCTGCATCAGCCCGCCCAGCGGCATGGCGCCGGAGAAGTAACGCGGCGCCGCCACCATGAAGGGGAAGATCATGGCGATCTGGTTGTAGCCAGCAACAAAGCCGGTCAGCCGCTTGGTGAAGCGCATCAGTTCCCACCAGTTGCTGCGTATGCCCTCGAAGCGTGCCAGCAGTCCCTGGCGTTCGGAGGCTTCGCCGTGATACAGCGCCACGCCCTCGGCGTTCTCGCGCAGGCGCACCAGGTTGAAACGGAAATCGGCTTCCATGCGTTCCTGGCGGAAGTTGATGCCGATGAGCGAGCGCCCGACGTAATGGGTGAGGATGCTGCCGACAATCGCGTAGATGAGCGTGCACCACACCATGTAGCCGGGAATGGTGATGCCGAACAGCGTGATGGGACCGGACACCGCCCACAGGATGGCGACGAAGGACACCAGCGTCACCACGGCCGAGAGCAGGCCCAGCGACAGCGACAGGGTGCCGTCGGTGAACAGGCGCATGTCATCGGCGATGCGCTGGTCGGGGTTATCGGCGCCGCGCTTGTCCAGTTCCAGCCGGTAATACACCTGCTTGTCCAGCCATTCGTCGAGGTAGCGCCGGGTCAGCCATTGCCGCCAGCGCATGGTCAGCATCTGCGTGAGGTAGAGCTTGTAGATGGCCCCGGAGATGAGCAGCACCGCGAGAAAGCAGAAATACAGCAGCAGGGCGTTGAAGTCCTCGTAGTTCTTCTGCTCGAGCGCGTTGTAGAACTCGCGGTTCCAGGTATTGAACTGGACCTCGATGTAGACCAGCCCGAGAGTGAGGGCGACGATGGTGAGCAGCAGGCCCCAGGCGCGGCCGCGTTCTTCCGATTGCCAGTACGGGTGGGTGAGGCCCCAGACGCGGGCTATGAACCCCTGGGAGGAGAAAATGGTCTTGAGATTCATGTGGTGTTCCTGGTCGGTCGGATTCATTGCACGCTGTAAAGAGACGGTGGGGTGTTCAGCACGCGGCGTGCCGCGTGCGTGACATCGGTGGCGGTGATGCCCAGTGGGCCGTCGCCGCCGGCAGCCAGTTCATCGGCAGCGCGGCCATGCACCCACACGGCCAGTTCCAGCGCCGCCATGGCGGGCAGGCCCTGGGCCAGCAGGCTGGCCAGCATGCCGGCGAGCGCATCGCCCATGCCGGCACTGGCCATGCCCGGATTGCCGGTGGGATTGATGCGCCAGCGGCCATCGGGCGCAGCCAGGATGCTGCCCTTGCCCTTGAGCACGACGCAGGCCTGAAAGCGGCGCGCCAGTTCCAGGGCGGCAGCCAGGCGGTCGCGTTGCACTTCGGCGGTCGTGGTGCCCAGCAGCCGGCCTGCTTCGGCCGGATGCGGGGTCAGCACGGTGGCGGCGGTTCGTTGCCCGGCCAGCCTTGCCAGTGCCGGGTCGGCACCCAGCAGGTTGAGGGCGTCGGCATCCAGCAGCAGTGACTGTGTTCCCCCGAGCGCGGTGGCGAGCAGCGCCGCCGCGGCAGGGCTGTCGCCCATGCCGGGTCCGAGCGCCAGGACCTTGCAGGCGTCGATCACCTGCTGCGGCGTGCGCATCATTAGTTCGGGTTGCAGCAGGTCGAGTGCCGGGCCTTCGGACGAAATGAAGCCGACAAACACCCGTCCGGCGCCGGTGCACAGTGCCGCACGGCCGGCGATCAGCGGGGCACCCAGCATGCCGGTGACACCGCCGATGATGCCGACATCGCCGGCCATGCCCTTGTGGAAATTGGCAGGCCGGGTTTTCATGTTGCCGAGCACCGAGTGATCCAGCAGCCTGCCGGCACTCACCGGGCGTGGCAGCGGCGCAGTGCCCAGGCTGGCGCAATGCACTGTGCCGCAGCAGTCCGGCCCGTCCAGCGTGTGCAGGCCCGGCTTGCCGGTGATGAAGGTGAGGGTGTGGCTGGCACGCACGGCCACGCCCATGATGGCACCGGTATCGGCATTCAGGCCGCTGGGGATGTCCAGCGACAGGATGGGCAGGCCGAGCCGGTTGATGCGCTCGACCATTTGCGCAGTCCTGCCGGTGAGTGGCCGTGACAGGCCGATGCCGAACAGTCCGTCGATCACCAGGTCCCAGCGGTCGCGTGCCGGTGGACCGGTAGGGATGTCTGATTCCAGGCTGCCACCGACATCGCGCCATTTCTGCAGGGCGAGTCGGGCGTCCTCCGGCAGGCGATGCTCTTCGCCGAGAAATACGGCGGTGATGCCGAAGAAGCGCTGCTTCAGATGCAGCGCGCATTCCAGCGCATCGCCGCCGTTATTGCCCGGTCCGGCGATCACCAGCACCCGCCGGCCACCACCCTGGCCCAGCTTGCCCAGCAGTTCCACGGCCAGGTCCGCCGCAACCAGGCCGGCGCGCTCCATGAGCGGCATGCCCTGGGACAGCCCGGCCCGTTCGATCTGTCGCACGTCGGCAACGGTGCACAGTTCGGCTGGTGATTCCGTGTGTCCTGTGTGTTGGATCTGCTGTTTCATGTCAGTCCTTGAGCAGGCCAGTCACCGTCTCGGCGATGGCGAGCGACGCAGTCAGGCCGGGTGACTCGATGCCGAACAGGTTCACCAGTCCCGGCAGGCCATGGGTCTGTGGTCCTTCGATGACGAAGTCCCGGGCCGGTTCGGAGGGGGCATTGATTTTGGGGCGGATGCCGGCATAGCCGGGCTGCAGTGCCCCGTCGGGCAGGCCGGGCCAGTAGCTGCGTATGGCTGCATAAAAGCCCTCGCAGCGGCGCGGATCCACCCGGTAATCGATGCGGTCCACCCACTCCACGTCGGGGCCGAAACGGGCCTGGCCAGCCAGGTCCAGCGTCAGATGCACACCGAGGCCCGCGGCTTCGGGTGGCGGATAGATCAGCCGGGTGAAAGGCGCGCGGCAGGACAGGGTGAAGTAATTGCCTTTGGCATACCAGGCCCCGGGCACATGCTGCGCCGGCAGGCCGGCTATGTTGCGCGCCAGGTCCGGCGCCTGCAGGCCGGCACAGTTCACCAGCGTGCGGGCGCCGATGCGCATGGCCTGGCTGCCGCCGGTTTCGAGTTCGAACCCGTCGGCAACCGCCCGTGCCGACAGCAGCGGGCTACCGAAGGCGATCATGGCGCCGTGTTGCTCTGCCTCGCCTTGATAGGCCAGCATCAGGCCGTGGCTGTCCATGATGCCGGTCGAGGGCGAGTGCAGCGCCGCCACGCACAGCAGGTCCGGTTCCATGGCCAGCGCCTCGGCGCGCGAGATCATACGCAGGTCTTCCACGCCATTGGCCTGCCCGTGGGCCAGCAGGCTCTCCAGTTGCGCGACCTCGTCATCGCGCGTGGCGACAATCAGCTTGCCGCAGCGCCTGTGGGCCACCCCGTGGCTGGCGCAGTAGTCGTACAGCAACCGGCGGCCACACACGCACAGCCTGGCCTTGAGTGATCCCGGCGGGTAGTAGATGCCGGCATGGATGACTTCGCTGTTGCGCGAGCTGGTGCCATGGCCGATGCCCAGCGCCTGTTCCAGCACCACCACCTCACGCCCGGCCAGCGCCAGGGCCCGGGCCACGGCCAGGCCCACTGCGCCTGCGCCCACCACGACGCAGTCAACGCGATCCATGGCTGCCGGTGCGGGTTGCTAATGGGGCAGGGGGGGCATCCGCACTTTGCCATGTTGGCATGCGGGTGGGTTGGGTCGGGAGGCGATGCAGGGCCACAGAGGTGCTTCGTTTTTGGCTTTGGAATCGGGAGCGTAATCGTATCAGGATGGGGAAAAGTCCCCTCAAAAGAGTGAAATACTGCCTCTGTGGGAATGGCTGATCGTGGCCCCCTGAGCTATAGTTAGACGCTTTCTCCGGTCCCTGCAGGTCGCGGGGCGGCTTCAACCTCCGCAGCAGCGAAAATCGACAGATCAAGGTCTTACCTCCCTCCCCATGGATCGAAAAAGCATTTTCACCAAGACGGCGAAGGGGCTCATGGAGGCTTCGGGGAAGACCAGCATGCTTTCCCGCGATTTACGCAATCTGCTGAAGGAGATCGACGGCAAGGTCAATGTCGAACAGGTCAACCGGAGTTTCGACAAACTCACCGAGCCCAAGCTGCTGGAAGCCCTGGGGCGCCTGACGCGCGAGGGCTTCGTCAAGGAGTTCATCCCGGGGCAGAGGCCGGCACCGGTTGCGCCACCCCCACCCCACCAAGCGCCGGCCGCGCAAAGTGCGCCGACCGGAGACGATGACGGCGATCTCGATTTCACCAACCTGGGTGCTGCACCGGCTGCACCGCTCGCGCCACCCCCTGATCCGGCCAAACAGGCCCGTGCAGCTGAACTGGCCAGGGCCATAGCCGAGGCCACGCGCAGGGAGGCCGCAGGCAGGGAGAGGGAACTCGAGCAGGCCGCTGCGCGCGCCAGGGTTCTGGCAGAAGCCGAGGAGCGCACCCGTACCGAAGCAGCGGCCAGGGCCAGGGCGCAGGTTGAAGCCAAGGTGAAGGCCGACATGGCAGCGCGTGAGCGCGCCGATGTCGAGGCCCGGGCCCGGGCTGCTGCAGAAGCCAAGGCCCGCGAGCTGGTCGAGGCAGAGCGCCTCCGCCAGGCGGCGGAGGACAAGGCACGCCAGGAAGCCGAGGCGCGTGAGCGCGCCAAGGAAGAAGCGCGCCTGAAGCGCGAAGCATTGGATTTGCGCGAGCGCCTGGAAGAAGAGCGCAAGGCCAGGGCGGAGGCCGAACAGCGGGCGCGACAGCAGGCCGAGCAGGCAACGCTGGCTGCCCGGGAGGCCGAGGACCGCATCCGCGCCGAACTGGAGCAGAAGCTGCGTCAGGAAACCGAGGAGCACCTGCGCCGCGAAGCGGAAGAAAAAGCACAGCTGGAGGCGCGTCTGCAGGCCGAATTGAAGGCCCGTGACGAAGCCGAGCGCAAAGCACGCGAGGAGGCTGAGATCCGGGCCAGGGCCGAAGCTGAAAGACAGGTCAGGGAAGCCGAGGCCCGGGTCCGGCAGGAAGCCGAAGCGTTGCGCGCCACACTGGAGCAGGCGCGTCAGTCCCGTGAGGAAGCGGAACGGCGGGCCCGGGAAGAGGCGGAGCGGTCAGCGCGGGAAGAGGTCGAGCGGGCGGCACGGGAAGAGGCCGCGCGGCTGATTCGCGAAGCGGAAGAGAAGGCGCGCCTCGAGGCAGAGGCGCTGCGTGTCCGGCTCGAGGAAGAGCGGCGCGCCCGGGAAGATGCTGAACGCATCGTCCGTGAGGAAGCAGAGCGCAGGGCGGAGGCCGAGCGCGCCGATCAGGAACGGCAGGCGCGCGAGGCAGCCGAGCGCAGGGCTCGCGAAGACCTCGAGCGCGAAGCGCAGCAGCGCAGTGCCGCCGAGGAGAGGTCGCGCCTGGAGGCGGCCTTGCAGCAGGAGCGCCAGGCGCGCGAAGAAGCCGAGCGACGTTCGCAGGAAGAGACCGAGCGGCGCGAGCGTGAAGATGAAGAGCGCAAGGTGGCAGCCGAGAAGGCGGAGGTCGAGCGCAGTGCACGGGAAGCGACAGAGCGCAAGCGTGCTGCCGAATTGGCGGAACAGGCGCGGCGCGAGCAGGAGGCCGTTGAACGTGTCGCGCGGGAAGAGGCCGACCGGAAGGCCAGGGCGGAAGCCGAACGCCTGACTGGCGAAGCGGAAGAGCTACGCAAACATCTCGACCTGGAGCGTCAGGCTCGCGTGGAAGCCGAGCAGCGCGCCCGGGATGAAGCCGAGTATCGTGCCCGCGAAGCCGCCGAACGCAAGGCCGCCGAGGACAGGGCGGAGCAGGAGCTGCGGGCCCGCGAGGAAGCCGAGCGACAGCAGCGTGAGGCAGCCGAGCGGCAGGCGCGTGAAGCCGCCGAACGCCAGGCCGCTGACCAACGGGCTGAACAGGAACGCAAAGCCCGCGAGGAAGCCGAGCGACAGCAGCGTGAGGCAGCCGAGCGGCAGGCGCGTGAAGCCGCCGAACGCCAGGCTGCCGAAGAACAGGCGGAGCAGGCGCGCAAGGCCCGCGCAGAGGCCGAGGCACGTCAGCGCGAAGACGATGAGCGCAGGGCTCGTGAAGCCGCCGAGCGCCAGATCATCGATGCGCGGGGGGAGAAGGCGCGCAAGGCTGCCGAGGACCTTCATGGGCAGACGCCTGCCGAAGTGCCGGGCGCCGAGGCGGAGGTGGGCCAGGCCGCGGCGCGTAGCCGAGTCGAAGCCGATGCCGAGGCGGCAGCCCAGACCCGCAAGGAGGCACGGGCACGCGAGAAGCTGGATGCCGATGCACGCAGGCGTGCCCAGGAGATATTGCAGGAGCGTGAGCCGTCCGAGCGCAGGCTGGAGCGCGAGGGGCAGTATGGCCCGGGAACTGAGCGCAATTGGGCGCGCATCATCGCCATGGGCCTGTTCGGTATTCTGATGGCCGGTGTGGCCGCCATCCACTTTGTGCCGCTGGACCCGGCTCCCTACGAGAAGGCCGCTTCGCAGGGACTGGGACAGGACGTGCGCATCGGTTCGGTCAACATGGTGTTGTTTCCATTGCCAAGGCTGAAGTTCGAACGCATCGTCATCGGCGACGCGCAGGGCGCTCGCATCGCCCGCGTGCGGGCCACCCCCGAAATCGGCGCCTTGTTGGGTGAGCGCAAGACTTTCCGCACCGTCGAAGTGGAGGGCTTGGTGCTGCAGGGGCAATCGGCTGCGGGCGCACTCTGGGGGCGCAACGCCTCGGAGAGCCTGCGCATCGAGCGCATTGTCGCGAAGGGGGCGCAGCTGGAATGGGCAGGCGCCGCCCTGCCGGTATTGGATATCGAACTGCAACTGGCTGCCGATGGCAGCGTCAAATCGGCCACGCTGGTCAATGAAGAGCGCAAGCTGACTGCGACGCTGCAACCGGAGGGCGCCCGGGCGCGCATCGAGGTCTCCGCAGGGACGCTCACGCTGCCCTTGGGTGGCGGCTATCCGATTCCCGATTTTTCCGGCAAGGGGCAACTCACGGCCAGCGAACTGGTGCTGAATGAAATGGAAGGCCGGGTGTGGGATGGGTTCATCCAGGGTAATGCACGCCTGCGCTGGGGCAATGCCTGGAGCCTGGAGGGCGAAATCTCCGCTCGACAGCTGGATGCGGCCAAGGCCGGAGGCCCCTTGCTGGGTGGCGGACGTATCGAAGGCAAGGGCAATTACGTGATGCGGTGCCCGACGGTCAAAAAATGTTCGCTGCAGCACGCCTGGACGGCAACTTCAGTCTGCAGAAGGGCAGTCTGTCCGGGGTGGACCTGACCAAGCTTCTGCAGGGCGCCGACAGCGTGGGTGGTGCCACGCTGTTCTCGGAGATCAGCGGCAGTTTCAGTGCCGACGCCACCCGGTTGCAACTGAGGCAGCTTCGCCTGGCTGCCGGCCTGCTCAACGCAGCCGGCAATCTGGATAGGGATGGGCAGGGCGGACTATCTGGCCGGGTGCAGGCCGAACTGCGCTCGCAGGCCCGAGCCTCCTTGGTGATTTCGGGCACGCTGAAGGAGCCGCAGTTCCGGCGTGGCAATTAAGGAAGGACTGAACAAGGGGGCTACGCCCTCTTGTCTATCCCCCACGTCAGAGGAAACAGTTGAACGGTGATCCTCGATTCGAGACTTGCTCAGTGTTTCCTTAACGGCCGGCCGGGTATCGTCCTATGCGTGCGTGCGTTGAAGTGGTTCCGGCTTGTCGCACTTTCCCTCCCCTGAAGTGCCGCTACGTGTCAGTTTTCAGTCGGCCTCCGGTATAATTCAGGCCATGCCGATACTCAAACTGCGCGGAGGAAACGCACTCTCCGCGTTCCGGCTCGACAAGCTCAATTCCCAGCTGGCCGCCCTTGATCCTGCGCTGGTCGTCGTCCGCGCAGAACACTGGCATTTTGCCGAGTGTGATCAGCCATTGCCTCCGGCCGGTGAGCAGCGGCTTGCCGCCTTGCTCGACAGCGGTGAGGCCGCGGGGCCGCACGGGCAAATGCCCTCTTTGCTGGTGATTCCGCGTCCGGGGACCATTTCTCCCTGGTCTTCCAAGGCGACTGACATCCTGCGCCACTGCGGCATGGATGCAGTGAGGCGGATCGAGCGCGGCGTGGCCTGGTACCTGAAGCAGCACAAGGCGGGCGGTGAACAACGCCCGGTCGCTGCGCTCGCGCTGCTGCACGACCGCATGACAGAGTCAGTCATCCGGCACCCCGACGAAGCCGATGTGCTGTTCCGGCATGTGCCGCCTCGTGAGCTGGCGAGGGTGGATGTGCTTGCCGACGGCCGGGTGGCCCTGGAGCGTGCCAACGCCGATATGGGCCTTGCGCTCGCCCCGGACGAGATCGACTATCTGCTGGACAGTTTCGTGGCGCTGGGACGCAACCCCACCGACGTGGAACTGACCATGTTCGCCCAGGCGAATTCGGAGCATTGCCGGCACAAGATATTCAACGCGTCGTGGGTGATCGACGGGCAACCCCGCGAGGAGACCCTGTTCGGGATGGTGCGCACTACCCACAAACGCTTCCCGCAGGGCACGGTGGTGGCGTATTCGGACAATGCGGCGGTCATGACCGGCCGCGAGATCCAGCGCTTCTATCCGGCCGGCGGTGTCTATGGCTATCGTCAGGAAATGACCCACACGCTGATGAAGTGCGAGACGCACAATCACCCCACGGCCATCTCGCCTTTTCCGGGTGCTGCCACCGGCTCGGGCGGGGAGATCCGCGATGAGGGCGCCACCGGGCGTGGCGGCAAGCCCAAGGCGGGTCTGTGCGGGTTCTCGGTCTCGCACCTGCGCATCCCCGGCCATGAACAGCCCTGGGAAGTGAGCTTGGGGCGGCCATCGCGCATTGCGTCGGCCCTGCAGATCATGCTGGACGGGCCTATCGGTGCGGCAGCCTTCAACAACGAGTTTGGCCGGCCCAATCTGGCCGGCTACTTCCGCACTTTCGAGGCCAGTGTGGCGGGCAAGGTGCGCGGCTATCACAAGCCCATCATGATTGCCGGCGGCATCGGCAACATCAGCGATGCACACACCGCCAAGCTCGACATCCCGGAAGGTGCGCTGCTGCTGCAGCTGGGTGGGCCGGGCATGCTGATCGGCATGGGGGGCGGCGCTGCCTCGAGCATGGCCACCGGAACCAATACCGAGAACCTGGATTTCGATTCGGTGCAGCGGGGTAATCCGGAGATCGAGCGGCGCGCCCAGGAAGTCATTGATCGTTGCTGGCAGCTTGGTGCAGACAATCCGGTCCTGTCCCTGCACGACGTGGGGGCCGGCGGCCTGTCCAATGCCATGCCGGAACTGGCGCATGGCTCGGGACGCGGCGCGCTGATCGACCTGCGCGCGGTGCCCAGCGAAGAATCGGGCATGAGCCCGCGCGAAATCTGGTGCAACGAAGCACAGGAGCGCTACGTCCTCGCCATCCTGCCGCAGGACCTCGATCGTTTCCGTGCCATCTGTGAGCGCGAGCGTTGTCCCTTCGCCGTGCTGGGCACGGCAACCGACGCCGGCCAGCTGCGCGTCGAGGATGCGCAGCTTTCCAATGTGCCGGTGGACATGTCCCTGGATGTCCTGCTCGGCAAGCCGCCGCGCATGACCCGCGACGTGCACCATGTGGCGCAGACCGGCGTAGCCCTGTCGACTGTGGATATCGGTCTGGAAGAGGCCTGTCTGCGGGTGTTGCGCGCCCCGACGGTGGCCAACAAAGGCTTCCTTGTTTACATCGGAGACCGCAGCGTCGGTGGACTGTGCGTGCGTGATCCCTGCGTCGGGCCCTGGCAGGTGCCGGTCGCCGATTGCGCGGCCACACTACTGGGTTTCCAGGGCCATGCCGGTGAAGCCTATGCCATGGGTGAGCGTTCGCCGCTGGCCGTCCTGGATGCGCCGGCTTCGGCACGTATGGCATTGGCCGAGGCACTGACCAATCTGGCCGCAGCCCCGGTGCAACTGGAAAGCATCAAGCTGTCGGCCAACTGGATGGCGGCTGCCGGACATCCGGGCGAGGATGCCGCGCTGTTCGATGCGGTGCATGCGCTGACCCAGCAGGTCTGCCCGGAGCTGGGCATCAGCATTCCGGTGGGCAAGGATTCATTGTCCATGCGCACTGCGTGGAAGGATGGCGGACAGGATCGCGAAGTGGTGTCACCGGTGTCGCTCATCGTTTCAGCCTTCGCGCCCTGCGATGACGTGCGACGGGTGCTGACCCCGGAACTGCAGTTGGACCAGGGCGACACGCAGTTGCTCCTCATCGACCTGGGCAATGGCCGCAATCGCCTGGGTGGCTCCATCCTGGCGCAGGTGTACGGCCAGTTCGGCGATGTGGTGCCCGACCTCGACCAGCCGGCGCAATTGCGCGCATTCTGGGAATGTGTGCAGTCCCTGTGTCGGGATGACCTGGTGCTGGCCTATCACGACCGCTCTGATGGCGGCCTGTTCGTCACCCTGTGCGAGATGGCTTTTGCCGCGCATGTCGGTGTCACCATGAATGTGGACATGCTGGCCTATGATGCCCAGGCCCACGACGTCGACGGCAATGAGCGCAAACCCGAACTGATGTATGGGCGCGACCAGGAACGTGTTCTGGCGGGCGTGTTTGCCGAGGAACTCGGTGCGGTGATACAGGTGCGCACCGCCGACCGGCTGCAGGTGCTCGGTCGGTTGCGCGAAGCCGGTCTGTCAGCCAGCCTGGTCGGCATGCCCAATGCGCGTGACGAGATTCGCATCGTGCGCAATGCCAAGCCGATATTCAAGGCGGAGCGGCGCCTGCTGCAGCAGGCCTGGTCCGAGGTGAGCTTGCGCATGCAGTCGCTGCGCGACCATCCGGACTGTGCGCGTGAGGAGTTCGACACCCTGGCGCTCGAGGAAAACCGCGGGCTGCACGCCAGCCTCGCCTTCGATCCCGCCGAGGATGTCGCCGCCCCCTTCATTGCCTCGGGCGTGCGTCCGGCCGTGGCCATCCTGCGCGAGCAGGGCGTGAATGGCCAGGTGGAAATGGCGGCAGCCTTTGACCGGGCCGGCTTCGAGACGCACGACGTGCACATGAGCGACATCATTTCCGGGCGTGTATCGCTGTCGGGGTTTCGCGGTTTTGTCGCCTGTGGCGGATTTTCTTACGGCGATGTGCTGGGTGCCGGCGCCGGCTGGGCGCGCTCCATCCTGTTCAACGACAGGGCGCGGGCGCAGTTCGAAGCTTTCTTTGCCCGCAGCGACGTGTTTGCCCTGGGCGTTTGCAATGGCTGCCAGATGATGAGCCACCTGCGCGACCTGATCCCGGGCGCGGCCCACTGGCCGCGCTTCCTGAAGAATCGTTCGGAGCAGTTCGAGGCGCGTCTGGTGATGGCCGAAGTGATGGCCAGTCCCTCCATCTTCTTCACCGGGATGGCGGGCAGTCGCATGCCGGTGGTGACGGCCCATGGCGAAGGCCGGGTGCTGTTCGACCGCGCGGGCAGTACCGGCAAGGCCGCGGTATCCCTGCGTTACGTTGACCACGAAGGCTTGCCGACGGAAACCTATCCGATGAACCCCAATGGTTCGCCGGGTGGTGTCACCGGTCTGACCACAGCCGACGGGCGTTACACCATCCTCATGCCGCATCCGGAACGCGTGTTCCGCAGCGTGCAGATGTCCTGGCACCCGCGCGAATGGGGGGAAGACTCCCCCTGGATGCGCATGTTCCGCAATGCCAGGCAGTGGGTGGGCTGAGCCGGATGGGTTGAGGCGGGATCAGCGGTCCCCGTGGTAAACGATACTGCCGGATGATCCTGACGCTGCTGCGCCCGAGCCATCCGGCAGGGATGAGCCGGGAAGCCTGCTTTCCCGGACAGTTCTTCGGTCTTTCGATGGGTCTATTCGATCTTGGCCTTGGCGCGCAGATCGGCCACCAGTTTCTGAATCTCCTGTTCCTGCATGGCATTCTGGATCTGCTGCTTGACCTGCTCGTAGGGGGGTAACTGAACTGACCGGACATCGTCCAGCCGGATCACGTGCCAGCCGAACTGGGTCTGGATTGGCGCGTCGGTGAGCTTGCCCTTCTCCAGCTTCAGCAGGGCGTCGGAAAACGGCTTCACGTAATTGCCGGCAGCCGCCCAGTCGAGGTCGCCGCCGCGGTCCTTGGAGCCAGGATCCTTGGATTGCTTGGCCAGTTCTTCGAATTTCTCGCCCTTCTTCAGCTTCTCGGTGATGTCCTTGGCTGCGGCTTCCGTATCGACCAGGATGTGGCGGGCACGGAATTCGCGCTCGCCGCGCTGTGATTTCACCGCCTCGTATTGCGCCTTCAGCTGATCCTCGCGGACCGGATGGGCCTTGAGATATTCATCGATGACTGCGCGTGCCAAGGCGGTCTGGCGTGCCAACTCGACCTGGATCTGGATGTCGGCACTCTTGGCCAGGCCCTTGCGCTCGGCTTCCTGCGCCAGGACTTCCTGGTTGATCAGGTTGTCCAGTAGTGCGCGACGCATCTGCTCGTTGTCGGGCTGGCCCTGGGCGGTGCGTTGCTTGACCAGGTAATCCAGGCGTGCCTTGGGGATGGCCTTGCCATTCACGCTGACCGGTTTGATGGCTCCCGGAGGCTGGGTAACCGCGCCTGCCTTGGTGTCGGCTGTGGGCAGGGGTTTGATCTGTGCCAAAGCCGGGCTGGCCGCGATAGCCAAGGGAAGCACTGCAGCCAGGAGGGTACGACGAGGAATCATGTTCATCCTTGATAGGGGATTGCGCAAAAAAAGATCATAGCTCATCCGGCGTCCTGGCGTTGATGGCCAGCGCATGCACGTCCTGCATCACCGGCCCGAGGGCGGCATAGACCATGCGGTGCCGTTCGATGCGTGACTTGCCGGCGAACCGGGCGGACACGATGTCCACCCGGAAGTGGCTGCCACCGGGACGGTAGCCTGCATGCCCCAGGTGCTGCCCGGATTCGTCCGTGATGTCCAGGGTGGTGGGGGACAGGCTGGCAAGACTGTTGGTGATGCTGTCGGCGAGTGTCATCATGCTGCGCGTGCCCGTTTCATGGCTGCTCTTTTTCCGGCATGTGGCGGGCCAGGTAGAAGGCCTGGGCAATGACGAAGACGAGCATCAGGCCCGTGCTTCCGAAAAGCTTGAAGCTGACCCAGGTTTCCGTGGAGAAGTTCCAGGCCACGTACAAATTGGCAATGCCCATCAGCAGGAAGAATATCGTCCAACCCCAGTTGAGTCGGGTCCAGACGGCTTCCGGCAGCTCGATCTGGGCACCCATGACCGAGCGGATGAAGTTCTTGCCGAAGAACGGGGCGATGGCCAGTGCCACGCCGAACAGCCAGTACAGCACGGTTGGCTTCCACTTGATGAAGGCCTCGTCCTGCAGGTAGAGGGTGGCACCGCCGAACACCACGATGATTCCGAGGGTAACCCACATCATGGGTTCGACCTTGCGACCGCGCAGTTTCAGCCAGGCGATCTGCGCAAAGGTGGCTGCAATGGCTACCGCCGTGGCGGTGTATATCCCGGCCAGCTTGTAGGCCACGAAGAAAAGGATGACTGGAAAAAGATCGAAGAGAAATTTCATGGCGAAATTATACGGGAGTGCACGCTGCTGCCCCTGTCCGGACGACAGTAGGCCAGGGGCTTGATCCGGCAGGAACGCCAATTGTTCGGTATTTGGTTTACGATTGACTTCATTCAATCCACGGGAGGGCAGCATGGCAGAGCCGGTATGTGCCCAGAAGGCGCCTTATGCCGTCGAGCTCAAGGCGGGAGATTACTGGTGGTGTTCCTGCGGCAAGTCGCAGAAACAGCCTTTCTGCGATGGTTCCCACAAGGGGGGGGAGTTCGCGCCGGTGAAATTCACGCTGGAAAAGGACGACAAGGTCTGGCTGTGCGGTTGCAAGAAGGCCGGCAAGGCGCCGTTCTGTGACGGCACGCACAAGGCCCTGTAACGATCACGGCTGATCGCGGCTCCGGACGCCCTGTGCCGGCCGGTATCAGGGCGTTCTCCTTTACGGATGCGTCGAACAGGTCAGGGAAGTCGATTGCCATCGTGCCGGTGTTCCGCTGAGGTGGGGGATCTCCAAGGGGGCATGCCCCCTTGATCGGTACTGTACTAAAGCGCCTCGCCAGCGTAATCAGCCAGGCGGGAACGCTCGCCACGCGCCAGCGTGATGTGGCCGCAGTGCTGCCAGCCCTTCATGCGGTCGACCACATAGGTGAGGCCCGAAGAGCCTTCCGTGAGGTAGGGCGTGTCAATTTGCGAGATGTTGCCCAGGCAGACCACCTTGGTGCCAGGACCTGCGCGGGTGATCAGTGTCTTCATCTGCTTGGGCGTCAGGTTCTGCGCCTCGTCGATGATGAGGAACTTTTTGAGGAAGGTGCGGCCGCGCATGAAGTTGAGCGACTTGATCTTGATGCGCGAGCGGATCAGGTCACGCGTGGCAGCGCGCCCCCAGTCACCGGCCTCATCGTCGGTCTTGTTGAGCACGTCCAGGTTGTCTTCCAGTGCACCCATCCAGGGTGTCATTTTCTCTTCCTCGGTCCCGGGCAGGAAGCCGATGTCCTCGCCTACGGGGACGGTCACCCGGGTCATGATGATCTCTGAGTAGAGCTTCGCCTCCAGGGTCTGCATGAGGCCTGCTGCCAGCGTGATCAGCGTCTTTCCGGTGCCGGCCTGGCCAAGCAGGGTGACGAAATCGATGTCCGGGTCCATCAGCAGGTTGAGGGCGAAATTCTGTTCGCGGTTGCGTGCCGTGATGCCCCACACGGAATTCCTCACGTGGCCGAAATCCTTGATGGTTTCCAGCACGGCCGACTTGCCTGCCACTTCACGCACCCAGGTGTAGAGCGGAAGTTCGCCCTCCTGGTAGAGAAACTCGTTGAGCACCAGTTGGGTGCACAGGGGGCCGCGGATGCGGTAGTAGGTGCGACCTTCCTTCTTCCATGACTCCATGTTGCTGCCGTGCTGGTCCCAGAACTTGCCGTGCATTTCCCGCACGCCGCTGTAGAGCAGGTCGGTATCCTCCAGCACCTTGTCGTTGAAGTAATCCTCCGCAGCCAGGCCGAGGGCCTTGGCCTTGATGCGCATGTTGATGTCCTTGGACACCAGAATCACTTCGCGCTGGGGATGACGCTTTTGCAGGTGGATGACGACGCCGATGATCTGGTTGTCCGTCTTGCCCATGCCGATCGGCAGGCTGGCGGGCAGGATGTCATTGATGGCCTCGGTCTGGAGATAGAGCCGGCCTGTTGCAGCATCCGCTTCATAGCGCTGCAGTGACATGCCGGCGGTGATGTCGCCCCCGGGCTTGCTGACGATCTCGTCCAGGAAGCGGCTGGCCTGGCGCGCATTGCGCGCCACCTCGGACACGCCCTTCTTGTTGTTGTCGAGTTCCTCCAGGGTGACGATGGGCAGGAAGATGTCGTGCTCCTCGAAGCGGAACACGCTGGTGGGATCATGCATCAGCACGTTGGTGTCCAGCACGAATAGCTTGGTGCTGGTCTTGGCAGCGCGTTTCTTGCGCGCCGGCCGGGTCTGGTCTTCAGTGTTCTTGGAGGCGCGGGCAGTTTTGAAGGCGTCAGACGTTTTTAACAAAATCAAGTACCTCCTGGGCATGGCCTGGAACTTTGACACCGCGCCATTCCCTGAGGATGACGCGATTCCTGTCGAGTACAAATGTGCTGCGCTCGATTCCCCGCACCTGTTTGCCGTACATGTTCTTCATCTTGATGACGTCAAACAGCTTGCATGCGACTTCCTCCGCGTCCGAGAGCAGCTCGAACGTGAAGGCCATCTTGGTCTTGAAATTCTCGTGCGATTTGAGACTGTCGCGTGACACCCCGAACACCTGGCAGCCAGCCTTGATGAACTGGGCGTGGAGATCCCGGAACTGCTGCCCTTCGGTGGTGCAGCCGGGGGTATTGTCCTTGGGGTAGAAGTAGATGGCCACGGTTTTGGCCTTGGCGCTGGACAGGGATTGCGAGAGGCAGAAGGTTCCGCCGCCCGTGGCAGGCAGTGAGAAATCAGTGACTGCTTTTTTGTTGGCCATCTTCGATATTGTTGTCATATTTCCTCCGCGTTTGCAAGGCAATGGAACCATGGATCCGGTGAATTTTTCGTGACAAGGCGGGACGCAGGCTGCTGGATGGCAGGCTCTCAGGTGAGAAATTCCTCGCCCTGCATGGCGAGCTCGCCGGAGCGGCCAGGGACTTCCCCCATGGCAATTTCATTGCGTGGCAGGCGAGCGGTGTCCAGGGAGTCATGCAGTTCGCGCAGGCAGACGAGGCGGTGCCCCTGGTTCTTCCATCCCGACAGCAGCGCTTCGAACACACCGGACAACTTGCCACCCTCGAGCTCTGCATGCAGCGTATAGACGTGTCCCAGCTCGGACGGTCCGCTGGTCAGTTGCAGGATGTGGCGGGCGACGTTGGCAACCGTGATGTCTTCGCGGCCAATCAGCTCGTCCAGGGTCGGCAGGGTGGTCGGCAACTGGGTGCAGGCGATGACCTCACCGCGGACCACCGGGATGAAGGGACAATGGCCGCGCGAATCCGAACTGTACGGAAATCCCAGTCGCTGGGTCAGGCGCAGGGCATGCACATTGGTCTGCCAGCCCGCGGCGCCGTGGGAACGGGCAGCTTCGCCGAAGATGTCCTCGAATCGGTCCATGCTCAGTCGCATCTGCGCCCCGGTCCAGTCGGCATCTGCGGTGGCGACATGGTCCTGCCATTTCACATGGTCCCAGGCGTGGATGCCGACTTCGAAGCCGGCCGCCTTCACCTCGCGCATGATTCCGGCACAGGTGCGGCCGATATCCGGCCCCGGCAGCAGGGTGCCGTAGAGCAGTGTCCGGATGCCATAGTGCTCGCGCACCGAGGTGCGCGAGACCTTTTTCATGAAGCCGCGGCGGAACACCCGGGTGATGGCGCGCCCGGTATGGTCCGGTCCGAGACTCAACAGGAAGGTGGCGCCGGCTTCATGCGCCTTGAGCATGTCCACCAGCCGCGGCACGCCTTCCCGGGTGCCGCGCCAGGTGTCCACGTCGATCTTGAGGGCGATCAGGCTCATGACCTGTTTCCAGCCAGTCGTTCCAGCGCCTTGCCGGTGAGGCGGGTGATACGCCAGTCGGGCAGCACTTCGGCGCCCAGCCCGCGGTAGAAATCCTGCGCCCCGGTGTTCCAGTCCAGCACCGACCATTCGAAGCGGCCGCAGCCGCGCTCGACTGCCAGCGCGGCCAGATGGGTGAGCATGCTGCGTGCATGGCCGCGTTGGCGCCAGGCGGGCCGCACGTAAAGATCTTCCAGGTACAGCCCGGGGCGGCCGAGGAAGGTGGAATAGTTCTGGAAGCAGATGGTGTAGGCAACGGCCTGCGGGGCAGGGTCGTCCACCCAGCCGATCAGCGCCTCGATGCAGGGTCGGGGGCCGAACAGCGCAGCCTGCAGTTTTTCTTCAGTGCATTCGAGCAGATGGCTGAGGTGTTCGAAGGCCGCCAGTTCGCCGATCATCTCGATCAGATGGACGATATTCCCCGGTGCGGCCGGCGCAATGCGCAGTGTTGCGGGTGCAGGCATGGCTGGTCAGTCGACCAGCCGGCGCGCCGAGGCAACATCGCCGCGGTAGGCGTCGAAGATGCGCTTGAGCGCCTCTTTCATGTTGAAGCGGGGCTTCCAGTCGAGGTCGGCCATGGTGTTGGTGATTTTCGGCACGCGGTTCTGCACGTCCTGGTAGCCCTTGCCGTAATACTGCTCGGCGGACACCTTCTGCAGCTTCACCTTCTTCGCGCTGGCCTGGTATTCGGGATAGGCGGCGGCGAGCTCGAGCATCATCTCGGCCAGTTCCTTCACCGAGAAATTGTTCCTCGGGTTGCCGATGTTGTAGATCTTGCCGCTGGCGATGCCATCGCGGTTCTCGATGATCTTCATCAGTGCGGCGATGCCGTCATCGACATAGGTGAAGGCGCGCTTCTGCGTGCCGCCGTCGACCAGTTTGATGGGTTCGCCGCGGACGATGTGGCCGAAGAACTGCGTGATCACCCGCGAGGAGCCTTCCTTGGCCGTGTTGATGGAGTCCAGGCCCGCGCCGATCCAGTTGAACGGCCGGAACAGCGTGTAGTCCAGGCCTTCCTGCTGGCCATAGGCATGGATGACGCGGTCCATCAGCTGCTTGGAGCAGGCGTAGATCCAGCGCGGCTTGTTGATGGGGCCGTAAACCATGGGCGAGGACTCGGGGTCGAACGCGCCGTCCGGGCACATGCCGTAGACCTCGGAGGTCGACGGGAAGATCAGCCGCTTGCCGCGCTTCACGCAGGCACGCACGATGGGCAGATTGGCCTCGAAGTCCAGCTCGAAGACGCGCAGTGGCTCTTTCACGTAGGTGGCCGGCGTGGCGATGGCCACCAGCGGCAGCACCGTGTCGCACTTCCTGATGTGGTACTCGATCCACTCGTGGTTGATGGTGATGTCGCCTTCGAAGAAATGAAAGCGTTTTTCCTTCAGCAGGCCCTCGATGCGGTCGGTCTGCATGTCCATGCCGTAGACCTCCCAGTCGGTCTCGGCAATGATGCGATGTGACAGGTGGTGGCCGATGAAGCCGTTGACGCCGAGGATGAGGATTTTTTTCTTCATGTTTTTTGCTCGAACGGGATTTTTGTCTGTTCCGGCCAGTGAGGCGGGCCGCCTTCCGTGTGCAACAACTGCAGCACGCAGTCGTCACCGCAATCGGCATACAGCAGACCGCCTTCGGAATATAACCCGGGACCCCCGGGGCATGCACGGCGCTCGCCGGCGAGGCGACTGCGCAGTACCCGCAGCCTGGTGCCGGCAATGTCGGTGAACGCGCCGGGATAGGGTGGTGCCACGGCGCGCACCAGATTGTGGACTGCCACGGCCGGCTGAGACCAGTCGATTCGTCCGTCCTCGGGTTTGCGGCCGCTGAAGTAGCTTCCCATGGACAGGTCCTGGGCGGTCAGCCGGGCAGTGCCGGCCACCAGGCCGGGCAGGCTGCGCCTGAGTACCGAGGCGGCGGCATCGGTGATCTTGTGGAAGACATCGATGGCCAGGTCATCCGGCCCGATGGGAACAGACTGCTGGTCGACGATGCGGCCGGCATCGGGTTTTTCCACCATTTCATGCAGGGTGGCGCCAGTCTCGGTCTCACCCTTGATGATGGCCCAGTTGACCGGCACACGGCCGCGATACTTCGGCAGCAGCGAACCATGCATGTTGTAGGCGCCGCGTCCTGCGGTGGTGAGCAAGGCAGGCGAGAGCATGCGACGGTAATAGAAGGAGAACAGGACATCCGGTTTCAGGCTGCGGATGCGTTCGATGACCTCCGGTGCGTTGGGGTCTTCGGGCGCAATGACGGGCACGCCATGCGCTTCGGCGATGCGGCGCACGCTGTCAAACCAGATGGTCTCGCCGGGATCGTCATCATGGGTGAGCACCAGCGCAATGTGCAGCCCCTGTTCCAGCATCACCTCGAGGCAGCGGGCACCGACATTGTGATAGGCAAAGACGATGGCGACGGCCGTGCTTGCTTCCTGATTGCTCAATCCTTGCGCTCCAGGATGACCTCGACCAGATAGCGCGGACGGTGGCGCACCTGCTGGTAGACGCGGCCGATGTACTCGCCCAGCAGGCCCATGCCGAATAACATCATGCCGGTCAGAAAGAATTCCAGGATGTCGCGATCCCACACCGCCAGCACCGCCTGCTGCCAGGTGGTGGCCAGGAACCAGCGCTCGACGATGATCACAATGTACACAAAGACGCTTATAAGGGCGACGATCATGCCCAGAAGTGAGAATAATTGCAGGGGCACGATGGAGAAGCCCGTCATCAGGTCGAAATTGAGCCGGACCAGGCTGTAGAGCGAGTACTTGGATTCGCCGGCGGCGCGCTCCTCGTGGGCCACCTCGATTTCCACCGGGTTGCGGGCAAAGGTGTAGGCCAGCGCCGGAATGAAGGTGTTGACCTCGCGGCAGGCATTGATGGCTTCGATGATGGCGCGGCTGTAGGCGCGCAGCATGCAGCCCTGGTCGGTCATGCGAATGCCGGTGATCTTCTCGCGCATGGCATTCATGAGCGCAGAGGCATGGCGGCGGAAGGCGCTGTCCTGGCGGTCGCGCCGTATCGAGCCGACGTAGTCGAAACCCTCTTCCATCTTCGCCACCAGGCGAACGATCTCCTCGGGCGGATTCTGCAGGTCGGCATCCAGCGTGACGATGATGCTGCCGCGGCACTGTTCGAAGCCGGCCATGATGGCCATGTGCTGGCCGTAATTGCCGTTGAACAGCACCACGCGTGTGACATCCGGCCGCTGCTGGAACTGCTCGCGCAGGAGGGCCGCAGAACGATCACGGCTGCCATCATTGATGAAAATGACTTCGTAGCTGCGTCCCATGGTGTCGAGCGCCGGATACAGCCTGGCAAACAGCGCCGCGAGGCCGGCTTCCTCGTTGTAGACCGGAATGACGACGGAAACCGCTGGGTTCATGTTCTCTCCGGTTTCAGGCCGTGCCCAGCACGCGCGAGACTGCGGCACAGACACGGTCAACGTCGGTGTCGGCCATGGCCGGAAACAGCGGCAGCGTGCAGATGTTGCGACCGATGCGCTCGGCCTCGGGGAAGTCGCCATCCTTCCAGCCCAGTCGGCGATACAGCGTGAACAGGTGGATGGCCGGGTAATGCACGCCAATGCCGATGCCCAGTTCCCGCATGCGGCGCATGAAATCGGGGCGGGTGATGCCGCCTTCAGGCAGCACGATCTGGAACATGTGCCAGCAGGACTGATCAAAGTCGGCCGGCGGCAGTTGCACTCCCAGGCGGGTGAGCCTGTCGTCCCAGCGCTCGAAATAACGGCGGGCCAAGGCGCACCGCCGAACGGTGAATTCTTCCAGTCGCCGGAACTGGCCCAGCCCGACCCGCGCCGCAACATCGGTGAGGTTGAACTTGCCGCCCAGTACGTCGACATCCATGCCGTCTTCGCCTGAGCGTGTCACGCCCATCAGGCGCAGCTTCTCGGCCAGGGGCACGCCGCTGTCATCGGGCAACACCAGGCAGCCGCCTTCGACGCTGTTGATGTTCTTGTTGGCATGGAAGCTGAACATCACCAGGTCACCACCTGCGCCGATGCGCTGGCCACGCCAACGGGCGCCACAGGCCTGGGCGGCGTCCTCGATGACGCGCAGCTTGTGCTTTGCTGCCAGCGCGTACAGTCGGTCCAGGTCCACCGGCAGTCCGGCCAGATGCACCGGCATGATGGCGCGCGTTTTGTCGTTGATGGCGCGCGCGGCCTGGTCCAGATCGAGGTTGCGCGTCACCGGGTCCACATCGGCAAATACCGGCGTGGCCCCCACCTGCAGGATGACGCTGGCTGTGGACACCCAGGACAGTGGCGTGGTGATGACTTCATCGCCCGGGCCTATGCCGGCCACGCGCAGCGCCACTTCCAGGGCGGCGGTCCCCGAGTTGTAGGCGCGCACCGGGCGACCACCGCAGTATTCCGACAGGGCCTGCTCGAATGTACGGCTTTGCGGGCCGGTGGTGATCCAGCCGGAGCGCAGCACGTCAGCCACCCCGGCAATCGTCTCCTCGTCGATGAGCGGCCGGGTGAAGGGCAGGAAGTCCTCAGTCGCGCGGCTCATGGGCCGCTGCGGGTGACGAGCACCACGCCCAGGATGATGAAGCCGATGCCGACCAGCTTCTGCGCGCCCAGCGATTCGCCGAACAGGTGCCAGGCGGCCAGTGCATTGATCACATAGCCTATGGACAGCATGGGGTAGGCAATGCTCACCGGCACGCGCGACAAGCCCATGATCCAGACCACCAGGCTGATGCCATAGCACAGCATGCCGCCCATGATGTGCGGCTCGAAGGCCAGTTTCAGGCCGACTGGGACCAGGTTTTCCGAGGTGAACTCGAAGCTGCCCACGGCATTGGTGCCGGCCTTGAGCAGCAGCTGGGCGGCGGCGTTGAGCAGCACGCCGGTCATGAGCAGGGCAAAGCTGACGGCGGTCATGGTTTTTTCACGATGACGCGCCGCGGGTCGCGGGCGATCTCGATCATGGGCACTGCCGGATGGGTGCGACGGAACTGCACCAGGTCTGGTGGGTTGAACATCGCGAAGGCCGGGCCCTCGGCCGACCAGGCCCTGGCGAAGCCGTCCAGGTCGGGGATGAACTTGTGTGGTTCCCAGGAGATGGCCTTCTCCAGCTCATCGGTGTAGCGGACCATGGTCACCGTGCGCCCCAGGTAGAAGGGCACCGTATGGTCGAAGGTGTTCACCATGTAGAAAGGCGCGTCGGCGCTGAGCTGCGGCCTGGCGGTCTGAATGATTCCATGGGCCGAGTATACCGGTGACAGGCTGTCGTGCCCGATCACCGGCAATTGCCCGGCGACCAGTCCTGCAGCGGCCAGGCTGATGATTGCGGCCTGGCGCCGTCCCTGCAGCGCCAGCACGGCGCAGGCTGTCACGCCCAGCACTGCGACAGCGCCGGTGGCCATCAGCCAGGGCACATAGTGTTGCAGCAATTCCACCGGCAGGTCCGGTTCGGCGCGGCCGGTGATGCGCGGCGCCAGTGCCATCAGCGCGATGCCAGGAACCAGCATCGGCAGGGTCTGCCACAGCAGGGCGCGGGAGTTGGCCTGGGTCAGGTAGTGACCGATGAGCAGCGCCAGTGCCGGCACCATGGGCAGCAGGTAGGAAGGCAGCTTGGAGCCCGAGGCGGAGAAAAACAGGAAGATGAAGGCCGACCAGGCGATCAGGAAGCGGTCGGGCTGGAAGTATCCGGATTGCCGCCGGGCTGCGCGCCACAACGCGGGAAACAGGCTGAGCGTCCAGGGCAGCATGCCGGCCAGCAGCACCGGGATGAAATACCATGGCGGCTCGTAGCGCCCGTGCACCTTGGACAGGAAGCGCTCGAAGTGCTCGTAGATGAAAAAGAAGTGGAAGAACTCCCGGTTCTCCAGAGAGACTGCGACCAGCCAGGGGGCCGTGATGGCCAGCAGCAGGGCAGTGCCGGACAGCAGGTGCAGCCGCTTGATCATGCGCCAGTCAAGCTGCCATAGCAGGTAGAACACCAGCGCCCCGGCCGGGATTACCAGGCCGACCAGCCCCTTGGACAGCATGGCCAGTGCGGCACCCGCCCAGGCCGCCCACATCCAGCGCCGGCGACCGGCGGCGTCCTGCGCATCGGACTGGGCCAGCAGAAAGGCGCACAGGCTGAGCGTGAGAAAGCCTGAGAGGCCCATGTCCAGCGTATTGAAATGGCCCATGAAGACATACAGCAGGCTGCTGCCGGTGATGGCGGCAGCCGCCAGTCCCGCCGCCCGGCCGTACAGGCGCATGCCGGTGAACCAGACCAGCAGCACCCCGGCAAAGCCGGTGAGGGCAGTCCACAGGCGTGCCGTCCATTCGGTGATGCCGAACAGGGTGAAGGCGGCAGCCGTGGCCCAGTACTGCAGCGCCGGCTTCTCGAAATACTTGAAATCGTTCAGGCGGGGCGTCAGCCAGTCGCCGCTGGCGACCATCTCCCGGGAGATCTCGGCATAGCGCCCCTCGTCGGGGCGTATCAAGTCGCGCTCACCGATGGCCATGAACCAGGCAAGGCTGAATGCCGCCAGCAGCATCAACAGCATCACCGGCCCCGGGGCGGCCTGGCTGCGGGTCCTATGCATGTTCAGGGGAGCAGCAGGGCCGCGGCGACCTTGCGCTCTTCGGCGATCAGGATGTTGTAGGTGCGGCAGGCGGCTTTCACATCCATGACTTCAAGGCCCAGGCCGGCCCGGGCCAGTGCCGGCTGCGCCTCGCGCATCATCTGTGGCGCGGGAAAGCGCAGCAGCGAGCCGGTTCCCAGCAGCACCACTTCGCTGCCCAGTTCTGCCAGGGATGCCAGTTCGGCCGCTGTCAGCGTCTCGAAACTGCCGGCCCAGCCTTCGATCAGGCGGTCGGGAAGCACAATCACGCTGTGGTCGAGGCGTTGCCCGTTCACCAGCACGAAGCCCTCCCCGTAGCCGGTGAAGGTATTGATGCCTGCGGGGCGGGAGGTGTGCAGTTTCAAGGCTGTTCCTGGGCGATGCGGGGAAAAATCAGGGCCATGACCAGCGCTTCGGCAAGTGCTTTCCCGAACGCCTTGCGGACCGGAGGGCAACTTGAGGAAGTGTTTTCAACAGCCTGATAGAATTATATCTTTTCCCGGTTTCGGGACCCGTTTCTGGATTCCGGAGCAGAGCTTGGATCAGGGGATCCGATACCACGGGACCATGCCCATGACCGGCATTGCAACAATTCTGCTGCTGGAGACCATCCGCCGGGCCGCTTGCGGCCGGCGAGCGGCATGAGCCGCGGTGCTTCCCGAGTCCCCGTCCATAGTGTTCCGATTGCCCAGGTAGCCAAACCGATGCTCAAACCCATACGCAAGTCCGCCAAGATGTCCGACGTCTGCTACGACATACGCGGGCCGGTGATGGCGCGCGCCAAGCAGATGGAGGAAGAGGGGCAGCGCATCCTCAAGCTGAACATCGGCAACCTGGCGCCCTTCGGCTTCGATGCACCGGATGAAGTCCGCCATGACGTGATCGTCAACCTGTCCAATGCCTCGGGCTATTCCGATTCCAAGGGTCTGTTTGCGGCACGCAAGGCCATCATGCATTACACCCAGCAGAAGCGCATTGGCGGGGTGGGTCTGGACGACATCATCATCGGCAACGGCGTGTCCGAGCTGATCGTGATGTGCATGCAGGGCCTGCTCGATGACGGTGACGAAGTGCTGGTGCCGGCGCCGGACTACCCGCTGTGGACTGCCGCGGTCAGCCTGGCCGGCGGCAAGCCCCGTCATTACATTTGCGACGAGGGTGCCGGCTGGCTGCCCGACCTGGCCGACATCCGCAGCAAGATCAGCGACCGCACACGCGCCATTGTTCTGATCAACCCCAACAATCCGACCGGCGCGCTCTATCCGGACGACCTGCTGAAGGAGATCGTCGAGATCGCTCGCCAGCATGAGCTGATCGTGCTGGCTGACGAGATCTACGACAAGACCTTGTACGACGGCGTCACCCACACCTCCATCGCTTCGCTGGCAGACGATGTGCTGTTTCTCACCTTTAACGGCCTGTCGAAGAACTACCGGGCCTGCGGCTATCGTGCCGGCTGGATGGTCATCTCCGGCGAGATGGCGCATGCCAGTGACTACATCGAGGGGCTCAACATCCTCGCCTCGATGCGCCTGTGCGCCAATGTGCCCGGCCAGTACGCCATCCAGACGGCGCTGGGTGGTTATCAGAGCATCAACGACCTGGTGGCCCCGGGTGGTCGTCTATGCCGCCAGCGCGACCTGGCGCATGAGTTGATCTCCCAGATCCCGGGGGTCAGCTGCTTCAAGCCGAAAGCAGCCCTGTACCTCTTCCCGAAGCTGGACCTGACGATGTATCCGGTCACCGATGACCAGCAGTTCATCCTGGAATTGCTTGAGGAGCAGAAGGTACTGGTGGTTCAGGGCAGTGGCTTCAACTGGCCCGCACCCGATCACTTCCGCATCGTGTTCCTGCCCAATGTCGACGAACTGACCGAGGCCATTGGCCGCATCGCCCGGTTTCTGGACGGCTACCGCCGGCGCCGCCGCTGATGCGCATCGTCGACATCAACGATGCCTCGGGCAACATCGTCGAGCCCTTGTGGCTGGAGCGGGCGCGGCCGGTGCACCTGCAATTGCGCCCGAATCTGCCGCAGGCCTATGCGGAGAAGATGAAACAGGTGTTTGCCGGTGGCGGGCGCATGTGCGTGGCCGCCGATGGCGAGGTCGTGACCGGCCTGGGCATCTACCGCATCTACGAGAACACCGTGGATGGCGAGAAGATGTACGTCGATGACCTGGTCACGGATGAGAAACGCCGGTCTACCGGTGTCGGCCACGCACTGATGGCGCATCTCCAGGCAATCGCCCGGCGGGCCGGTTGCGGCACCTACACGCTGGACTCCGGCACCCACCGACATCAGGCGCACAAGTTCTATTTCCGCGAAGGCATGGTGGTCACCGCCTTCAATTTCAACAAGGTGCTGTAGGGCACTTCTGCAAAACCGCTGCGCCATGTCGGCGCGGCATGGAACAAGACCATGAATGACATGAAACCGATCAAAGTAGGCCTGCTGGGCATAGGCACGGTGGGCGGCGGCACCTGGGAGGTGCTGGCCCGCAACCAGGAAGAGATCACCCGGCGCGCCGGCCGCGGCATCGTCATCGCCAGGGTGGCCGACAAGGATGTCGAGCGCGCGAAGCAGGTCACCGGCGGCAGGGCGGTGGTCACCGGCGATGCGAACGATGTCGTGAACGATCCGGACATCGACATCGTCATCGAGTTGATCGGCGGCTATACCGTGGCCAGGGAGTTCGTGCTCAAGGCCATCGCCAACGGCAAGCATGTGGTCACCGCCAACAAGGCGCTGCTGGCCACCCATGGCAACGAGATTTTCGCCGCGGCCCAGAAAAAGGGCGTGATGGTGGCCTTCGAGGCCGCAGTGGCGGGTGGCATCCCCATCATCAAGGCGCTGCGCGAAGGCCTCACTGCCAACCGCATCGAGTGGATCGCCGGCATCATCAACGGCACCTCCAAC
>CANJJT010000023.1:0-47893 GCA_947474715.1 Betaproteobacteria bacterium
TCCACGGCGCCGCGCACCAGAAATTCCATCGCCAGCAGCGTCTTGCCGCAGCCGGCGGCGCCGCACAGCAGGGTCGGCCGCCCCTTGGGCAAGCCGCCGACGGTGAGATCATCCAGACCCTGGATGCCGGTCGGCACTTTCGCCAGGGCGGGCAGCGGTTTGTCGCTTGGCTTTCTCAAGATCGCGGTTCCTTCCGAAGATAGGGGCTAAAGACCCGCCAGGAACGCGCCGGCATGACACCGGCCGCGAGGCAAAGGCAGAACTTCAGGATTTGTTGGGTGGGGGACTTTCTAACCAAGGGCGACTGGAGGAAGGGCAGAAGGAGAGGCACCACGCCATGACTACCCGGGTTGTTGGGCCATTCGGCCTGAACATCGGGACGGCCACAACGCACTGTGCCCTTGCTTCATGGACCGATAATGGCCGTTACTTGCGCTTTCCGATCGCGGGAAAACGATAGGAAAAGCCCCCTTATTTCGCGCTTTGGCGCTGTATCGGCGAGCTGCATGGGGAACCTCCCGCCCGTGCCCGATACGCCTTTCGGCCGCTATCGCCGCTACAAGGCGCGACTGCTTTGCAGAGAATCCAGCGTCTGCAACGGGTCGGTTTGAGCCGGTCACGACAATGAAAAGCGGCCGCTCCGCCTGAATTCGCTGCGCAATGTCCGGCAATGAATCGGCAGCGGAAGTCAGCGACTTAAGTCTTCACCGGCAGCATAGGCCGGGAAACGGACAGCGGCGGCAGTTCCACGATGAGGCGGCAACTGACCATGGGCTAGCCTGAATGGGCACAAGGAAAAACGAACGGCGGGATCAGCGAGCCGGCGCGCAAGTTCGCCAGCGAGAACAACATCCGCTTCCTCAGCGAATTCGAACTCGTGACGCTGGCGGGACATGCCCTCAAACAGGAATAAGTCGCCAGCCCTGTGTGAAGACCTGATTACAATCTCATTGCAGCATCAATGATGATATGGCCATGCTAACGAAATTGATCATATTGACCTGAAACAGAAAGCCGGCAGCAGCCGCCCCCCTCACTGCAACGGCGGCTTCCACAGCAGATCGTTGCGATCCACTGACTTCACGCGGATGCGCAGCACGTCGCCGCCACGCGCCACCTTGAGCGGCACCTCGACACCGGCGGGGCCGAGCGCCCAGATGCTGCGGAACAGTTCCGCCAGTCCGTGCGCGCGCTGCTCGCCCACACCCAGCACCAGGTCCCCCACTTGCACGCCGGCGCGTGCCGCGGGTCCTCCGGGGGTGAGCCTGCCGACGGTAAGGCGGCCTCCCGGGTCTTGGGTGTACATGCCCAGCCAGGGCCGCGGCGGCTGCGGGCTGCGGCCGGTCTTGAGCATGTCCTCGAGGATAGGCGTCAGCAGATCGGTGGGCACGAACAGGTTGGCATGCACCGACTTGCCATTCAGCTCGTGCTGCACCAGCAGCGATCCGATGCCGATCAGGTCACCCTGTGCATCGAGCAGGCCGGCGCCGCCCCACTGCGGATGCGCCGGCGTCGTGAACAGGGCCTCATCGAGAACGTACTCCCAGTAGCCGGCGAACGCCTGTCGCGCGATGAGGCGTGTCTTGAGCGAATGGGCCGGGCCGCCATGACCGATGGCGAAGACCGAATCGCCAGCCTTCACATCGGCGGAGCGTCCAAACGCCAGGTGCGAGGCATCCAGCCTGCCCAGGGGCTGGATGAGGCCGAAGCCGGTGGCCTGGTCGAAGGCCAGCGGATGCCCCGCCACCACGGCGCCGCGATGGGTGGTGAGCCAGATCCGGGTCGCCTCGGTGATGAGATAACCGATGGTGAGGATGAGGCCGCCTGGCTGGATGACCACGCCATAACCGGCGCGTTCGGTGCCCAGGTTGCTGGCGGTCATGGCCTTTTCGGAAATCTCCGAGCGCACCAGTACCAGTGCGTCGAAGGCGCGTGCGAGGTCAAACTGGGTTTCTTCGGGCTTGGGCTGCACGTCCGCCGGGAAAGCCCATTTTTCGGTTTCTGCCATGGCAGGATTTTGACATGAAGCGCCTGTCACGACATGGCAACATGGGTGACATCGACGACATGGACGACATGCGGCATCGACGACTTGGCGGCGTGGCCACCGGCCGCCCAGGACTCAAGCCAGCACGCTCGCCCTGGAGGTCACTTCGCCGTACAGCGTGGAGCGCTGCTTGGGTGCGCGCCCGGCAGAGCGAATGATGGCCTGCAGGTCTTCCGGCGTCATCTCCGGCCCGTGCAGGGCGCCAGCGGAGCGCGAGATGGTTTCGTCCATGAGCGTGCCGCCCAGGTCATTGGCCCCGGCCGCGAGGCAGGCCTTCACGCCCTCGGGGCCCATCTTCACCCAGGAGGCCTGGATGTTGGGTATCAGCGGATGCAGCGCGAGGCGCGCCACGGCATGCATCAGCACGGCCTCGCGAAAACTGGGGCCGCGGCGCGCGCGGCCCTTGATGTAGATGGGTGACTCCATGTGCACGAAGGGCAGCGGCACGAATTCGGTGAAGCCGCCCGTCTCCACCTGCAGCGCGCGCAGGCGCAGCAGGTGGCGCGCCCAGTGCTCCAGTCGCTCCATGTGGCCGAACATGATGGTGGAGGTGCTCCGGAGGCCGATGTCGTGGGCGGTGCGCATCACCTCGAACCATTCGTCGGTCATGATCTTGTCCGGGCACAGCGTGGCACGCACTTCGTCATCGAGGATTTCGGCGGCGGTGCCGGGCAGCGTGGCGAGGCCCGCCTCCTTCAGTTGCAGCAGGTACTCGCGCAGCGGCAGCCCCAGGGTCTGCGCGCCCTGCCACACTTCCAGCGGCGAGAAGGCATGCACATGCATCTGCGGCAACGCCGCCTTCACTTCACGGCAGATGCCGAGATAGGTATTGCCGGTGTAGGCCGGGTGGATGCCGCCCTGCATGCACACTTCGGTGGCGCCTCGGCCCCAGGCTTCTTCGGCGCGCCGCACCACTTCGCTGACGGCCAGGTCATAGGGCTTGCCGCGCAGGTTCTCGCTGGTCTTGCCCTTGGCGAAGGCGCAGAACTGGCAGCGATAGCCGCAGATGTTGGTGTAGTTGATGTTGCGATTGACGACATAGGTGACGGCATCGCCCTTGACGCTGGCGCGCAGTTCGTCGGCGGCGGCACACACGGTGGCAAAGTCATCGCCGCGGGCACGGAACAATTCGACGATGTCGGCCTCGCCGAGACTGTCGCCACGCTGGGCGCGCTCGATCACCGACCGGAGGCGGCTGCTGGCCAGCGCGGGTGCGCCGCGCTGCGCCGTGACGCGTGCCAGCTCGTCCTCGGGGATGGGCTGCGAACCACCGGGCGCCCAGTGGTCGGTGCGGGCAAATCCCTCGGTGTCGATGCGGCGCAGCAGCCGCGTGCGCAGACCGGCATCGACCCAGCGTTCAGGCCGGCAGACGAAGGCCGGATACAAGGCCAGGCGCTCGACCAGATGCTTGCCGGCAGCGGCGGTCTCGCGGGCCAGTGCGTCCAGGTGCGGCCAGGGTGCTTCCGGGTTGACATGGTCCGGCGTCACCGGCGACACGCCGCCCCAGTCATTGATGCCAGCCGCAATCAGCGGCTGCAAGGCACCGGGACTCAGATTGGGTGGCGCCTGCAGGTTCATGTCGGCATCGAAGATCAGCCGCGCGACAGCGATGGTCCACAGATGCTCGGCCTGCGCGGCACCGGGCATGCCGGCCATCAGCGTGTCCGGCTTGGGCAGGAAGTTCTGGATGATGATTTCCTGCAGATGGCCATGCCGGTCGTGCAGGTCGCGCAGGGCCAGCAGCGACTCGATGCGCTCCAGGCGCGTCTCGCCGATGCCGATCAGGATGCCGGTGGTAAAGGGCACTGCGGCTTCGCCGGCCAGGCGCAGCGTCTCCAGGCGCGCTACAGGCAGTTTGTCCGGGGAGCCGAAATGGGCACCGCCGCGCTGGCACAGGCGTTCCGAGGTGCTCTCCAGCATGATGCCCTGGGAGATGGACACGGCGCGCAGGGCGGTCAGGTCTTCCGTGGTCAGCAGGCCGGGGTTGGCATGTGGCAGCAGCCCGGTTTCCTCCAGCACCGCCTTGCAGGCCGCGACCAGATATTCGATGGTGCTGGCATAGCCCATGGCATCCAGGGCATCGCGCGCGGCCTTGTAGCGCAGCTCGGGCTTGTCACCCAGGGTGAACAGGGCCTCCTTGCAGCCGGCAGCGGCGCCGGCGCGTGCGATGGCCAGCACCTCGTCCATGGACAGGTAGGGCGACTCCAGCTGCGAGGGCGGCTTGGCGAAGGTGCAGTAATGGCAGACATCGCGGCACAGACGGGTGAGCGGGATGAAGACCTTGCGCGAATAGCTGACGACCGTGCCATGCGCGGCATCACGCCGCGCCGCGGCCCGGCGCATCAGCCCGGACAGGTCATGGTCCTCGACCAGCGCGAGACAGTCGGCGCGCGACAGGCGATCTTGGCCGGGGCGGTCGCCCGCTGGACCGGTCCGGTGCTGGCTCATGGCGTCACCCTACTGGTTAGGCCGGCTTGGCTACGCTGCACCCGCACCGGTTCATCGCGCGGGCTGTCCTTGCCGGTATTGTTCTCACCGGGCGAGTCCTGCTCGCGCAGAGCCCGCCAGACGCGGGTGCCGCGGGCATCCTCGGAGGCGAGGAAGGCCTGCAGGTCCTCGGGCCGGTCAATGTCCTGACTGAGGCGCGCCAGCTTCAGCACGCAAGGCTGCATGCCCAGTTGCTCGGCCAGCGCGACATGGCGGCGGAAACTGTCCGGACCGAAACAGGGTGGCAGCGCATCCGGGGGCGAGCACACCAGTGCATTGGTGCCGCCATCGCTGCCGGCCGGCACCAGGGTCACAGCCGATTTGTTGTCTTTCATCGTCTGCCTGGCGTGGGCGGCGATCAGCGCCTCCACATCGGCAACGGTAATCGCGGGGACATCCGCGGGCAGCACCAGCATGCCGGCACGTCCGGCGGCGGCCAGTTCGCGCGCCGCCAGGGCCACGGCAGCGGCGGTGCCCTCGCCTTGCGCTTCATGCAGCACTTGCGCACCGGCCGCCAGGGCCATGCGCGCGGCATCAGGGTCACCTGTCACCACCAGCAGGCCGGCGAGGGAATGGCACTGCGTGAGCGCATCCAGCACATCACCGAACATGGCGCGCGCCAGGCGCGCCCGGTCCTCGGGGACCAGCGCTCCGGCCAGGCGCTGCTTGGTGCGGGCAAAGGATTTCACCGGCACCACCGCCCACAGGCCGCCCCCGCCCGCTGCGACAGCGGGCGCCCGGGCATCCCCGGAATTCGCGGTATCCAGCCTGGCTGCGACAGTGGGGATGTTGCTCATGGCGCCTGGGGGGTCAGACGGCTCAGTGGATTCAGCTGAACTTCATTTCCGTGAGCGGCACGACTTTCACGCCGGCCGCTTCCAGGCCTTCGCGCACCGCGCGCGCCAGGGCCACGGCCGTGGGTTCGTCACCGTGCACGCACAGCGTGTCGACGCGGCGCTGCAGGACTTTGCCGTTGCGGGAAATGATTTCGCCGTTGACCACCTGGTTCACCACCTGCTTCACCGCCGCTGCCGGATCCTTCAGCACCGAGCCGGGCAGCTTGCGCGAAACGAGGTTGCCTTCATCGTCGTACTGGCGGTCGCAGTAGCCTTCGAGCGCCACCTTCAGGCCGAGCTTGCGGCCGGCCTTCTCCATCTCGGAGCCGGACAGCGCGACGTAGATGATGTCGCGGTCCAGCGCCTTGATGGCGCGGCCGATGGCCAGGGCGTACTCGGCGTTCTCGGCCGCCATGTTGTTGAGCGCTCCGTGCGGCTTCACATGGGTGACCTTCTCGCCGACATAGGCAGCCATGCCGTTGAGGGCGCCGATCTGGTAGGCGATCATGTTCTCCAGATCATCCGGGCGCATGTCGATCTGGCGGCGGCCAAAGCCCCACAGGTCATTGAATCCGGGATGGGCGCCGATGCTGCAGCCCTCTTCCTTGGCGCGCTGGACCACCCGGCGCATGGTGTTGGGATCGCCGGCATGGAAGCCGCAGGCGATGCTCGCCGAGCGGATGATCTTCAGGATGCCGTCGTCGTCGCCGATGTCATAGGCGCCGAAGCCCTCGCCCATGTCTGCGTTCATGTTCACCGTGATGCCCATGTCTTCCGCCTTTCAGTCTCGAATCAGTTCCGATTTTGCACCATGCCGCGTCCCTGCGTGCAGCCCTGCCGCCCTAGCACGAAGCTTGCATGCGGCAATACCCGCCTTTGCACGCAGCGTGCCATGCCTGCCGCGAAAGCCCATCACCTTTGCAGCACACGCAATGGACACAACCGACGCAACAGTCGCAACCAACGCTTTCGAAGATAACATGGTACTAATCATAGTATGTTTACACTTTCACCAGAATCACGAACGGAAAATTCCATCCCATGCCAGCCGTGAAAGTGCGCTTCCTGCCTGCCGGCGACACCGCGCTGGTGGTCGAGTTCGGCCGCGAGATCGACCGCGCCGTGAGCGACCAGGTGCTGGCCCTGCGCACGCGGCTGGACAAGGCCAGGCTGGCCGGCGTGGTGGAGCTGGTGGCGACCTTCCGCTCGCTCATGGTGCACTACGACCCGCTGTGCACCAGCAATGCACGCCTCACCAGCGCCATCCGCGAACTCCTCCAGGGCAATCACGCCGAGGCCCGCGAAGCCAGGCTGTGGCGCATCCCGGCCTGTTATGAGGACCAGCACGCACCCGACCTGGCCGATGTCGCCAAACGCAGCGGCCTGGCGACGGAAGAAGTGATCGCCCGGCATGCCGGCACCCGCTACCACGTCTACATGATTGGCTTCGTGCCGGGCTACCCCTACATGGGGGACCTGCCCGAGGCGCTGCGCCTGCCGCGACGCACCGACCCGCGGGTGCGCGTACCGGCAGGCTCGGTGGCGATTGCCGCCAACATGACCGGCATCTATCCGGTGGAAAGCCCGGGCGGATGGCACCTCATTGCCAGCACGCCGGTGCGCCTGTTCGACCCGGCGCTGGCGCGACCCGCCCTGCTCAGTCCGGGTGACGTGGTTGCCTTCGAACCCGTATCGGCCAGCGAGCACGACAAGCTGCGCCGGCGCATCCATGCCGGCGAATGGCAGGTTCCCTCGGAAGTGATCAAGGCATGATCCACGTACTCAAGGTGCTCACGCCGGGCCTGCACACCACCTTCCAGGACATCGGGCGCATCGGTTATCGCAACGTCGGCGTGCCCGCCTCCGGACCGCTCGACCGCATCAGCCTGCGTCTGGCCAATGTGCTGGTGGGCAACCGCGCGGACACGCCGGTGCTGGAGATCCTGATGAGCGGACCGGCCCTGGAAGTGCTGGCTGATTCGATCCGGGTCGCCCTCACCGGCTGCCATGCCACCATCGAAGTCACCTCACGCTCGGGCCGGCGGCGGCGCGTGCCCGCCGGGCGCAGCGCGCGGCTGACCCGCGGCGACGTGCTGCAGGTGCCGGTCACCGGCGATTCGCTGTGCGGCTACCTCGCCATCGAGGGCGGCGTGGCGGTGCCGCGCGTGCTGGGCAGTACCGCCACCTATGTGCGTGGCGGCTTCGGCGGCCACCATGGCCGTCGGCTGCAAAGCCATGACATCCTGATGCTGCGCCGGACCTCGGTGGCGGCCGAGGGCGAATCGGCCCTGCCGCAGGTGCAGAAGCTGGACTTCGACCAGCCCATCCGCGTCGTGCCCGGCCCGCAGCAGGACCACTTCACCGACCAGGCCCTGAAGACCCTGCTGTCCTCGGAGTACACCGTCTCCAGGCAATCGGATCGCATGGGCTTCCGGCTGGACGGCCCGTCGCTCGAGCATTCGGGCGACTACAACATCGTCTCCGACGGCATTGCCTCCGGCTCCATCCAGGTGCCGGGTACCGGCCAGCCCATCCTCCTGATGGTGGACAACCAGACCACCGGCGGCTACCCCAAGATCGCCACGGTGATCTCGGCCGACATCCCGGTGGTGGGACGGCGCAAGCCCGGCCAGCGGCTGCGCTTCGAGGCCGTGGACGTGGCCGACGCCGAGGCGATCAGACGCTCGCAGGAAGTGCAGCTGGAGCGTGAAGCGGCGAGCATCCTGCGCGCCGTCGAGGACGTCATTCACGCATAGAATCATTTCATGTCGAAACTCCAGAGCACCTACGCCCGCAGCCGAGTCGCCCTGTACATCCAGGTGGCCTCGGCGCTGCGCCGGCGCATCGAGACCGGCCAGTGGCTGCCGGGACAGAAGATCTCCACGCTGGAAGAACTGGAAGCCGAATTCGAAGTGGCGCGCGTCACCGTGCGCCAGGCCGTGGAGATGCTGCAGAACGAAGGCCTGCTGCACCGCCAGCAGGGCCGCGGCACCTTTGTCGCTGACACGTTGAAAGACAAGCACTGGCTGAAACTGGATGCCAGCTGGGATGCGCTGATCGCGCCGATCAGGGACAACATCCCGCGCATCATCCGCGTCGACCATCCGCCGGAATGGCCGGCGCTGGGACCGGACGATGGCGAACGCGCACAAAAGTACGTATTCCTGCGCAGCGTGCAAAGCCGGCAGGGGCGTAACGGCGCCCCCTTCGCCGTGGTCAACCTGCACCTGGACGAAGCCATCTACCAGCGCGATCCGGCGGCCTTTCGCACCCACACGGCATTGCCGGTGCTGGCCTCGCTGAAGGAAGCCGATATCGGCGCGGCCCACCAGACCCTGGTCATCGGCAGCGCCGATCCGACCACCGCCAACCTGCTGCAGGTGCCGCTGGGCACGCCCACGGCCGAATGCCGCTGCGTGGTCAGCAACCGCAAGGGCATCGCCGTCTACGTGGCTGAAATCATCTACCGCAACGATTGCATCAAGCTCTACATCAACCTGCTGGGCGAGGAAAAACCGCCTGCCCTGAATGGCAAAGGCAATGGCAAAAACCATGACAAGCCGGTGAACGGGCGCGCCAGGAAAGCAGCCGGAACCGGCAGCATCGGCAAGCCGGGCAAGGCGCAGAACCAGCGACCAGGCCCGTCGAAATCCGCCACCCGCACGGCGAGGCGCGCATGACAGACACAGTGAAAGACACCGTACACGAAGCAGCGCACAAGGCTGGCGGCCAGGGTCAGGGTCAGGGTCAGGGTCAAGGCGTGGGCCAGCGCGTGCTGCGCAAGGAAGATGACCGGCTGATGCGCGGCCGCGGCCAGTTCATCGCCGACCTGCGCCTGTCCGGGCTGCAGGATGTGGCCTTCGTGCGCAGCCCGCTGGCGCATGCCAGGGTGCTGGGCTTCGACATCCCGGAGCAGTACCGCGGCCAGGTGTTCACCGCCGCCGATCTTGAAGCGGCGGGCGTGCATGCGGTGCGCGCCGTGTCGGGGCTGCCCGGCTTCAAGGTCTCCGAGCAGCCCATCCTTGCCGAGGGCAAGGTACGCCATGTCGGCGAGCTGCTGGCGATGTGCGTGGCGCCCACGCGCGCGCAGGCCGAGGACATCGCCGCCGCGGTGCAGCCGCATCTGGAGGCCCTGCCCGCGGTGCACGACATGCTGGAAGGCCGCGCACCGGATTCAGCCCTGCTGCACGAACACTGGGGCGACAACGTCTTCCTGGAAACTTATGTCGATGTGAATTTCGAGGCGGTGAAGGACGCACCGATCCGCGTGTCGCGCGAGATCAAGACCTCGCGCCAGTGCCAGGTGCCGATGGAAGGCCGCGGCGTGGTGGCGCACTGGGACAGCCGCATGGACCAGTTGGTGGTGCACTCTTCCACGCAGATGCCGCACATCGTGCGCTCCGGCCTGTCCGAATGCCTGAACCTGGACCACGGCCAGATCCGTGTCATCTCGCCCGATGTCGGCGGCGGCTTCGGCCACAAGGGCATCCTGCTCACCGAGGAAGTGGCCCTCGCCTGGCTCACCATGCACCTGGGGCATCCGGTGCGCTGGCTGGAGGACAGGCGCGAACACCTGACCGCTGCGGCCAACTGCCGCGAGCACCATTACCGCATCACCGGTTATGCCGATCGTGACGGCAAGCTGCTGGGGATAGAGTGCGAGGCCACGGTGGATTCGGGGGCGTACTCTTCCTACCCCTTCTCGGCCTGCCTGGAGGCGGCGCAGGTGGCGAGCATCCTGCCCGGGCCCTATGACTTCCCGGCCTATCGCTGCCGCACCTGGTCGGTAGCCACCAACAAGTGTCCCATCCTGCCCTATCGCGGCGTGGCACGCACCGGCGTGTGCTTCGCCCTGGAACTGGTGCTGGACGGCATCGCGCGCGAACTGGGCATGGAGCCGCACGTGTTCCGCCTGAAGAATCTGGTGCGGCCGGAACAGATGCCCTTCAACAACATCACCAACAAGCATTTCGACAGCGGCGACTATCCCGAGGCCTTGCGGCGCGCCATCGAAGCCATCGACCTGCCGGCGCTGCGCGCGCGCCAGCAGCGGGGCGAACCCGATGGCCGGCTGGTGGGCCTGGGCATGGCCATCTATTGCGAGCAGGCGGCACACGGCACCTCGGTCTACGCCGGCTGGGGCATCCCCATGGTGCCCGGCCACGAGCAGGCCACTGCACGCATGACCCCCGATGGCGGCCTGGAGCTGCGTGTGGGCGCCCATTCCCACGGCCAGGGCCACGAGACCACGCTGGCGCAGGTGGCCAATGAAATCCTCGGCATCGACATCGCCAAGGTGAGGGTGCTGCACGGCGATACCGCCTTCACCCCCTACTCCACCGGCACCTGGGGCTCGCGCTGCATGGTGATGGGCGGCGGCGCCGTGGCCACCGCCTGCGAGGAACTGTCCCGGCGCTGCGCCGCCATCGGCGCGCGCATGCTCGGCACCGACGTCGACAAGGTGAAGCTCGAGGGCGGCCGCGTGCTTGGTTCCGCCGGCAGCGTCACACTGCAGGAGGTGGCGCACCTGTGGTACCGAAAACCCCAGCACCTGCCGCCGGACGTCAACCCTTCGGGCCTGGAAGTGACTGCGGGTTACAAGCCGGAACGCGACTCGGGCACCTTCAGCTATGGCGCGCATGTGGCGGTAGTGGCCGTCGATCCGGAGATCGGCGATGTCGAGATCCTCGATTACGTCATCGTCGAGGATGGCGGCAAGCTGGTGAACCCCATGATCGTCGATGGCCAGCTGTATGGCGGCCTGGCCCAGGGCATCGGCACGGCCCTCTACGAGGAGATGGCCTTCGACACAGGCGGCCAGCCGCTGGCCTCGACCTTTGCCGATTACATCCTGCCCGGCCCCACCGAAGTGCCGGCGCCGCGCCTGTTCCACATGGAGACGCTCTCGCCCTACACACGCTTCGGCCAGAAGGGCATCGGCGAAGGGGCGGCGATCGCCCCGCCGGCGGCACTGACCAATGCCATCAACGATGCACTGCGTCCGCTGGGCGCCGCGGAACTGCTGCGCTCCCCGGTGACGCCACGCCGGGTGCTGGAGGCCATCGCCGCAGGCCAGGTCGCGCCAATAACGACAAGCCAGGCCGGAGCGGGTCGGGAGCAGGCCGCATGAAGCCCGCCGCCTTCGATTACGCACGCCCGGCCAGCCTCGGCGAAGCCATCGCGCTGCTGGCACGCGAGGATCTCGGGGTGAAGCTGCTGGCGGGTGGCCAGTCGCTCGGCCCCATGCTCAATCTGCGCCTGGCGCAGCCGCAACTGCTGGTGGACATCACCGGCATCGCGGAACTGCGCCGCATCGAGGAGGATGCCGAGGGCATCACCGTGGGCGCCTGCCTCACCCACGCCGATTTCGAGGATGGGCGGGTGCCCGATGTCACCGGTGGCGCGCTGGCGAAAGTGGCGCGTGGCATCGCCTATCGCGCCGTGCGCAATCGCGGCACCATCGGCGGCAGCATCGCCCATGCCGACCCGTCAGCCGACTGGATCACCAGCCTCGCCGCCATGGGCGCGCAAGTGCTGCTGCGCGGCCCGGCCGGCGCACGCCGCATGGCCATCGAGGCATTCGTCACTGGCGTATTCGAGGTCGCGCTGCAGCCCGGTGAACTGCTGGAGGCGGTGCGCATCCCGCGCCTGTCGCCCGCCGCGCGCTGGGGCTATTACAAGTACTGCCGCAAGACCGGCGAACTGGCGCTGGCTGCCGGCGCCGTGCTGCACGACCCGGAGCGTTCGGTATGGCGCGCGGTGATCGGCGCCACCGAGGCGCGCCCGGTGGTATTCGGCGATGCCGCTCCGTTGTTTGGCGGCGCCACGTCGCTGGATGCCGGACGCTTCGATGCACAAGCCGCCTCGCAGGCGCTGGCCGCGGCCGGCATGGGCGACCCGGTGGACCGGCAGATGCACGTGGTGGCGCTGCGCCGCGCGGTCGAGCGCGCAACGATGAAGGTGGCCGCATGAGCACGCCCGTGATCACGACCGTGAACGCACAACCCAGCCGCCCCGTCACCCTCACCGTCAACGGGCGGCTGGTATCGCTGGTCGTCGAGCCGCGCACGCCGCTGGCCGATTTCCTGCGTGACGGCCTGGACCTCACCGGCACGCACCTGGGATGCGAGCATGGCGTGTGCGGTGCTTGCACCCTGCTGATCGACGGCGAACCGGCTCGTTCGTGCATCACCTTCGCCGCCGCCTGTGAAGGTGCGGCCATCACCACCATCGAAGGCCTGGACAAGGACGAGGTGACCACCGAACTGCGCGCCGCCTTTACCCAGGAGCACGCCTTGCAATGCGGTTACTGCACCCCGGGCATGCTGGCCTCGGCGCGTGATGTGGTGCTGCGCATGCCCGATGCCACGGAGGCCGATGTCCGCTTCGCCATGAGCGGCAACCTGTGCCGCTGCACCGGCTATGTCGGCATCGTGCGTGCGGTGCAGTCCGTGATCGCGGCGCGCAAGGCGCGCGGTGCCGGCCCGGCTGCCGGCCGCTCCGCGCTGGGTCCGGTCGGCTCGGGGCACGCAGGCGCCGCCGCCGGTATCAGTGCCAGTGGTGGTGTTGCCGCTCCTGTGACACAGCCCGTAACGCCGGCAACAAGGTCCACGCCATCGAGGCCGCAGCATGCCGATGCCCTGCGCCCGCAGGCCACGCTGCAGCAGGGCTTTCGCGTCGCCCATCCGCCGGACACGGTGTGGGCCTTCTTCGGCCGGCTGGCTGAAGTGGCGCCCTGCCTGCCCGGGACCAGCGTCCTGGGCACGCCCACGGACACCCACGTCGACACCCGCCTGCGCGTGAAGGTCGGCCCCATCGTCGCGGAATTCGACGGTGGCGCCGATGTCGAGCGCAACACCGCCGATCACAGCGGCCTGCTGCGCGGCAGCGCGCGCGACACCCGCTCCGGCTCCATCGCCCGCGGTGACATCAGCTACAGGCTGCTGCCCGAGGATGAGGGCCGCTCCACCCGGGTCGACATCAGCATTGCCTATGCGCTGAGCGGACCGCTGGCGCAGTTCGGCCGCGGCGCCATCGTGCAGGACATCGCCCGGCGCATGACCGAAGCCTTCGCCGCCAACCTGCAGGCGCGACTGGATGGCAAAAGCGACGCTGAACCAGCGCGCGAACTGGACGGCGGCTCGCTGATGTTCGCCGTGCTGAAGGACAAGCTTTGCGGATTCTGGCGGGCTCTCCGGAAGGGCTGAAGCCCGCGCCCGCCGGGGTAGCGCAGGCCACCTCGGGAGGCACCGGGATGGTGCCGGGAAACCGGTTCGTGCATCACAACAGGGCTTGACGGAATTGACCACACAGGAAGTACCGACAAGAGGTATTATCATTAGTACCATGTGCACAATCATGACCATCTCCGACACCCTGAGGACCTCCGTGATCGCAGCCGCGACCTCCCTTGCAGAACAACGGATGTGGCAGGCATGAGCGCCCTCGTCCTCGACCCTGTCATTGCCGATGCCGGCGTGCGTTCACGCGCCGTGGCGCGCCTGCGCGAGTTGAAGATCGCGCTGCCGAAGTTTTCCGAGCTGGCCGATCCGGCGCGCATCCCCAAAAGCCTGAAGGCGGCCGCCGCCGCCGCGGCGCCCGACGAGGCGCAGGCGGGCAACCTGTGGCGCGTGCACTGGTTCAACGACGAGGCCCGCACCGGCACGCAGGAGGTGCCGGGCTACCTGGAACTGCCGCAATCGCTGACCGGCGTGAAGGCGCGCATTGTCGTCGCGCTGGGACGGCGCTTTCCCATGATCGGCGCGCACAAGGTGCTGGCCGCCTACGGCTGCCTGGTGCCGCGACTGGTGACCGGGCGCTTCGATCCAACCACGCACCGCGCGGTGTGGCCCTCCACCGGCAACTACTGCCGCGGCGGCGTGGCCATCTCGCGCATCCTTGGCTGCCGCGGTGTCGCGGTGCTGCCGGCCGGCATGAGCGCCGAGCGTTTCGAGTGGCTGGAGCGCTGGGTCACCGAGCCTAGCAACATCATCCGCACACCCGGCACCGAGAGCAACGTCAAGGAAATCTACGACAAGTGCAAGGAACTGCAGACTGACCAGGGCAATGTCATCCTCAACCAGTTCTCCGAGTTCGCCAATTACATGGTGCACTGCCATGTCACCGGACGCGCGCTGGAGCGGGTGTTCATCGACCTGCAGAAGCGCACCCCGGGCTTGCGCCTGTCGGCCTTCGTCTCGGCCACCGGTTCGGCCGGCACCATTGCCGCGGGCGATCACCTCAAGGCCGAGCACGGCACGAAGATCGCCGCGGTGGAAGCCATCGAATGCCCGACCCTGCTGTGCAACGGCTACGGCGAGCACAACATCCAGGGCATCGGCGACAAGCACATCCCGCTCATCCACAACGTCATGAACACCGACATCGTGGTGGGCATTTCCGATGCCAGCTCCGATGCGCTCAACCTGCTGTTCAATGACGCCACCGGGCGCGAGTACCTCACCGCACGGCGCGGCGTGGATGCCAGGCTGGTGGGCCAGCTGGACAACCTGGGCATTTCCGGCATCGCCAACGTGCTGGCGGCCATCAAGATCGCGCGCCACTTCGACCTGGATGAAAACGACGTCATCATGACCGTCGCCACCGACAGCGCCGACCTTTACGGCAGCGAACGCACGAGTTATGGCAGGCGCCACTATCCCCAGGGCATCGATGCAGTGGATGCCGGCTGCATCTTCGGCCAGCACCTGGCCGCGGTGGCCGACGACCACCTGCTCGATCTCACCTATGCCGAGCAGAAGCGCATCTTCAACCTGGGCTATTACACCTGGGTCGAACAGCAGGGCGTGAGCGTGGCCGACTTCGACAGCCGGCGGCACCAGACCTTCTGGCAGGCCATCCAGGCTTCGGTGCCTGAATGGGACAGGCTGATCGACGAATTCAACAAGGAAACAGGCATAGCCGCCTGAAGCCGGACGCCATGTTCGGACGGTGCGGACAGTGCGGACAGTGCGTACGATGCGGGCAGCCAATCGGGCGGCCGAGCGGTCAGCAAGGGGAATGACAGTGGGTGACAGTTATCTCGATCTGAGAAAGAAGCTGGGGGAGCGTGACCGCAGCCTGCGCGAGAAGGTGATGTCGCTGGAGGAAGCCGCAGCGCTGGTGCCCGACGGCGCCTCGCTGGGCATCGGCGGCAGCACGCTGTCGCGCACGCCCATGGCCATGATCTGGGCGCTGATCCGGGCCGGGAAGAAGAACCTTTCCTGCGCGCGCAGCATCGTCTCCAGCGACGGCGACCTGCTGTTTTCCTCGGGCGTCTGCCAGCACATGATGACCAGCTGGTTCAGCCAGGGCATCGTCTGGGGCGTCTCCAAGGTGATGCGCCACCACGTCGAATCCGGCAATGCCCGCTACGAGGAGTGGAGCCACATGGCCATGGGCATGCGCATGCGCGCTGGTGCCATGGGCGTGCCCTTCCTGCCGATGCGCTCCATGCTGGGTTCGGACGTGCTGCGCCAGCGTCCGGAGGCAAAAGAGATCGACTGCCCCTTTACCGGCGAGAAATTGCTGCTGGTGCCGGCCCTCAATCCGGACGTGGCCATCATCCACGTGCAGCGCTGCGACGCCTACGGCAATGCCCAGATCGACGGCCTGCCCTTCATGGACATCGACCTGGCCATGGCGGCCAACCGTGTCATCCTCACCACCGAGCGCATCGTCTCGAACAACCAGATCCGCCGTGCGCCGGACCAGACCAAGATCCCTTTCTTCACCGTCGATGCCGTGGTGGAGGTGCCCTTCGGCTGTGCCCCGCACGAGTGCAGCGGCGTGTATGAGCCGCTGTTCAAGCACATGGATTACTACACCTCCCTGGTCAACGGCGATCCGGTCAAGGGCATGCGCGAATACCTCGACCGCTATGTCTACGGCCCCGGATCCTGGACGGACTACCTCAATCTGATCGGCCTGGAAGCGCTGCTGGATGCCGCGCGCCGCGGCCGGAGCATCGCCAATGAATAAGCCTGCCATGACCGAAAAAGCCGCCGCCTTCACCGCCAGTGAATTGCTCGCCGTGATGAGCTCGCGCCTGTTGAAGAACGGCCAGATCGTATTTGCCGGCGTCGGCATTCCGTTGCTGGCAGCCACCCTGGCCCAGGGGGTTGAGTGCCCCGGCCTCACCATCCTGTTCGAAGGCGGCGTGGTCGGCCCGAAGATCGAGCCGGGCAGGCTGCCGCCCTCGACCAACGAGCAGCGCTGCACCAAGAGTGCCAACATGGTGCTCGGCAGCACCGACGTGCTGCTGCTGTTGCAGCGCGGCTATGTCGATGTCGGCTTCATGGGCGGCGCCCAGATCGACCAGTTCGGCAACCTCAACTCCTCCTTCATCGGCGACCCGAAGCAGCCCAAGACGCGCCTGCCCGGCACCGGCGGCGGCAATGACATTTCCAGCCTGACCCAGATGATCGTGGCGATGAAGCACGAGAAGCGCCGCTTCGTCGAGTCGGTGGACTTCATCACCAGCCCGGGCTTCATCCGCGGCGGCACCACGCGCGCCGAGAGCGGCCTGCCGGCCGGTGGCATGTATCGCGTGGTCACCGACCTGGGCATCTTCGGTTTCCACGAGACCACGCGGCGCATGCAGGCACTGGCCCTGCATGCCGGCGTGACGCCGGAGCAGGTGCAGGACAACACCGGGTTCAAACTCGATTTTGCCCCCGGCATCGCGGTCACCAAGGCGCCCACCGAGCGCGAGCTTGCCGTGTTGCGCAATCTGGACCCGGACCGGCTCTACATTGCCTGAGCACAACAGACCCATCCCGACGAACTCATTCCAAGCAAGGACCGCCATGAGCACCCTCCACCATACCTACGGCATCGCCGCGCGCAACTTCACCGCCTTCCCCGAGATGCCAGATGCCAGGGCCCTGGTCGACTATGGCGTGCGCATGGAAGAACTGGGCTTTGATTCGCTGTGGGTGTGGGACCACATCCTGCTCGGGGTCGAGCCGAACTTCCCCATCATCGATTCGCTGACTCTGCTCACGGCGATCGCCGCGCGCACCTCGCGCATCAAGCTGTGCACCGGCATCCTGGTGCTGCCGCTGCGCAACCCGGTGGTGCTGGCCAAGCAGCTCTCCAGCATGGACCAGCTCTCCGGCGGGCGCCTGTTGATGGCCATGGCAGCCGGCTGGTACAAGCGCGAATTCGATGCCGTGGGCGTGCCCTTCGAGAAGCGCGGCAAGATCATGGACGAGAACCTCGACATCCTGAAGCGCTTCTGGACCGAGGAGATGGTCAAGGGCGAATGGACCCACCACAAGATCCCCGCCGGCGTGATGTATCCGAAGCCGGTGCAGAGCCCGCGCCCGCCCATCCTGATCGGCGGCTATGTGGACCGCGTGTTGAAGCGCGCCGCCCTCGGCGGTGACGGCTGGCTCACCTACTTCTACCGTCCCGAAGCCTTCGCCAAGTCCTGGAAGAAGGTGCAGGACTTCGCGATTGAAGGCGGCAAGGACCCGGCCACGCTGATGAACGGCTCGCAGCTGCCCATCATGATCGGCAAGTCGCGCGCCGAGGTGGAGGGCCGCATGAACGAGTGGCTGGGCACGGAATGGGACTACGCCTCCTGGAGCGATTCGACCAAGGACAGCGCCATCATGGGCACCGTGGACGAGTGCGTGGCGCAGTTGAAGGAACACCTGGTGGCGGGCGTGCAGAAGCTGGTGTTCGTGCCCTACAAGTACCAGATGGACCAGATCGAGATCATCGCCAAGCAGATCATTCCGCAGCTGAAGGCCTTCCGTCCCTGAACCGGGACGGTAACCGACGTAGACAGAGACGCAGGCGCAGGCAGCATCCCGGGGGTCAACGCCTCATCTGACAATGCATTTTCACCCTTCCGGACCAGCCCGCGGGCTGGTCCGGTCGCAATCGGAGGCTCACATGCAGGAGCAGGACTACCAGGCCATCAAGCTGACCCACGAGGGCGGTGTTTCCCGCATCACCTGGGACCGACCGCCGGTGAATGCCGTATCCGAAGCGCTGATGGCGGAAACTCTGGACGCGCTGGACAAGCTCGAGGCCCGCGAGGAAACACGCTGCATCCTGATCACCGGCGCCGGCACCAAGGCCTTCTGCGCCGGCGCGGACCTGGGTGGCAGCAAGCGCGAGGGTGACACCGCCACCTACTTCCGCGAGATGGGCCGGCGCCTGGTGGACCGCATCGAAACGATACCCAAGCCGGTGATTGCCGCCATCCGCGGCTGGGCCATCGGCGGGGGCTTCGCCTTCGGCATGGCCTGCGACGTGCGCCTCGCCTCCAGCACCGCAAAGTTCCGCACCGGTGATGCCTATCTGGGGGTGGTACCCAGCTGGGGCATGAGCCTGGTGCGCCTCACCCATTACATCGGCCGCAACCGCGCCCTGGACATGCTGATCCTGGGCGAGGACCTGAGCGCGCAGCAGGCCTGCGACATCGGCCTGGTGACCAAGGTGATCCCCGACGAGCAGTTCGACGCCGAAGTGGCGCGGCTGGCCGCCCGCGTGGCCGGGGGCGCCCCGATCACCTTCAAGGCGGTCAAGGAAACCATACGCGCGCAGTACTGGGACACGCCCGCCGAGGCACGCGAGCTGGAAACAAAATGGGCGCAGATCGGCGTGGCTTCGGCCGACTTTGCCGAGGGCATCAGCGCCTTCAACGAAAAACGCAAGCCCGTCTTCAAGGGGAAATGAACATGGCCTGGCTGGAAACAACGGAACAACTGGCACTGCAGGAGGCCGCGCGCGCCATCGTGCGCGAGGTGGTCATCCCCATGGCCGACAGCGTGCCTGCCGGGGAGCGCCTGAGCGCGGCCCAGCTGAGCACCATTTTCAAGGCGGTCAAGCCGCTGGGCTACCTGGGCAGCACCATCCCGAAGGAATACGGCGGCGCCGGACTGAGCTACGTCGACTACGGCCTGCTCATCGAGGCGCTGGCCTGCGGGCCGGTGATGCTCTCCGAAGTGGTGCCCCCGCGCACCATCAATTACCTCGGCACCGAGGATCAGAAGCGTCGCTGGATGCCGAAACTGTTCTCCGGTGACTGGGTGTCCACGGCCGCCATCACCGAGCCGCAGGCGGGCTCGGACATGCGCGCCTTCACCTGCACCGCGGTGCTCGACGGCGACAGCTACGTGGTCAACGGCCGCAAGCGCTGGATCAAGCTCGGTAGCGTGAGCGACCTGATGACGCTGATGGTGGTGGATGCCTCCGGCGGTCTGTCACGGCTGGTGCTGGAGCGCAGCGAATCGCCCTGGACCAGCATCGACATCAACACCGTGGGCATCCGCAACCTGTCGCTGGCCGAACTGGTGTTCGACAATGTGCGCGTGCCCAAGGAGAACATCCTGGGCACTGCCGGCGACGGCGGCGAGCAGTTCCACCGCGGCATCGAATCCTCGCGTGCCTTCATCGGCATCCAGGCCGTGGGCATCGCCCAGCATGCCCTGGACATCGCCATGCAGTACGCCAAGGACCGCAAGGCCTTCGGCCGCCCGCTGACCAAATTCCAGGCCATCCAGACGGCCCTGGCCGAGGCGGCCACGCAGTTGCAGGCGGCACGCCTGCTGTGTCTGAACGCCCTGGCCATCCTGGACGCACACCGGCGTGCGCCGTGTGACGTGTCCATGGCCAAGGTATTTGCCGTGCAGACGGCCATCAAGGTCTGCCTGGTCGCCATGGAAAGCATGGGGGCCTGGGGCCTGGCCGAGGACGCCGACGTGGAGCGGTGCTGGCGTGATTGTTGCATGCTCACGGCCATCGACGGCACTGCCAATGTGCAGAAGCTGATCATCGGGCGCGAGCTGCTCGGCACCGCAGCTTTCACCTGACCGGAGAGATCAAGTGCACAACAACAGAGACAGCCTGCACACCGCCCTGCGCAAGACCCCGGGTGCAGCACCCCGCATCGGCATCGACCGCATCCTGCATCCGCGCTCGCTGGCGGTATTCGGCGCCTCCGACAGCAAGGCCAAGTTCGGCGGCCGCATCATCCACCACCTGGTGCGCCACGGTTTTGCCGGCGACATCTACCCGATCAACCTGCATCGCGAGGAAATCGTCGGCCGCAAGGCCTACCCCTCCATCTCCAAGGTGCCTCAGGCCCCGGACGTGGCCATCCTCGCCGTGCCGGTGAGCACCCTGGTGCAGAACCTCAATGAAGCCGCCGATGCCGGCGTCGGCTGCTGCGTCATCATCTCCACCGGCTTTGCCGAAGCCGGCGAAGAAGGCGGCGACCGCCAGAGCGAACTGGTGGAAATCGCCACCCGCACCGGCATGCGCATCGTCGGGCCCAACTGCATGGGCATCATCGTGCCGCACCACCACATGACACTGTGCTCCTCGGTGGTGCTGGAAACCGACAAGCTGCGCGATGGCAGCATCGGCATGATCAGCCAGAGCGGTGCACTGATGGTGTCCATCTTCGACCGTGCCAACGACGACGGCATCGGTTTCCGCCACTGCGTGTCCCTGGGCAACCAGTCGGACCTGGAAACCTGCGATTTCATCGAATACATGGCGGGTGACCCTGAAACCACGGCCATCTGCACCTATGTCGAAGGCCTGCTCGATGGCCAGCGCTTCCGCAAGGCCGCCGCCGCCTGCCGCGCTGCCGGCAAACCCCTGTTCATGGTGAAGACCGGCCGCACCGAAGCAGGCGTGAAATCGGCCCGCTCCCACACCGCCAGCCTGGCCGGTTCCTTCGACGCCTTTGCTGCGATCTGCCGCGAAGAAGGCGTGGTGCTGGCCCAGGACCCGGATGACATGGTGCGCGCCGCGCACCTGCTCAGCCGCCACCCCAAGGCCCGTTCGGGCGGCGTGGCCATCCTGTCCACCTCCGGCGGCGGTGCCGGCATCGCCTCCGATCGCGTCAGCGAAATCGGCCTGCAGGTCAGCGCCCCGACGCCAGAAACCAAGGCCAAGCTGCTGGAGATCCTGCTGCCACCGCAGGCCGATAACCCGGTGGACCTGGGCGGCCGGCGCCTGCCGGAATCCACGGAAATCGCCGGCATCGCCACGGAGATCCTGTTCGGCGATGCCAATGTCGGTTACGGCCTGGGCGTGCTGACCTCGATGCCCTTCTTTGCCGCGCGCTCCGAACTCATCGGCAAGGCCTCGCTGGCCTCGGGCAAACCCTGCATCCTGGTGCTCACGCCTGGTGCGGCCGCCAATACCTCGCGCCAGATCCTGCGCGACATGGACCAGTTCTATGTCGACCGCTTCGAAGACGCGCTGCGCGTGCTGTCGCTCATGGACACCTTCCTGCGGCGCAAGGAAGCGGCCCTGCCCGCCCCCATACGCCCTGCCGGCCTGCCCGCTGCTGCGCCCGCGCTGGCCGCCGGTTCACTGACCGAAAGCGAAGCGAAGAAAGTGCTGGCCAGCTATGGCATCCGCGTGGCGAAGGAAGCCATTGCGGCAACGCCGGAAGCCGCCGCTGCTGCGGCAGCCCCGATGGGCTTCCCGGTGGTGCTGAAAGCGGTCTCGCGTGACATCGCCCACAAAAGCGATGTCGGCGCCGTCAAGGTGGGTCTGGCCAGCGCCGAGGCCGTGAAGGATGACGCCGCCGCAATGCTCCAGCATCTGGTCACCGCCGCCCCTGGTGCCAAGATCGAGGGTTTCTCGGTGCAGGAAATGGTCAGGGGCGAGGCCGAGGTCATCATCGGTGTCAACAATGATGCGCAGTTCGGCCCCATCATGATGGTGGGACTGGGCGGCATCGCCGTGGAGATCATGCGCGATGTGGCGCTGGCCCCGGCGCCGCTGTGCCAGGCGCGTGCCCAGGCCATGATCCGCAGCCTGCGCTCGCTGCCGCTGCTGGAAGGCGCACGCGGCCGCCCGCCGCTCGACGTCGATGCCGTGGCCGATGCGCTGGTGCGCCTGTCCTGGCTGGCCGCGGACCTGGGACCGACACTCATCGACCTCGAAGTCAATCCGCTCATCGTGAAAAAGCGCGGTGAAGGCGCCGTGGCGGTCGACGGCCGCGGCACCATGGCACAGGGCTAGGAAGCAGAACGCGTCATGAATGACTCCCGCCCCGCCGCCCCTGGCTCAGGTCCTGCTGCACCGCTGCTGTCGGTGCGCGACCTGGCCATCGAGTTCAATACCGATGACGGCAGCTTCCCAGCCGTGCGCGGCGTGAGTTTCGATCTCGCGGCGGGCAAATGCCTGGGCCTGGTCGGCGAATCCGGTTCCGGCAAGAGCGTCACGGCCATGGCCCTGCTCGGCCTCATCCCGCAGCCGCCGGGGCGCATCGTCTCCGGCTCGGTCAATTTCGACGGGCGTGACCTGACCAAAGTGCCACAGGAGGAGTTGCGCACCCTGCGCGGCGGCGACATTGCCATGATCTTCCAGGAGCCGATGAGTTCGCTCAATCCGGCCTTCACCGTGGGCGACCAGATTGCCGAGGCGATCCGCGCGCACGAGACCATCAGTCCGAAGGCGGCGATGGAGCGGGCGGTGCAGCTGTTGCGCGAAGTGCGCATGCCGGCACCGGAGCGACGCGTGCACGAATATCCTCACAAGCTCTCCGGCGGCATGCGCCAGCGCGTCATGATCGCCATGGCGCTGGCCTGCCGGCCGCGCCTGCTGATCGCCGATGAGCCGACCACGGCGCTGGATGTGACCATCCAGGCACAGATCCTCAAGCTGCTGCGCGAACTGCAGCAAAGCCACGGCATGGCCATCCTCCTCATTTCGCACAACCTGGGCGTGATCGCCGAAGTGGCCGACGAAGTCGCAGTGATGTATGCCGGGCGCATCGTCGAGCACGCACCGGCCGAACGCCTGTTCCAGCGCCCCGAGCACCCCTACACCATCGGCCTGCTGGGCGCGATCCCCCGCGGCGGCCGCAGCGCCGGACGGCTGGTCGCCATCGACGGCATGGTGCCGGATCTGCGCGCCTTGCCGGCAGGCTGCTCCTTCCGTCCACGCTGCCCCTTTGCCATCGCACCCTGCGACAGCACCGATCCGGTGCTGAAGGAAGTGGGCCCATCCCATGGCAGCGCCTGCCATGCCGCCCCGCTGGAGGCTGCCGCATGAGCACCGAACCCCTGCTCAAGGTCGAGAAGCTGACCAAGCACTTTCCGATCACCGGCTTCCTCGGCCGTCCACTGGGGGCAGTGCGGGCCGTCGATGGCATCAGCCTGGAGATCGGCCGCGGCGAAACCCTCGGCCTGGTCGGCGAAAGCGGCTGCGGCAAATCCACCACCGGACGCCTGGTGCTGCGCCTGATCGAGCCCACGGCCGGGCGCATCAGCTTCGACGGCACCGACCTCACCGCCCTGTCCGGCAGCCAGATGCGCAAGCAGCGCCGGCGCATCCAGATCGTGTTCCAGGACCCCTACAGCTCGCTCAACCCGCGCATGACCGTGGCTGACATCCTGGCCGAGCCGCTGCGCATCCACGGCATCGCCAGCGGCCGCGACGTCGAACGCCGCGTCGGCGAACTGCTGGCCATGGTCGGCCTGCCAGCCGCCCATGCGCGACGCTATCCGCATGAGTTCTCCGGCGGCCAGCGCCAGCGCATCTGCATCGCGCGGGCGCTGGCCACCGAACCCGGCCTGATCGTCTGCGACGAGGCGGTGTCGGCGCTGGACGTATCGGTGCAGGCGCAGATCCTCAACCTGCTGGAAGACATCCAGAAGCGCCTGGGGCTGAGCTACCTGTTCATCTCCCACGACCTGACCGTGGTGCGCCACATCACAGACCGTGTCGCCGTCATGTACCTGGGACGCATCGTCGAGACTGCGCCCACTGCAGCACTGTTCGACAACCCGCGCCACCCCTACACACGGGCACTGCTGGACGTCATCCCCGTCCCGGTGTTCGGCCGCAGCGTGCAGCGCGCGGTGGTCGAGGGCGATGTGCCCAGTCCCATCTCGCCGCCCTCCGGCTGCCACTTCCATCCGCGCTGCCCGCATGCCGTGGAGCGTTGCAGCCTGGAAACGCCGGTGCTGCGCGCCGATGCCGATGGCCACGCCGTGGCCTGCCACCGCGCCGAGGAGTTGCCACGCTGGCAGGGCGATGCCCTGGACGTGGTCAGCGACGAGCGCCTGCAGCGGCTGCAGGCGCGCTTCGACAACAGCGTGGCAGCCACCAGAACCACATGAATAAAATGTTCTTAACAAATGCAATATCGGAGCACTGGGTGAACTACAGGCCGGGTTGCCGGTACATAATTGCAGGCGGCAACAGGCAGGCACCTTGCAACCGTCGAGGGATGGCAATGCTCATGGAAGTTTCCGCAGTCCAACTATTTCGGAGGGGTTCTTCATCATGAACTGGAAAAAGCTGTTTCTGACCGCCATCGCGGCAGGCACATTCCTCAGCACGGGGGCTGGCGCGCAATCGACCCTGCGCATCGGCCTGAACGACGATCCGGACGGCCTGGACCCGGCCCTCAGCCGCTCCTACTCGGTGCGGCTCACCTTCGCCGCGGTGTGCGACAAGCTGTTCGACATCACCCCCGACATCAAGATCGTGCCGATGCTGGCCACCGGCTTCACCTGGGCCAAGGACGGCCTGTCCGTGGTCATCAAGCTGCGGCCGAACGTCAAGTTCCATGACGGCGAGCCCTTCAACGCCGAGGCGGTACGCTACAACTTCGACCGCAACCTCAACCTCAAGGGTTCCTTCCGCCGCGCCGAGATCAATGCCGTCAAATCGGTGGACGTGGTGGACAACCTGACCGTGCGGCTCAATCTGTCCGAGCCGTCCACGCCGCTGATCGCCGCGCTGACCGACCGCGCCGGCATGATGATCTCGCCCAAGGCGGGCAAGGAGCTGGGCGACAAGTTCGGCACCAAGCCGGTCTGCGCCGGGCCCTACCGCTTCGTCGAACGCATGGCCCAGGGCCGCATCGTGTTCGAACGGTTCAAGGACTACTGGGACAAGGCCAATGTGCACTATGACCGCGTGGTGTACACCCCCATCACCGACTCGACAGTGCGCATGTCCGCGCTGCGCTCGGGCGAACTGGACATCATCGAGCGCATGTCACCCTCGGAGCTGTCGGAAGTGCGCAAGGACAACCGCCTGAAAATCGCCAGCGTGCCGGAACTGGGCTACCAGGTGATCCGCTACAACATCAACAACGGGCCGCGCGGCAAACTGCTGGGCGAAGACCCGCGCGTGCGCGAAGCCATCGAGGCGGCCATCGACCGCGAGACCCTGGTGAAGGTGGTGTTCAACAACGAGTACATCGCCGGCAACCAGTGGGTGCAGCCGAAGAACTACTTCTACAACTCGGCCTTGCCGGTGCCCAAGCGCGACGTCGCCAAGGCGCGCGCCCTGCTCGCGCGTGCAGGCAAGACCGGCTTCACCTTCAACCTGATCGTGCCGCCGGAACGCGACCGCCAGGAAGCGGCGCAGGTGATCCAGTCCATGCTCGCCGAAGCCGGCATCACCATGAACATCGTCAGTCAGGAAAACGTCACCATGCTCACCGCCGGCACCAAGGGCGATTTCGAGGCCTACTTCACTTTCTGGAGCGGGCGCCCCGACCCCGATGGCAACATCTTCCAGCACTTTTCCTGCGGCAGCCGCCAGAACGACCAGGGCTATTGCAGCAAGGAAATGGACCAGTTCACCTCCAAGGCAAGGCAGGTGGCCGCCCCGGCCGAGCGCAAGAAGCTCTATGACCAGGCGGCCGAACTGTTGCTGCGTGATCGGCCGGTGCTGATCCTGTGGCACCGGAACATCTTCACCGGCCACAACGCCAAGGTGCGCGGCTTCGTGCCCTATCCGGATGGCGTGATCCGGGTCAAGGGCCTCAAGGGCGCGTGAGCCGATAGGACAATGAAGGCACAGGGCAGATAAACCATGTCATTCTGGACCTTCATTGCGAAGCGCCTGGCAGTGCTGCTGCCGACGCTGTTCTTCGTGTCCATCCTCATCTTCTCGCTCCAGCACATGCTGCCGGGTGATCCGGCGATTGCGCTGGCCGGCGAGGAGAAGGACCCGGAGGTGGTCGAGGAAATCAGGAAGAAGTACAACCTGGACAAGCCGGTGCCGGTGCAGTACGCCCTGTGGATAGGCAAGATCCTCACCGGCGACTTCGGCATCTCCTATCGCACCCAGATCGAAGTGTCGGAACTCATCGTCAGCAAGCTGCCCATCACGCTGCAACTGGCGACGGGCTCCATGATCGTGGCCCTGCTGATCGGCATACCAGCGGGCATCCTTTCGGCCGCAAGACGCGGCAAGTTCTCCGACGGGGTGTCGAATTTCGTCGCCCTGTCTTTCATTTCGGTGCCGCATTTCTGGCTGGGCATCATGCTCATCCTGGTGTTTTCCGTGCACCTGCGCTGGTTTCCCGCCTCGGGCTACGTGCCGCTGACGGATGACGTCTGGCGCAGCCTGGTGAGCCTGTTCCTGCCCTGCATCGTGCTGGGCACCGGGGTTGCCGGGGTGATGATGCGCCACACCCGCGGCGCGCTGCTGCAGACGCTGGGGACGGACTACGTGCGCACTGCACGCGCCAAGGGGCTCACCGAAAAGGTGGTGGTGCTCAAGCATGCGCTGCGCAACGCGCTGGTGCCGGTGATCACCCTGGGCGCCATCGAATTCGGGCACCTGCTCTCCGGCGCCGTGCTGACCGAGCAGATCTTCTCCATCCCGGGCTTCGGCAAGCTCATCGTCGATGGCATCCTCAACCGCGACTACGCCGTGGTACAGGGCGTGGTGGTGGTCTCCGCAGCGCTGTACATCCTGCTCAACCTGATGGCCGACATCTTCTATTTCGTCGCCAACCCACGCATGCGAGGCTGAATGAGCGCCGCCGCCATCTCCCCCGCTACAGCCACCCCCGCGACCGCCGGTCCCGCGGCGGACAATCGCAGCCGCGCACTGCGCCGCTTCCTCAAGCGCCGCGCCGCGCTGGTGGCGCTGGCCGTGGTCGTGGCCTTCATCATGATCGCATTGGCCGCACCCTGGATTGCCCCCTACAACCCCATCGCCACCGATTTTGGCGCGGTGCGCCAGGCGCCTTCGGCAAAGTACTGGCTGGGCACCGACGAAGTCGGCCGTGACCTGCTGTCGCGCCTGATCTGGGGCGCGCGTGCCTCGCTGCTGGCCGGGGTCATACCGGTCACCATTTCGCTGATGGTCAGCATTCCGCTGGGCCTGCTCTCCGGTTATGCCGGCGGCTGGGTGGACAGCGTGATCATGCGCTTCACCGATGCCATGCTGGCCATTCCCTTCCTCATCATTGCCATTGCGTTGGCGGCCTTCCTCGGGCCCAGTCTCACCAATGCCATGATCGCCATCGGCGTGGCGGCCCTGCCGACCTTCCTGCGCCTGTCGCGCGGCACGGTGATGTCCATCCGCACCGAGGACTACATCGAGGCAGCGCGCGCGGTGGGCAACACGCACCTGCGCATTGCCGTGCGCCACATCCTGCCCAACATGCTGCCGCCGCTGCTCATCCAGGGCAGCATCACCATGGCTGCCGCGATCATTGCGGAAGCCAGCCTGTCCTTCCTCGGCCTGGGCCAGCAGCCGCCCTCGCCATCCTGGGGCAGCATGCTGAATGCCGCGCAGCGCTATCTGCCCACGGCCCCGTGGATCGCCATGTTCCCGGGCCTGATGATCTTCACGGTGGTGTTTTCCCTCAACATCCTCGGCGACGGCCTGCGCGACGCGCTCGATCCCAAGTCGAACTGAGCCAGGTCGAACTGGCAGCGGGGCCGGTCGCGATGCCGCCCCAAGGCAACAGGAGACGCACATGAACAGGGTATGGATGAAGCAGGTCGACAGCCCCCACGCCTGGAAGGGCCCCCAGTTCGGCACCGCCGATGAATGGATAGAGCACCTCACGGAAGCGGAGATCGCCGACATCGACAAGGCGCTGCGCACGGCGCAGAAGACCGGCCTGCCGCTGGAGCAGGTCGAGCGCCAGCATTTCCCGCTCACCGTCATGGCCGAGCGCCTGGCCGGGATCGAACACGAGGTACGCGACGGCCGCGGCTTCATGGTCCTGCGCGGCTTGCCCATGTCGCGCTACTCCGACGAAGAAGTCGGCCTCATCTACTGGGGCCTGGGGCGTTACCTGGGCACGCCGCTCTACCAGAATCCCAAGGGAGATCTGCTCGGGCATGTCTACGACCACGGCCGCAAGTACGGCGAACTGGACGTGCGCGGCTATGAAGGCAACGGCCTGCTGCCCTACCACACCGACAACTGCGACATCGTGGCGCTGCTGTGCCTGCGTCAGGGCATCAGCGGCGGCAGCAGCAGCCTGGTGAGCTCGGTGACGGTGCACAACGAGATCCTCGCCCACCATCCCGAATACCTGGGCATGCTCTACAACGGCTTCTATTACATCCGTCGTGAGGAGGCGCTCACCGGCAAGGGATATTCCGACACACCCATTCCGGTGTTCGGCCAGCACGATGGCCTGATCAGCTGCCGCTACCTGCGCAACCAGATCAATGCCGGCGCCGTGAAACGCGGCATCCCGCTGACGAAGATCGAGTTCGAAGCGCTCGAATATTTCGACGCCCTGACGCGCCACCCCGACCTGCGCCTGGACATGGTGCTGCAGCCGGGCGACATGCAGATCTGCAACAACTACACGACGCTGCACTCGCGCACCGGCTTCGTGGACGGCCCGGAACCGCACCAGAAGCGCCACATGGTGAGGTTGTGGCTGAAGTTCTTCAGGACCTGGCCGATCTCGGACATGTTCATCGAGCAGCTGGGCTACGTGCCTGCCGGCCAGGACCAGGTGATGGTCCAGGCCAACTGAAGTTCGCAGGATACCGGCAAGTGCGAACAAGGCGCCCCGCGGGGCGCCTTTTTTACTTGCAGGGATATCGGTACGGCTTGGGTCAGGCAAGGACATGCGGTGATCGGGGAACACTTTCCCGCCAGGAACATTGATAACAATAACTATTATTGTTCAATAATGGTCTATCTCGTACTGTTATTTTGATAATAATAACCTGAGCTTTCCGGCATTCACCGGGCGAGATGCATTGCGCCTGAAACGCCGCCTTGCGCTGCTGGAGTTGGAGATAAGCGGCCTATCTCAACTTGGTGCCGCAGCGGCTGGCAGGGAAGCTGTGCACCGCGATACGGCACCGGCTCGACGCAGCGGCTTTCAGGAATCTGACAGCCGTTTTCAGGCCGTGCATCCCTCTGCTATAGTCATCCGGACTGCTCCGGAGGAAACCACCATGAAAAGTCACCTGTCCTTGTTTTTCGCAACACTGCTGCTCGCCGGCTGCAGCACGTTTGGCGGCAGCCATCTGGTTTCGGGCACCTCGACCGCCGCGCAAGTCGAAGCCACCATGGGCGCCCCAGCGGAAAAGCTGGCCGGGTCCGGCGGAGATACCCTCTGGTTCTATCCAGGCGGCCGTCTGCTGCGGGAAACCTATGCGGTGCGCATCGACGCCAGCGGCGTGGTGCGCAGCGTCGAACAGCGCCTGACCGAGGAAAACATCAGGAAGATCGTGCCGGGCACCACGACCATCCAGGAGGTGCGCGCGCTGATGGGCCCGCCCTACCATGTCGCCTACTACCCGCTGAAACAACTCAATTCCTGGACCTACCCGATGGTGCCAGGGAGCATCCTGGACTGGATGGTGCTGTGGGTGGAGCATGACGAATCGGGCATCGTGCGCAGCGCCGTCTACACCATAGACCCGGAACGCAACTCGTTTTCAACCGACGATCGCTCCTGAGCGGAGAACCCGGAGCCAGGCTCCGGGCGGTTGCGGCACGCCTCAGTTGAAGTACATCCCGCCGTTGACGTGATAGTTCTGCCCGGTGATGAAACCGGCATCCTCGCCCGACAGGAACAGCATCAGTCCGACGACTTCCCGCGGTTCCCCCTTGCGGCGGATGGGCTGGTGCTCCTTCAGCGGCTTGTCCTTCTGGAACGAATCGCGTTCGACTTCAATGGTGCCGGGGGTGATGCAGTTGGCCGTGATGCCATGTGTGGCGAACTCCCGGGCCAGGCCGCGCGTGAGTCCGACGATGCCCAGCTTGGCCATGCCCTTGATGGCACTGCTGCCGATATGCGCGGAAATTCCGGATAGGTTGATGATGCGCCCCCACCCCTGCGCCATCATCATCGGCAACACGGCGCGGCAGATGTTGCGCGGACCGGTCAGGTTGACGGCGAAGTTGCGCTCCCAGGTCTCGTCATCCTGGTCGAGAAACGCCCCTTCGGCGCCACGGTCCACCGCATTGTTGATGGCCACGTGCACGGTCCCCAGTTCATCCTTCACCGCCGTCACAAACCGATCCACCGAGGCCTTGTCGGCCACGTCGCACTGACCCGCCACGACCTTCACCCCCAGGGCGCGTGCCTCCGCCGCCACCTCCTCCAGTTGCTTGAGCTTGCTGCTGGTGCAGATCGCCAGGTTGGCGCCTTCACGGGCAAAAGCGATGGCGGCCAGCCGACCGATGTTGCGGCTGGCACCGGTGATGAGTACGGTCCTGCCCCTGAGTCCTGTATCCATGACGATCTCCCCTGTTGCCTCTGATTGACCACGGGCATTGAAACAGCTTCGTCTGGCCCAGGCAAATCGCCATGTCAATCTGCAATCCGCGGTGGGTCCTTGGCGCTGATAGCTGCATGCCCTCATCCAAACGCAGCGGGTCACGCCTGGAACAGAGGCGAATCGGGGCACGCATCCGGTCCTGGGTTGAACGAGGGACAGGCCCGATGACTGAGGATGCCGGCCCCGGCAGGCCGGCATGATCCGGGGCGCCTCTCCTCCGGTTGTAGGGAAAGAGGTGAAGGAATAACATCGGCCGGTGCCGAAGAAGCACCTGCGCGCCATGGAGGCGCGCAGGCAAGTGACAGCACCATCAATCAATGGAGGAATACCGCATGCCTGTCCTGCTGCTGCGTGGAATCGCCGTGTTTGCGATGTGCCTGAGCGGGGCCGCGCTGGCACAGACCTGGCCGGCCAAGCCGGTGCGGGTGGTGCTTGGCTTTGCCGCAGGCGGCAGCACCGACGTGATGGGCCGCATGCTGGCCGCCAAGCTGACCGAGCGTACCGGTCAGCAGTTCATGGTGGAGAACCGCCCCGGTGCATCCTCCAACATTGCCAGCGAACACGTCGCGCGTGCCACCCCCGACGGCTACACCCTGCTCAATACCACCAGCACCATGACGGTGAACGCGACGCTGTTTCCCAAACTGCCCTTCAATGTCCTCGAGGATTTCGTGGCGGTAAGCACCACGGTGGCCGTGCCCAGCATCCTGTCGCTGCATCCTTCAGTGCCGGCCAGGAACCTCAAGGAGCTGGTCGACCTGGCCAAGGCCAAACCCAACACGCTCAACTACGGCACCGCCGGCGAAGGCAGTGCCGCCCACCTCACCACCGAACTCTTCCAGGGCGCCACCGGCGTCAGCATGGTCCATGTGCCCTACAAGGGCGCCGGCCCGGCACTCACCGACCTGCTCGCCGGCAACATCCAGATGCTGTTCATCTTCAGCGCCCAGCAGGTGGGCACGCATGCCGCCGCCGGCAGGCTGCGTCCGATCGCCGTGACTTCACCGCAGCGCATGGTCAGCCTGCCCGACCTGCCCACGCTGCAGGAGCTCGGACTGGAGGGCTTCGAGGCCAGTTCCTGGAGCGGCATCATGGCGCCCAAGGGCACACCACGCGAGCTGGTGCTGCGCATCAACCAGCAGATCAATGCCGCCACCAAGGACATGACCAAACAACTGGGTGACCTGGGCGCCTATGCGGTGCACTCGACGCCTGAACAGTTCGCCGCCTATGTCAAATCCGAGATTGCCAAGTGGGCGGTGATCGTCAAGCGTGCCGGCATCAAGCCCGATGCCTGACTCCCCCGGGACAGACGGGGCGGCATCTTTCAACAGCACCAGAGGAAGCTCATGAGCAGCAGCCAGGCACGCGCAGGCGCGGATTTTCGCAAACCGGTCAAGCTTGGCAGCGAGCCGGATGCCTCCATTGCCATCGCAGCCCATCTGGCGCGCACGCACTTCGAGGACCTGCCGGCCGACGTTGTAGCCGCCGCCAAGGCATCCATCCTCGACACCATCGCCTGCCTGCTGGCCGGCACCGCCACCGATGACGTGATGTCGCTGCGCGCCATGATCGCCGGCTGGGGAGGGCGCGCCACCAGCACGGTGATCGGCGAGGGTGGGCTGAAGGTGCCCGCTGCGGCCGCGGTCTTCGCCAATGGCGCTGCCATCCATCAGTTCGATTTCGACGACACCCACGACCTGGCCATCCTGCACCCGACTTCGGCCAGCCTGACCCCGGCACTGGCCGTGGCCGAGGAGATGGGCGCCACCCGGGGCAGAGTGGGCGGCCGCGAGCTCATCGCCGCCATCGCCCTGGCCAACGACATCAGCAGCCGCATCGGCCTGGCCACACGCGGGCGCATGTGGGACTTCCCCTGGTTCCGCGCACCGGTGATCGGCATCTTCGGCGCCACGGTCGCGGCGGCCAAGGTCTACGGCGCGAGTGAGTCGCAGCACCTGGAGGCGCTTGGCCTCACCCTGCCGCAAATCGGCGGCACCTGGGCCAGCCTGCACGAGAAAGGCTCCAGCGTGCGCTCCATCCGCGACGGCCTGGCCTTTCGCAATGGCGTGCTGGCGGCGGAGATGGCCATGCATGGCATACGCGGTGACCGCAATGTGCTGGAGGGCCGCTACGGCTTCTACCAGGCCTACTTCAACGGCGAGTACGAGCGGCGCGAGCTGCTGGACGCGCTGGGCGAGCGCTACGAGACCACCCGCATCTCGCTCAAGCCCTGGCCCTGCATACGGCTGCTGCACCCCACGCTGACGGCACTGCTGGAGATCACCCAGGGCGAGCGGCTCGCCTTCGATGACATTGCCGAAGTGATGCTCAATGTCGGGCAGATGAATTTCGACCGCTGCCGGCCGGTGGCCCTGGGCAGCGCCCCCGAGAACCACATCGACCTCGCCGGCAACATGGGGTTCGCAGTGGGCGCCGCCATCCTGCATGGCAGCGTGCCCCTGCAGCTCTACCACGATGGCGCCCTGGCCGATGAAGTCGTCACGCGCGCCATGCCCAAGGTGAAATGGCGTTATGACGAAAGCCTGAACGGCCCGTCCATAGAACCCGGGCGCGTCGAGATCACCACGCGAGACGGCCGACGCTTCGTGGCCGAAAGCCGGCTTGCACTGGGCCACCCGGACAAGCCCATGAGCACGGCGCAACTGCACGCCAAGCTGAGTGCCTGCGCCGAACTGGCTGCCCACCCGCTTTCCGCGCCGACCGTCTCACGCATCGTCGAGACGGTCGGCGCCCTTGAGAAGGTGCAGGACATCGGCACCCTCATGACGCTGCTGGCGTGAGCCATCTGACGGGCACGATGCACAGTCCCGCTGGACACCCTTTGACACACTTCCTTCCCCCCTCTGCGAGGTCATGATGCATCACACATTCACACGCCGACTCCTCCCCATGCTGGTCGGGTCCATGGCCGGCATCACCCTGGTTTCGTCCTCGCTGCTGCAGGCTGCGGATGCCGACCCCGCCCCCGGCTACCCCGCCAAGCAGATCCGCATGATCATTCCGTTTGCGCCTGGCGCAGGCACCGACCTCACGGCCAGGACCATCGCGCTGAAACTGAGCGAGAAATGGGGGCAGCAGGTGGTGGCGGAGAACCGCACCGGCGCCGGCGGCATCATCGGCGTTGAGATGACGGCCAAGGCCGAGCCCGATGGCTACACCATCTGCCTCATCTCGGCATCCAACACGGTGAATGCGGCCACCAATCCCGGGCTGCCCTATGACATGACGCGCGACCTGCAGGGCATCTCCCAGGCCACCTCACTGTTCTATGTGCTGTACATCCATCCTTCGGTGCCGGCGAAGAACGTGGCCGAACTGGTGACCTATGCCAGGGCCAATCCGGGCAAGCTGAACTTCGGCTCCTCGGGCAACAACACCCTGCAGCACTTTTCCGGCGAGTTGTTCAACCATCTGGCCAAGGTCAAGATGGTGCATGTGCCCTTCAAGGGGACGGCCGCCGTCATCCCGGCCATGCTGGCAGGCGATGTCCACGTCGGGTTCGGCTCGCTCATCGGCACCCGCGCGCAGATCCAGCAGGGCAAGCTGCGTGGCATCGCCATCACTGCCGCCAAACGCTCCCCTTCGGTGGACCTGCCCAGCCTGGCCGAATCAGGGCTGCCCGGATTCGAGGTTGATCAATGGTACGGCATCATCACCTCGGCGAAAGTCCCGCAGAACATCGTACGCAAGCTCAATGGCGCCATCGTCGAGGCAGTCAACCAGCCCGATGTCGCCTCCCGACTGGCCGCCGACGGCTCCATTCCCGTGGGCAGTTCCCCCGAACAGTTCAACGGCTACATCCGCAGTGAAATTGCCAAGTGGAAGCGTCTGGTGCAGGAGGCCAAGCTGCAACTGGAGAACAACTAGGAGCGCCTAACAATGCGAGGGGACACATCCCCTCGCGCTCCCCTGAGTCAGGGCGCCTGACGGCAATTCTGTTCGGTCCTCTAAGGCAAAAATCAGCACGCCTCCCTCTACCCTACGGTGACAGCCGGCAAGAGCGTCTCCGCCAGGCGACACACCGAGAGGGCCGCGTTACCAATGCTTACAACAGGCGGTGGCAATGCTACCTAGACTTTCCTCATCGCCCGATTGCGGGTGCACTCAATGAGGATCTCGTCATGAAATCAGTTCGTCTCTGGATAGGCCTTGCAAGCGCCCTGGCCCTCACCGGTTGCGGCACCATCACCGGCGCCGTGCTGGGGGGCGTCGCGGGCCACGCCATCGGCGGTGATACGTCGAGCACCGTGACGGGCGCCGTGGTGGGCGGTGTCATCGGCAACAGGATGTAGCCGAACAATATGTAGCCCATCCTGGGTCATCAGGCGCCCTCTGGTGACCCAGGCCACTCCCGACGTTCTCGCTTCCCGTCTTACTCCCTTCTGCATGATCCCTTTGCAGGCAAGCCAGTGCTTGCGCTTTGGCGATATCGTCAGCCAAGGCCTATTGCTTCCCACCACAAAACTTTTCTCGCCGCGGCTTCATCACCAGAGGAGACGCACCAAAACCATGCAAATCGACGGCCCACGCACCTCGATTGAGCACACATTCGGATAATCGAACCCCGGGTCCCCATAACGGTGCTGGCATGTGCCTTGCTGTATAGTTCGGAACATATATCCAACTCAAAATACGGGAGTTCACATCATGCTGTCAGCAAAGGGAGCATTTCGCCGCAAGACCCTGGCCCTGTTGTCACTGTGCGCAGCCGCGACGGTGCTGGCCAGCCCCCTGTCGGCCCAGACCATCAAGATCGGAGCCCCGCTGGCCCTGACCGGCGGCCTTGCCGATGAAGGCAAGAAGCAGGCGATTGCCTACGACATGTGGCTCAAGCGCATCAATGCAGCCGGTGGCATCAGCGTCGGCGGCAAGAAGATGAAGGTCGAACTGGTCCAGTACGATTACCAGACCAACGAACAGCGCGCGCAGCAACTGGCCGAGAAGCTGATCGTCGACGACAAGGTGGACTTCCTGCTGGCGCCGTTCGGCTCCGGGCACACCAAGGTGGTTGCCGGCGTGGCAGAGCGCTATGGCGTGCCCGTGATGGCCACCAGCGCCTCCTCCGAGTCGATCTTCAACCAGGGCTACAAGTACATGTTCGGGGTGCTGGCACCCAATGGCGGCATCGTGGAGAACCTCACCAAGCTGGTCGCCAAGCAAAATCCAAAGGTCAAGAAGGTCGCCATCCTGGGCCGCGAAGACGTGTTCCCCAAGGCCATGGCCACCTCGATGGCCGAACTGGCTCCGAAGGTCGGCATGGAAGTGGTCTCCACCGAGTTCTACCCCGTGGGTGCGCTTGACCTGGCCACGCCGATCTCCAAGATCAAGGCGCTGGCACCGGACTGGATCTACGTCACCGGCTACAGCAAGGATCTGGTGCTGGCACGCAAGCAGATGGCCGATCTGGGCGTCAAGGCACCGGTCATCACCATGATCACTGGCCCGGCCTACAAGGAATTCATCGATGCGCTCGGCCCCCTGGCCGAAGGCGTGACCAGCGCCAGCTGGTGGCACCACAGTGCCCAGTTCAAGGGCAATGATCCCTGGGGCACCACCAAGGCCTTCTATGACGAGTTCGTGAAGCGCGAGAAGTCCGACCCCGACTATGTGCATGCGGCTGCCGCTGCCGCACTGGTGGCGCTGCAGAAGGGAATCGAGAAGGCAGGCACGCTGGACAAGGCCAAGGTTCGCGATGCGCTGGCATCCCTGGATGTCACCACCTTCTACGGGCCGATCAAGTTCTCCGCCAATGGCATGAATGCCGGGTCGGAGTTGCCCATCATCCAGGTGCAAAAGAGCCGCATCGCCGTGCTGTATCCAGATCGCGTCAAGCAGGGCACGCTGCAGCCGGTCAAGTAAGCGTCGCCGCATCCGGCGGCGCAGCCTCCACGCTGCGCCGCTGCAAGCGCACCTTATTACTGCCCCATTACTGCTCCAGTCATGTCCGCCCTGTACGCGCAGACCCTTGCCAACGGCCTGATGCTCGGGGCCCTGTACGCCTGTATCGCGGTGGGTTTCTCCCTGGTGTGGGGGGTGCTCAACGTGATCAACATGCTGCATGGCTCCTTCATCATTCTGGGGGGCTATCTTGCCTACTTCGCCTGGACACACTTCCAGGTGCCGCCCTTCGTCTCGATTTTCGGCGTGGCCGCCCTGCTTTACCTGCTGGGCTACCTCATCCAGTACGGCCTCATCAACCGCGTCATCGCCAGGCCGGTGCTGACCACGCTGACGCTGACCTTCGGCCTGGACATGATCCTCTACAACTTCATGAACCTCGCCTTCACCGCCACGCCGCGCCGCGTGACCCTGGATCTGGGCCGGCTCGAGATTGCCGGAGTCACCCTGCCCATGGACCGCGTCTGGGCCATGCTGCTCGCGCTGGCCATGACCGCCATGCTGTTTGCCGTGCTGCGCAGCTCGCGCATAGGACGCGCCATCGTGGCCGTGCGCATGGACCGTGATGCCGCGGCACTGATGGGGGTCAGGGTGAACAAGGTTTATGCCGTGACCTTCGGCCTCGGCGCACTCATGGCGGGGGCCTGCGGGGCACTGCTGTCCAGCGTGTTTCCGATCACCACCAGCGTCACCGGCCTGTTTCTGGGCAAGGCCTTCGTCATCTGCGTCATCGGCGGCCTCGGCACCGTGCCTGGCGCCCTGGTGGGCGGCCTGGCACTGGGCCTCGTCGAGAGCTTTGCCGGACAGTGGTTCGGCCCGGTCAACGCCATCCTCGCCGGCTTCCTGCTCATGCTGGTCCTGCTGGTGGTGCGACCAACAGGGCTGATGGGGCGCAAGGGCTACGAATGAAGCAACGCACAGGCCTCATCCTTTTCCTGCTGTGGGTGCTGGTGCTGGCCGCCATGCCATGGATGGCCAGCAATTACGCCGTCAAGATCGCCACCTTCCTCGCCATGTACGGCACGCTGGCCCTGTCCTGGAATTTCATCGGCGGCTATACCGGCTATCCCTCCTTCGCCACGGCCGCTTTTGTCGGCCTGGGCGCCTACACCGGCGCCATTGCCCAGAACGCCGGATGGATGCTGCCTGCCGCATGGCTGGCAGGCGCGATCGTGACCGCCACATTTGCCGCATTGCTCGGATTAGTCATCCTGCGCATGAAAGGACACTATTTCGCGATCGGCTCCATCGCCATCGTCGAAGTGCTGTCGCTAGTGGCCTCCTCCTGGTCGGGCATGACCGGCGGCGGTGAAGGCCTCAATGTCAAATTCCTGCCCGGTGGCCCGGAATACATCGGCCGCGTTTTCCTCTACACCATGCTCACCCTCATGGTCGCGGCCTTCATTGCCACGGTGCTGGTGGACCGCGGTCGCCTCGGTTTCGGCCTGCGCTGCATCCAGCAGAACGAGGATGCCGCAGACATGGTGGGCATCGACGTGACGCGCTACAAGATCTACGCATTCGTGCTGTCGGCGGTGTTCTGCGGCGCCGTGGGAGCCGCCTATGCATCCTGGGTGGCCTACATCTCACCGGGGGATTCATTCTCCATCCTGCTCACGTTGAAGGTACCGGTGATGGTGCTGCTGGGCGGCCCGGGCACGGTATTCGGACCGGTACTGGGCTCGGCGGCCTTCGTCCTGATGGAGGAGACCATCTGGGCGAAGTTCCTCGATTACCACCAGGCCATACTGGGACTGGTCATCGTGTTGCTGATCTTCTTCCTGCCAGGCGGCCTGCTGCGACTGCTGTCGCGAAAGGCCGCGGCATGAGCGACATCCTCCTCTCGGTGGAGAACCTGTCCCGCAACTTCGGCGGCATACAGGCCGTACGCAATGTCAACTTCACGCTGGCAGAAGGGGAGATCGTCGGCCTGATCGGCCCCAACGGCGCGGGCAAGACCACGCTGGTCAACCTGATCACCGGCGTGTTCCCCGCGTCTTCCGGCAGCGTTTTTTTCCGCGGCGAGGACGTCACCCGTCAGCGCCCTTTCCAGGCGGCCCGACGCGGCATCGCCCGCACCTTCCAGATCGTGCAGCCCTTCCCGGCCATGACCGTGCTGGAGAACGTCACGGCCGGCTCGCTGTTCGCCGGTGCCGCCAGCAGTCGTGCCCAGGCGGAGGCCGAAGCCATGGCCCACCTGGAATTTGTCGGCCTGGGTGCTGATGCAAGGCGGCCGGCCGCATCGCTCACCCTGCCCTCGCGCAAGCGCCTGGAACTGGCCAAGAGCCTCGCCATGAAACCCCGGGTGCTGATGCTGGACGAAGTGAACGCCGGCCTCAACACCTCCGAGATCGACCAGGCCCTGGCCCTCATCCGCGCCATTGCCGCGCGCGGCATCACCATCATCCTGATCGAGCACCTGATGAAGGTGGTGCTGTCGCTGTCGCAGCGCATACTCGTACTGCACCATGGTGAGTTGATCAGTTCGGGTGATCCCCAGGACGTGGTCAAGGACCCGAAGGTGATCGAAGCCTATCTGGGCAGCCGGTTTGCCGAACGCCAGAAGCAACTGGCCGGGGCCGCATCATGAGCACACCGCTGCTGCAGATCAGCCAGCTCACCGCGGGTTACGGCGATGTTCAGGTGCTCTGGGGCATAGACCTGGAAGTCCGGCCCGGCGAGATCACCTGTATCGTCGGCTCGAATGGCGCCGGGAAAAGCACGCTGCTGCGCTGCATTTCCGGACTGGTGAAGGCTACCGGGGGACGTGTCGAGTTCGCCGGCACCGTTCTGACCGGTGCCGAACCGGATGCCGTGATCGGCGCCGGCATTGCGCATGTCCCTGAAGGGCGCAGGCTGTTTCGCGGCATGTCGGTCAGGGACAACCTGCTCATCGGCGCCTATAGCCGGCGCGCCAGCCGCGCAGAGATTGCACGCGACCTGGACGCCGTCTACGCCATCTTCCCGCGCCTGAAGGAGCGGGAAAGCCAGGATGCCACCACACTGTCCGGTGGTGAACAGCAGATGTGTGCCATCGGCCGCGGCATCATGTCGCGCCCGCAACTGCTGATGATCGACGAACTGTCGCTGGGGCTGGCCCCGCGCGCAGTGGAGCAGCTGAGCGAGGCACTGGTAAATATCAACCGCCAGGGCCTGGCCATCCTGGTGGTGGAGCAGGACGTGTTCACCGCATTCGACCTGGCGCACCGCGCCTATGTCATCGAGACTGGCCGGGTGTCCATGCACGGCAGCACCGAAGACCTGGGCAGGGATACGCGCGTCAGGCAGGCCTACCTGGGCTTGTAGGCCTGCGGAGTGCCGGGCTTGATCGCTGCCCGGATCACTCCGCCTTGACGTTCGCCTCCTTCACCACCTTGCCCCACTTGTCGATGGTGGCGGCCACGAGCTGCCGGAACTGATCGACGGTCCCGCCGACCGGCGTGAAGCCCAGCTTGATCAGGGCGGCACTGCCTTCCGGGCTCTTCAGGATGGCATTGATGTCGGTGTTCAGGCGCCCCACCACGTCCTGGGGTGTCCCGGTCGGGGCAAACACGCCCTGCCAGGCGCCGAAGTCATATTCGGGATGGCCCAGTTCCTTCATGGTCGGCACATTCGGGAAGCTGACATTGCGCGTCGGTGTACTGACCGCCAGTGCACGCACGCTGCCCGCCTGGATCTGGCCCACTGCGGGTGGCAGCGTCACAAACAGCATCTGGATGTTGCCCGCCACCACTTCCTTGATGGCTGCCGTCGCCCCCTGAAAAGGGACGTGCACGATGTTGATCTTCTGGCCGGCCTTCAGCAGTTCGCCCGAGAGATGACCCACCGTGCCCAACTGTGGCGAGCCGAAATTCACCTTGCCCGGATTGGACCGGGCATAGGCGATCAGTTCCGCCACATCGCGGGCAGGGAAATTCGCCGGAACGATCAGCACCTGCGGCGAGACGATGGCCTGCACCACCGGTATGAAGCTGTTCACGGCGTGGAAAGGCAGATCCTTGAACAGGCTTTCGTTGATGGACAACTGGTCACTGGTCACCAGCAAGGTATAGCCATCGGGTGCCGCCTTGGCCGCCGTGCCATGCCCCAGGTTGCCGCCAGCGCCGGGCTGGTTGGCCACCACGATCTGCTGGCTGAGGCGTGGCGTGAGGTACTGGGCAATGGTCCGGGCCAGCAGGTCGGGACTGGTGCCTGGGGCGCCGGGCACGATCATGCGCAGGGGTTTTGATGGCCACGATTGCGCGGCGGCAGTCGCAGAAAAGGCCACGCCCAGGGCCAGCAGCAGGCCTGCGAAGGCGGGTTGGGAAACAGGTCTCATGAGGATGGACTCCTATGCTGTCGGATCAGTGGGCAGGGCCGGGTAGAAAGCGGGTATCAACGATGTCTCGTGCATCGAGCGGTCGCTCGAAGGCACCCAGGCGCCGCTGCAGCTCGATCGCCTGCTGCAGGCCGGGCATGTCGATCTCGCCCTCGCTATGCAGATCCTGAGCCTCGCGACGGATGGATTTCTCCATGGTGCCCCGGGCGATGCCGAAGAAGGCTGCGCCGAACTCGGCCAGCTCCTGCGGGTTGGCCGCTGCATGACGGTAGCTCTTCACGCAGCCGCGCAGCACGGCTTGCACCAGCGCCGGTTCCTGCGCAATCACGTCGTCGTTGGCGACGATGACGCTCCACTGCATGGCGGGACAGAAGGCCGGGTCGGTGAGGCTTTGCAGGACGCGAAAGTGCCCGCCATCCTCACCCATGGAAATATTCGGCTCCGACAGCACCGCGGCATGCAGCTCGCCGCTATCGAAGAGTGACGTGACGCGGGGATAGCGCTCGCCCAGGCCGACGATGTTGACATCCCGATCAGGGTCCAGCCCATGATGGGCCAGCACGGTGCGCATGAACCAGTAGCTGCAACTGCCGATGGACAGTGCCGCCACAGTCCTGCCGCGCAGATCCTGCCAATCCCGTATGGAGGGATGAACGACCAGATACTGCAGGGCGCGCCTGCGCACGCTGCTGGCGACAATATGGAAGCGTGCCCCCTTGGCAATGGCGGTGGTGGCAGGTGGCGAACCCAGTTCACCGATCTTCAGGCCGCCGGTATCGTAACGCGCGGCGATCTCGGGGCCGCCAAACACCACCTTCAAGGACAGGTCCAGACCTTCATCGCGAAAACATCCCCGCTCGATGCCCAGCCGCAGCTGGATCGCTTCCTTGTCCGTCGGGATGCCGTATTCCACCACTGTCGTCATGTGCCACATCCACCCGATTCATCAAGCCGCGGATTCTGCCGGCATCCACCGGCAGACCCAAGGAAGCAAAAAGTCTTTGCTTATTCCACTGCCATGTCGGCGGCCTGCCTGATCTCGCCGTCCCGGTATTCACCCCAGGCACTGGACAGTTGCGCCATCGACAGCGGGTCAAGGTCGTGGCGCGGCAGGCAGTCGGCATCCCAGTGGCCGTAGCGGTCCACGCCACGCACCAGCGTGGCGGCCCGCCTGCCTATGGTCGATCGCACATGGGTGGGAATATAGAAGAAGGCGAAGCCGATGCGGCGGGTGTCCGAACGGTTCGGACCGGAGGCGTGCGCCGTGCGCTCCTGGTGCAGCGAGAACTCCCCCGCCGCCACCTCCATGTGCACGGCACGGGCCTCGTCAATGTCCTCGATACTCTGGCCCCGGGCCAGCATGTTGTCCGCGGCAAAGGTCTCGACATGGTGCCTGTCGGCCTCCAGATGGCTTCCCGGCATGATCTTGAGGCAGCCCTTCTCCAGGGTACTGTCGGTCAGGCCGACCCAGGCAGTGACTTCCTCATGGGGATCCAGCCCGAAGTACGCGGAATCCTGATGCCAGGACACGTAACGTGGGTCACGACCGTTCTTGGCAAAGATGGAGGCCCCGAACAGCAGGATATCCGGACCGATGATGTCCTCCAGCGCATCCAGGATGGCGGGGCTGCGGCCAAGCTCGACCAGCCAGGGGAAGGCCAGGTAGCCCTTGATCTTCAGCGTCCGGTTGGCGTCATGTCCGACGGCGGCCTCGTAGGCCTCGATGCGCCGGCTGTACCCGGCCGCCTCGTCTGCGCTGATGGCCCGAAACGGATGCGCGTATCCCTCCCGGCGAAACTGCGCCAGCTGGGCCTCAGTCAGCAGTTTCGGCATGGAAATTCTCCCCTGGTGATCGTGGCGACTGCGGGGAACATCACTTCATCATGCGCAGGTCGCCCTGGCGCACCTCGCGCGGATACAGCACCACCGGTTTGCCGCCCTGGACCTGGATGATGGGCAGGTCACGCACGGAATTCATGCCGTCCTCGCGGAACTTGATCGGCCCGTAGAAGGTGGCAATCTGCAATTCGGTGAGTGCCTGCCGGACCTTGTCACGATCCAGCGTGCCGGCCTTCTCGATGGCCTTCTGCAGCGCGATCAGGGCTGCGGCGGAGGACGCATGGACGTAATCAGGATCCTGCCCGGTCTTGTTCTTCACGGCAGTGAAAAAGGCCTGGGTCGTGCCGAACACGTCATCCCCCTTGAACGGGGTGGCATGGTGCCACCAGGTGGCGCTGGTCACGTTCTCGGCGAGCGGCCCCAGGCTGTCGACGAACTCCCGGTAGGCCGGGCCGGTCACCATGGTGATGACGGGCGCCTCCACCTTGAGGTCGCTCATCTGCTTGCGAAACAGCACCAGGTCCTTGGTGTAGCCGGTGACATAGATCCAGTCCGGCGCAACCGCCTTGATCGCCGTGATGGCCGAGGCATGGTCCAGAGCCCCCACCGGATACAGGCTCTGGTGGACGACCTGCATGCCGTATCGGCTCGCCCCGCCAGCCATCAGGGTGGCCATCGTCTTGGGGAACACATCGTCGCGCCCGACGATGGCGATCCGCTTGACCGAGGCTGCCCGCTCCTTCACGTAGCCATACATTGAATCGACCAGGCCGGCACTGGGCGCCAGGGTACCGAACAGGTTCTTGTAGCCCTGGTTATGCACCGGCTCGGCCGAAGCCACCGCCATGATGGGCACGCCGTAACGCTCGGCCACGCCCGCCACCACCTTGGTGTGCCCGGAACCGAACGGGGCGGTCATGAAATTGACCTTGTCGTCAACGATCAGCTTTTCCGCCAGTTGCTGGGCCCGCTGCTCATTGGTCTGGTAGTCGTAGGTCACCAGTTGCACCTTGAGCTTCTTGCCCCCGACATTGATGCCGCCCGCTGCGTTGACTCGCTCCAGCCATAACTCATAGGCCGCCTGCTGCTTCTTTCCCTCGTCGGCCAGCCCGCCCGACAGCGCCAGAGGCGCGCCGATTTTGACCGTCTGGGCAGTGGCGAGGCCAGCCCCGAACAGCGCCGCTCCCAGGGACGCGGCGGCAATGGCCTTGCGAACAGGGAACCGTCTTGCGTTGAACATGTTGCCTCCCGGACAGGTTGCACAGACAAGGTCATACGGACTTCAGCAAGACCGTACCCTCAGCAAGACCATACCTTCAGCAAAACATGTGCCAATGACGGCAGGGGGCAATCGGGAGTATCCGGGGCTCCTGGTGCACCCGGATTGGGCAACCGGGCCTCACTGGCACCAAGTCAATGCAAGGCCGATCCGGGATGTCTGGCGCCTTGCGTCCCGCCTACAACATGAAAGTGAGATTGCCCTGGGGCATTTCGCGGTTGATCAGCAGGATTTTCTTCAACCGTATCCGGAGGCCCCCTTCGGCGCGGACCAGCAGGTACTCCACTCTGGCCACGGCCACGCTGATCTCGCCCAGTCCGATCTGGGTGTAATCGCCGGTTCTGGTTTCATAGATGACCTGGCTGGAATGCACGCGCGTGGCACCCTGCTCATCCACACCAAGCACTTCCACGTTGGAGACCAGATGGACGGTCCGCGACCGTGGATTCTGCGCCGGGAAAGGCAAATGCTCCAGGTGATAGACCCGCTCCTCCCGACGTGCTGCATCGTCGTAGATCAGGGAAGCGGTGCGCCCGCTCGGCTGGGTATCGTCGATGGGTATCCAGTACAACCCCTCGGGCGTGTACAGCGCCAGCCATTCGCGCAATTGCATGGCATCGAGCAGGCGCGCCTCCCGATACAGCAGTTCCTCCGCCTCGGCCCGTGTAATTGTCCTGTTCATGTCGCTCATCGCCTGCACCCGTCCAGTGTCGATACTGCCGTCATCTCAGCGCCCATCCATGAGCCGGCGCCACTGGCGCCAGAAGGCCCGATGCACGGTTTCGCTGGAAGGCAGACCCTCCACTTCACCCGAGTCCAGGCGCTTCTCAGCCTCCATGCCCCGCTCCATGATGAGCCAGGCATCGTCGGATGCACTCAGCCCCTGCTGGTTGATCGCAAACACCTCCACATCATCCACGGCGCCGTAGCCGGCCGGACCGTAGAAGCGCTCGTGGCTGCGCAGCATGCCCTCGTTGAAATCCGCCGGCGCCCCGTCCAGCGAATAGGGATAGATGGTGACTTCGGTCATGGCCGGGCCGATGGGGCGCCAGATGCGGATCTGGTTGTGGATCATGCCGAAGGTCGGGAATAGGCAGCCCGCTCCCATGCCCAGCACCCAGCGAAGTTCCTCATCGCCGTAGCGGTCGCGCAAGGCGCTGAAATGGTCCTTGTAGGCTCCGGTGAAGAAGTCGTCATAGCCGACCACCGGCTTCTGGTTGATGCCATGGCCATGCACACCGCCCGTGACATTGCCCTGGTTGCGATACTTGCTCATCTCCGCCGCCGAGCCACCCTTGTGCACGCCGAAATCCCCGGTGGTGTCGCCATACTTCGCCTGCAACTGCACGAAGGAGCGGTGCGTGTACATGAAGTGGTAACCATCGATGATGTTTTCCGACTGGAACTTCCAGTTTCCCTGGTACACGCCGACGAAGGGGCGGCCCTGCACGGTGATCCTGCCCTCCGGCGCCTGCGCCAGCTTGCGATCGATCAACTGCCGGGCGGCAGGTCCGAGGTAATCGACCAGCGGCACCACGTCCGGATTGAGGCTGGCGAAATAGAAACCCCGGTAATGATCGACACGCGGCACCTTGCGCAGGCCTTCGGGCTTGTCGAACTTCGCCGAGTAGCCGCTGGGATCCTTCTCGCCGGAGATGGCCAGCAAGCGCCCATCCACCGAATACTTCCACGCGTGATAGGGGCAGATGAAACTCTGGGTGTTGCCGTGCAGTTCCCGGCATACCGCTGCACCGCGATGCATGCAGCGATTGAGCATGACGTGGATCTGTTTGTCTTCACCGCGCGAAACGATGACCGGCTGCAGGCCGATATGCGTGGTCTTGAAGTCGCCCGGCTTGCCAAACTCGCTTTCGTGGCCGACATAAACCCAGACACGCGAGAAGACCTGCTTCTGCTCCAGGTCGAAGATGGCCTGGTCGGTATAGGCACGGGCGTGCACCCGAAAACGACCATCGGTGTCGTCGATGAGTGAATGGGCCGGCGCCGGATCAGCGAAGAACGGGCTGACCCGCTGAATTTCCTGTGTCATGTGTCTCTCCTCTGGCTTGGCACTGCTGCCTGCACCACCCCGGCCTTAAGCAGGCTGTAGTCAGTGCTGTGGCGCAGCCAGCGCTAATCCATCTTGATGTTGGCGACCTTGCCGACATTGCGCCAGCGTTCGGTGTCTTCACGCACCACGCGCACCAGCTCTTCGGGCGTGCTGCCCACCGGCGTCAGGTCGAGTTCACGAAAGCGCCGCACGGTCTCCGCATCGCGGGTAATGCGACGCACGTCGGCGGCGATCTTCTGGACGATGGCGCGCGGCGTGCCGGCCGGAGCGGAAATGCATATCCAGGAATCCGCCTCGAACTTGGGCACCACCTCGGCAATGGCCGGCAGGTCGGGCAACTCGCTGCTGCGCTTCAGGCTGGTGATGCCCATGGCGTTCAGCCGCCTGGCCTGCACATGCGGCATCAGCACGTTGACCGGAGCAAAGGTCATGGACACCTGGCCCGCGATGAGATCGTTGATCCCCGGCGCGGTACCCTTGTAGGGGACGTGCACGATGTCGGTGCCGGTCATCCACTTGAACAGCTCGGCAATCAGGTGGGTGCTGGTGGCATTGCCCGATGTGGCATAGGTGTACTTGCCGGGATTGGCCTTGAGCACGGAAATCAGCTCGGGCAGATTCTTCGCCACCGCGGGATGCACCGCCAGCACACTGGGAAAAGTGGCGACGATGGAGACGTGCTCGAAATCCTTCAGGTTGTCGTAGGGCACCTTGGGATTGAGCGCAGGCGGCCCCGACAACGTGGCCGGCCCGCCCAGCAGCAGCGTGTAACCGTCGGCCGGCGACTTGGCCACCAGGTTGAGTCCGATGGCGCCGCTGGCGCCGCCGCGGTTATCGACCAGCATGGTCTGCCCCCAGACCTCGCCCAGCTTCTGCGCCACCAGGCGCGCGATGATGTCCGACGCCCCGCCCGCGGCAAACGGCACCACCAGCTTGACCTGCCTCGAGGGAAAGGAAGCCGCGTCCGAAGCCTGCGCACTGGCCCCGGCGCTGAAGGCCAGGCCCAGGCACAGGCAGAGCGTGGCGGCGAGTGTTTTTCTGATCATGGTTTTCTCCGGTTGTTTCAGGGGCTTCAATTCGATGGCGACTGCTTCTTTTCCACGGGCTGCGCGTGCGGCAGTTCCGCCCGGCCCCCGGGCTGTCCATCCCGCGCGTCCTTCAGTTCCTGCCAGGACTTGCGCTTGATGCCGTAGATATCGCCCAGCGAGGCATAGCGACCGCCGCCCAGCCGGCACAGCGGATCGAGCAGTTGCGGATCCACACGGCCGCTGCGCCACACGGCGCGGTCCACGTGGACATGCAGGATGCGCCCGAGCACGATATGGACGTCGCCCTCCTTGATGATCTGCGCCACCTCGCACTCCAGGTGCGCCCGGGCCTCGGCCACGCGCTGCGGCCGCACCGTCACGGACGGCGCCGGCGTCAGCCCGGCCCAGTTGAACTCGTCTTCCTCGGGGGGGAAATCGGTGGCGGTGAATTCCACCTGGTCGATGAGGTGCATGGTGGCGATGTTGCAGACGAACTGCGGCACCTCCGCGAGGTTGCTGACGGTATGCTTCGCGCCCGAGGAGCCGAAAGCAACATAGAAA
>CANJJT010000024.1:0-47459 GCA_947474715.1 Betaproteobacteria bacterium
CTGAATACGGGCAGACGGCCAGGAGGACCTCATGCCCGGTCAGGCCATCAGGCCACGTGGACGATGAAAAGATCCATGGTCCCGTAACCCGTGCCATCCCTGAAGGTGGACGAGAAACACTCAATACGGCGGACCAGGCCGCTGATCAGCACACCATCGTGCCGTACCTCCAGGGGCTGACCCACGAGGGGCATGGAAAACGGCGTATCAGCCTGCAACGTCACCAGTACCAGTTGTCCGTTGACGCTTTGCTGATAGGTGATGGTGTAAAGCCGGCTCAGAACATTGTTGACGCCCCCCTGCGTTCGCGACGACTGGTTCGCAGGCCCGCGCGGCAACACCGCGCTGGAGGGCCGTACAACCAGTTGGCTCCCGCTTGCCGGCTTGCCACTGCGTTTTGCCGTGGTTTTCGGTTTGGCTTTTGTATTTGCCATGGCGAGTTTCCTCCAGGTGTGTGTCTGACTTCGCTGCAACAGGGTCTCATGTTATTGGAACTCCGGCGCCCACGTCATGCCCGCCCCGTCAGCGCCACACCCTGTGCCCTTCTCTGATAAAAAGACCGGCAGACCCCGTATCCGACCGGAGCCCGGGGCGCCCATCCAACAGGAGGATCCATCATGGCCCGACTCAAGCACATTGCGATTGCCACCCGCAATCCCGCCGAATCCGCAAAGTTCTTCATCGAGGTGATGGGCATGACCGTCACCCAGGTCGGCGTGGGTGACAATCCCAACTACTTTCTCAGCGATGATGCCGGCATCGAACTGGCCCTGGTCAACCTGCAACCACATGGCGTGATGGGCCTGGAGCGACCGGCCGACTTTGAAGGACTACACCATGTCGGCTTCGAAGTCAGCGATGTCGAGGCCACCGCGAAACAGCTCGAGCAGACCCCCTACAAGCGCCGCTGGGACATCGAGAACGCCATCAAGGAACGCAATGAGGCACGCGCCACGTCAGGGGTAAAGGTGGCGCCGCGTCCTGGCGGTCAGGAAGTGAAGTACTGGGGACCGGCCGGCATCACTTTCGACCTGATGGCCAAGCACGGGGACTGACCCGAATGCTTGATGACGAGGCGTGCAGGATTGGTGTTACAACAGTTTCATGAACACCCCCTCTGCACGCAGATGGTTTCCCGGCCTCCCCGCCTGGCTGGGCCTGTGTTTCGTCGCCGCAGCCATCGGCGCCGCCGCCTCGGTCGAGGCAGGTCCTTTCTATCTGCAGCTATTGCGCCCTTCCTGGGCGCCGCCCGCAGGTGTGTTCGGGCCGGTCTGGACGCTGCTCTATGCCCTGATGGGCATTGCCGCTTGGCTGGTCTGGCGCGCGGGCGGATTCCAAGCGAATCGCGGTGTCCTGACGCTGTTCCTGCTGCAACTGCTGGCCAATGCCTTGTGGAGCTGGCTGTTCTTCGCCTGGCACCTCGGCGGCCTGGCGCTGGCTGACGTGCTGCTGCTGTGGGCCCTGATCCTTGCCACGCTGCTGGGCTTCTGGCGGGTGAACTGGCTGGCGGGCGCGCTGCTGGTGCCTTACCTGCTGTGGGTGAGTTTTGCCACGGCGCTCAATTTTTCGGTCTGGCAACTCAATCCCAACCTGCTGTAAGCCGCAGCTGACCTGGATTGCGCCCGAAAGGCGGCAGCGCAATCCGGTTTCAGGCATAGTTGCGGGCTGGTGAACACACCCGATCACAATGCCAACGGCAGCACAGACTGCCCATCCCGCGAGGAGACGCCATGCCCGAAGTGAAAGTCATCGATACCACCCTGCGCGATGCGCACCAATGCCTGTGGGCCACCCGCATGACCACAGCGATGATGCTGCCGGTGGCGGAGAAAATGGATCGCGCCGGCATGGCCGCCATCGACCTGATGAGCGCCATCCAGTTCGATGTCTGCGTGCGCTACCTCAAGGAAGACCCCTGGGAGCGGCTGCGCCTGATGCGCAAGCGCGTCACCCATACGCCCCTGCAGTCGGCGATGCGATCGAAGAGCCTGCTCTCCTTCGACGTGCAGGCCGATGACATCAACTTCCTCTGGATGGACTGCCTGGCAAAGAATGGCATCCGCCGCCTTCGCGCCATCGATGCCCTGTCCGACCTGGACAACATCGTCGACATCCTGATCCGCGCCAAGGCGCTCGGCATGGAGTCGGTGGGCTCGGTGGTGTTTGCCGAGAGTCCGGTGCATACCGATGCCTTCTATGCGACCAAGACGAAGGAGCTGATCCGGCGTGCCGACATCGACGTGATGATGCTGAAGGACCCGGGCGGCCTGCTCACGCCGGACCGCATCCGCACCCTGGTGCCGGCGCTGCTCAAAGTGACGGGCAAGGTGCCGCTGGAGATCCACAGCCATTGCATGACGGGGCTGGCGCCGCTGGTCTACATCGAGGCAGTCAAGTTGGGGGTGACCCAGATCCAGACCTCCATCGCCCCGCTGGCCAATGGCCCGGCGCAACCGGCCACCCAGACGCTGGTGAAGAACCTGCGCAGCCTGGGCTACACACTGAACGTCAACGACGGCCTGATTGCCGAGGTCAGCGAGCATTTCACGCGTGTGGCGAAGCACGAGGGCCTGCCGCTGGGCGTGCCGATGGAGTACGACCAGTTCCATTACCAGCACCAGATCCCCGGCGGCATGCTCACCAACATGAAGTTCCAGATGCAGCAAGCCGGCCTGATGCACAAGTTCGACGAGGTGCTGGAGGAGACGGCCCGGGTATTCAAGGAGCTGGGCTGGCCGGCCATGGTGACGCCCTTCTCGCAACTGGTGGCCACCCAGGCGGTGCTGAACATCGTCTCCGGCGTGCGTTATGGCACCGTCCCCAACGAGATCAAGAAATACGCCCTGGGCTACTACGGCAAGCCACTGGCGCCGGTGGAGCCGGACGTGCTGGACCGCATCATCAACAATGCCTCCTCGACCATTGCGCTCAAGCCGGCACCGCTGGAACCCCAGGTGCCGGCCATGCGCAAGAAATATCCCAACATGAGTGACGAGGAACGCCTGCTGCGGCACCTGTATGCCGGTACCCAGGTCGATGACATGCGCGCCGCCGGCGCCATGAAGACCGAGTACGAGTTCGACCAGCCGCTGGTGAAACTGCTGAAGGAATTGCAGAAGCGGCCGAAGCTGGCACGCGTCTACATCCGCAAGGGCGACCTGGAACTGGACATCCGGGCCTGAGCCCGGGCGGCTGGCCAGCCGTGGCAGACCACCCGGCCAGCACCTCGGAACATTCGATTCAGCGGACACCCGGCGCAGAAACCGGGGACGCCAACCGTACAGGAGGAAACCCCATGCACACCGCCATCCGCAGCGCATTCCCGCTGGTCCTTTCGGCGATAGCACTGCTGTCCCCATCCCTGGCCCAGGCCCAAACCTATCCCGCGAAACCGGTGAAGGTCATCATTCCCTATGGACCGGGCAGCGCCACCGATTTTGTCGCGCGCACGCTCACCGATGAACTGCGCGGCCTGCTGGGCCAGCCCTATGTCATCGAATACAAGCCGGGCGGCGACGGCAGCATCGGCGCGACCGCTGTGGCCACGGCACCGCCGGATGGCTACACGCTGCTGGTGGGCACCAATGGCACGCACTCGGCGAATCCCTACCTGTTCCGGAAACTGCCCTACGACCCGATCAAGGACTTCACCCCGGTGTCTTACCTGGTGTCCTTCACCTCAGTGGTGGCGGTGAATCCCTCGCTGCCTGTTTCCACGCTGCCCGAACTGATCGCCTGGGCGAAGGCCAATCCAGGCAAGGCCTCCTACGCCTACGGCAACACCATCGGCCGGGTCACCTTCAGCACACTGTTTCGCGTTGGCGGCGTCAGCGATACCATCGGCGTGCCCTACAAGAGCAATCCGCTGGCCGTCACCGATGTCATCGCCGGCATCGCCAGCATGACCCTGGTCGACCTGGCCACCAGCAGCGCCCTGCTGAAGTCGGGCAAGCTCAAGCCCATCGCCGGTACCCGCCTGAAACGCTCCAGCGTCATGCCCGACGTGCCGGCCATCTCCGAGACACCAGGCTATGCCGGCTTCGACATCCGCTCCTGGGTGGGACTGTTCGGTCCGGGCAACATGCCGCGTGCCATCGTCAACACGCTGAACGCGGCCACGGTGAAGGCCATGACCAAACCGGATGTGCAAAAACGCTTCCTGACGGTGGCTGCAGAACTGGAACCGGGCACGCCCGAGGAGTTCCAGGCGCACGTGCAGCAGCAACTGGACATCTGGCGCCAGCGTCTGCGCGATGCGGGCATACAGCCGGAGTAATCGGTGCAGGCGTACCGGGTCTGGCGCCTGTCGCCTCAGGCCTTGATGAGATCCAGCGGTAGGTGGCGCCCGCCCAGCGGCCCGCTGGCATCCACGCCCCACCACTTCTGCAGGGCCGTGGCGTAGAGGCTGCGAAAATCCACCGCATGCACCAGATTGCCATTGTCCAGGCGGTCCAGGCGCGGCGCCTCGCCGTGCAGGCCGCCCTTCACCCGGCCGCCGAGGACAAAGTGGCTGTTGGCCGTGCCATGGTCGGTGCCGTTGGAGGCATTGTCCTGGGCTCGCCGGCCAAACTCGGCATAGGTCATCACCAGGGTCGAGTCCCAGCGATTGAGTTCCACCAGCGCCGACTTGAGGGCTGACAGACCCTCGGCCAGTTGGCGCAGCAGTGCGGCGTGGGTGCCGGGCTGATTTTGGTGGGTATCGAATCCATTCAGCGACAACTTGATGGCGGCTACCGGCTCGCGGCCGGCCAGCACGCTGGCCGCAGTGCGGACGGCATTGCCGAACGGGCCTTGCGGAAAGCTGGTGCTGAGGCTGACGCCACCGGACAGGCCTTGCGCCGCCTGTACCACCTCATTTTCCACGGACAGAATGTGCGCCAGGGCGCGGCTGCCCTGCTGCGAAATGCCAGAGTTGTCGCGCAACTGGCGTGCCTGACGCAGGAATTGCTCGGTGTTGGTAATGGCCACGGCCCGTTTCCCACCCAGGAACGGACCCGGCTCGGCATTGCCGACGATGATGCCTTCGGCCGCAAAGCTGCGCGGCACCGGCGTGGCACGAAAGGCCCGTGCCAGCCAGCCCTGCTGCAGGTATTGCTCGCTGGCCGAGGCGGTGTCCCAGATTTCGATGGAGCGAAAGTGCGAAAGGTTGGGCCGCGGATAGCCCAGGCCACGCACGATGGCCAGCTCGCCGGCCTCCCACAAGGGGAGCAGCGGCGCCAGCGAAGGATGCAGCCCCTCCTGTTCCGACAGCTGCAGCACGTCCTCGCGGCGGATGCCGATGCGCGAACGCAGACGGTAGTACTCCGGATCACCGAAAGGCACCACCGTATTGAGCCCGTCATTGGCGCCCTTGAGTTCGACCAGGATGAGCACCCGGCGCCAGGGATCGCCCGCTGAAGCCAGCACCACCTCAGGCATTGCCGCTGCCATCGACACCGCTGCCAGGCCCTGCAGGAAATCGCGTCTGAGCATGGGCATGCCCCTTACTTCAACTGGAAGGCCGGATCGAGCACGAGCTGACGTAGCCACTCGCGCCCGCGCAGATCAGCGGGGACCGGCAGGGCCGGCGACGTGGCCAGCACGAAGGTTTCGATCGCCCGGTCGCGGTCGTCACCGAAGGACTTGAACCACTGGCGGCTGTTGAAGGCCGGCAGCGGTTGCGGCCGGGGTGCGGCGCGCGCCCGCTGGACCTGCCCACCTTCCTCCGTGCTGCCAGGACTCATCATCATGGCCGGCAGCATCTCCTCGGTGCGGAACAGTCGCTCGACGAACTGCTTGCGCGCCAGCAGCGTGGTGCCATTGATCCAGGCCTCGCCGCCGGACCAGCCTTTCACGTTCGGCGGCGCAAACAGGTTCTGCCCGAGACTGGCCATCACCTGCGCCAGGGTTTGCGGATTGGCGCCCGCCAGCTCCAGCTGACGCAGCGAGCCGATGACGAACTCGGCGGGCGATTTCACCAGCGAAGCGCGATTGTCCGCACGCCAGAAGGCCTCGGATTGCAGCAGCCCACGCAAGGCCGTTCGGATGTCATGGCCACTATCGCGGAAGGCTGCTGCGATGCGCGACAGTGCTTCCTGCTCCGGCTCGGGCGAGACGAACTCGCGCCACAGTTTCCCGACGATGAATTCGGCAGTGCGCGGCTGTGCCAGCAGGATGTCGAGCACCGCATCGCCGTCGAAATTGCCACTTTGCCCCAGCAGCGTCTTTGCGCCCGCATCGTGGACGGCAACGCGGTTGACGAACGCGCCGGTATTGGGGTCGAGGGACCAGCCGGTGAAGGCGCGTGCCGCCTCGCGTATGTCGCTCTCGCCGTAGTGACCCTCGCCCAGGGTGAACAGCTCCATCACCTCGCGCGCGAAATTCTCGTTCGGACGCCCGCGTCGGTTGGTTGCGGAATCGAGGTAGATGACCATGGCCGGGTCACGGCCCACGGCATGCAGCAGCGTATCGAAGCGTCCCAGGGCATGGGTGCGGAACAACTCGTTCTGGCGATACACCAGCTGCGGATAGCGTACTTTCTGCTGGCTGGAGGCGAAGTGGTTGTGCCAGAACAGCGTCATCCGCTCGCGCAGCGGCCAGGGCGTGTCGAACATCTCGCGCACCCACCAGCCGCGCAGTTCCTGCGTCTGCGCATTCATGTTGCGCACCTGGGTCTGCCGCTCTTCGGCGCTGGCCTCGCGAAAGGCGCGAAACGGCAGGATGGGACTGTCCACCCATTCGGGAGGCGTGGTCACAGCCGCAGCTTGCCCGCCGTTGACGAGGCGCTCGATGGCCGCACTGCGCGTCAAGCCGGCAAAGTCCTGCACCTCGGCCAGGGTCGGGCCGAAACCGGTGCGTGCCAGCAGGTGGCGCGCATCGTCCATCCCCAGCACCGCCCTTGGCTGCTGGTTGCGCGGCGACTGCGCCGCGGCCGGCAGCACCCCTGCCCATACCCAGGCCGCCAGCCCCAGCATGCAGCTGGCGCGCAAAACGGCCAGCGGCATTGCCATCAAGGGCGGCTCCGCTCGCGATAGATATCGCGGCCGTGGGAATTGATGTCGCGCCGCAATTGCTGGCGCTCCTCAGGGCTCATGCGACCGTGGTTACCTTGGCCATCCTGGCCCTGCTGACCCTGCTGGGCAGGACCGGGCCACACCGCCTCGCGGCCGGGCGGACGCCCGGGCATGCCCTCGCGCGAGCCATCCCCGCGTCCTTCACGATCAAAGCGATCATGCGGACGGCGTGGCGACTCCTGGGCCGATGCGCCCTGGACCATCGCAACCATCATCAACAAGGCGGCCAGGATGGCCGCCGCCATGTGCTTCATGAATACTCCTTGGGTCAACCACCCTGGGGGCGCCGGACCATCCCTGGATCATTGCCATGGATGCCCTTGCCCTGCACTGCCGGGAAGCTTACTCCTTGCCCATGCACCTGCCAGCCAGGACCGGTCGGCATTCTGTAAGCAATTGTTTCCCCGGACCCGGAGTGCAACCGACTGTTACCTTGCCGCCGTCGACTCGCTGGCCTGCACGGTCACTTGCCGCTAGCATTGGGGCATGAACACTCCCAAGACCCGGATTTTAGTCGTCGACGACGACCTGCGCTTGCGCGACCTGCTGCAACGCTATCTCACCGAGCAGGGCTTTGCCGTCACCACGGTATCCGATGGCGCAGCCATGGACCGCCTGATGTCGCGCGAACGCCATGACCTGCTGGTACTGGATCTGATGCTGCCCGGCGAAGATGGCCTGTCCATCTGCCGGCGGCTGCGCGGGGACAAAAACACCATCCCCATCATCATGCTCACCGCCAAGGGCGAGGACGTGGACCGCATCGTCGGCCTGGAAATGGGCGCCGATGATTACCTCCCCAAGCCCTTCAATCCGCGCGAACTGGTGGCAAGAGCCAATGCAGTACTGCGCCGCCGGGCGGCACAGTCGCCACCCGGCGCCCCCTCGGCCCATACCGAGTCGGTGAGCTTCGGCGGCATGACCGTGAACCTGGCCACCCGCACGCTCGAGAAGAATGGCGAAACCGTTTCCCTCACCACCGGCGAGTTCGCCCTGCTCAAGGTGCTGGTGTCGCAACCGCGCGTGCCCTTGTCACGCGACAAGCTCATGGAACTGGCACGCGGACGCGAATACGAAGTCTTCGACCGCGCCATCGATGTGCAGATTTCACGCCTGCGCAAGCTGCTGGAGAAGGATCCCTCCAAGCCGGCCTACATCCAGACGGTGTGGGGCTTCGGCTATGTCTTCGTGCCCGACGGCAGGATTGCCGAGTCCTGACCGGTGCGGGTGAAGCCAGCACCATGAGCGCCACACCGGGCCCGCAGCCCTTGCGCCCGCCCCTGCTGCGCTCGCTGCTGCCGCGATCACTGCTGTGGCGCACCTTCCTGCTGCTCGGGTTGCTGGTGCTGATCACCACCGCGGCCTGGTTCCTCATCTTTCGCGCCTATGAAACCGAGCCGCGCGCGCGCGCACTGGCACAGAACCTGGTGTCGGTGGTCAACCTGACCCACGTCGCCCTGCTGACCGCCCAGCCCGAGAAGCGCCGCGAACTGCTGGCCGAACTGGTCGAGCGCGAAGGCATACAGGTTTATGCCGGCTACGCCGATGAGCGCATCATTGCCCTGCCCTCGACCCCGGTGCTGCAGATGGCCATGAACCTGGCGCGGGCGCAACTGGGGGAAGCCACGCGCTTTGCCGCGCGCCGCGACGACATGCAGGGCCTGTGGGTGTCCTTCAACATCGAGGACGACCCGTACTGGGTGCGCATTCCGCGTGAACGACTGGAGCGGCGCATTGCCGTGCGCTGGTTCGCCTGGGGGGTGCTGGCACTGGCACTGACCCTGATCGCCGCCTACTTCATCGTCTCGCGGGTGTCGCGGCCCTTGCGCTCGCTGGCTGCCGCCGCTGGCGAGATCGGGCGCGGCCTCACCCCCAAACCGGTGCCGGAGGTCGGTGCAGAGGAATTGCGCACCCTGGCGCGCGCCTTCAACCAGATGTCGCAGGACCTGTCGCGCCTGGAGAAGGACCGTGCCGAGATCCTGGCCGGGGTATCACACGACCTGCGCACGCCGCTGGCGCGCCTGCGCCTGGGCATCGAAATGAGCGGGCAGGACGAGAGCCTGCGCGAAGGCATGCAGGTGGACATCGAGGAGATGGACCGCATCATCGGCCAGTTCCTCGACTACGCGAAACTCAACGGCAGCGAAGAGGCGCAGGAGACGGATCTCGGCCGGCTGGTGGATGAAGTGGTGGAGCGATACCGCAAGCTGTCGGCACCCATCTCGGCGCATACCGAGCCGATCAGCCTCCCCGCGCGCCCCTTGATGCTGCGTCGCGCCGTGGCCAATCTCGTCGACAATGCCTTGCGTCATGCCGGCAGCGCCGTGGAAGTTGCGCTGCGGCGGCAGGACGGCGAGGCCGTCATCGAAGTGATGGATCGTGGCCCCGGCATCCCCGAGGAGCATCGCGAGCGACTGAAGCAGCCCTTCACGCGCCTGGAAAGTGCGCGCGGCGACAGCGGCGGCTCGGGACTCGGGCTGGCCATCGTCGACCGCGTGGTGCTGACACATGGCGGACGCTTCGAGCTGGCTGCACGCGAAGGTGGCGGATTGACGGCCCGGCTGTACCTGCCGCTCTGATCCGGGCGGGTGCAGGAGCCGAACCACGTGCTGCACAAGTGCAGCATTGAAGCACTGCACCACCACCGCACCGGACCATTGCATCATCGCACCATCGCGGTGCCATTTATGATCATTTTCCGATGCTTCCATCCGTCTATAATGGATAAAACAACTTATTCTTATCAGGGCCGCCTGCCATGTCCGACTCCCACCGCCTGACCCTCACCCTGTCCTGCCCGGACCGCGTCGGTATCGTTGCCGCCGTCAGCAGCTTCATCGCCGCCTGCCAGGGCTGGATCGTCGAGGCCAGCCATCATGCCGACCAGGAGGAATCGCGCTTCTTCATGCGCCAGGAGATCCTGGCCGCCTCGCTGCCCTTTGATGCCGCCGAGTTCCGCCGGCGCTTCGCACCGATTGCCACCGAGTTCCACATGGACTGGAAACTCAGCGACAGCGCGCTGCGCAAGCGTGCGGTGCTGCTGGTGTCGAAACAGGCGCATTGCCTGTATGACCTGCTGGCGCGCTGGCAGGCCAAGGAACTGGACATCGACATTCCCTGCGTCATTTCCAACCACGAATCCCTGCGCGGCTTCGTCGAATGGCATGGCATCACCTTCCACCATGTGCCGGTGACACCGGAGAACAAACCGCAGGCCTATGCCGAAGTGCGAAGGCTGTTCCACGCCGCAGAAGCCGACGTCATGGTGCTGGCGCGTTACATGCAGATCCTGTCACCGGAGCTGTGTGCCGAACTGCCTGGGCGCATCATCAACATCCACCATTCCTTCCTGCCCAGCTTCGTCGGTGGACGCCCCTATCACCAGGCCTATGCCCGCGGCGTCAAGCTGATCGGGGCCACCTGCCACTATGTCACCGCGGAACTGGACCAGGGGCCGATCATCGAGCAGGACGTGATCCGTGTCGACCACTCGGACAGCCCGGATGACCTGGTGCGCTATGGCAAGGACATCGAGAAGGCGGTGCTGGCACGCGGCCTGCGCTTCCATATCGAGGATCGCGTCCTCGTGCATGGCAGCAAGACCATCGTGTTCCGCTGACCGACAAAGCTAAGGGCGTCACGGCATCACGGCGCTGCGCTCAGGCCGGGCCGTGATGCGGTCACTCTTCCCGGCTGGAAGGTGTGCTTGCAGGAGCGGGGACCGGAGCCGCTCCATCATTTGCGGCATGGGAGAGGACCTCAGGCGTCTTCATCTACGCGACCATGCCCTGTTCGCGCAGGGCGCACTTGCGGATATGGCTGTTCTGTTCACCGATGCGCCCGACAGCGTTCGCGTCCTGCACAGGTGATTGCGGTGCACAGCCCGGGACGGGCCGCCACCCCAAGCACTGGAGCAAGCCAGCCATCCAGGAGACGCCACCGATGAAATCGATTCTTGACCCCTGGTCTCGCTACACGTCCAGCGTCGAGACCGGCCTTCGCAAGACCTTCGCGCGCATCCGGCGCCGACAGCGCGAAGCCGGAGAGGGATCTACTCAACAGACCGTGGAAAGCCCCACCAATGTGCTGCCACTCGACCTGAAAAAGACCGGCAATGGCAAGTTTCAGAAACTGGCATAGCCGTGGCCGGACCTACACAGCCAATCAAGGCATGCCTCACACCGGGGAAAATACTCTAATACTGTGATAACAATATGATCACAGATTCATTAATCACGAGCTATACCATACATATCTGATAATAACGACCTTCCTGAACTGCACAACAGGAAGCAGGTTGAATTCTGAACTGATCGCACTATTGCAGCCTGCTCCCAAACACTCGGCTAAAAGCACCCCTCGGGCTGCGGCAGCAATGAAGCCGCTCAGGCTGCCTTGCCCTCACGGATCTGACGGGCGATCTCCTTGGCGCGGTCATTCTCGGCACGCAGACGCGCGACTTCTTCGGGGGATACACGCTCGATATTGCTGAAATCGAGCTTCCATCGGTGGTCGGCGCTCCAGCGCAATGGTGATTGCACCGTGGTGCGGGCAACCGGTGCACTCTCCAGCACGCGCAGCGCCAGCTCCAGGGTGAACTGCTGCGACTCCGGGTCATGCGGCTTGCCCGCGCCGTTGCCCAGCGGGAAATCGCTGAACAGCATGCGTGCCACGCCGCAATGCTCGGGAATGTCCCTGGCACAGGCCATCAACACCGTGGAGATGCCATGCGCTTCCAGGTGGCGCGACACCAGGCTCAGGCTCTGGTGGCACACCGGGCAATTGGGCACCAGCACCGCCACATCCACGCCATCCTCGATGCAGCGCCGGAGCACTTCCGGCGCATCAACGTCAATGGTGTGGCGCTGGCTGCGATTGGTAGGTACGCCATGGAAGCGTGCCGCCAGCTTGCCGATGCGGCCGGACTGTGCCAGCTTGCGCAGCAACGGCAGCGGAAACCAGGTGCCGCTGTCCTCCATGCTGGTGTGCTTGCGGTCCACGCCCACGTGCGAGACCCGCACATCATGGTCATGCGCGGTGTCCCCGGAATACACGGTGTAGAACTTGGCCGCCGCATTGTAGGGAGCGCCTGGCCCCTGGTTGCCCTTGTCCGGCTGATAGGGTGCGGCGGTGGTGATCAGGGCCACCGTGGACTGCGCCAGCGGCTTCTTCAACGGGGTGAAGGGCACCTCGGCGTAATGCGCCCACACATAGGGGTTGTTGTAACCCAGGGCAAGGTACCAGTCGCGCGTTCGCTGCATGTAGCGCGTGGGCACGTCATCCAGGGGAGCGAACTCGGAAAGGCCTTCGTCATTGCCGGGGGTTTGTGCGGTCATGGTGGTCACCAGTAAAGGATGGGCGGAAACACGAAGACAGAAATGCGTGCAGGGAACAGCTACTGAAAAAACGCGAAGCATAATCCCCGCGATGGTATCGAGGACACCCTGCCAGTTTAACGCCTGGGTGCTGCCGGTTTTACCGTGTCCTTGAGTGCGAGCACCAGCATGCCGCCGACACCGGACAGCGCCGCCAGCAGGAAGCAGGCAAAGCGCACGGCCTCGATTTCACGCCCTTCGGCACTGGCCAGCGCCCGCTTCAGGTCCATGGCCAGATCGAAGAAAAACAGTCCCTGTGCGCGCAGGTGCTCGATGTTCTGGGTGGCCACCATGTCCATGCGCGCAGTCGGACTCATCGAGGGCAGCACAATGACTTCACCCAGCGAAGGAAACAGCACTGCCATCACATGGGGGCTCAGCATGCCCATGACCAGGAAAGTCAGGCATGCACCGAAGTTGAAGAGCAATAGCGTCCTGCGGCTGACCATGTCACTTCTCCCGGTTCTATCGGAGGCATTCAGGCATGCCCTGCACACTTCCGCTTTCAGTCAATTCGAAAAAACGGCTGAACGGTTTGCCCGCTGCCAACATCACGACCCGAAGTCAGCTCAGGCAGCGACTGCCTCCTGCAGCCAAACGTCTGCTGGAGCGGGTGTCCAGCCCCTTCTCTGGCGGCAGGCATCGTGCCCGTACGTGGATGATTGCGCAAGCTCCCGTCACAGCCCGGTGGCACCCCGGCAAGAGGACCATGCCACCTGCCTATGCAAGCACCGGATCCACTCCCACAGATTCAGCATTTTCACGAATCAGCTGTGACTGCTTTTCTTTGCATCCAGCACCTGCTGGCGCAGTGGCTCCGAGAATGCCAGCAGTTCCTTGTAGCTCGCTTCCGCAGCCTTGTAGAGCGCACGCTTGGAGACCCGCATGGCACTCAGATCCATACCAGCCAGGCGCTCGGCCATGGTCTCTGCAACAGCAAGTTCTGTCCCCGGCTCCACCAACCGGTGCACCAGCCCGGCATTCAAGGCCCAGACGGCATCCTTCTTCTCGCCCAACAGCGAGAACTCCAGGGCTGCCTGCAAGCCTATGGTGCGCACCACAAGAGCACCCAAGCCCGTGAGCACCATGCCATGTGGCACTTCGGGCAGCGAAAACACGGCGTCGGTCGATGCCACACGCAGGTCACAGCTGACCGCCACACCCAGGCCCTGCCCGATGCAGTAGCCGCGAATCGCGGCAATCATCGGTTTGTCGCAATACTCGGCATCCGAGATGTTCAGACCGGGCCGCGGCGCAGTTTTGTCCTTCAGATCCCGGCCTGTCGAAAAGGCGCGACCGCCTTCGCCACTGATGATGGCCACATGCAGTGTGCCGTCAGTGCGGAAGGATTCCAGCGCTTCGTTGAATTCATTCAGCATCTGCACGCTGAAGGCGTTCATGACATCCGGCCGGTTCAGACGGATATGGGCAATTTTTCCAGTTCGCTCGAACAGGATGCAGTTCATGTGAAATCCTTATGGAAGAGCTGATCAAGTCCCAAAGAAAGAGAATGATAAAAAAACTTCTCTCTGAAGTGGGGGATTCTCAAGGGGGCGGTGCCCCTTGATCAGTATTTCCTTATCATGTCAGTCAATCTTCATCCGGCAACGCAACACAAAGACGGTTACGACCGTCCGGCGGAAACCCTTCCCGTTTCGGATTCATTCGCCTGAAGGCATGTCCTGGTTCATCTCCACCACGACCTTGCCTTGCACTTTGCGGCGCATCAGTTCATTGAGGGCATCAGCCGTCTGCTCCAGGCTGTAGCTGTGGTGGATATGCGGTCGGATCTTGCCGGCCGCTGCCAGGTCCAGCACCTCCTGCGCCACTGCCTGCGCGCGCTTCGGGTCATTGCGCTTGAGGCCGCCAGCCCACACGCCGAGGATCGTTGCCCCCTTGAGCAGCGGCAGGTTGAGCGCCACCTTGGGGATTTCGCCGGCGGCAAAGCCGATCACCAGATAACGGCCGCCCCAGGCCAGGCTGCGCACGGCCGGGTCGGCAAACTTGTCGCCGACCGGATCGAGCACCACATCGACACCGCGGTCATGGGTGAGCACCTTGATCCGGTCACGCAGGCTCTCGGTTTCATAGTTGATCAGGTCATCAGCACCGGCCTGCTGGCAGGTCTGCAGCTTTTCCGGCGTCGAGGCACAGGCAATCACCCGGGCGCCCATCAGCTTGCCCAGGGACACCGCTGCAAGGCCCACACCGCCTGAGGCACCCAGCACCAGCAGAGTGTCACCCGCCTTGAGCTGACCGCGATCCTTGAGCGCGTGGTAGCTGGTGCCGAAATTGTTGAGACTGACCGCCTCGGCCGGAGAGACCGTGGCCGGGAGGTGCCACAACAGCTTCGGATCAGCCAGGACTTCCTCGGCGCAGCTTTCCTGGCCGCGGCCGAACACTGCATCGCCGACCTTGAAAGCGCTGACCTTCGCGCCCACCGCCTTGACCACCCCGGCGATGTCACCACCTGGCGTGAAGGGAAAGGCCGGTTTGGTCTGATACTTGCCCTGGATGGTCAGCACATCCGGGAAGGAAAGCCCGCAGGCTTGCACGCTGATCAGCACTTCATCAGGCCCGGGCACGGGCGTAGGCAATTCCTCCAGGCTCAGGGTTTCGGGCAATCCCCATTGTCTGCACAGCACTGCTCGCATGTCGATCTCCTCACTTTTCTACGCGGCCCGCCACACCAGGCGGACAAAATCAGATAACCCCGTCGGCCCGGAGAGCCTCGATGCGGGTCTGGTCGTAACCGAGCTCTGCCAGCACCTCGGCCGTATGCTCGCCCAGCCTTGCCGGCGGCGTGCGCAGGCTGGCCTTGGCCTCCGAGAATCGGTAGGACGCCAGCGGCAGCTTCAGCTTGCCGTCAATGCCCGGTATGCCGCCGATCTCCTGGTACAGGCCGCGGTGCCGGATCTGCGGACTGTCGACCGCCTCGGCAATCTGGTACACCCGCGCGCAAGGCACACCGGCCTTGTTGAGCAGATCCTCCCACTCCGCGGCGGTGCGTGTCATGGTGACTGCCTCGATCTCGGCGTACATCTCATCGACGTGTTGCAGCATTGCGGCATGCGTGGCGAAGCGTGGATCGGTGAGCAGATCATCGCGGCCGATGGCAATCAGGAATTTCCGCCGCAGGTTGTCGCTGGCCGCGGCCACCATCACCGGCACATCACTGCAGCGGATGGAGTTGTTTACCGGCACGTTGGTGCTGGTGCGGTTGCCCATCAGCTTGGGCTTGAAACCGGCATTCTGCACATTGCTGACGATGTAGCTCATGCCCAGCAGCGCCGTCTCCAGCATGGACACGTCGATGAACTGCCCGCGACCGGTGCTGGTCCGGTGATAGAGCGCCGTCACCACCGCCAGCGCCGTGGCAAAGCCGGACAGGTAGTCCACCACCGTGGTGCCTGCCTTCAGCGGCCCCGATTCAGGAGTGCCGGTGAAGCTCATCATGCCGCTCAGGGCCTGCACCACCACATCGATGGCGCCATCTCGGGCCTTGGGCCCGGTCTGGCCGAAACCGGTAAGTGAGCAATAGATGAGCCGCGGGTTGATCGCTTTCAGGTCATCCCAGGCCAGCCCGTACTTGGCCATGCCACCGGTGCGCATGTTCTCGATCAGCACATCGGCATCCCTGGCCAGTTCCCGGAAGATGGCCTGCCCGCGCGGATCTCGCAGGTTGAGCGTCACCGAGCGCTTGTTGGCGGCATGTGCCAGATAGGCCGGCCCCATTTTCTGCGAGGTGAGGTGGCGCGCGTTCTCGGCGCCATCGGTACGGGTTCGATCACCGCCCGCCGTGTCCTCGACCGACACCACCTCGGCCCCGTGCAGCCCCAGCTGGTAGGCCGCGAAGGGTGCAGCAAATACCGTGGCCACGGTCAGTACCTTGAGCCCTGCAAAGGGTGATTCGGCGTTCGTGTTCTGCGCTTCTGTCATGGTTCAGGCCCTAGGTGGAACGGCCATCAGCAGCCCGTCCTTGGGCATGGACTGATTGACGTTGAGGAACATGGAGATCATGGAGTAATAACCGTAGGCGGCAATGATATCGAGCACGCCGTCGATGCCGAATCGGGCCACCGCCGCGGCATAGTTCGCATCGCTGACACCGTGGGTGGCCTGGAGCTCGGTGCAAAAATCATAGAGCACGGCCTCGTCGGCCTGCATGCCGGCAGGCTTGCGTCCCAGCCCCAGGTCATCAGCCACTTGCGCATCGAGGCCGCCCCTCAAGGCATGCTTGCGGTGCGCCACCCACACATACTGGGCATCCCAGTGGCGTGCAGCAATGATGACGGCGAACTCCACCAGTCGCGGTGGCAGGCTGCTGCCCAGACGCACATACAGGCCGAGCTTCTGCACGCAATCAGCCAGTTCCGGTCGCCGGATCAGAATATTGAACGGGCCTGCCGGATTGGGCGTGCGCCCGGGTATTTTCGAGCGCGGCCCCTCATCGATGGCACTGCGTGCCTGCCGCTGGGCTTCGGTCATTTCATCGTCGCGTAAATTCGGTATGCGCATGGGCTGCTGTCCTGCTGTTGTCTTGTATCTCGGTTATCCCGGCTCGATGGTGTTGCCAGCCGACCTCAGTGGCCAGCGCTATTGGTGGCCGGGGTCATTGGCGACCGGCATCATTGGCCGCCTGCGGCCACCAGCCGGGCTGCTGCGGATCGAAAGGCGCGAACTGCGGCGCGCGCTTCTCCTTGCGTGCGCTCAGGGCCTCCTTGAAATCGCTGGTGCCGAAGGCGAGACCGGTCAGTTCATCGGCCAGTGCATCGCTGGCCGCCAGATCGGACTGCAGCGCATGGCGCAATTGCATCTTGATCACCGCCAGCGAGCGCGGCGAACAATTGAGCGCCAGATCGCGCGCGAACTTCATGGTGTGCTCCATCAAGGCATCATCGGGCAGCACCTTGTTGGCGATGCCCAGGCGGACCAGATCCTCGCCCTGGAAGAACTGGCTGCTGGAAAATGCCTCGAAGGCGCGGGCATAGCCGGCTGACTGCGCCATCACCCAGGCCACGCCATGTTCGGCCGCCAGGCCCAGCCGCGCAAAGCCCGGCCCCACCTTCGCGCTTTGCGCCACGAAGCGGAAATCGCACATCATGGCCTTGACGAATCCCACGCCGACGCAGGCGCCGTTGATGGCGGCGATCACCGGCTTGGGAATGTCGGTGACAAAGCGATGCGGTCGCAGTTTGGCCTCCCTCGGCACGCCCTTTTCGCGCTCACCCAGCACCGCCATGTCGGCACCGGCACAGAAGGCCCGCCCGGCGCCGGTCACCACGATGACCCGCACTTTGGTGTCGGTAGACGCCGCCAGCATGGCCTCCATGTAACGCCGGGTCAGCGAAGGCGTCACGGCATTCATCCGCGCCGGACGGTTGAATTTCACCACCAGCACGCCATCCTCCAGGTGGGTCAACAGTTCCTCGCTTGTGTCATTGCTGCTGCTCATGCCTTGCTCCTGTGCGGTTCGATGCGGAAAATCATCGGGGAAACATTGAATGAAAACGGGGAGGCATCCCTGCCCCCCATGCATGTCACTCCGGCTGGTAGTTGATCGCCTTCGCAACCAGATGCCACTTGTCGATCTCTTCCTTGACCCAGGTCGCCGTCTCGCCGGGCGAAGTCCACCAGGGCTCGACACTCAGCGCCAGGTAGATCTGCTCGATGTCCGGGCTTTCCAGCACCTTCTTCAGTTCGGTGCTGACCCGGGCGATGACGGCATTGGGGGTCTTCGCCGGGGCCAGCAATCCGTAGGAGGAATCCACCGCAAACTTCTCCATAATCCTGGTGGTTTCCGCCACGGTCGGGATGTCCGGCATCAGTCGCGAGCGCTTGGCCCCGCCAAAGGCCAGCACCTTGAGTTTGCCGGTCCTGGCAAAGGGCGCCACACCCGACACGCCGCCAAACATCATGTCCAGGCGACCGGCGATGACGTCCTGCAGAGCCGGCCCCACGCCCTTGTAGGGCACATGCAGCCCCTGGATGCCGGCGATGAGAAACATGTATTCCATGGCCAGGTGAACGGCACCGCCGGCACCGGAGGAGCCAAAATTCATCGGCCGTCCCGCGGCCTTGGCGAAGCTGATGAGCTCCGGGACGCTGTTGATCTTGAGCGCAGGATTGACCACCAGCACCAGGCCGCTCTGCGCCACGTTGCTGATGGCCGAAAAGTCCTTGACCATGTCGTAGGGCAGGCTCTTCACCGTAGCCGGTGTGCTCAGTTGCGCGGAGGAGATCATGAGCAGGGTGTAACCATCCGGTGCAGCCTTGGCGGCGTAGTCGGTGCCGATCACGCCGGCCGCACCCGGCTTGTACTCGATCACCATGGGCCGGCCCAGCGCTTCGGTGAGCTTGTTGGTCACCGGCCGCGACGCCAGTTCCATCGGCCCGCCGGGCGCAAAGGGAATGATCACCCGGACCGGCTTTACCGGCCAGGTCTGCGCCATCAGCGCAGGAGGAACCCATAAGCCGAAGGTCAAGGCTAGTATCTTCAGCGCAGCATGCCGGTTGTTCATTTCCGCCTCCTTGTTTTATTGCTGTTTGTGTTGTGCCACACCAATCCAGCAGCCAGATATGAGGTCATTCCCGCGCAGGCGGGGATCCAGAATCCCACCACTGTCACCGTCGATAGCGAAACCTCTATCGTCATCCCCGCCTGCGCGGGGATGACAGTCGTTAGTTATCCCTGCTTCCAGATATGAGGTCATTGTTCGCCAGATACAGAACACAGATTTGCAGATTCCAGACCTTTCCCCGGAAATCGGTGAAGAACCAAAAATATACGGATGCACTCACGGATGCCTTGAAAAAAACTGGTTCTTCAGAGCACATTCATTGGGGGTGAACGATGATGTTTTCCGGTTCATTCAGCGTTTCCTCAACGTTTGCGCACCACCAGCGTGGCATCGACGATGCGACAGCCCTTGCCGGCGACCTGCACGATCACCGGATTCATGTCCAGTTGCGTGACCCGCTCGCCTTCGGTTTCCAGCACCTGTTGCAACTGCATCACCATGTCCGCCACGGACTGCAGGTCGAAACCGCCTTCGAGCAGCTTTCTGCCTATCCTCAGGCGCGCGAGCATGCCCATAACGTCGGCTTGGCACAGCGGCAGGCGGGCGCATTGCACATCCTGGAACAGTTCGGTGTACACGCCTCCTACGCCGACCGTCAGTGCCATGCCCAGCAGGGGGTCGCGCTTGGCGCCGACGATGAGTTCCAGCCCTGAAGCCGCCATCTCCTGCACCAGCACCCCCCTGAAACCAGGCAATCCAAGTCCGGCCATGCGCCGGAATTCACTGCCTACCTGATCGGCTTCCCGCACGCCGATCACCACGCCGCCCGCCTTCGCCTTGTGCACCAGATCCGCCGCCTCCACCTTGAGGGCCACCGGAAAGCCGATGCCTCGTGCCAGCGCCACGGCCTGATCCTCCGATGTCGCCAGTCCGGAGGCCATGACCGGCAATCCGCCCTGCCTCAGGATGTCGGTGGTTTCGCGCTCCGACAGGATCTGCTCTTCGATGGCGTGTTGCGCAGCCGGATCGAACTGCGGGAAGCTGTCCGCCATTTTTAGGCGCAATGCCGTCATGCCCTCCCCGGCCAGTTGTGCGCGCAGGCTGTGGTACTGCCCCACCAGCGATATCGCCCTGATGCAGGCTTCGGAGGTGTGGAACCAGGGCAGCTTCGCCGACTGCTCCAGCAGGTCGCGCTCGGTGTTGGAGTAGTCCCCGCCGGCGAAGATCAGGCAGACGGTCCTGGGCGTATTCTGTGCCACCTCGATGAAGCGCTCAATCAACGGCGCATAGCTTTTGGCCACCGAGATGATGGGTACCGCGACGTCATAGCGTTCGGAACGCACGGCCGCCGCCAGCGCCTCGGCATAGCGATTGTGGTTGCCCGAGGCCAGACCGGAGAGATCAATGGGATTCTGCAGCTTGGAAGGATCGTCCGCCGCTTCCTTGAAGATCTCCTTCTCGGCAGCCTCCAGTGGCGGCAGGTCCAGCCCCGCGATGGACGCAAGATCGCCAAAGAAAGTGCCTAACCCGCCCGAGCCGGACAGCGCCAGCACCCGGGGGCTGGGGGTGACGGTCCAGGGCTTGTCCTGCATCAGGATGCTGGCGACATCGCACAGCTCCGGATAGTCAAAGGCGCGCACGATACCCAGTTGCCGGAACAGGCCGTCCTGGATCTCGTCGCTGCCGGTCATGGAACCGGTGTGGGAACTGGCCATGCGGGCACCGACTTCGGAGCGCCCCACCTTGAGCACGATGATGGGTTTCTTCAACTCAGCGGCACGTAATGCCGCACGGCAGAAGCGCGGGTAATCGCGAATCTGCTCGATCACGGCAAGGATGATTCTCGTGTTGGGGTCTTCGACGAGAAACTCGACGAATTGCGCCAGGTCGATATCCGCTTCATTGCCCGCGCTCAGCAGGTGGCTGAAACCCAGCCCCTTGCGCAGCCCGTAGTACAGCACTGTTGCCACTCCCAGCCCGGCACTATGGCTCACCAGTCCGACAGGGCCTTTGCGGATGCGCTCGAACTGCGGCACGGCTGCGGCACTCAGCGGAATGCCCTTTGCCACATTCATGTAGCCCAGGCAATTGGGACCCACCACGCGCATGCCGGAAGTGCGCGTGAAGGCCGTGAGTTTTGCCTGCAATTGCTTGCCGTGGGCGTCGGCCTCACCGAATCCCGCCGACACGATCACCCCCAGCCGTGCGCCACGCGCTGCAGCACTTTCGAGTGCCGGCAATACCCGGTCTCGTCCGGTGGCCACGATGGCGGCATCCACCCGGCCCTCGGCCTCATCCAGCGAGGGATAACAGCGATACCCCAGCACATCCTGGTAATTCGGATTGATCGGCAGCACCTCGCCTGAAAAGTTCCAGTGCTTGAGCGCCTGCACCACCTTGCCGTTGAACTGGCTGACGTTGGGGCTGGCCCCGAAGATGGCGATGCGTGAAGGCTCGAAAATCCGCCCGTCGAGGCGGAGCGGATCGGGTGTGGTCGGGGTACTCATGCGCTTGTCCAGTTCATCGTGAATCGGTCATGACCAAAGGGCCGCAGCATGACGGCCATGGATAGGCTTGCCTTGCCGGCGCACTACTGAAGCCTGAATCCGGTGCGCTTGCGAAACTCATCCAGGTCTTCACGCAGCCGCTGCAGCCGCTGCGCATACTCCTGCGGTGTGCTGATCAGCGCGACGGCACCGGCGGCATCGAAGCGCTCGGTGAGGTCGGGCGCCTTGAGGCTGCGGTTCAATTCCGTGTTCAAGCGCGTGATGATCGCCTGCGGCGTCTGCACCTGCGCCACAAAGCCCATCCAGGTCCCGTTGTCGAGGCTGGCGATGCCCGCTTCCCTGAAGGTCATCACCTCAGGCACCGGAGCTGCACGTGAGATGCCCGTCACCGCCAGGGCACGCATCTTACCGGCCTTGATATTGGGCAATACGCCGGCCAGGCTGGAACACAGCAGCGGAATCTGTCCGCCCAACAAGTCGCTCACCGACGGTGCATTGCCCTTGTAGGGCACATGCACGATCTGGATGCCGGCGCGAAACAGCAGGATCTCGCAGGCCAGATGCGCCGAAGTGCCCACCCCGGGCGAGCCATAGCTGTACTTGCCCGGACCGGCTTTCGCAGCGGCAACCAGATCGGCCAGCGTCCTGAACGGCGTGGCACTGCCGGCGAAAATGCCCAATGGAATATCCGCCAGCGTGCCCACCGGGGTGAACTCGGTGATGGGGTCAAATGGCAACTCGGAGCCGAATACGCTGTAGATAGCCATCACGGAACCGGACATCAACAGCGTATGACCGTCGGCTGGCGCCTTGGACACGAACTGGTAGCCGACCGTGCCGCCAGCGCCCGGCCGATTGTCGATGATGACCGGCTGCTTCAGGGCCTCACCCAGCTTCTGGCCGACGGCACGGCCGATCACATCGGTACTGCCGGCCGGTGCAAACGGCAGCACCAGCCGGATTGGCCGGAAGGGATATTCCTGCGCAATCACACTGACCGCAAGCAGTCCGCCCAGCAGCCCACCGCATGCGCGCAGCAGGCAGCGCATCCACAGGATATGCATCAAATCATCCCTCCTCACTTTTCAGGGTGCCCGTCGCGTATTCCCGCCACTGGGCTTCGCATGGCAGGCTGGATTCAACCGTCCATCAATCGTTTACCAATGAAGTTGCGCACGGCCTCGACACTGCCGCCACCCAGCATATGGCCGCGAATGTCACGGAACAGCACTTCCACCCGGCTGCCCGAGGCATAGCCATTGGCGCCGCAGATCTGCATGGCCTGATGGCCGACCTCGAAGGCGGCTTCCGATGCGAAGGTCTTGGCCATGGAGGCTTCCATAGCCGCATCCTCGCCGGCGGAAAACTTGGCCGCCGCGTGATACACCAGCAGTCGCGCCGCCTGCAGCTTCATGCCCATGTCGGCGAGCTTCCAGCGTATGCCCTGGAAGTCGCCGATACGCCGACCGAACTGCTTGCGCATGCGCGCATAGGCGAGCGCCTCGTCCAGTGCCGCCTGCCCCTGCCCGACGCAGAACATGGCATTGTGGATACGCTCGCTGTTGAAGGAATTGATCATTGCGCGGAACTGCCCCGGCCGGGTGAGGATCTGTGACACAGGCACGCGGCAGTCATCAAATATGATCTCGGCTCGCGGCACGGCGCGCAGCCCCATCATTTCCTGGGTGCGGCCGTACTTGAGGCCCGGTGCATCCTTGGTGACCAGCACACTCCCCAGGCCCTCGGTCCCTGGTGCATCGGACATGCGCACGTAGGCCACCATCATTTCAAAGGCCCCGGAACCGCCGACATAGAGTTTGGTGCCGTTGATCACCAGTTGATCGCCCTGGATGACGCCGCGGGTCCGCACGGCCCCCGTGTCCGACCCGGCTTCCGATTCGGTCATGGCGATGGCGCACATCATTTCACCGGAAGACAGCAGCGGCAGGAACTTCGCCTTCACTTCCGGGGAGCCGAATTCCAGCAGGTGGTTGACCGGCCCGCCGCAGGACGAGGTGAGCACCAGCGCGGCACACTGGGTGGCTTCGGCCAGCGGTTCCAGGGCGAGGATGTAATCGAGGAAGGACATGCCCGCCCCGCCATGCTCCTTGGGCAGGGTCATGCCCAACAGGCCCAGTTCGCGGAGCTTCCGCGCCACTTCCTTCCTGGGAAAGCCGCGTGCCTGGTCCCATTCGACCAGATGCGGCTTGAATTCCTTTTCGGCCAGCGCACGCACCGAATCAACCATCATGCGCTGTTGTTCACTCAGTCTGAAATCCACGTCTTCCTCCTTGTTGCCTGCGGTCTAGTGTCCACGCCTGACATGAAAGCACTCCATCCGACGAGTGCGCGCTACTCGTAATCCAGCGGAAACTCCATCACCAGCGCTTCCAGCCCGCCGGGACCTGCCTTGATTTCGTAGGCGGCCTCGGTGGGTTCGACCACGGCCATGGACCACAGGCCCATGTCCTTGCCGTCATGGATCATGCTGCCGTTCACGACAAAGACGTAGTAGCCCGCGGCACGCTTTGGATCGGGACCCGGCACGGCCTTGTTGGCACCGATGCGCAGCAATTGCGCGAACATCTCGTCGTCGATGGTGGACTTGTCCCACACCGGTTCCCAGCGGATATCCTCGCGGTGCTTGAGGATGGACACGGTAGATAGCTCCAGCTGCGGCGACAGCCAGTTGCGTCGCTTGCTCGGCTTGAGTTGCTCGCGGAAATTCGGGTCAGCCAGGTACACGGCGCGTGAAGCACCGGTGAATACGCGCAGCGAAATGAAGGTGAGTCCGTTGGGTCCTGCCGTGATAGGGCCATAGGCGGTGTGGTGATCCTTGAACTGCACCGACAGCGAGCGGATAGGGTCGCTCTTTCGGCCGATAGTGCCCGAGCCCGCCGGGAACACCTGGAACTGGCTGGTGCCGTGAAAGTGTGGCTGCACCACCTCGCCCGGCTCCAGGTCCGCCATCAGGGCCTGAGGCCCGGGTGCCTTGCCCTCGGACCAGCGCGGCCCGAAGATGTCCGAGACCCAGTGCTTCTTGTTGAACTTCGGCAGTTCCTGCAGATACAGGCCGTCGATGGCCTCGCGTCCGCTCCTGGCGTGGATCATGTGAGTCTCCTCTTATGTGGTCACGGCGTCCCGCGCCGGCTATTCAGCCAGCTTGATGCCCGAATCGTCCACCACCTTCTGCCAGCGGGCAACCTCGATGGCAATCAACTGCCTGAACTCGGCCGGCGCGCTGCCCACCGGGACGGCGGCCTGCTGCTCGAGCTGCGCGACGATCTCGGGTGTCTTCACCGCCCTGGCGAAACCCTCGCTCAGCTTGTTGATGATGGCCGGTGGCGTCGCCGCCGGCGCGACAAAACCCATCCAGGCGCCGTACTCATAGTCAGGCACGCCGGATTCGGCCACCGTGGGAACGTCCGGATACTGCTTCACGCGCTGCTTGCCCAGCACAGCCAGGACGCGCACCTTGCCCGATTGCAGCAGCGGCAGTGCCGCGGACATGATGCCCGAGGCCACATCGACCCGGCCGGCCATCAACTCCTGCAGCGCCGGGCCGGTGCCCTTGAATGGCACGAAGGTTACGCTGGTCCTGGTGAGCGAATGCAACCAGGAACCGGCCAGGTGGCTGATCTCCCCTGCGCCGGCCGTGCCGTAATTCACCTTGCCCGGATTGGCACGGGCATAGGCGATGTACTCGGCGAAGTTCTTCGGCCCGAACTGGTTGTTGGCCATCAGCACCGAGGTGCGCCTGGCCATCAATGACACCGGGGCCAGGTCCTTGACGATGCTGAACGGAAGATCCTTGTAGAAAGCCGGCACCACCGTGAGTGCCGTGGTCACGCCCAGCAGCGTGTAACCATCGGGCGGCGCCTTGACCACATAGCCGGTGCCGATGGTGGTGCCGCCACCGACCTTGTAGTCGACCACGAAGGGCTGGCCCATGATCTTGCTGATCACTGGTGCATACATGCGCGATTCCACGTCCACCGAGCCACCCGGTGCGAAGGGACTGATGATGGTGACCGGCCGCGACGGATAACTGGCCGCAGGGTTTTGCGCCATCAAGGGTCCGGACAGGCAGCCAATGCCCATCAGGACACCGACTTTGAGCAGCTTCGGGGTATTCATCCTGCCATCCTCCTTTGGACGCACATCGTGACATGCCATGCCTTCCGGCATAGTAGGCATTGCTGGTAATGGACCGGCCCGGATCTGTGTCCGGTGTCATTCGAGTCCGGCCTGCTTCTGTCGCAGGCCGCAGTATAGAGGCTATCTTCCGCGCTGACCGACAGGCGAGCCCTCAGCACCCCAGGCAACGCCGCACCGCAGGTGCGCCACTCAGCGCACCGATACCATCACTTGGCGCTACCCGCCTTCAGTGCGCGGCAGGGCCGACTGCGGCAGCCCGAACACCCGGTCAAAGACCCAGGTGAAGGCGACGGTGTAGAAAAAGAAGAACAACACGATGCCGATATCCGCCAGCAGGGCCTCGATCAGCGACACCTCCAGCCACAGCGCCATGACGGGAATGAGGATCAGGGCCAGCCCTCCCTCGAAAGCCACGCCATGCACCACGCGACGCCACAGCGTGCGTCCCTTCACCACCTGCGCCGCTTCCCAGCGCTCGTAAAGCAGGTTGAAGACATAGTTCCAGGCCAGCGCAATACCGGACATGAAAACCGAGAGGGCGAAGGCCGACAAGGGCGGATGCGCAAACAGCCAGGTGAGTATCGGCGTGACGATGACGACGGCGATGGTCTCGTAGAGCACGGCCTGCACGATGCGTCGGGTACGGGGTTGCATCATGACAGGCCAAGCAAGCGGCTGCGCACACGGCACAAAGCCGGCCTCATCGACCGCAGCCCCTGCTGCGGGCGCAGGCCAGCTCGCGGGACTGTCACCATGCTTGCACCAGCGATGTTGCCTGAGCCCAAGCGTCAGGCGCCTTCGCCGCTGCGAAAGGCCGCCGCATCGGGGCTGCCGGCAGACTGGCGTGGTCCCAAGGTGAATTCGGCCACAAGAGGCTGTGCAATCAGCCAGGCTTCGACCCTGGCCCGGTCCCGCTCGGCAAGGTCGTGCCCGTCGGCCCGCGTCACCAGTCCGGCAATCTCGGGGGAGTATGGTGATGACGTGCCGTCATGTATCAAACCACCATCCAGATAGAGCCCGGCCGGCACCAGCAATTCATCCTCGAGGACTTGCAGCAGCGCCTGGGCACGCCCGGGTTTCAGTCCATATGCCAGGCTGGCCCGCAGCCCGCAAACCAGTTCTTCGTCGTTCATGCTGTCCTGTGGTGAAAGCGGCGCGGGTGGGTGACCCGAATGCAGGCACATGAAGATTGCCTGCAGTGAATCAGTCCAAGTGAGGGGAAGTATATCGGGTGGACGGACGACTTCCGGGCTCATGGGCTCATGCGCGGCGGACTGGTGCACCAGCCGGCCCCTCACCAGCCTTTGCGGTGATTCACTGGTCTTTTCGGACTAGCCCTGCTGCTGCGCCACCATGACCGGTCTCTATGCTGGCTGGTCACAGCCCCGGCATGCCTCCGCACTCCGCGGATCGGCAGCCCCGGGAGAGCATGGCTTGGACGCTCTGGCATTGGCCTTCGAGGCCGGAACCCGCAACAGTAACTTTTCCGTCACCGCCTTGCACATCGACCCCGCGGCCGAATGCTCGCGGACTGAGCAATTCATCCGCAGCACGGATCAAAGTCCCTGCATTAGGAGGACGGATACCAGGGCGGCGTCGGCCGGCCCCGGAAACCGAAGCTGTATTATGATCAGATACAGATGATCAGCCTTTTCTTTATGACATCAGAACAATGAATGTCATCATTCAACGAGGATGAACTTCGCCCCGCTTTGCTGGCACACCTCGCGCACTTCTTCATACAGGGCGCGGGTGAGCGGAATGCCGGACTGCCTGCGCTCGGCATAGGCGGCGTACTCCGCGTCCCCCGCCACCTGCACTGGCCTTCCCGGATCCGCAGGCGGTGTTGCACGCAGGCGGTCCATCACCACATCCATCTCTTCCCTGAACGCTTCGCCACCGCCGAACATGACCGGATCGATGGCGATGAAGAAGTGGCCCACGGTTTCCTTCGTCTTCATGCGCTGGTCCGGATCAGTGAGGTCGCGATCGGCAGACCGCTGGCCATTCAGGGTGGAACACAGTATTTCCACCATCATGGCCAGACCATAACCCTTGTGGCTGCCCAACTCTCGGGTGCCGCCGAGCGGCGTCAGGCGGCGGCGGCCACTGGGTGCCTTGGCCGCATCGGTGAGGGGTTGGCCGTCCTTGTCCAGCGCCCAACCGGCGGGCATGGGCGTGCCCTTCCTCTTGGCAATGGACACCTTGCCGCTGGCCACCGTGGTCGTGGCCATGTCCAGCGAGAAGGCCTTGTTGCGCTTCGCCGGTGCGGCAAAGGCGATGGGGTTGGTGCCCAGCCAGGGATCGCGCCCGAAGGTGGGCACCATGATGGGCGTGGTGACGCTGGTGAAGGCCATGCCAAGCAGACCAGCATCGGAAGCCATCATGCTGTAGTAGCCGGCGGCACCGTAGTGGTTGGAATTGCATACGCCCACGGCTGCGATGCCGATGGCCTTCGCCTTGCTGATGGCCAGTTTCATGGCCATGACGGCAGGCGGATGCCCCATGCTGCGCCCGGCATCGATGAGCGCCGTGGCCGGCGTTTCACGCACGATGCGGATGTCCGGCCTGGGATTGAGGCGGCCGCTGTCCTTCTTCTCCTGATAACCCGGCAGCATGCCGATGCCGTGGGAGTCGATGCCGCGAAGGTCCGTCTCCACCATCACGTCCACGGTGGTGTCGATGTGCGCCTTTGACATGCCCCAGGCCTCGTAGACAGCGGCTATCTGCCTGCGCAGCAGAGCCTCACCGACATTGATCATCTCAGCCATGATTCACTCCTCCTTGGTCATGTGGCGATGTGGTGCAGCCTTGTCCATCCAGGGAGGCAGGCCGCATCCTCGAGGAACGCCGATGGGGCATTCCGGTGAAACCCGGGTCAGGCTGCGGTCCAGCCCCCGTCCATGGACAGCGCTGCGCCAGTGATGGATCTGCCCGCGTCGGAACACAGGTGGACCACCATGGCGGCGACCTCCGCTATCTCGACGAAACGGCCGGTGGGCTGGGGCTTGAGGATCACCTCGCTGATCACGCGCTCTCGTGGAATGCCGTGGACTCGCGCCTGATCGTCCACCTGCTTGTCCACCAGCGGCGTGAGCACATAGCCAGGGCAGATGGCATTGCAGGTGATACCTTCTTTCGCCGTTTCCAGTGCCAGGCTCTTGGTGAAACCCAGCACGCCATGCTTGGCCGCCACATAGGCAGATTTGAAGGGCGAGGCGACCAGACCATGCGCCGAGGCGATGTTGACGATGCGCCCACCTCCCTTGTCAGCCCGGGCGCGCATCAGCGGCAAGGCCGCCTTGCTGCAATGGAACACCGAGGACAGGTTGATGGCGATGATGCGATCCCACTGCTCTTCCGGGAACTCATGCACCGGTGATACATGCTGTATCCCGGCATTGTTGACGAGGATATCCAGGCCGCCCCACTCGGTCGCAGCCATAGCCATCATGTCGCGGATCTCCGCAGGTCTGGTCATGTCGGCGGCGCTGTAGAGCACCGCCACACCAAACTCGCTGGCCAGGCCGCTGCGGATGCGGCCGATCTCGGCGCCATCGCCGAAGCCGTTGAGCAATATGTTGCAGCCCTCCCTGGCCAGCGCCTGCGCAATGCCCAGGCCTATGCCACTGGTGGATCCGGTGATGACGGCGACGCGGTTGCCCATGCAGGCAGCTCCTATTGAGGGGGGGACGGGGTAGCCGGGGCGGCGGCGGGTGTGGCAGAGGCAGCCCCAGTCGCTGACCGTGCCGTTGTCTGAGGGGTCGCGGAAGCTGCCGGCGCTTTGGCTGCGGATTTCGCCACTGGCTTGGCAGGGCGCGATGGTGCTGTCTGCACCGGTACCGCAGGCGGTGCGCTGCTGCCTGGCTGGACAATCTGGAAGAAGACTTCGTCCTGGCGGATCATGCCCAGTTCGTAGCGCGAGCGTTCCTCGACAGCCTCGAACCCCTGCTTGAGGTCGCGGACTTCGGCATCCAGCGCGCCATTGCGCTGGCGCAGCTTGTCATTTGCCTGCTTCTGCAGCCCGACCTGGCGGTCGAGTTCCCAAACCCGCAACCATCCGCCCTTGCCCAGCCACAGCGGATACTGAATGACGACGATGAGGAAAGCCAGGGCAAGGGCAACCAGGCGCATGATGGACCGGGATCGGCGTCCTTATCCGCGCAACTGGTAGAACGCGTCGCGTCCGGGGTAGTTCACGCCTTCGCCGAGGTCTTCCTCGATGCGCAGCAACTGGTTGTACTTGGCAACGCGGTCGGAGCGCGACAGCGAACCGGTCTTGATCTGGAGCGCATTCATGCCCACGGCGATGTCGGCGATGGTGGTGTCCTCGGTTTCGCCGGAGCGATGCGAGATCACCGAGGTGTAGCCGGAGCGCTTGGCCAGCTCGATGGCGGCGAAAGTCTCGGTGAGCGTGCCGATCTGATTGACCTTGATCAGGATGGAGTTGGCGATACCACGCGAAATGCCTTCCTGCAGGATGCGGGTATTGGTGACGAAAAGGTCATCACCCACCAACTGGACCTTGCGGCCGAGGCGGTCGGTGAGGCCCTTCCAGCCATCCCAGTCGGTTTCGGCCATGCCGTCCTCGATGGAGACGATGGGAAATTTGTCGGCCCAGTTGGCGAGGAAGTCGGTGAACTGAGCGGAGCTCAGTTCCAGGCCTTCACCCGAAAGGATGTATTTCCCGTTCTTGTAGAACTCGGAGCTGGCGCAATCCAGCGCCAGCACAACGTCATTGCCAGGCTGGTAGCCGGCCTTGTCGATGGCTTCGAGGATGAGCTGTATCGCCGCCTCGTGATTGGCCAGGTTGGGTGCGAAACCGCCTTCATCACCGACGGTGGTGGACATGCCCTTGCTGTCGAGCAGCTTCTTCAGCGACTGGAACACCTCGGCGCCGCAGCGCAGGGCGTCGCGAAAACTCTGCGCGCCCACCGGGACGATCATGAACTCCTGGATATCCAGGCTGTTGTTGGCATGAGCGCCGCCATTGATGACGTTCATCATGGGCACCGGCATCTGCATGGCGCCCGAGCCGCCGAAGTAGCGATACAGCGGCAGGCCGGACTCCTCGGCAGCCGCCTTGGCCACGGCCATCGAGACGGCCAGCATCGCATTGGCGCCAAGGCGTGCCTTGTTGTCGGTGCCATCGAGTTCGATCAGGGTCTTGTCAATGAAGCTCTGCTCCTGGGCGTCCAGGCCCATGATGGCTTCGGATATTTCGGTGTTGATGTTCTCCACAGCCTTGAGCACGCCCTTGCCGCCATAGCGGGTGGCATCGAGGTCGCGCAGTTCCAGCGCTTCGCGGCTGCCGGTGGAGGCGCCGGAAGGAACGGATGCACGACCCATCACGCCTGATTCAATCAGCACGTCGGCCTCCACGGTGGGATTGCCGCGCGAGTCCAGAATTTCCCTTGCAACGATGTCGACGATGGAGCTCATGGTTCTACCCTGTAGTTGAATGCTTGTTCAGATTACTGCGCCTGCTACCTATGCTGCTCTTCCAGCCCGCGCCGCTTGACCAGCGCGTCAATGTCCTTGAGTGTCGTCAGGAGCGACTTCATGCGCCCCAGCGGCCAGGCATTGGGACCGTCGGACATCGCCTTGGCCGGGTCCGGATGGGTTTCCATGAACAGCCCCGCAATGCCCACGGCCATGGCCGCGCGTGCCAGCACGGGCACGAACTCGCGTTGCCCTCCGGAGACCGTGCCCTGCCCGCCCGGCAACTGCACCGAATGGGTGGCATCGAAGACCACCGGGCAACCGGTGTCGCGCATCACCGCAAGGGAGCGCATGTCCGACACCAGGTTGTTGTAGCCGAAGGAGGCGCCGCGCTCGCACACCATGATGGTGTCGGAACTGGAAGCCTCGCGCGCCTTGTCGACGACGTTTTTCATCTCCTGCGGCGACAGGAACTGGCCCTTCTTGATGTTCACCGGCCTGCCCGATGCGGCTACGGCATGGATGAAATCGGTCTGGCGGCACAGGAAAGCCGGTGTCTGCAGCACATCGACGGCGGCAGCCGCGGCCGCGATCTCGCCGATCTCGTGCACGTCGGTCAGCACCGGAACGCCAATGGTTTTCTTCACGTCCTGCAGGATGGCCAGGCCCTCGTCCATGCCCAGTCCGCGGAAGGACTTGCCGGAACTGCGGTTGGCCTTGTCATAAGACGACTTGTAGATGAAGGGCACGCCCACCGCTGCGGCAATCTCCTTCAGCTGGCCGGCGGTATCCATGGCCATCTGCCGCGACTCGATCACGCAGGGACCGGCGATGAGGAAGAAGGGCTGGTCCAGCCCGACTTCGAATCCGCACAGTTTCATGCCGAGACCGGCGCCTTGGCGCTTTGTTCCTGGCGCTTGAGGGCTGCCTGGACGAAGGACGTGAACAGCGGATGGCCACCACGCGGTGTCGAGGTGAACTCCGGGTGGAACTGGCAGCCCAGGAACCAGGGGTGCGCCGGCAGTTCGATCACTTCGCACAGGCTTTCGGCCTGGGTCAGGCCGGAGATGCGCATGCCCTTGTCCTTGAGCCGGTCGATGTACTGGTTGTTCACTTCGTAGCGATGGCGATGGCGCTCGTTGATGACCTCGGTACCGTAGATGTTGCGTGCCAGGCTATCGGCCTCCAATGAGGCGGCCTGCGCACCCAGGCGCATGGTGCCGCCCATGTCGGACTTCTCGGTACGGCGCTCGACCTGTCCGTCGCGATCCTGCCACTCGGCGATCAGCGCGATCACCGGATGCGGCGTGTCCGGATCGAATTCGGTGGAATTGGCCCCGGCCAGCCCGCAGACATTGCGCGCATATTCGATGACGGCCAGCTGCATGCCGAGGCAAATGCCCAGGTAGGGAATGCCGTTCTCGCGTGCCAGCTGGATCGCCTTGATCTTGCCTTCGACGCCGCGCTTGCCGAAGCCACCCGGCACCAGCACCGCATCCACGCCTGTGAGTGCCGCCGTGCCGTCGGACTCCACCACCTCGGAGTCGATGTAGCGGATGTTGACCTTGGACAGGGTGTGCAGGCCTGCATGCAGCAGCGCCTCGGTGAGCGACTTGTAGGACTCGGTGAGGCCGACGTACTTGCCGACCATGGCAATGGTCACCTCGTGCGCGGGATGCTCCAGCGCATACACCAGCTTCTCCCAGGCCGACAGGTCGGCCGGCTTGGCCAGAATGCTCAGCTTGTGGCAGACGATCTCGTCCAGGATCTGCCGGTGCAGCATGCCGGGAATCATATAGATGGAATCGGCATCCCACACGGAGATCACCGACTCCAGCTGCACATTGGTGAACAGCGATATCTTCTTGCGTTCCTCATCGGGCAAGGGGCGGTCGGTCCGGCATAGCAGCACGTCGGGCTGGATGCCGATCTCGCGCAGTTCCTTCACCGAGTGCTGCGTCGGCTTGGTCTTGATCTCGCCGGCGGACTTGATGTACGGAACCAGGGTGAGGTGGATGTAGCAGGTGCTGCTGCGCCCCAGCTCCATGCCCATCTGGCGTATCGCCTCGAGAAAAGGCAGCGACTCGATGTCACCCACCGTGCCACCAATTTCCACGATAGCCACGTCGGCGCCACTGGCGCCTCGGGCGATGGAGGCCTTGATTTCGTCGGTGATGTGCGGAATCACCTGCACCGTCCGGCCGAGATAGTCGCCGCGACGCTCCTTGCGGATGACGGACTCGTAGATCTGGCCGGTGGTGAAGTTGTTGCACTTCTTCATCCGCGAGGACTGGAAGCGCTCGTAATGACCGAGGTCGAGGTCGGTTTCCGCGCCATCTTCGGTGACAAAAACTTCGCCGTGCTGGAAAGGACTCATGGTCCCCGGATCCACATTGATGTAGGGATCCAGCTTCAGCATGGTGACTTTGATGCCGCGGGATTCGAGGATGGCGGCGAGAGAGGCGGCGGCTATCCCCTTCCCCAGCGAGGAAACGACACCACCCGTTACAAACACATATTTAGTCATTGACTTACAAGGGGATGGGATGGACGATGTTACCGCAAAAGCATGCCTCCGGCGCGTCCCCGACGCAAAAAAATGCCCGGCGACAGCCGCTGGGCATGGCTCTGCATGCGGGGCTGAATGACCGGCGGATCAAGCCGGGCAGAACAGACGCCTCGGGTTACTCGCCGGTGAATACGGGCTTCCTTTTTTCCAGGAATGCCGCAACCGATTCCTTGTGATCCTTCGACAGCCCCACCATCGGCTGGTAATCCTGCTCGGCACGAAAACAGGCTTCCAGTGTGTGATAGCTGTGCGTCATGGCCGCCTTGGTCAATGCAAAGGCCAGCGGTGGCACCGCCGCAAAACGCTCGGCAGCGACCATGGCCGCCTCCAGCGCCTTGCCCGGCTCGGCCAGTTCATGCACCAGGCCATAGCGCAGTGCCTCCTCGCCATTGATTTCGCGGCCGGACAGCAGCAGTTCACGGGCACGGCCGGGACCGCAGCGCGCCGTCACGGTGTAGTACATCAGCCCATCCGGGCACAAGCCGCGGCGAATCTGCGCCGCGGCGAACCGTGCGTTCTTCGCCGCCACGGTGTAATCACCGGAAACGGCATAGCCCATGCCCACGCCGAAGGCCGGGCCCTCGACCGCGGTCACCACCGGTTTGGGGCCGGACACCAGCATCGGGATGATCTCCGAACTGCCGCCCAGACGCGACAGACGGCGGGACATGAAGTCCACGCCGGCATCAGCCTTCTTCTTCTGGTTCTTCACGTCGCCGCCGGAGCAGAACACGCCACCTGCGCCGGTCACCACGATGGCCTTGCAGGCCTTGTCGCTCATCAGGGACTTCAGGTGGCGCAGGAAGTCGTCCTTGACCGGGTCGGACATGGCATTGCGGCGGGACACATTGTTGATGGTAAGGATGGCGATGCCGCCTTCGCTGCGCAGCTGCATCTCCATCACGGGTTCATTGTTGTCGCTCATGGGCATTCCTTGTGCTGTTCGGGGTCGAGGCGGGTAGTGCCTGCATCACTCGCCGGTAAAAACCGGCTTGCGCTTCTCGAGGAAGGCGGCCACCGACTCCTTGTGATCCTTGGACAGCCCGACTATCGGCTGATAATCCTGCTCCGCCTTGAAGCAGGCCTCCAGCGTGTGGTAACTGTGGGTCATCGCCGCGCGGGTCAGCGCATAGGCCAGCGGCGGCACCGACGCCAGGCGTTCGGCAGCCTTGACCGCCGCATCCAGGGCCAGGCCCTGCTCCACCAGCTCGTGTCCCACACCCCAGTTCACTGCATCCTCGGCGCTGAAGGTGCGGCCCGACAGCAGCAGTTCGCGGGCGCGACCGGGATTGGTGCGCGCCGCCAGCAGGTAGTAAAGACCGCCGTCCGGGCACAGGCCGCGAAGGATCTGGGCCGCGGCGAAGCGTGTGCCTTTGGATACCACGGTCCAGTCGCTGGCCATGGCCAGCGCCAGGCCGGCGCCGTAGGCAAAGCCCTCGACGGCCGTGACCACCGGCTTGGGGCCTTCGACCAGCTGGCGCACCAGGGTGTGCAGGATCCCGCCCATGCGCAGGCGCCGCTCGATCAAGCCCTGCCCGGCAGCGCCGCGCTCCTTCATGCTTTTCACATCCCCGCCGGCGGAGAAGAAACCGCCCGCGCCGGTGAGAACGATGGCCCGGCATTTGCGGTTGGCCGCCAGTTCGGTCATGTGGCGGGACAGGTCGTACTTGACCGGATCGGAGATGGCATTGCGCCGCGCCACGTTGTTCATGGTCAGGATGGCCACCTCGCCCTGCCAGGTGACATTGGCTTCCATCACTTCCTTCTTCTCTTCGCTCATGGTGTCTCCGCCTCAGTGGGATGTTATGTGGGTCAGGGTAATTCGATGCGCAGGCTGCCGGTTCACTCGCCGTTGAACACCGGCTTGCGCTTCTCGAGGAATGCGGCCACGGATTCCTTGTGGTCGCGCGACAGCCCGACGATGGGCTGATAGTTCTGCTCGGCGCGGAAACAGTCTTCCAGCGTGTGATAGTTGTGCGTCATGGCGGCCTTGGTCAGCGCAAAGGCCAGTGGCGGCACGGCAGCAAAGCGTCGGCAGGCCTCGATACCCGCCTGCAACGCCTGGCCCGGCTCGACCACCTGGTGCACGATGCCATAGCGTTCGGCTTCCTGCGCAGTGAAGTTTCGCCCGGAGAGCAGCAGTTCACGCGCGCGCCCGGGACCGCAGCGCGCGGTCAGCAAATAATAGAAACCACCATCGGGGCACAGGCCGCGCAGCACCTGCGATCCGGCAAAGCGGGCGTTCGAGGCCGCGACGGTGTAATCACCGGCCAGCGCATAGGCCAGGCCGGCGCCCAGTGCCACGCCTTCCACTGCCTGCACGACCGGCTTGGGACCGGACACCAGCGCGGTGACGATGCGATGGCTCAGGGCGTCGGGGCTCTGATTGATGCGGCGTTCCATGAAGTCCATGCCGCGCGCGGTGCGATCCTTCATGCCTTTCACATCGCCACCGGCCGAATAGTGGGCACCAGCGCCATGCATGACGATACCGCGGCACTTGCGCTCGGCCATCAGCGCCTCGAGGTGGCGCATCATGTCCTGGCGCACCGGCGGCGACAGGGCATTGCGGCGGGCTTCGTTGTTGATGGTCAGGATGGCAATGTCGCCATCCCAGGAGAGCCGGGTCTCCATCACTTCGTCGGAAGGACTGCTCATGGCGTTCTACCGATATCCCTAGTCGCCGGTGAAAACCGGTTTGCGTTTTTCGAGGAAGGCAGACACCGATTCCTTGTGGTCCCTGGACAGGCCGACCACCGGCTGATAATCCTGCTCGGCACGGAAGCAGGCTTCCAGGGTGTGGTAGCTGTTGCTCATGGCCGCTTTGGTCAGGGCAAAGGCCAGTGGCGGGACGGCAGCGAAACGTTCGGCGGCCACCAGCGCCGATTCGAGCGCCTTGCCCGGCTCGGCCAGTTCATGGACGATGCCCCAGCGCTCGGCGTCCACCGCATTGAACTCGCGCCCGGACAGCAGCAACTCGCGCGCCCGACCGGGACCGCAGCGTGCCGTGACCGTGTAGTACATATAGCCATCGGGGCACAGCCCGCGGCGGATCTGCGCAGCGGCGAAGCGCGCATTGCTGGCCGCGACGGTGTAGTCACTGCCCACGGCCAAACCCAGGCCGATGCCGAAGGCCGGACCTTCGACCGCCGTGACCACCGGCTTCGGGCAGGTCACCAGGGTTTTGATGATGTGGTTGCCCGCCTGTACCCGATGCATGCGGCGCGACAGGATGTCGTCGACGTTCTCGGAATGACGGTCTTTCATGCCTTTCACGTCACCGCCGGAGGAAAAATACCCGCCTGCCCCGGTGATCACGATGGCGCGACAACTCTTGTCGACCATCAGACTATCAAGGTGGCGCATGCAGTCGTCCTTGACCGGCTGCGACCAGGCATTGCGACGGGACTGGTTGTTGATGGTGAGGACGGCAATGGCGCCTTCGCGGCGCAATTGCATCTCCATGACGTCATTGCCGGGGCCAGTGCTCATGTGGAACTCCTCCTTGCGGTCCCGTGACAGCCTGTCCGGGACACTTGTTGATGGATGGCGCTGCTGCGCCCTGCTGCTGGATTGCGGCGGCCGCATTCGCGCCCGCCCCCATTGCAGCCGAAACAATGATTTTATCGGAATGCCGCCACTCCTCAGGCCGGCAATGACACCTGGAAGGCACAACCGGTCTTCGTCCTGACATCCTCCAGCGTCACCCCGGGATGCAATTCCCTCAGGATGAGGCCGACCTGCCCCACTTCGAACACACACAGGTCGGTGATGATCATGCTGACCACGCCCTTGCCGGTGATGGGCAGGCTGCAGGCCTTGAGGATCTTGGCGCTGCCGTCGCGCGCGGTGTGCTCCATCAGCACGATGACCTTCTTCACGCCCGCCACCAGGTCCATGGCTCCGCCGGGGCCCTTCACCATGGCGCCCGGAATCATCCAGTTGGCGAGGTCACCGTTCTCGGCCACCTCGAGGCCGCCGAGGATGGACAGGTCGATGTGGCCGCCACGGATCATGGCGAAGGAATCGGCGCTGGAGAAAAAGCTCGAGCCGGGCAGCGTGGTCACCGTCTGCTTGCCGGCATTGATGAGGTCGGCATCGATCCCGTCCTCCGACGGAAACGGACCAATGCCAAGCAGGCCGTTCTCCGATTGCAGCGTGACCTTGATGCCTTCCGGGATGAAATTCGCCACCAGGGTCGGAATGCCGATGCCGAGGTTGACGTAGTAGCCGTCGCGCAATTCACGGGCGGCGCGCTGGGCCATGAGATTGCGGATGGGCGATTCCTTCTTCGAGGCGGCCGCCCCTGCCACCGTACGGAACTCGATGCGCTTTTCATACTTCGGCCCGAGGATGATGCGGTCGACATACACACCCGGCGTATGAACCTGATCCGGATCCAGCTCACCGACCTCCACCAGCTCCTCCACCTCGGCAATGGTGACCTTGCCGCAGCTGGCGATCATGGGATTGAAGTTGCGCGCAGTCTTGCGATAGATGAGGTTGCCGGCCTTGTCGCCCTTCCAGGCCTTGACGATGGACACATCGGCCGTCAGCGCCTCCTCCAGCACGTATTCCTTGCCATTGAAGGATCGCGTGTCCTTCTCCTCGGTGAGCTTGGTGCCGAAACCGGTGCGCGTGTAGAACCCCGGAATGCCGGCGCCGCCGGCGCGCAGCTTCTCCGCCAGCGTGCCCTGGGGGGTCAGCTGCAACTCCAGCTCGCCCGCCAGCACCTGACGCTCGAATTCCTTGTTCTCGCCGACATAGGATGCAATCACCTTCTTCACCTGCCGGGTTTTCAGCAGCAGGCCCATGCCGAAGTCGTCGACGCCGGCATTGTTGCCGATGATGGTGAGTCCGCGCGCACCGCTGTCCACCAGCGCCTGGATCAGGTTTTCCGGGATGCCGCACAGGCCGAAACCGCCGGCGGCGATGGTGATGTTGTCGTGCAGCACGTCTTCCAGTGCGGAAGCGGCACTTGCATAAACCTTGCTCATTGCATTCTCCTTGTCATGCTGCCGCCCCGGGTGCTTCCAGCAGGCCGCGCAAGACCTGGGGCAATGGAATGGATTTTCCGGCTTTCATGTCTATCCAGCAGGCCTTGGCCTGCCCTTCGGCATAGATGGTGCCGCTATCGTAGCTGGGACGCATCTCGTAAAACGTGACAATACTCGAGCGCCCCGGCTCGCCGATGCTGAAGCGCACCTCCACGTCCCCGGGATAGACCAGCCCGCGCAGGAAGGTGCAGCTGGAATTGATGACCACGGGCCCGCAGCCCGGCGGCAGTCCGCGGCCGTTCTCGTTCAGGCCGTGGCGTTCGTAGAAACCCACCCTCGCCTGTTCCATATAGCGGAAATACAGGGTGTTGTTGACATGGCCAATGGCATCCATGTCCCCCCAGCGGATGGAAATGCGTTCCGTGTGTACCAGTTTGCGTATGGCTAGGCTCAAGGGACCCCGGGAGAAATTCGCTGCTGCAAGTCCGACCGTGCCGCCCATGTCCGGCGTTTCTCCGCAGGCAGGTACAGGCGTCAAAGGGTGGGCGCCATTATAATGCCGGGAAAGATGCAGATCATGTTCAGCGCAGACCCCATTCAGGAGAGCTAAGCGTGCAGCGCGAAGTCATGGAATACGATGTGGTGGTGGTGGGGGGCGGACCGGCCGGGCTGGCTGCAGCCATCCGCCTGAAGCAACTGGCTGCCGAAAAGGGCGCCGAGATCGGCGTTTGCATGATCGAAAAAGGCTCTGAAATCGGTGCGCACATCCTGTCCGGTGCGGTCATGGACCCGCGCGCCATTACCGAACTGTTTCCCGACTGGAAGGAAAAAGGCGCCCCGCTCAACACCGCAGTGACCGCAGACCGCTTCATGTTTCTGAGCGAGACCGGTTCATTCACGGTGCCCAATGCCATCCTGCCGGCCGGCTTCCAGAACCACGGCAACTACATCATCAGCCTGGCCAATGTTGCGCGCTGGCTGGGCCAGCAAGCCGAGGCGCTGGGCGTGGAGATATTCCCCGGCTTTGCCGCAGCGGAAGTGCTCTACGACGACAAGGGCGCCGTGAAGGGCGTGGCCACCGGCAACATGGGCGTCGGTCGCGACGGCCAGCAGACGGAAAATTTCCAGCCCGGCGTCGAACTGCACGCCAAGTACACCTTCTTCGCCGAGGGCTGCCGCGGGCACCTGGGCAAGCAGCTGATGGATAAGTACGACCTGCGCAAGGATGCCGACCCGCAGACCTACGGCATCGGCCTGAAGGAAGTTTGGGAAATCGATCCGGCCAAACACCAGGCCGGTCTGGTCATCCACACGGCTGGCTGGCCACTCAGCAACAGCACCTACGGCGGCTCCTTCCTGTACCACATGGAAAACAACCAGGTCGCCGTCGGCTATGTCGTCGGCCTCGCCTACGAGAATCCCTGGCTGAGCCCCTTCGAGGAGTTCCAGCGTTACAAGACCCACCCCGCCATCCGCACCTATTTTGAGGGCGGCAAGCGCCTTGCCTATGGTGCCCGCGCCATCGCCGCGGGCGGCATCATGTCCCTGCCCAAACTGACCTTCCCCGGTGGCTGCCTGGTCGGTGACGACGCCGGCTTCCTGAATGCCTCTCGGATCAAGGGCAGCCATGCAGCCATCAAGTCCGGCATGATGGCCGCCGAGGCGGCCTTTGCCGCACTCGCTGCCGAGCGCACCGGCGATGAGTTGACCGACTATCCGGAGGCCTTCCGCAAATCCTGGCTGTTCGACGAACTGTGGCGCGCACGCAATTTCAAGCAGTGGATGTCCAAGGGCCTGTACACCGGCACCGTCATGGTCGGCCTGGAGCAGGTGGCGCTGGGTGGCAAATTCCCCTGGACGCTGCACCACCAGCACTCGGACCACGAGATGCTCAAGAAGGCCTCGGAATGCCAGCCCATCGAGTATCCGAAGCCCGACGGCAAGATCAGCTTCGACCGCCTGTCCTCGGTGTTCCTGTCCAGCACCAACCACGAGGAAAACCAGCCCATACACCTGACGCTCAAGAGCGGCGACGTTCCGGTCAACATCAACCTGAAGGACTATGCCGGTCCGGAGAGCCGTTACTGCCCGGCTGGCGTGTATGAGTTCGTGAAGACGCCCGAAGGTGGCGACCGCCTGCAGATCAACGCGCAGAACTGCGTGCACTGCAAAACCTGTGACATCAAGGACCCGACGCAGAACATCGTCTGGGTGGTGCCCGAGGGTGGCGGCGGGCCGAACTATCCCAATATGTAAACCTTCGCCATACAAAAAAAGGCCGCTTTGCGGCCTTTTTTTCGTGTCCGGCTGCCTGGATGGCTTTGCCGGCAATGACACCAGACCAAACCCGGTGTCCCAACTACGACCGGGTATCCATCAATCTAGATGGCCTCCTTGATGCTGTCGGGCAGATCACGTGCCGCGCTCAGCGTCCACTCCGGCGGACGTTTCTCAAGGAAGGAGCGTATGCCTTCCTTGGCATCCGGCGCGCTGCCGGCCCAGGCAAACAGGCGCGACTCCTTGTTGCGCGTCTTCTCATAGGTCGAACCAAGGCCCTCCCACAACAGGCGCTTGGTCATGGCCACCGAGGCCGGTGCGGTGCTGGCGAATTCCTTCGCCCGCGTCATCGCCAGCTCGAGCAGTTGCTCCTGCGGCACGGCCTTGTGCGCAAGGCCCAGCGCCACTGCCTCGATGCCATTGATCATGCGCCCTGACATGAGCAGATCGGAAGCGGCAGAGAAGCCGACGATGCGCGGCAACAGAAAATGGGAGCCCAGCTCGCCGATCAGGCCGCGCTTGGGGAAAATGAAGGAGATCCGCGCATCCTCGGCGACAAAACGCATGTCGCACAGCAGTGGATAGGTGATGCCCACACCCACCGCCGGGCCGTGTATGGCCGCAATCACCGGCTTGGCGATTTCATAAGGCAGGGTGTATTCGGCATTGCGTGCGGCCTGCTCCTCGTCGCTGAGGGAGGCGCGGGCAAAGGTCTTGTCCGAGCCGGGCTTGAGGTCCATGCCGGCGCAGAAGGCGCGGCCGGCACCGCAGATCACCACCGAGCGCACGCCATCATCGGCATTGGCGGCGCGCAGGGCCGCCGTCATGTCGTTGCGTACTTCGGGACTCCAGGCGTTGAGCTTTTCCGGGCGGTTGAAGGTAATCTTCGCGACGCGGTCGATCACCTCATACAGTATGGTCTCGTAAGCCATCATTGCTCCTGATAATAATTAGTTATTCTTGCTAATAAACACCGATATCTACATCTGGAATTGATCACTTTCAAGATCAAGAACACCGCTGGCGCCCTCGATCACGCTGTCACGCAGGCCGCCGGCACGGGTCAGGATGTGGTCGGCATAAAAGCGTGCCGTCACCCGTTTGGCCAGGAGGAAGGAGCGATCCGCTGCCGGCGTACCGGCCTCCGCCACTTTCCGCCGCGCCACCAGCGCCGCGCGCATCACCTGCCAGCCACCGGCGACGATGCCGGTGAGCATGAGAAAGGGCACCGAACCGGCATGCGCAGCCGGCAGGTCACGCGCGTATGTTGCCGCAATCCAATCGACACAATCCGACCAGGCCGTGACCGCCGCGGAGAATCGCCGGGCCATGGCTTGCAGGGCCTCGTCATCGGCCTGTTCGAGTTCCGCCTGCGTCTCGCGCATCAGTGCCACCACAGCCCTGGCCACGGCACCGCCATCGCGGGCGATCTTGCGCCCGATGAGGTCATTGGCCTGGATGGCCGTGGTGCCCTCGTAAATGGCGGTGATGCGGGCATCGCGCAAGTACTGAGCAGCACCCGTTTCCTCGATGTAGCCAGTGCCACCATGCACCTGGACGCCGGCCGAAGCCACGTCGATCGATGTTTCAGTGCTCCAGCCCTTGACCACCGGAATCATCAACTCGACGAAGGCCTGCTGGCGCTTACGCTCACCCGCATCCGGATGCAAGCGCGCCGCATCCGAGGCCGCAGCCACCACATAGGCCAGCGCCCGCATGGCTTCGGTCTGCGCCTTCATGCCCATCAGCAGACGTCGCACATCCGGATGGTGGATGATGGTGACCGCCTGGCCTTTGCCACCACCGGCGAGGTCCCGCCCCTGCACTCGCTCATTCGCATACGCCAGCGCGTGCTGGAAAGCGCGTTCCGACAGGGCCAGGCCTTCCAGGCCCACAGCGAAACGCGCAGCATTCATCATGATGAACATGTACTCGAGGCCGCGATTCTCCTGACCCAGCAGGTAAGCCACGGCCCCCTGCCCCACTTCGCTGACACCCGCGGCCCCGCTGCCATACTGCATCACGGCAGTCGGACTGGCGTGTATGCCCAGTTTGTTCTCCACGGAGGCGCAGAACACGTCATTGCGCGCGCCCAGGCTGCCATCGGCCTTGACCAGGTACTTGGGCACGATGAATAGCGATATGCCGCGCACACCCTCGGGAGCCCCCGGCGTGCGTGCCAGCACCAGATGGATGATGTTCTCGGTCAGGTCCTGCTCACCATAGGTGATGAAAATCTTCTGGCCGTGGATGCGGTAATGCGCACCCAGTTCGGGATCATGCGCCGGCTCGGCGCGCGTGCGCAGCAGCGCCAGGTCGGAACCGGCCTGGGGCTCGGTCAGGTTCATGGTGCCCGACCAGTTGCCCTCCACCATCTTCGGCAGGTAGGTCCGCTTCTGCGACTCGGTGCCGGTCAGCAGCAGCGCCTCCACGGCACCAGCCGTGAGCAGAGGACACAGCGAGAAAGCCATGTTGGCCGACTTCCACATTTCCATGACCGGCGTGGCCACCAGCTTGGGCAGCCCCTGTCCGCCGAACTCGGCCGGAAACTGCAGTGCATTCCAGCCGCCGGCGACGAACTGTTCATAGGCCTGCCTGAAACCCTCCGGGGTGCTCACCTTGCCGCCATCGTGCCAGCGCGCACCTTCGACATCGCCGCTGAGGTTCAGGGGTGCCAGCACTTCCCGGGAAAACCGCGCATTCTCCTCGAGCACCTGCATCACCAGTTCGACGCCCACGTCCTGGCAGCCGGGGAGTTGCGACAGGGCCGGCAGTCCGGCCAGTTCAGTCAGGACGAACTGCATGTCCCGCAGCGGGGCTGCATAGTCGCTCATGTCATGTCCTCCAAATGAAAAAAGCCGCAGAGGCTGACGCCCGCTGCGGCTTTCCGGCATCGACCCTGCTTACTTCAGCCGAGTTCCTTGACCAGTTCCGGAACGATCTGGAACAGGTCTCCGACGATGCCGTAGTCAGCCACTTCGAAGATCGGCGCTTCAGCATCCTTGTTGATGGCGATGATGACGCGGCTGTCCTTCATGCCGGCCAGATGCTGGATGGCACCGGAGATGCCCACCGCGATGTACAGCTCAGGGGCCACGATCTTGCCGGTCTGTCCGACCTGCCAGTCATTGGGCACGAAGCCGGCATCCACGGCCGCACGGGAAGCACCCATGGCGGCACCCAGACGGTCAGCCAGGGGCTCGAGGATCTTGAAGGCTTCACCGGAACCCATGCCACGGCCACCGGAGACGATCACCTTGGCAGCGGTCAGTTCCGGACGGTCGGACTTGGTCAGGTCGCGGCCTATCATCTGGGAGAGGCCGGCATCGGGGGTTGCTGCCACGGCTTCCACGGTGGCCGAACCACCGGTACGGGCCGCGGCGTCAAAGCCGGTCGATCGCACCGTGATGACCTTGATCTTGTCCTTGCTCTGCACCGTTGCCATGGCATTGCCGGCATAGATCGGGCGCACGAAGGTGTCGGGCGAGACCACCGAGATGATTTCCGAGATCTGCGCCACGTCCAGCAGCGCGGCGACGCGCGGGGCGACGCTCTTGCCGTTGGCCGTTGCCGGCGCCAGGATGTGGCTGTAGCCGGAGGCGATGCTCACCACCAGCGTGGCCAGGTTCTCGGCCAGGGCGTCCTTGAAGTAAGGGGCGTCCGACACCAGCACCTTGCTCACGCCGGCCACCGCGGCAGCCGACTTGGCCGCCTCTTCGCAGCCGCTGCCGGCCACCAGCACCACCACGTCGCCGCCCATCTGGGTGGCAGCAGCGATGGCATTCAGCGTCGCGTTCTTCAGCGCCGCATTGTCATGATCCGCAATAACCAGAACGCTCATTCGATCACCTTTGCTTCGTTTCTCATCTTGTTCACCAGGGTTGCCACGTCGGGCACCTTCTGACCACCCTTGCGCTTGGGCGGCTCTTCAACCTTGATCGTCACCAGGCGCGGCGTCACGTCCACACCCAGCGCGTCGGGCTTGAGCACTTCCATGGGCTTTTTCTTCGCCTTCATGATGTTGGGCAGCGTCACGTAACGCGGCTCGTTCAGGCGCAGGTCGGAGGTGATCACCGCCGGCATCTTCAGGACCACGGTTTCCAGGCCGCCATCCACCTCGCGCACCACGTTCAGCTTGTCACCCTCGAGCTTCACCTTGTTGGCGAAGGTGGCCTGGGACCATCCCAGCAGGGCCGACAGCATCTGGCCGGTCTGGTTGCAGTCGTCATCGATGGCCTGCTTGCCAACGATGATGATCTGCGGACCTTCCTTGTCGGCGACGGCCTTGATCAGCTTGGCCACGGCCAGCGGCTGCAATTCCACGTCGGTCTCCACCAGCACGGCGCGATCGGCGCCCATGGCCAGGGCCGTGCGCAGGGTTTCCTGGCAGGCCATGGGGCCGCAGGACACCACAATCACTTCGGTAGCCACGCCGGCCTCACGCAGGCGCAGGCCTTCTTCAACCGAGATTTCATCAAAGGGGTTCATGGACATCTTGACGTTGGCCGTCTCGACGCCGGAGCCATCGCTCTTGACCCGCACCTTCACGTTGTAATCAACCACCCGCTTGACGGGAACCAGTACTTTCATCGCTTTTCGCTCTAGTGGTGGGAAAACCATGGATTATACGGGAACCAGGGGCCAAATCCCCTGGTTCCCTTCCCAAACAGGCACTTGAATCGCATAGGCCTCTCCGCCACTTCGGGTCAATCGCGGGATGTTTGGCCCGGCCGAAACCGTGCCGGCATCCGGCTCGACCGGTCAAGTTGGTTTGGCGGCCTTCAGCCAGGCGCATTTGCCGCCTGACTCCTTGTCGATACCAGCCAGCACCTTGTCGTGGGCCGCAATCTCCTCGGCGCTGGCCGGCAGCACTTTCAGCCTGACCTGTGCCGCTGCAGGCACAACCGGTGCGCCTGCAGCACCGGCCTGGGCAGATTCGGAGGCAGTACTGCGGCTATCGCCACCGGCATCCATGCCGATGGCCAGGCTGTCCTGCCCGCGAGTCATGGCGAGATAAACCTCGGCCAGTAGTTCGGCATCCAGCAGGGCCCCATGCAGGGTGCGGTGCTTGTTGTTGATCTCGTAGCGCTCGCACAGGGCATCGAGGGAGTTACGCTTGCCCGGATGCAGCTCACGGGCCAGCTTCAGGGTATCGGTGACAGTGACGCCATGGTCGGCCATGCGCCCCAGCTTGAGACGGGCCAGCTCGGCATCCAGGAACTCCATGTCGAAGGCGGCGTTGTGAATCACCAGTTCGGCATCCCGGACATACTCCAGGAACTCGCTGGCAATATCGGCAAAGCGCGATTTGTCGGTGAGGAACTCGTCGCTGATGCCGTGAACCGCCTTGGCGCCTTCCTCGATGGCCTTGTCCGGATTCAGGTAGCGGTGCCAGTTGTTGCCCGTGAAGCGGCGATTGACCATTTCCAGGCAGCCAACCTCGATGATGCGGTCGCCCAGGCGGGCATTCAGCCCCGTCGTCTCCGTATCCAGGATGATCTGACGCATCCCTCCCCCTTCCTTGTTCTATCTGCCTAACTGCGAATGCCTATCGACGTCAGCCCGTGCCTGGCCGGGACATGACTCAGGCCGCACCCAGAAACCCCGCCACGCCGCGATTGGCCAATTGGTCGGCCCGCTCGTTCTCGGGATGTCCGGCATGTCCGCGCACCCAATGCCAGGTGACGCGGTGGCCCGCCGCCAGGGTGTCCAGGCGCTGCCACAGGTCGACATTCTTGACCGGTTTCTTGTCAGCGGTTTTCCAGCCGCGCCGTTTCCAGCTGGTAATCCACTCGGCAATGCCCTTCTGCACATACTGGGAGTCGGTATAGACCTCGATCTGGCAGGCCCGGTTGATGGATTCCAGCGCCTTGATCACCGCCAGCAGCTCCATGCGGTTGTTGGTGGTATTGCCCTCGCCACCGAACAACTCCCGTTCGTGGCCGTTCCATTTGAGCAGCGCCCCCCAGCCACCGGGACCGGGATTGCCCTTGCAAGCGCCGTCGCTGTAGATACGCACGGCGGTCACGCCGGCATCCATGATGTCTTCTGCCATACAGGTAAAGCCTTCAGGTTACGGTGACGGGATTAGGAATTCAGCGCCGGTTCATCGGCCGGACATGGATGACATTGTCACGCCGGGCCACCTGCACCAATGCCGGGCGCTTCATGGCGGCCTCGCGCCAGGCGGGCTGGACACGCCGAATACCCATGGTCCGCTTGATGGCCCGCACGACATAGACCGCCCCGGCAATCGGCCACCAGCGGTCCCCCGCCTTCTCCAGGAAACGGTATCGCTCCAGCCAGCCAGCCTGTGCCACCGGCGGCGCATAACAGCCAAAGCGACCACCATTGACTTCGAATCCGAGCAGGGCCAGCCAGTCCTTCAGGCGCAGCAGGCCGATGAAGCGCCCGCACCAAGGGTACTCCTGGCTGTCGCGCCAGGCCATTGCCGCGCCCGTCATGCTTTTCATGCCCCACAGTGACAGCGGATTGAAGCCGGAGATGACAATCTGGCCATCGGGTCGCAGCACGCGATCGGCCTCACGCAGGATCTGGTGC
>CANJJT010000025.1:0-47279 GCA_947474715.1 Betaproteobacteria bacterium
GCCACCGCGTTATCCCAGCAGTTGGCCTTGCGGCTCATCGAGCACACCATGCCCCATTGCTTGAGTTTGGCCTGGAAGGCATGGCTGGCATATTGGCTCCCGCGGTCAGAGTGATGCACCAATCCCTGGGCCGGCCTGCGCCGGAACCAAGCCATGGTCAGAGCATCGATCACGATGTCGGCAGTCATCCTGGGCTTGATCGACCAACCCACGACCGCTCGGTCGTACAAGTCGATCACCACCGCCAGATACAGCCAGCCTTCTGCCGTGTCGATATAGGTGATGTCGGCCACCCAACTCGTATTGGGCGCCTCCGGGGTGAATTGCCGATTCAGTACGTTGGGGGCCACCGGCAGGGTGTGCCTGGAATCGGTCGTCGCCTTGAAACGGCGCTTGTGGTTCGCCCGGATACCGTGGTGATGCATCAGACGTTCCACGCGGGCCTTGCTCACTGAATAGCCACTGCCCTTGAGTTCGTCGAAGATGCGCGGTGAGCCATAAGCCCGCTGGGTTCGCGCATGAATCGCCCGGATCTGTGTCAGCAAATGAGCATCGCCCAAGCGATTGCCAGCAGGCTTTGAGCGCTCCCGCCTCGCTCTCCAGACTTTAACGTCCGTCGCCACGGTGAAGCGCTTGTGTTGGGCTAACTCCGTTCCTCGGTCCCATGTGATAGATGAGATCAATTCGCCTGGTAGCGTCTTGACCTTCCTGACCAATGCGCTTACGACGCTGGCCGTGTCCTTACCTTTAACTTTTACGAGCATTACGAACCGAGATCGGCGTTCCACCAAGGTTGCTATATGGCTATTCTTCGAGCCGGATAGTAAGTCTCCCTCCCAGTGGCCCGGAACGGCACGATCTTCAACTTCGGCAGGGCGTTCGCGGATGGAGACCGCGTCGACGATCTGACCGCGGGGTTGGCCTGTTGTTGTGGCTGTTTTCCCGCGCCGCATCATTCGGCGACTTCTCAAGTGAGAAATAAGCTCCCTCTTCAAAGCGCCGCGCGCTTGGATGAACAGACTTCGGTAAATCGTCTCGTGCGACACGCGCATGGAAGGATCCTCGCCAAACTCGGTTTCAAGCCAACCCGCGATTTGCTGGGGAGACCAATTGTCCCTGAGTTTTTCGGCGACCAGGCTACGCAGCCTGGTATGGCGGGCCAGATGGCAAGGTTTGGGTCGTTCTGCCTGCTTCCATGCCCGCTCGTCAGCTGGTGCGGCTCGATAGTAATGACGACCTCCATTGCGGCCGACCTCACGGCTGATCGTTGACGGTGCACGACCAATTTGCTTGGCTATTAATCGCAGGGAAAGACCTGCCACTAATCCGCGGGATATCTCTTCTCTTTCACTGGCATCCAGGTTTCTGTCGGAGCGTGCTCTAGCAATCGGGGCAATGCCACCTCGCGCCTTCAAGACACCGTGAATCGATCCGGCATGCCTCTCGAGAGCCAACCCGATCTCAGTGAGCGACTGACCATCCTTCCATCGGCGCCACAATTCTTTCTTCTGGAGTGGTGATAGTCCAGGTCGTCCCATTTGCGCCATTTCCAACCCCCAAGGCAAGCGTTGACAATATGTTGCCTTGACCGGTTGAACCCACCGCTGCCTTTTTTAAAATTTCGGCCTCCATCTTGAGCCGGGCCACCTCGGCCCGTAGCCGTGATAGCTCCATCTGATCCGGCGTCAGGGCCTTGACCTGGTGATGGCCCAGCCGGCCCTCCCGATGCGCTTTGAGCCAGTTGTGAAGAGTTTGCTCAATAACCCCAAGTTCCCTGCAAACCTCCGCAGGTTTCCCCCCAGCCTCCACCAACTGCACCGCCGCCAACTTGAACTCTCTCGTGTAGCTCACCCTCGGTAGCTTATTCATCAAATACCTCCAATATCGCAATATTTTGCTCTATCGTAAGTATCCGAATTTTGCGGGGAACCTCAGACCTTCTTCAGGTCTTGCGTTAAAGCCGCGGCTTCCTGTCGTTCAAGGATGGACAAGCAGGCGTCGTTCGAACCACTGCACCTCCAGCAGCAGGTCCCCTCCCTTGCGTAGCGCAGCGAAGCGGGGGAGGGACAGGGTGGGGGCAGGTTTTGTTCAGAGGTCGCTTGAGAAACGCCCTGTGAGGTCAAGGCGCGGCGACCTGCCGCCCGAAGCAACATTCACTCCCCGGAAGTCGGCGAAGAACCTTTGACAAGGGGGTTAACACCGTCTGCTTGCCGGAGACGCAGGATAAAGCGATGTGGCCGTCAGTTGACCCTAGTCCTTGCGCCACTGCTTCATGAACACATCCTTCTTGCTCACGCGACTATCGCGCACGGTCAGTAGTTCCATGCCGCGCAGGGAAAAGGCCGCACCGCCCTTGTACTGGCCGTCGATGACATAGGTCATGACGATCTGGTCTTCACCGAGCGTCCGGATCACCACGTCGTTGAAGCGCGCGCTTTCGTACAGGGCATCTTCTTCAGCGATGCCGTCGAGGAAGCCTTGCACGCCGCGACGCACGCGGCCGTGGGGCGCATCGGGGCCGGCGTCCTGGTGCCATTCGGCATCCGGGGTGATGGCCTGGGCCAGCAGGGCCGGGTCTTTCTTGAAGAAGGCCTTGCCAAAGCGCTTCATCACTTCCAGTGCGGCGGCGTCATCCATGGTCATGCTCCGGTGGTCTGATAACAATAATTCTGTTAATCCAATGATCGTGGATATTAGTATTCGAATTTGATCATTATGGTTTGTGCCAGTCTCGGCGTGAATGCCAGGCAGCACCCAGCTGCGTGATGGAGATGATCCAGTACACCGGCGCCACGCCCAGCAGCGTGGACACCGCCCCGCCGATCACCGGCAGCACCACCTGGCAGGCCTTGCCGATGGAGGTGCGCAGGCCCATGGCCTCGGCCACGCGCCCGGGCGGTGAGCCTTCATAGAGCAGGGTGTTCATGGTGGGGGCGGCCAGGCCGTGGCCCAGTCCCATGATCATGGCGAACAGCACCAGCAGTGGCACGCTGGCCACCAGCCCGAAGCCCAGCGCACCGCTGCCGGAGACGATCATGCTGCCGAGCAGCATCTGCCGCGCCGACCAGGACTTGGCGATGGTGCCGGCGAAGAAGCGGATGAAGAACATGGCCACCGGGAAGGAGCCCACCACCACGCCGATCTGGGAGGCCGAGAGCTTCAGTTCCGCGCCATACACCGGCGTCATGAAGAGGAACAGGTCCCACGCCACGGTGAACAGGATGTTGAAGATGTACAGTTGCCGCAGCGTCGGGTCGCGGATCAGGTCCATCATGCCGCCCTTGCTGGCACCGGCATCGGCTGCCACCTGCTTGGCTGGTCCCAGCCTGGGCAGGCGGTTCATCAGCAGCATGGCCAGCGCCGGCAGCGGCAGTACACACATGATGAGGAAGCTCGCCTCGAAGCCGATATGGTCGATCAGGAAGCCGGTGATCATGGGCACCACGGCGAGCGAGGTGGCAAAGCACAGGCTCAGCGTGGAGTAATTGCCCACGCGGTTGTCGCTGGTCGAGTAACGCCCGATCAGTTGCTGCACCGCGTTGAGCAGCGGGTTGTAGGCCGCCCCCACCACCAGGGTGATGAGGAAGAACCAGTGGTAGTCATGCGACAGCGCGGCCAGCAGGATGGCGGCAGCCAGCAGCACCGTCCCCGCGATCAGGGTGGAGCGCATGCCGTGGCGGTCCATGTAGCGCCCCAGGTGCATGGAGGTGAGCATGGGCAGCAGCGAATACAAGGCCATCATCACCCCGACCATGGCCGGAGTGGCGCCCAGGTGCAGCACGTACAGCGGCACCGCCAGCCGCATCCCGGTGAAGGGGATGTGGCTGAACAGGATGAACAGGATGGCCTTGTGGACGGGGTTCATGCCTCAGTCCCGGCGACGCCCATGCGCGTCGCCGCCGGCCGTCCTGCCTGCAGGTCCGATGTGCCGCTCAATCGATCTTCAGATTGGCCTGCTTCACCACCTGGGCATAGCGCTCCAGGTCAGCGCGCAGCTTGTTGCGCATGTCCTGCGGGCCGATGAACTGCGGCGTGTTGCCCACGCCGAGGAAGGCTTCGCGGGTTTTGGCGTCCTGCAGCGCGACATTGATCAACTGGGCGAGCTTGTCCACCACCTCACGCGGCGTCTGCGCCGGGGCCGACAGGCCGCTCCAGCCGGTGGACTCGTAGCCCGGATACAGCTCATTCACCGAGGGGATGTCTGGCAACTGGGTGGAGCGAGTGCGCGCGGTCACCGCAATGGGCCGCAGCTTGCCTGCCTTGATGTGCGCGAGCGAGGCATGCACCGCGCCCATGGAGAGGTCGATCTGCCCGGAGAGGAGGTCCACCGATGCGGTGGCGGCCGCCTTGTAGGGCACGTGCACGATGTCCACGCCCAGGTGCTGCTTGAACATCTCCATGGCCAGGTGCGAGGCGGTGCCATTGCCCGGTGAGCCGTAAGTAAGGCTGGCCGGTTTGGCCTTGAGCAGCGCCACCAGTTCCTTCAGGTCGCCCGCCTGCACCTTGGGGTTGGCGACGATGACCGAGGAGGTGATGCCGTACATGGCGATATGGCTGAAGCCGTCGACCATTTCATAGGAGATCGGCTTGCCCTCGTGGCGGAACAGCGCCTGGACGATGACATTGCTGGCCGAGCCCACCAGCAACGTATGGCCGTCGGGGGCGGAGCGCACCACTGCCTCCACGCCGATGATGCCCGAGGCGCCGGGGCGGTTGTCGAGCAGGAACTGCTGGCCGGTCTGCTGCGTCAGCCAGGCCGAGATGATGCGCGCGGGCGGGTCGGAGGCGCCACCGGGCGGGAAGGGCAGGATCATGCGCACCGGGCGCGAGGGCCAGGTGGCGGCGGCCGATTGCGCCTGGGCGGCATCACTGCCGAAGCCGGCGAGGCCTGCCCCTGCGATGAGCGCGAGCGCGGCGGAAACGAGGCTGCGACGGGTGTGCTTCATGGTGGTTCCTCTCTCGGCGGCAGATGGCGTCGGGCCCGGCCTGCCCGGCGTACGGGCAAGGGGACACGGCAACGGGCCTGAATGGTACCGCGACGCCGGGCGATCAGCCTGCGTGATGCCACGATCAGAAATCGGCATTTCACTTGCGGAGTATTTCGCGCTAGCCTGCCGGCCCTGATCCAAGCTGCCGGAGTGGCCTCATGCCTTGCAATCTCTGCCTTGCGTCCTCGCTGTGCGCAGGCCTTGCCCTTGCGGTTGCGGCCGCTGCAAGCCTGGCGCAGGCACCCTATCCGGCGCGGCCCGTCGTGGTGGTCGCCCCCATCGCCCCGGGCGGCCCCATCGACCTGGAGGCGCGACTGCACACGCGCAAGATGACCGAACTGCTCGGCCAGACCTTCGTGCTGGACTTCAAGCCGGGTGCCGGCGGTTCCATCGGCAACGGCTATGTGGCCAAGGCGGCGCCCGATGGTTACACGCTGCTGGTGCAGTCGGCCGGCTTCACCGTCACGCCCTTTCTGTACAAGACGCTCACCTACGACGTGATCCGCGATTTCGCGCCGGTGTCCATGATCAGCCAGCGCATGTCGGTGTTCCTGGTGCGCAATGGCTTTCCAGCGAAAAGCTTCAGCGAGTACCTGGCCTACGCCAAGGCCAATCCGGGCAAGGTCAATTACGGCACCACCGGCGCGGGCGGCGTGGGGCATCTCGCCGGGGCCTGGATCGAGAAGGAAACCGGCACCCGCGTGACCTATGTGCATTACAAGGGTGCCGCGCCGCAACTGGTTGATCTGGTCGCCGAGCGCCTTGACGTGGTGTCCACCAATCTGATCACCGGCCTGCCCATGATGCGCACCGGCAAGGCACGCGGTCTCGCGGTGATGAGCGCGCAGCGTTCGCCGCTGCTGCCCAACCTGCCCACCGTGGCCGAGCAGGGGATCCCGGGCTACAACTACTCGAGCTGGCTGGGTTTTCTCGCGCCCGCAGGCACGCCCGCGGCCATCGTCAATCAACTGGGCGAGGGCTTCGCGCGTGTGGCGAAGTCGCCCGAGATCATCGAAGCCCTGGAAAAAGACGGCATCACCCCCGTGGGCAGCACGCCAGCGCAGTTCCGCCAGACCATCGCCGCCGACACCGAACGCTGGGGCCGGCTGGTGAAGGAGACCGGGGTGAAACTGGAGGATTAGCAGGGCAGGGCTGCGGGTGTGCCCCCCTCGTCAGAGGGCCTTCGCCGATTTCCGGAGGAAGTGAATGGTGCTTCGGGGCGATCAGCGCTGCTGCACATTGACCTTCGAGGGCGCTTTCCCGATGGCCTCGGGCGAAGCTTGCCCCCACCCTGTCCCTCCCCCGCTTCGCTGCGCTACGCAAGGGAGGGGACCTGCTGCTGGAGGTGTAGGGATACAAGCGGTGCGCGCTTCCCCACCGATGAACGGGAAGCAAGCGTGGACTTGAAGCAAGCCTCGAAGAAGGTTCCCTCCCTTGCGTGAGCGGGGGAGGGACAGGGTGGGGGCAGGCCAGCCGTGCTGTCCTGAACCTCGCTGAAGAACCCTGACGTGACCACCTTCGCCCGCGGCGTTAAACTTGCGGGCCGCCGGCGGGGCGTTTCGCAGCAGATGCGGGACGAAAACAAGGCAGCATGACTGCAACCGCTTCCGGCAGGCACATTCATCAACATCCAGGGACGCCCTTTGGCCTCCCTCACCACATCGGACCATCATGGCAAGCGCAGCACTGCAAGGCATACGGGTAATCGACTTCGGGCAGTACATGGCCGGACCCATGGCGGCGATGATGCTGGCGGACTTCGGTGCCGACGTGATCCGCATCGACCCACCCGACGGCCCGCGCCTGAAGACGGCGGCCAATGCCACCTGGAACCGCGGCAAGCGCAGCATCGTGCTCGACCTGAAAAAGCCCGAGGACCTGGCCACGGCGAAAAAACTCATCGAGTCGGCCGACGTGGTGATCGAGAATTTCCGCCCCGGCGTGATGGACCGCCTGGGCCTGGGCCAGCAGGCCATGCGCGCGCTCAACCCGCGGCTGGTCTACTGCGCCATCCCCGGCTTCGCGCACGACGACCCGCGTGCCGGCATGCCCGCCTGGGAGGGCGTGCTGGGCGCCGCCACCGCCTGTTACACCACGCATGCGCTGGTGAAGGTGGACCACCCCATCTACAACTGCCTGCCGTTTTCCTCGGCCTATGGCGCTTACATGTCGGCGGTGGCGATTGCGCTGGCGCTGAACGCGCGCGACCGCTCGGGCAAGGGCCAGTTCATCGAGGTGCCCCTCTTTGCCGCTACCTTCAGCGCCTTCAGCGGCAAGGCCGTGCGCGTGATCGGCGAGAAGGAGAAGGACCCGCTCACCAGCTGGCGCTATGCCCTGTGCAAGGATGGGCGCTGGTTCATCTACGTGCCGCGCGACACGCACGCCACCTTCTTCCGCGACCTGGGCTTGCCGGAGAAGCCCAATGACCAGTACAGCGAAGCCGATCTGCTCAAGCGCATCGACGAGATGTTCGCCGCGCGCTCATCCGAAGAGTGGGAGACCTGGTGTGCCGAGCAGGGCGTGGAGGGCGGCGTGTGCCGCACCAGCGCCGAATGGATGGAGCATCCGCTGGCGCTGCGCTCGGAAATCATCCGCGAGTTCGACGACCCGGAGCTGGGCCACTTCAAGGGCCCGGGGCTCTACACGCGCCTCAGCGAAACACCCGGCGTGGTGCGCCGTCCGCGCCCGACCCTGGACCAGCATCGCGAGCAGATCCTGGGCGAACTGGCCGCGCCGCGCCAGCAGCCGCAGGCGGCGTTCGGCAACGAATTCCTGCGCTCGGCGCTGCAGGGCGTGCGCGTGCTCGACCTGGGCATCATCCTCGCCATCCCCAGCAGTGGTCGCACCCTGGCCGAGTACGGCGCGGACATCATCAAGATCGACAGCCCGCACCGCAACCCGGTGAGCTGGCACAACGACATCAACCGCGCCAAGCGCAGCATCCTGCTCGACCTGAAGGCGAAGGAAGGCAAGGAGATCTTCTGGAAGCTGCTGGAGACCGCCGATGTGGTGATCGAAAACTTCCGCAGCGGCGTGGCCGACAAGCTGGGCATAGGCTACAAGGACGTGAGTGCGCGCCGGCCCGACATCATCTACGCCTCGGTGAACGCCTTCGGCCAGACCGGCGAGTACACCACACGCCCGGGGCGTGAAGTGCTGATCCAGGCCATTACCGGCATGGAGATGCGCTACGGCGGCACCGAGCCGGCGCAGAACCCCTTCAACTCCAATGATTACGCCACGGGCCTGGCCTCCACCTTCGGCATTGCCATGGCCATGATGCACCGCCGCCGCACGGGCAAGGGCCAATGGATCAACAGCGCGCTCATCTACTCGGCCACCATGCTGCAGTCGAGCATGATGCAGGCCTATGAAGGCCGCAGGGTGAACGAGCCCGGTGGCCTGGACTGCCTGGGCGAAAGCCCCATTTACCGCTGCTACGAGGCGAGCGACGGCTGGCTGTTCATGGGCGCGCGTGAAGGCGATCTGGCACGTTGTCCGGCACTGGCGGACCTGGCGGCGCTCTCCGGCAAGCCGCTGGAGCAGGCCCTGGAGCAGCGCTTTCGCACCCGCACCATCGCCGATTGGGTGCCGCGGCTGGTCGCCGCCGACATCGGCGCCACGCGTGTGGTGCGCCAGATCGGTGAACTGATGGAGGATCCACTGGTGATCAGTCAGGGCCTCAGCCTCACGCGTGAGCATGACGAAATCGGCAAGGTGGTCACCACCGGGCCCGGCATCCGCCTCTCGGAAACGCCGCTGGTGCCGGGCCGTCCCGCACCCAAGCCCGGCATCGATGCGGGCAGCATCCTCGGCGAGATAGGGATGGCCGACCAGCTCGAGCGCCTTATCCGCGAAGGCGTGGTGCGCACGGACGGCGTGGTGCCCGGCGGGGCGTCGTAAGGCGGTTGTTGGAGGCCCGCGGGTGTAAACCCCCCTTGTCAAAGGGGGCCGACTCGGCCGTCAGGCCGAGCGGGGGGATTTTGGCCAACGGGCTTGGTTTCAATACCTCATCCAAAAGTTGCCATGAAGGCTGACTATGGTTGTTGCTTTGCAACCAAGGTATTGCCGGATTACGTCGAGAGTATCAATCTGGGAGCCGCCCGAGCACTGCAAACGTAACAGTAGAAAATCCCCCCGCTCGTTCGCTGCGCTCACGAGTCGGCCCCCTTTGACAAGGGGGAAAACCGCGCTGCATTCCTGTCCTCGCGGAGCCCGCAACCCGTCCACCGTAAAATGCAGCTTCACCCCTTTGGAAGACCTCACCCCATGACCATTTCCATGTACCAGGCCAGCGTACCGCGCTTTGTCGGCATGCTGAACAACCTCATGGCCATCCTCGACAAGGCGGCGTTGCACGCCGAGGGGAAGAAGATCAAGCCCGAGGCGCTGACGGCCTTCCGCCTGTATCCGGATATGCTGCCCTTCACCAGCCAGATCCAGATTGCCTGCGACGCCGCCAAGGGCGTGACGGCGCGCCTGGCCGGGGTGGAGGTGCCGCGCCACGAGGACACCGAGCAGACTTTCGATGATCTGAAAGCGCGCATTGCCAAGACCATCGCCTTCATGCAAAGCGTGACGCCGGCACAGATCGACGGCACCGAAGGCAAGGACATCGTGTTGAAGATCGGCGGCAAGGAAATGCCGTTCAAGGGCATCGACTATCTGCTGTCCTTCGCGCTGCCCAACTTCTACTTCCATGTCAGCACCGCCTACAACATCCTGCGCCACAACGGGGTGGAGATCGGCAAGCGCGACTTCCTGGGCGGGCAGTGAGGCTGGGGCCGGTAGATACGTCTGATTACATTAGTGCCATGGATCCAATGATCATCTGCATGAATATTCCATATTGATCATATTGCCGGCCCATGAATCCTGACCCCGCGGATCGCCTGCATTGAAACTCCCCGAGACCCTGCGCGCGCTGCGCCACCGCAACTACCGGCTCTACTTCACCGGCATGCTGGCGGCGCTGGCCGGGGTGTGGATGCAGCAGATGGCCATGGGCTGGCTGATATACCGGCTCACCGATTCAGTGTTCATGCTCGGGGTGGTGGCCTTTGCCTGGCAGATCCCGGTGCTGCTGCTGGGGCCGCTGGGGGGCGTGCTGGCCGATCGTTACGACCGGCGCGGCGTGCTGCTGGTGACGCAGTCGCTGGGCTTCGTGGTGACGCTGGTGCTGGCCGTGCTCACGGTCACCGGACGCATCGAGTCCTGGCACCTGGTGTTGATCTCCGTCCTGCTGGGCGTGGTGAATGCGGTGGACACGCCGACGCGCCATTCCATCGCGCGTTATCTTGTCGATGACGTGGCCGATCTCTCCAACGCCATCTCCCTCAACGGGCTGCTCTACCACTTCGCGCGCATGTCCGGCCCGGCCATGGGCGGGCTGGTGCTGGCCTTTTCCAATGAAGCCACCTGCTTCTTCATCAATGCCGCGGCCTATGCGGTGATGCTGGCGCTGCTCGCTCGCATGCGCCTGGCGAAGCTCGCGCAGTCCGGCGCGAAGGCGGCCGGCGGCGTCATGGCCGGCCTGCGTTACCTGGCGGCCGATCCGCTGCTGCGCTCCAGCGTGCTGCTGGTGATGGCGGTGAGCTTTGCCGTGTCGCCGTATTCCACGGTGATGCCTTACTTCGTGCGCAATGTGTATGGCGGCGACGGCAGCATGCTGGGCATCCTGGGCGGGCTGAGCGGGGCAGGGGCCATCGTCACCGGCATCTACATGCTGGCACGCATGAACCCGAGGCGGCTGCCCTGGCTGATCTGGCGCGGCCACCTGGTGATGGGGGCGATGGTGGTGATCTACGCTCTGTCGCGCAGTCCCTGGGTGGGCGGTGGGGCCCTGCTGGTGCTGGGGGCGATGATGTTCATCGTCACCACCGGCAGCAACACCGTGATCCAGGCGCATGTACGCGAGGACATGCGCGGGCGCGTGATGGCCTTCTACAGCATGGCACTGGTGGGCATGCAGCCGCTGGGGCATTTCTCGGCCGGGGCCATGGGCGAGCGCATCGGCACGGAGATCTGGCTGGCCGGCTGTGGTGTGCTGAGCATGGTTTGCAGCCTGGTCTACCGCCGTGCCATCCGCAATCTTCCACGCTAACAGCCTGTCGGACTGGCGTTGAATTTAAACGTCATAGCGACCATGGCAATCGGACGGGATAGAGAAATTGGGGAATGGGGCCGCTGTCGCACTCAATACTATTGAACCTGCGCAGGCCTCCCTGATCGTTTATCCCGCCAATACGGACATCCTTTTGATAGGCCATGTCATCGTGACCCAACGCCACTCCCCTTGCACCGAGTCCAGTCCCCACCACCAAAATTGGCGGAATCCCATCACGGATTTAACGATGGGCGCGGACGGCAACGCCAAGTGAAGTAGGGGCTGTCCTGCAGACGCGCCGCAGCATGCGGGCAGGCTGATCCGATAGATGAGTGGTGCATAAAGCGTATGCTGTGCTGGTCATCCCCCATCGTCGCCATCATCAGGGAAGAAGGGAGTGCGCCATGGAAAAGATCGGGAAGCCGCTGCTGAAAGCCGTGCTGTTTGTCAGGGACGGCTATTGTTATGCCTATGTCGACGAGGACACTTCAAGTGATCATCCGGGCACCAAGGAATGGGCGAGTGAACCCATACGGAGTACCGCACCCCATCCGGACCCGGAATGGTTTACCGCGGCACTGGAAAGCTGCCTGGTCGCCTTCCGGCGGCTGCAGCGCAGGCATCCTCAGATGGACATCGTGATTGGTGTGGATGATCCGCCTGTGGGCATATCGCCGTTTCTGCCGCGCCGGAATGCCAGGAGCAGCTTTCCCGGCATGACACCCCCGGGTCCTGGCCGAACCGGAGATTCCGGATAACACTGCCATCACCGGGGTGTCGGAGTCGCGCAGCCCTGGGCCCGGACTGGCGCTGCCTGGACGGGATGCCTGCGACCTGATCCAATGCGTCTTCCACGAACCAGCGGAGCGCCACCATCATGATCATCGATTCCCAGATTCACGCCTATGCTGCCAACACGCCCGACCGACCCTGGGGCAAGATGCCCTACTGGCCGCTTGCGCATGTGGATGGCGACGAGATGGTGGCAGCCATGGACAAGGTGGGGGTCGATGGCGCGATCTTCGTCTCGCCCTTCACCATGTACCGCTACGATGCCAGCTACGCCATGTCGGTGCAGCGGGTGTATCCGGGACGCTTTGCGCTGGTGAAGCCCTTTGATCCGGCCGATCCGGCGGTGGGCGAGCAGATCGCCGAGTGGAAGAAGGTGCCTGGCGCGGTGGGCGTGCGCTTGATGATGGCGACCGAATCGGGACTAGCCTTTGATGACCCAGGAGTGGATCGCATCCTGCGCGCGGCCGCGAAGCACGACCTGCCGGTGAACTTCCTGTGCTGGGGCAACCTGGATGCCGGCACGGCCGTGGTCGACCGTCATCCGGACACGCGCTTCGTCATCGACCATCTGGGCATCGATCAGCCGCACCATCCGCCGGCCGCCCCCGATTGCTGGGCCGATTTGCCCAAGGTGCTGGCGCTGGCGAAGCGCCCCAACCTGGTGATCAAGGTGAGTGGCGCCTGCACGCTGTCACATGAGGCCTATCCCTATGCCGATATCTGGGCCCCGCTGGCACGCGTGTTCGATGCGTGGGGGCTGGACCGCTGCCTGTGGGGCACCGACTGGACACGCGCGCTGAATATCGTGAACTACCACGACTCGGTGGAGCCGTTCCGCATCACCGATCGCCTGAACGCCAGCGAGCGGGCGATGCTGATGGGCGGGGCCTGTGCCAGGGCCTATGGGTGGTCGCCGAAGAAGGGCTAGCGGGATAGGCGCGCAGCGAAGTTAACCCCCTTTGACCAGGGGGTTAACATCCGGCGAACCTAGCCGTTCTTCAGCGGCCCGATGTCATGGATGGCCGCGGCCTTCTTCACCAGCTCCGTCGGCGGGGACTGGTACAGGCCTTTGCGGCTCACGGCGACGCCGGTGAGCTTGTGCATGGCGACGGTGGCTTCGGCGATTTTCACCAGCAGGCTGTAGGAGTCGAGGATGGGCACGCCATCCACTTCGTAGATGCCGCGGCTGGCCATGAGGGCGGTGGAGGGGCCGGGGCAGATGATGACTTCGGCGCCCTGGTCGATGCAGCGGCGGGCGGCGGTGAGGACGGCGTCGCGCAGCTGGTCACCGGCGGTGGCATTGGTGAACACGGTGTCGAAGTCGCGGATGTTGGTCATGGGCACGAAGTCCACCGCAGCGAGCCGGTCGCGCAGGCCGTAGCTGATAGCGATCTCGCGGTAACGCGGCACGAACTTCTTGTTGGGCACCACCAGGGCGAATTTCTCGCCCATGGTGCAGGCGTGGAAGCAGCTCACTTCCATGAAGGAGAGCACCGGGATGTCGAGCATCTCGCGCAGCTCGACGATGCCCGGCTCCAGCGAGTTGGCGATGACAAAGGCGTCATAGGCACCGGGCTTGCCGGCTTGGGCGACATTGGTTTCGCGGATCTTCAGGCCGTTGGCGATGACTTCGCGCACGTCGTAATGCCAGAACAGGCGGTAGTTGTCCCCGAGGGCGCCTTCGCGCGTGCCGCGCACTTCGACCGTGGTGCCGAGAGCGGCGGCTTTTGTCGCCAGCGCCTGGGTGGCGGCGATGCTGTTTTTCATGCCGGTTTCGGAGGAGAGCAGCTGGTACCAGATGCGCATGGTCATTTCCCCTTGAGGAGCGGCTTGATGTCGTGGATGGTGGCAGCGCGCTGCAGCAGGTCTGCGGGTGGTGACTGGTACATGCGCTTCCGGCTGATGTGGGTGCCGGTGATCCGGCGGTAGCCCACGGTGGCCTCGGCGATCTTCACCAGCAGGCTGTAGCTGTCCAGCACCGGCACGCCGTCGATCTGGTAGATGCCCTGCTTCGCCAGGAGCGCGGTGGCCGCGCCGATGGCGATCACCACTTCGGCGCCCTTGTCGATCGCGCGGCGTGCCGTGGCGGTGATCTCGGCGATGCAGACTGCCTCTTGCTTCTCGTCAACGAAGGCCTGGTTGAAGTTGCGGGTGTTCTCGTAGGAGGCGAGCGGCTCGATGGTGGCCAGGCGCGAGATGATGCCGTAGCCGTAGACGATCTCGCGGTAGCGCGGGACGAATTTCTCGTTCGGCACGATGAGGGCGAACTTCTCGCCCATGGTGCAGGCGGTGAAACAGCAGGCTTCCATGAAGGAGATGACCGGGATGTCCAGCACCTCGCGCAGTTCCACCATGCCCGGTTCGAGGGAGTTGGCCACGACGAAGGCGTCGAACTGGCCCGAGGTGCCGGCCTCCAGGCCGTTGCGGATGATTTCGCGTACGTTGTAGTTCCAGAACAGCCGGTACTGGTCGCCATAGGCGCCTTCACGGGTGCCGTGGACTTCCACAGTGGTGCCGGGGGCGGCGACCTTGTCGCACAGGGCCTGGGTGGCGGCAACGAAATTGTTCATGCCGTGTTCGGAGGCCATCAACTGGTACCAGATGCGCATGGCGCTTGTTCTCCCTTTCACATGCCGCTGGGCATAGTGTGAATCCGCGTTCGCGAGAGGCCCTTTGCACGTCCTTCCAGTGGCTGCGGGAAGCGCGGTGCGGGCACGGCGTGATCGTTGTTCTTGTTGGTGTCGCTGCGGCGATCCACGATGTGCATTTAGGGATCACATCTGGGATCAGCAGGGGATTTACTATATCATCGCTGCGCCTCGCAGCCCGTGTGCCCGTGTGCGTCAGGCTGCGCTTTTGCAGGGATGACCGATGAAGATCTGGTACCAGAGCATGACGCGGCCCAGCGCCTGGGGCGGCTACAACGAATTCCTCAAGGGTTTCCTCGATCGCATCAAGGATCCGGACACCGAAATCGAACTGCACGGCATCGAGCGCCGTGGCGGCATCGCCGACCAGTTCCGCTACCTCGAGCACCTGGAGGCGGTGGAGGTGATGGACAACCTCAACAGTGCCATCCGCCGCGGCTTCGATGCCTTCCTCATCGGCAACATTGCCGATCCGGGCCTGCTCGCCTGCAAGGAGATTGCCGACTTTCCGGTGCTCGGCCTGTGCGAGACCTCCAGCCATATCGCCAACCTGATGGGGGCGAATTTCGGCTTCGTCACCATCAATGACAAGTTCACCCCCAAAGTGCTGCAGAACGTGCAGCAGTACGGACTGGGCAGCCGCTGTGTCGGCGCGCGCCGCATGAGCGTGGATCGCATCCTCGACCTGAATGCCGGCTACACCGATGCGGCGGCGCGGCAGAAGATCATCGACGAATTCCTGGTGGCCGGGCGCAGGCTTGCCGATGAGGACGGGGCCGAGGTGGTGATCGCCGCGGGCGGCGTGGCCATGGCGCTGCTGGAGATCGTCGGCCTGCACGAGGTGCGTCCCGGCGTGCCCATCCTGAACGGGGTGACCGCGTTGGTGAAGGCGGGGGAGATGGCGGTGAAGACCGCCCGATTGACCGGCGGTCGCTTCATCAGCAAGCGGCTCAACTATGCGCGGCCTGCTGCTGAACAGATTGCCGAGATCCGCAAGTATTACGGGGAGGATGTCTATCCCACCATACCGGGTGGCAAGGTCTAGCGGAACCGGTCTATCGGCTTAACAGGGCGCAGCAACAGGGATAACAGGACTGCCGGGCCTTCCCCGGCGGCATCGCTGGAGGAGAAGGTCATGTCGAAGTCGCTACGCATGCTTGCCGCTGCCGCACTGGTCGCAGGCATGTCCCCGCAGGCTGCAGCACAGTTTCCGTCGCGGCCGCTCACCCTGGTGGTGCCCGCTGCGCCGGGTGGCGCCACCGATGTGGTGGCGCGCATCGTTGCTCGCGAGATGGACTCACGCCTGAACCGCCCCGTGCTGGTCACCAACAATGCCGGGGCCGGCGGCATCATCGGCACCGAGAGCGTGGTGCGCGCCGCGCCCGATGGCCACACGCTGCTGTTTGCCTATCCGGGGGTGATCACGGTCAGTCCGGCGCTGCAGCCGTCGCTGTCCTATGACCCGGAGAAGCAGTTGATGCCGGTGAACCTGCTGGCGCGCACTTCCTTCGTGTTGTCGGTGCACCCGGGTGTCAAGGCGGCCAACCTGCGTGAATTCATCGCCCTGGCCAAGTCGGCCCCGGGCAAGCTCAACTACGGCAGTGCCGGTGTGGGCACCACCTCGCACCTGGCCATGGAGTTGTTCAAGTACGAGGCTGGCGTGGACATCGTGCATGTCGCCTTCAAGGGGGCGGGGCCTGCTTCCAACCTGCTGCTGGCCGGTGGCCTGTCGGCCAGCTTCGAGAATATCGCCACGGCGCTGCCGCGCATACGCAATGGCGAGTTGCGCGGGCTGGGCGTCTCCAGCGCCGAGCGTTCGCCGCTGGCCTCGGACATCCCCTCGGTGTCCGAGGCGGGCGTGAAGGGCTTCGAGGTGATCTCGTGGTTCGGTGTGATGCTGCCCGCGGGCACACCCAGGGAACCCTTTGACCGGCTGACCGAAGCGCTGTCCTCGGCCATGGCCAGTGCGGACTTCCGCAGGCGCCTGTCCGACATGGGTGTGGAGCCGGTGGGCACCAGCGCAGAGGCCTTTCGCAGCCAGATTTCGCGCGAGATCGTGAAGTGGCGCCGGGTGGTGAAGGAAGCGAAGATCAGCACGCAGTGAGGCCAGGCTGCCATCGCTGCGGATATACATGACAATAATGGGCTTCTAAAGCAAATAGAGGCAACGGAATGGTCTGGAAATTGATTATATTTTCCTGTCTCAAGCCGGCGGGGTGGCTGGCTCTGCTGGTGCTGCTGTCGGGGACCTGTTGGTGGGCAGACGAGGTCCTGGCGCAGGGGCGCCGTGGCGGTGGCGCGCGCAGTGCGCCCGCTGCACTGGACTACGAAGTGTCCGATAGCGGCATATCGCTGGCCTTGCCGGCTGGGGCAACCTGCACCGGGATCGCCTCGGCCTTCGCCGCGCGCACGCGCCAGGATGGCAGCCTGCGGCCGGGCCTGCGCAATGCGGGACTGCATGGCGGCATCGACCTGAGCCTGGCCGTCGGCACGCCCCTGCTGGCGGTGGCCGCAGGCGAGGTGATGATGTCGGGGGAGGGCGGCCAGATGGAAGGCATCTTCCTGTGGCTGCGTCATGCGCCCGAGGACACCGGATTGCCATTCTGGGCCTTCAGCAAGTACCAGCACCTGTCGCAGTTGCCGTCGGTGAAGCGAGGCGAGCGCGTGCGTGCCAGCCAGGTGGTGGCCCTGTCCGGGGCCACGGGCACGGCTGACCAGCACTACGGTGCAGCCGGTTATCCACACCTGCACCTCACCTCCTTCTACGGGCCGGGACCGGCCTTTCGCATGCGCGGCGGCGGGGACGGGCCAGAAGTCGCGGCGAACGACGAGGCGGCACGCATTGATGATCCACTCATCCTGTATCTCGATGAGCCGGTGTCGGTGGCGGCCGTGCGTGAGCTGCCAGCGGCGCGGCGCGTGGCGCGGCCCGGAGTGGTGCGATCGGACGGGACGGTGTTTCCGGCCGGCAGCCGTCGCGTGTGGCCGGTGACCTGTGCCATGCCCTGAATCTTCAGCTTCAGGTAGTAGACTTGGCCAATGTGCCACGCGGCGGATTGTCGGCGTGGATTGTCGATGACAAGAGGAGCAGTTCATGAGCAAGACCACTGGCATGCTGCTGGCCGCAGCCGCCCTGACATTGAATGCCGGCGCCGTGCAGGCGCAGGGCGCCGATGCGTTCCCGAGCAAGCCCATCACCCTCATCGTGCCGCTTGCCCCCGGGGCCACGGTAGATATCGAGACCCGCCTGTACGCCAACAAGCTGTCCGAGCAGTTGAAGAGCCAGGTGCTGGTGGACTTCAAGCCGGGCGCCGGCACCACGCTGGGCGCGGCCCATGTGGTGCGCTCGGCGCCCGATGGCTATACATTGCTCTCGACTTCATCGTCCTTCGCTGCGGCGGCTGCGCTGTATCCGACGCTGCCCTTCGATCCGCTCAATGACCTCGCCCCGGTGTCATTGATGAGCAAGGCCCCCTACATGCTGCTGATCAATCCGCAGGTGCCGGCGAAGAATATCCCCGAGTTCATCGCGCTGGCGCGGGCCAAACCGGGGGCGATCAACTTCGGCACCTCGGGGCAGGGCGGCCTGCCGCACATCCTGGGCGAGTGGCTGCACAGTGCCACCAATACCAAGGTGACCTTCGTGCATTACAAAGGCGGCGCACCGGCTTACCTGGCGGTGATGAGCGGCGAGATCCAGGCGGCCTATGCCGGACTGGCGCCGATGATCCCGCAGGTCAAGGCGGGCAAGGTGCGCGCCATCGGCATGACCACGGCCGAGCGCTCCAAGCTGCTGCCCGATGTGCCTTCGATCGCCGAGCAGGGTGTGCCCGACTATGATGTGTCCTCGTGGATCGGCATCTTTGCGCCGTCGAAGACGCCGACGGCCATCACCCAGAAATTGAGCACGGAATTCGCCCGCGTGGCGCGAAGCCCGGACATCATCAAGCGCCTGGAGGCCGAGGGCGTGTCCCCGGTGGGCAGCACGCCGGAGGAGTTCCGCAAACTCTACTCCTCGGAGCTGGCGAAGCTGAAGAAGCTGGGTCAGGACACTGGCTTGAAGCTGTAGGAAGCTGCGGCCACGGCTGGCGCCCTGGCCTGCTGCCTGCCCCGTCCGGGCGCAGGCTCTTCCCGATACGGGTATCAAAGGAGCGGCCGGCGCGCATGAGGGAAATCCGCATCATCGACCAGACCATACGCGACTCGCATCAGTCGCTGTGGGCCACACGCATGAGCGCAGCCATGATGCTGCCGATTGCCGACAAGCTCGACCGTGCCGGCTTCGAATGCATCGACGTGCCCATCGGCGGGGTGCATGTGGATGTCTGCGTGCGCTACCTCAAGGAGAACCCCTGGGAGCGCCTGAAGCAGTTGCACCAGCGCATCCGCCGGACACCCACCTACGGCACCATCCGCAACCGCAGTGGCACCAGCTTCGATGTCATTGCCGAGGACCTGCCCATGCTCTGGGTGGAGCGCCTGATCGCCAACGGCATCCGGCGCTTTCGCATGTATGACGCGTTGTTCGACCAGGACATCATCATCCGGCAGTTGCGCTACGCCAAGGAACTGGGCGCCTACACCGTGGGCGCACTGGCCTATGGGCTGAGCCCGGTGCATACCGATGCGCTGTACGCTGAGAAAGCCAAAGAGCTGATCGACAAGGCGGGGGTGGACGCCATCATGCTCAAGGATGCCGCCGGTCTGCTCACGCCGGACCGTATTCGCACCCTGGTGCCAGCGCTGCTGGCAGTGTGCGGCAAGCGGCCGCTGGAGTTGCACAGCCATTGCATCACCGGCCTGGCGCCGCTGGTTTACCTGGATGCGGTGGAACTGGGGGTGAACCAGATCCACACCTCGATCGCGCCGCTGGCCAATGGCGCGGCGCAGCCGGCGACGCAGACCATGGTGCGCAACCTGCGCGACCGGGGTTACGCGGTGAACGTGGATGACCGGCTGATCGATGAAATCAGCGAGCATTTCACCAAGGTGGCGGCGCAGGAGGGCAAGCCCGTGGGCAAGCCCATGGAATACGACGCCTTCCACTTCGCGCATCAGGTGCCCGGGGGCATGCAGAGCAACTTCAAGGCGCAGCTGGATCAGGTAGGCCTGGGCAACCGTCTGGATGATGTGCTGCACGAGTGCGTGCGCGTGCGCGAGGAACTGGGCTGGCCAGTGATGATCACGCCTTTCTCGCAGTTCGTCGGCACGCAGGCGGTGCTCAACATCGTCGCTGGTGAACGCTACAAGCTGGTGCCCGACGAGATCAAGAAATACGCCCTGGGCTATTACGGCCGGCTGCTGGCGCCGGTGGCGCCTGATGTGCTGCAGAAGATCATCGACAATGGCTCGCAGAATATCCCCCTGGAAGCTGAAGAACCGGAGCCGGGCGTGCCGGCGCTGCGGGCGCGCTTTCCCGGTATTAGCGACGATGAGCGCCTGCTGCGTCATTCGTATGCCGGCAACCAGGTGGACGAGATGTTTGCTGCGGGTGCGATGAAGACGACCTACGAGTTCGAGCCACCCATCGCCCGGCTGCTGCGGGAACTGGCGAAGCGCCCGCGCCTGGCGCGCGTATTCGTGCAGCGGCCCGGCTTGCTGATTGATCTGCGTCGCTGACCTTCCACCAGGCTGTGGGTGGGGGTGTAGTTCTATAATGTGGAACGGTAGAGGTGTTGACAGCTATGCCTGCCGCATGATGTCGACGCGGGGCGGTAAGCTTCGACGTCGTGCCCACGGTCATGGTGGATGGTGGATTTGGTGATGGCGTCCGGGCCGAGCGGGTGGTCTGGCACTGGATGAAGACAATGCGCAAAAAACAAGGGGAGCAGGCATGGACCTGAGCAACGAAGACGTCCTGAAGATACTCAAGATCATCGACGAATCCGGCTACAACGACATCCGTCTGGAGATCGGTGACCTCAAACTGCATGTGCAGAAGGAAGGCGCCGCTGGACTGGCCGCCCCGGCTGCATCCTTTGCCGCTGCGCCCGCCGCAGCCGCCCCGGTCGCAGCGGCTGCGCCAGCCCGGGCAGCCTCCGCCGCTGCGGCGCCCGCAGTCAAGGCACCGCTGCCACCCGCACCCGTCAACGAGCCCCTGCCCGAGGGCATGGTGGCGGTGAATTCACCGGTGCTGGGCACCTTCTATCGCGCTTCCTCGCCCGGCGAGAAGCCCTTTGTCGAAGTCGGCCAGAAGGTCGGCCCCAATGACACGCTGTGCCTGATCGAGGTGATGAAGCTGTTCAACTCGGTCAAGGCCGGTGTCAGCGGCACGGTGACGCGCGTCCTTGCCCAGAACGGCGCCCTGGTGGAACACGGCCAGCCGCTGGTGTTCATCCAGCCGGACGCCTGAGCGCATGAGCGCGACGCCTCTTCCGTCGCTGCGCCCGGTCCAGCGGCTGTTCATCGCCAATCGCGGCGAAATTGCGCTGCGCATCCTGCGGGCTGCGCGGTCCCTCAACCTGGAAGTGGTGATCGGCGTGTCCGAGGCGGACCGCTACACCCAGGCGGCCCGCCTGGCAGACCGCGCCGTGTGCATCGGCCCGGCGCCGGCCCTGGAGAGCTACCTCAACCGCAATGCCATCGTGCAGGCGGCCCTGGGCACCGGCTGTGATGCCATCCATCCGGGTTACGGCTTCCTGTCCGAACGCGCCGTGTTCCAGCGCCTGTGCGTGGAGAATGGCATCACCTTCGTCGGTCCCACGGCCGAGGCCATCGAGGCGGTGGGCGACAAGCTGGCCGCGCGCCGCATCGCCGACACCATCGGCGTGCCCACGGTGCCCGGCACCGATCATGTGAAAAGCGCCGATGACGCGCTTGCTTTTGCCGAGCGCGCCGGTTATCCCTTCCTGTTCAAGGCCAGCGCCGGCGGCGGCGGTCGTGGCATGCGCGTGGTGCGCAAGCCCGACGAAGTGGCCTCCGCCTTCAATGGCGCCAGTGCCGAAGCCGGCTCGGCCTTCGGTGACTCGACGCTCTTCATCGAGCGCTATATCGAGCGTGCCCGCCACATCGAGATCCAGATCATCGCCGACGCCTACGGCAACATCGTGCACCTGGGCGAGCGCGACTGCTCCACCCAGCGCCGCCACCAGAAGGTGATCGAGGAGGGCCCCTCGCCGCTGCTGTCGGAGGAGAAGCGCCAGCAGATGGGCGAGGCGGCGGTGAAGCTGATGCGCCATGTCGGCTACCGCAATGCCGGCACCGTCGAATTCATCCTCGACATGGACACCAGCGATTTCTACTTCCTCGAAGTCAACACGCGCATCCAGGTGGAGCATCCGGTGACCGAGATGATCACCGGCACCGACCTGGTGGCCGAGCAGATCCGCGTGGCCGGTGGCGCGAGCCTGTCCTTCACCCAGGAGGACGTGCGCATCAGCGGTCATGCCATCGAGTGCCGCATCAATGCCGAGAACCCGCGCAAGGGCTTCATGCCCAGCCCCGGGCGCATCACCCGCTGGCAGGCGCCGCAGGGCGAGGGCGTGCGCCTCGACTCGCACTGCGAGGAGGGCGGCATGATCCCGCCGTATTACGACTCCATGATCGGCAAGCTCATCGTCCACGGGCGTGACCGGGCCGAGGCCGTGGCGCGCATGCGCGCGGCGCTGTCCACCTTCGAGATCGAGGGCATCCAGACCACCATCCCCTTCCACCTCGCCGTGCTGGCCCATCCGGACTTCCTCGAGAACCGGGTGACCACGCGCTGGACCGAGGAAACCTTCATCCGTCAATTCATGGCCGCCAAGGCCGCCCCGGAGAGCGCAGCGTGAGCACGAAAACAAGCAAAGCTGTCAGCAAGCGCATCGGACTCGTCGATCAGACCTTCCGCGATGGCCCGCAGTGCCTGTGGGCTTCGCGCATGACCACCGCCATGATGCTGGGCACGGCCGAGAAGATGGACCGCATCGGCTTCGATTACCTGGACGTCACCGGCGCCGGTGGCAACTTCGACGTGGCGGTGCGCTACCTCAAGGAAAACCCCTGGGAGCGCCTCACCCTGCTGAGGAAACACATCACCAACACGCCCATGATGTTCGTGGTGCGCAGCAAGAACGACGTGGGTTTCAAGGTGGTGCCGAGCGACATCTCCTTCCTCTGGATTGAGCGCTTCTTCGCCCACGGCATCACCCACTTCCGCACCAACGACCCGCTGCAGGATCTGGACAACATCGTGCCGATGTTGAAGTACGCCAAGGAGATCGGCTGCTACACCGTGGGCGCGCTGGCCTTCGGCTACAGCCCGGTGCACACCGACGAGATGTACGAGCAGAAGGCGCGCGAGCTGGTGCAGCGTGCCAATGTCGACGCCATCATGATCAAGGACGCGGGCGGCTTGCTCACCCCGGACCGCATCCGCACCCTGGTGCCGGCGGTACGCCGCGGCATCGGCAAGACGCGCCTGGAGCTGCACAGCCATTGCATGACCGGCCTGTGCCCGCTGGTCTACCACGAGGCGGTGAAGCTGGGCGTGGACCAGATCCACACCGCCATCCCGCCGCTGGCCAATGGCGCCTCGCAGCCGGCCATGCAGACCATGGTGAGGAACCTGCGCGGCATGGGCTACACGCTGGATGTCGATCTCGACCTGGCCGACGAGGTGGGGGAGTACTACTACCGCGTGGCCGAGCAGGAAGGCAAGCCGCTGGGCGTGCCCACCGAATACGATGCCTTTCACTTCGAGCACCAGATTCCCGGCGGCATGATCAGCAATTTCCGCTCGCAGCTGGCCGAGATGAAAATGTCCAACCGGCTGGACGAGATCCTGCACGAGGCGGCGCGCGTGCGCGGCGAACTGGGCTGGCCTATCCTGATCACGCCGTTTGCGCAGATCGTCGGCACCCAGGCCATGCTCAACGTCACCACCGGCGAGCGCTACAAGGTCATCCCGGATGAGCTCAAGCGCTACGTGCTGGGCTACAACGGCAAGCTGCTGGCGCCGGTCGATCCCAACGTGCTCGACAAGATCATGCAGAACGGCTCCGGCGACATTGCCGACGTGGCGCACGATCCGGAGCCGGGCGTGGCGGGGCTGCGCAAGAAGTACCCCAACATCAGCGACGAGGAACGGCTGCTGCGTTATTCCTACGCCGGCTCGCACGTCGATGACATGCTGGCCACCGGGGCCACCAAGACCGATTACCTCTTCCACCAGCCCATCGCCCGCATCCTGGAAGCGCTGGCCAAGCGGCCGAAGATGGCGCGGGTGTTCATCCAGAAGAAGGACTTACTGATCGACATGCGGAGCTAGCCCGGCGGGCGGCAGGGGCTGAAATCCGGCCCTGCTGCCTGATTACATTGGCTGCATTGGCCCAATGACCATGGGCATCAGCGTCATTAAATGATAATAATGATCCGGTCCAATGCCGGATCAGGCCTGCTTCGCTGATTTGCCTGTCCCTGCCGGCTTGCCTTTGGCGGGCTTGGCCGGCTCGCGCGGTTTCTCCGGCGGCAGCACGATCTGCGTCTGCGTGACCATGGCAGCACGGGTGCCGTCGGCATTGCTGATGGTGGTCTGCCAGACCATGGTGCGCCGGCCGATGTGCAGCGGCACTGAAACCGCCCTGATCAGCGGCGGCAGCGCGGCCGAGAAGAAATTCGTCTTCGATTCGATGGTCACGGTGCGCTGTCCGGGTTCCAGGTTGACGATGGTGCCGGCGGCCCCGACGGCATCGCCGAAGGCCATCACCCCGCCGCCGTGGACGTAGCCCCAGCGTGTCACGTGCTTGGACTTGATGTGCATTTCTGCAACCACCTTCTTGCGGGTGATCGAGATGATGCGCATGCCCAGCTCGCGCGGCAGGCCGATCTTCATGCCGGGTGGGATGCTGACCGGGGATTTGGTGCTGGCGGTTTTCTTCTTCGTCATGTTGGTATTCGGATGGTGTGGAAGCAGGGGTCGGCAGTGTAGTGTGTTTCCGCGGTGAGGGCTCGGGCTGGGGCGGCGGATTGCTCCGGTTCTTTACCCATCTCCGGCGAGCCGCTGGCTGCTTTACCCCCTTGTCAAAGGTTCTTCGCCGATTTCCGGGAAGACGTGGCTGCGGCGCGGTTGACCCCCTTGTCAAAGGGGGCCGACTCGTGAGCGCAGCGATCGAGCGGGGGGATTTTGGCCAGCCGGGCTCGGCCATTGCCTGGTCCCCATGCTTCCCTGAACGCTGATCATCGGTGTTGCTTTGCAGGCAAGATACTGCTGGCGGGTTCCTTCCAGAGTATCAACTTGGGAATGGCTCGAGCTCCGCAAGCGCAGCGGTCGAAAAATTTCGCCGCTGGCCTGCGGCCAGTCGGCCCGCTTTGACAAGGGGGTTAACACCCGCGGGCCTGCTGCGTCTGTTTCCCCGGAACTGGGTGAAGACCCATCGATCCTTCGGTTCCCCTCAGGCCAGCACGAACGCTGGCGGGATGCCTGCCACGCTGTCGAGTTTCTCGATATGCCACAACTGTTCCAGGATGGCGCTGGTGCGCTTCACGCCCAGGCAGTCCTCGGCCATGCCGCGGAACTTGGCTTCGATCTCGGCATCGCTCTTGCGGTTGGACAGGTCGCCCTTGTCGGCGCCGGATTCACCGATGATGCGCTCGCCATCGGCCATCACCACGGTGACGCGGGTGGGGTGCGTTACCGGCACCGTGTGGTAGATGCGGCTGTACTCCGGGTTCTCCACCACCTCGATCTTCGGCAACAGGGTGCGTACCTCGGGGCTCCAGATATGCGCGTCATTGAACTGGCGCGGGGTGACCGTGCCATCCATCAGGGTGACGGCCACCACGTAGGGGATGCTGTGGTCGGCGGTCTCGCGCGACTGCGGGTTCCAGTGGTGCTCGCCGGTGCCCATGTTCTTCTTCGCGGTGTCATAGACCTCGACCTTCACGCTGGCCACCTGGTCGAGCCGGCCGCGCAGGGCCGGCGCTGCGTACTCCGCCGCCAGGATGGAGGAGATGGTGGTGGCGCAGGAGGAACGCTGCTTGACCAGGGTGTCGCCGATCTTGAAGGGGCTGGTGCGGCTGCCCATGGTCGGCAGCGTGAAGGCCCCGGCCACATGGCTGCACCAGCCATGCTTGCCCTCGAAGGGCAGGTGCGGGCCTTCGATGCCTTCGGCGGCCATGATGGCGCTGAAGACGCCGGCACGGCCGGCATGGCCGGCTGCGACGGCTTTCCACATGGACAGGTGGCCGGTGCGCACCTGGCGCGTGATGTTGTTGGCGGTAGCCGCCATCGAGAGGGCATGTGCAGTCTGCTCGCGGCTGAGGCGCATCAGCCGCGCGGCCGCGGCGGCGGTGCCGATGACGGCAAAGGTGGAGCAGTCAAAGCCGCCTTCCTGCACCGTGTCCGACAGGCGCAGGTAGAACTCGTAGGCCAGCACCACCGCGGCGAGGAAGTCGCGGCCGCTGGCGCCTGCGTACTCGGCGGCGGCCAGCACCGGCATCACCACGTCGCTGGGGTGGCCGCCGCGGCTGCCCGGCCAGTGGTAGACGTCGTTCATTTCCACATAGCGGGCCGCCGTGGCATTGGCGAAGGCGGCCATGTCGGGCGAGCTGCGCAGGCGCGTGCCGATGACGGTGGCGCCGGCCGCGTCGGGCATGCGCGCGGCGAGGTTGCGCGTGAGCTGGCAGGACTCGCCGAAGAAGCCCCCCAGCAGGGAGCCCAGGGTGTCGATGGTGCGCACCCGGGCCTCGTGGATCACCTCGGCGGGGATGCTGTCGTAGTCCAGGTTGCAGGCGTAGTCGGTGAGTTGTTCCTGGATGCTGTCGCGGGTGCCAGTGACAGCGTGTTCGACGGGCTTGTTCATGGTTGGGTTCCTCCTGATTGCGGCAGAGTCGGTGATGCAGGGGTGATCATGATGGCGGTGAGCCCGGTCGGCATTCGGGGATGAACCCCTTGTCAAAGAGGGCCGACTCGGCTGTCAGGCCGAGCGGGAGGGATTCCCCCCCCGCAGCGCTGATCCCTCTTCATTCGGGCAGGCATGCCCTGTGCCACGCATGCCTCAGCCCGCAGTGATCTTCACCTCGTCACCCACCACGCTGAAGCGATGGTCGAAGCCCTCGGAGGCCCAGTCCATGTACTTCACCATGTCATCGAAGCGCGGGTCGCCGTTCTTCAGCACTTCGGGGCGGTAGAGCTTGTCGATCATCATGGGCAGGAAGGACACTTCCTTCACGCCGTCCTTGGTCAGGATGGCCTTGGCCATGAGCGTGCGCTTGGCGTCCTTGCCGTAGGGCAGCAGCGGCATGTCCGGGTCCTGGTCGGTGTGGTTGAGCAGGGCGCCGTGTACCCAGGGTTTCTCGTTCCACTTGTGCGAGCGGCCCGGCTTGGTCATGCAGAAATTGGACAGGCTGTAGAAGATGGCCTTGCCCTTGTACATCTCGATGGCCTTGGGCACATGGGCGTGGTGGCCGATGATCATGTCGGCGCCGGCATCGATGCAGGCATGCGCCACGGTGACCTGATAGTCGGCGATGACGCGCGGCACCCAGATGACGCCCCAGTGGAAGGCCACCATCACCACGTCCACCTGCGAACGCAGCTTGCGGATGTCCTCGAGGATCATCTTCAGGTCGTCCTCGTCCGGCTCGGTCAGCACGCGCACCGGCGAATGCGGGCCGCGGCCTTCGTATTGCGTCTTCACGCGCAAGGGGGCGATGCCGATCTTCCCCTTGCCGGCCTCGCCACCAGGCGGGATCACCGAGCAGTAGCCGAGGAAGCCCACCTTCACGCCGTTCTTTTCGACGATGGCGGGCTTGCGCGCCTCGTCGAGGTCGCAGCCGGCGCCGGTAGGGACGATGCCTTTCTCGATCAGCAACGCGCGCGTGTCGAGCAGCGCTTCCGGGCCGAAGTCCCACATGTGGTTGTTGGCCACGGTGACGGCGTCGAAGCCGCAGTCGGTGAAGATCTTTGCCATCTCCGGCGGCTGGCGGCCGTGCGGCTGGCCATCATCGCCGCGCGCGTTGGCGCCGCGGTTGGAGTACTGGCGCTCGCAGTTGCCGAAGCGCAGGTCGACGCCAGCCATGACCGGACGCACCAGCTCGGTGTAGCGCTCGACGGGAAACCCGTCCTTGGGGCCGTGCACCGGGCCGACATCGCCGGTGGCGAGAAAGGACACTTCATTGCGGGCTGCATTTGACACGGTGCTTCTCCTTGATTGCGTGTTGTGCTGCTGCTTTTTTCCGCCGCTGGAGGCGGCTGTCTCACTGCAGTTTCAGTCCGGCTTCCTTCACCAGCCTGGCGATCTTGTCGATCTCGGTCGACATGGTTTCGCGGAACTGGGCGGGCGATGCGCCCGGCGATTCGGCGCCGTCGGTGGCGAGCTTCTGCTTGACTTCCGGCAGGGCCAGGATGAGGTTGATGTCCTGGTTGAGCGCATTGACGATGGGGGCAGGGGTGCCGCCGGGGGCGAGGATGCCATACCAGCCGGTCATCTCGAAGCCGGGGATGGTCTCGGCGATGGTGGGAATGTCCGGCAGCAGCTGCGAGCGCTTCGGGCTGCCCACGGCGAGCGCCTTCACCTTGCCGTTCTTGGCATGCGGCATGACCGCAAGCACGCTGCCGAACAGCAGCTGGATGCGGCCACCCACCATGTCGTTGAGGCCGGGACCTATGCCCTTGTAGGGGATGTGCTGGATGTTCAGCTTGCTGACGAATTTGAGCTGCTCCATGCCGATGTGGGCGGCCGAGCCGGTGCCCGAGGAGGCGTAGTTGAACTTGTCCGGGCGCGCCTGGACGTAGCTGACCAGTTCCTTCACCGAGGTGACCGGCAGTTCGGTGGAGACCGCCAGCACATAGGGCTGGGAGGTGAGCTGGACCACCGGGGAGAAGCCGGTGCGCACGTCGTAGGCGGTCTTGTTCACCAATGCGGCGTTGACCACCGTGCTGTTGGCGGTGACCAGCAGGGTGTAGCCGTCGGCCGCGGCGCGGGCGACCATGTCCATGCCGAGGATGCCGCCGATGCCCGAGCCGTGGTTCTCGACGACGAAGCTGTGGCCCCAGCGTTCGCCCAGCCGGACGATCGCCAGGCGGGCGATGATGTCGGTGCCGCCGCCGGGCGAGGAGCCGATGATGATGCGCACCGGCTTGGCGGGATAGTTGCCGGGCAGTCCGGCGGGTTTCTGGGCCAGGGCCAGCGTCGGCACCAGCGTCATGACGGACAGCAGGGCGACCAGCCCTGCGCGGAACATCGGGGTCTTCAGGCGTGGCATGCCCATCACTTCCTCCTTTGAACATGGTCCGGCCAGGCGTCCGTTCTGGTGACGGGCTTGCGGGCCGTTTTTCGCATCCGGCCGCGCGAGGTGCGCGGCCAGCCGATCGCCGCTCATTTCTTCTGGATGCGGCGTGCTTGTGCCAAGGCCATTTTAGGCCTGATGTGCGGGGCATCCAAGGTGTCCGGATCGGGAAGGCCGGAGAGGGGTTCCGCATTGTGATACGGATGACAGCGCAGAAAACAAGGCGCGATGCGTGGCCGGCGTCGCCCCTTGCGACCGCTGCAGTGACAAGCCAGCGGGGCGAGATTCAGTCATTGGCGTGACTATCAGGGTGATTGATAAGGGGATGGCTGATCACATGCTTCAACGCCACATCATGGGCCGCCAGGTGCCATTTGCACCAGCAGTTAAGTTAATGGAGTCCCACCACCATGGTCGCAGCCTGATCCGCTCTCACCGATGCCTGGTCGCACTCGCTGTGAAAAGACAAGCGCATGAATCGGAAAGGTTTATCGGCCAAAATCTGCAACGGGGTGACGGGCCGCTCAAGAGCGGCGTGCGTTAAACTGGGACATCCACGCGCCGGCGACTGCCAGGAAGATACCTGCACTCCGGTCAACCCAAGGAGGACGACATGAAGCATTCCACACGTGCGGCCATGGCGCTGGTCGCTGCCATGCTGGCCAGCACCACTGCCCTGGCCCAGGGCACCTATCCGAACAAGCCGGTGCGCCTGATCGTGCCTTTCCCCCCGGGCGGCGGCACGTCCTTCGTGGCCCAACTGGTGGGCGAAGGCCTGGGCAAGGTCTGGGGCCAGAACGTGCTGGTGGACAACCGCCCCGGCGGCAACACCGTGATCGGCACGCTGGCGGTGAACAAGGCGCCGCCCGATGGCTACACGCTGCTGTTCATGACCAGCGCGCACGTGATCAATGAGTTCGTCACCAAGGACCTCCCCTTCAGCCCGGTGCGCGATTTCACGCCCATCACCACGCTCACCGTCAACAGCTACGGCATGGTGGTGCACCCTTCGTTGCCGGCGAAGACGCTGAAGGAATTCATCGCCCTGGCGAAATCGAAGCCGGGTGAACTCAATGGCGGTACGGTGGGTGAGGGCGGCCCGACACATCTGGCGGTGCAGATGCTCAACATGGTGGCCGACATCCGTACCCAGCCCGTTCCCTACAAGGGCACCGGCCCGCTGATGCCCGACATGCTGAGCGGTCGGCTGGATTTCACCTTCAACAACCTGAAGACCCTGGTACCGGTGATCAAGGCCGGCAAGCTGCGTGCACTGGGGGTGGCTGCGCGGGAGCGCTCGCAACTGCTACCTGAATTGAACACGCTGTCGGAAGCCGGCCTGCCGGGGTTCACCGCCGGCAACTGGTATGGCTTCATTTCCCCCAAGGGCACGCCGCGGCCCATCGTGATCAAGGTGGCGGCGGACCTGCGCACGGTGATGGACACGCCGCGCCTGCAGGAGGCCATGGAGAACGACGGCATGGAGCTGTTCATGTCGGCCAATCCCGAGGAGTTCCAGGCCCTGCTGCAGACGGAATCGGACAAGTTCGGCAAGCTGATCCGCTCGACCGCGGGCAAGTGAGTGGGCTGGCGTGCCGTGGCTGAAAGGCCGGGCGGCGAGGCAGGCTTCGGGCGCAACGCCTTCAATACTGAAATGGGCATGACTGAAATGACGATGATGAAACGACGCAGCCTGTGCACGGGCCTGGTTCTGGCCGCGCTCTCTCCCTTGTGGATGGCCAGCCAGGGCGCTTTGGCGCAGGCCTGGCCGACCCGCACGGTCAAGCTGGTCATCCCCTATGACGCGGGTGGCCCTACCGACGTGCTGGGCCGCCTGCTGGCGCCGGCGCTGGCCGAGCGACTGGAGCAGGCGGTGGTGGTGGAAAACCGTGGTGGTGCGGCGGCCATTGTCGGCGCCAATGCGGTGGCCAAGTCGGCCGCCGATGGTTACACCTTGCTGTTGGGCGATATCAACCTCGCCGTGAATCCGTCCCTGTACAAGACGCTGCCCTATGACGTGAACAAGGAACTGCTGCCGGTGGCCCTGGTGGCCGCCGCGCCGCTGGTGCTGGTGGTGAATGCCGCATCGCCGGTGAAGAGCCTCCCCGAACTGATTGCGCGTGCGAAAGCCAATCCGGGCAAGCTGAGCTTCGGTTCGGCCGGCGCCGGGAACACCACGCACCTGGCGCCGGAACTGCTCAAGGCGGCTGCCGGGCTGGACATCGTGCATGTGCCTTACAAGGGCATCGGGCCCGCGCTGACCGATCTGGCGGGAGGGACCACCGATCTGGTCGTCACCGGTGTGTCCGGGGCGACCCCGCTGCTCAAGGCGGGCAAGCTGCGTGCCCTGGCCATTACCGGGGACCGGCGGGCGGCCGCGCTGCCGGATGTGCCGACCTTTGCCGAGGCGGGCACGCCGCTGCCCGACATGAGCCTGGGGTCGTGGTGGGGTGTACTGGTGCCGGCCGGGGTGTCGCGCGACATCGTGCAAAAACTCAATCGCACCATCGGCGAGGCGCTTAATTCGCAGGATTTGCGCGGCCGGCTGGCTACCATGAACATCAATCCCACGCACAGCACGCCGGTCGCTTTCGAGGATTTCATCCGTGCCGAGGGGACACGCTGGGCGCGCGTGCTGCAGCGGGCCAAGATCCAGCCGGAATAGCAATGCCACGGAGAACCGGTGCGGTTCACCGGGCACGGGCAACTGAACACGACTCATAACAAACCAGATGGAGGGAAACATCATGTTGGTCAATTCGTTCCTGCCGGGTTTCATGCGCCGGCCGCTGGTCGGTATTGCCGCTGGTCTGGCACTGGCGTTGTCGAGCTCGGGCGCGCAGGCCCAGGCCTTCCCGTCCAAGCCCATCCGCATCATCGTGCCGCTGGGCGCTGGCAGTTCCACCGACCTGATGGGGCGGCTGGTGGGGCAGGCCATCAGCGACGAAACCGGCCAGCCGGTAGTGGTGGAGAACCGTGTGGGCGCCGAGGGCGCGATCGGTTCGCGTTTCGTGGCGAGCGCGGCGCCGGATGGCTACACGCTGATGGTGACCACCAGTTCCACGCAGGTGCTCAACGTGCATCTGTACAAATCACTGCCCTATGACCCGGTGAAGGACTTCGAGGCGGTGGCGCCCTTCATGCTGCTGCCGCTGTCGCTGTACGTGAATGCGGCCAGTCCCTACAACAGCATTGCCGATGTCCTCGCCACGGCACGCAAGCAGGCGGGCAAGACCACCTTCGGCAGTTCCACCGCGACCATGCGCCTGTCCGGCGAGATGTTTGCGCAACTGGCCGGCGTGCAGGTCACCAATGTGCCCTACAAGGCCACGGCGGCGGCCCTCACCGACCTGACCGCAGGCCGGCTGGATTTCGTCATCACCGATGCCGCCAGCGCCGCGCCGCAACTGACGAGGCTGAAGCAGCTGGCAGTAATGGCCGGCCGCCGTCTTGACGCCGTGCCGCAGGTGCCGACCATCGGCGAGGCCGGCGTGGCCAACTACAGCATGACGCTCTTTTACGGCACCTGGGCGCCGGCGGGCACGCCGGCGCCGGTGGTGTCACGCCTGAACGGATTGGTCGCCGGGGTGATGAAGACGCCCAAGGTGAACGAGCTGATGCGCAACATCGGCGGCCAGCCCTTCCACCTCGCGCCGGATGAGTTCAGGAAGTTCGTCGTGAGCGAAATCGAGAAGATGGGGGCGCTGGTGCGCGCCTCGAAGATCGAGGTGCAGTAAGGCGCTGTCGTTCAGGGCCCATCGCTTTTGCTCAGCCCTCATCGCTGCGCCGGGGGCGCCCCCGGCGCAGTGGCGCCAGCATGTCCTTGAGCCCGTTGTGGTCGATCTCCTGCATCAGTTCCAGCAGGCGGCCGATCTCCCCCTTGGGAAATCCGGCGCGGGCAAACCAGTTGAGGTAGTGCCCCGGCAGGTCGGCGATGATGCGGCCCTTGTATTTTCCGAAGGGCATTTCGCGGCTGACCAGCAGTTCGAGGTCTTCAGGCTTCATCGCCGGGGGGCCTTCAGGGGATGAAGCAGTGGTGCAACCGGCCGGACGCCATGAGCCGGTGTCATGGGCACTGTGGCATCCGGTTCCGGCTCAGATCTCCGCTGTCTCCGCGTCGTAGGTGAACAGCCAGTCATAGCGGTCGCTGATGGCCTTGGACTGCCATTCCTTCGAGATGAAGGCTTCGGCCGTGTCCTGCTGTGCCAGGTCCGGGTTGTGGAAGCGCGCGGTGTTGGCTGCGGCGCCACTGACCATGCGATGGGCGCGCGGACGGCGTGCTTCGTCGTAGCGGCGCAGTGCTTCGGGTGCATCGCTGAACTGCTTCAGGCAGCGCGCCAGCACCACCGCATCCTCGATGGTGTGCACCGCGCCCTGCGCGAGGAAGGGCAGGGTGGGATGGCAGGCATCGCCCAGCAGGGTGGCGCGGCCCTTCGTCCAGGTCTCAAGAAAAGGTCGTCCGCACAGTGCCCACTTGGTGACAAAGGGCGAGTGACTGATCTGGGTGTGGATGTCCTCGTGCCAGCCCGTGAAGGCGGTGGCGCATTCTTCCTTGGTCGCAGTGCCATTCCAGGGCGGGCCGGACCAGCTGCTTTTCTCCAGCGTGCCGACGAAGTTCATCTTCCTGCCGCCTTGCACCGGGTAATGCACGACATGGCCGCCCGACCCGATCCAGTTGACCGCCACGCTGCGCCGGAAGTGTTCGGGCAGCTTGTCCATTTCGATGAGGGAGCGCCAGGCCACCATGCCGGTGAAGATCACCGGGGCCTCGCCGAACATCGAGGCACGCATCCTGGTATGCACGCCATCGGCGCCCAGCAGGATGTCACCTTCGATCCTGCGGCCGTTGGCCAGCTCCAGGGTCACCCCGTCTTCGGTCTGGCTCATGCGCTCGGCGCGTGAATCCAGCTTGAGCACATCGGGCTTGAGGCGCTGCGCTTCCTGGGTGAGCACGCCCAGCAGGTCGGGGCGAAATACCGTCATGTAGGGGAACCCATAACGGCGCACGGCTTCGTCGCCGAGGTCGAACAGCTTCCAGGTCTTGCCGGTGTTCCACAGCCGGATTTCCTTGGACTCGGACTTGCAGGAGAGCGCCAGCAGCGTCTCGAAGCAGCCCAGGGTCTTCAGCGCGCGGTTGCCATTGGGGCTGATCTGGATGCCGGCGCCGATTTCGCGCATCTCGCCGGCCTGCTCGTAGACCTCGCAGTCGATGCCCTGTTTGAGCAGGGCAATCGCCGCGGCCATGCCGCCGATGCCGCCACCGGCGATCAGGACTTTCATGTTCTTGCTCATCAATTCAACCTTCGCGGTAGAAGCCCAGCATGCGCAGGGTGGGTGAGTCGGAAACCTCCAGCAGCACCGCGTCCTCGCCGGCCTTCAGTTCGATGGGGTTCCAGGCGGGAGCCGCCAGCACGTCGCCGACCGACCATTGCACGTCCAGGCTGCCGATCTTCGCCTGGCCACGGCCGCTGATGACGCAGAACACGCTGCTCGCGGTGCTCTTGCGGGCCTGGTAGGCCGAGCCGGCGGCGATGTGGAACATGCCGATGTCCAGTGGCTTGATCGCGGTCTGGGTGTCCAGGGTGAGTCGCTTCACGCCGTTGGTGGCAGGCAGCGCGGCAAGCGCCGGCTGGGTGCGCGAAGGCGGGAAGTAGAAGGGGTGCTCCGAGGGGGAGGATTCTTCCTTCTGGTTCCAGTTCGGGTCTTCACCGAAGATCATGGGCCCGAGGCGGTGCACCAGCGGCACATCGAGCACGTCGATCCAGTAGGCGTTCTTGGTGCCCTCGTTGTAATGGCTGTGCCAGCAGCCGCCCGGGGTGATGAGGAAGTCGCCCGTGCGCATGGGCAGCTTGACGCCGTTCACCACCGTGAAGCAGCCCTCGTCAGCGTCCAGGATGAGGCGCATGGCATTGGGGGTGTGCTGGTGCGAGCGCGCGTGCTCGCCCGGCTTGATCATCTGGTAGGCCACCACCACGGTGCGCACGGTGTCGTAGTCGTTGTCGCCGGTGGCGCCGCCCGGGTTGTACAGCAGCAGGTTGCGCCGCTCGGCCAGTTCGGTGCCGATCCAGCGTCCGGCCTGGTCCAGGGCGATGCGCCCTTCGTCCCAGTGCCAGTGCAGCGGCTTGTAGTCCCCTTGCGGTTCGGGATAGAGCGAGCGACGCTTCTTGTGCCAGCCCGCAGTCATCAGGTTGGCGGCGATGACCGGATAGAGTTCCTCCAGGTTGGAGGCGGCCAGCAATTGTTGTTTTGCGTCGTGTTGCATGTCGGGATCCTTTCTCGTCGATGCCGGGCCGGTGCCTGTCGGGGCGTTTTTGTCGATAGCGTTTTCCGGGCTAAGGAAGGACTGAACAAGTGGGTCACGCCCCTTTGTATATTCCCCCACTTCAGAGGAAACACAATCTACTCTTCCTCGAAATGGAAGCTTGATCAGTGTCTCCCTAATAGAATGCTATTCTATTTTTCTGATTTCCGGAAACGCGCTATCACTTGATGGCGCCGTGCAGTCGACGAGATGTGCCGCCGATCTGACAGGCCATGGACCTTACTGGCCGTCCATGAGGCAGGCCGTCGACGTAAAAGGCGGTCGACCGGGCAACCGGTTCTCTGAGGCAGCAGCCTTTCAACCAGTTGCCGCCTCGTGCGTTAGTGACTCATGAGACCGCGCCCGCAACATCCTGCCCGCAGCCATCCTGTGCCTGCCGCCTCGATGGCCGGCGCTGGAGCTGTGTGGTGAGAGGCTGCACGCTGGCTTTCGCCCTCGGGGTGTTGTGGCTGCAATGGCAAGCGGAACTGCCATCGACGATGCACTGGATGGCGGCCGGTGTCCTGGCGCTGGTGTGCCTGGCGATGACCCGTGGTGGCTGGTCAGGGCGGGTCATGCCAGCGTGTGTCATGCCGGCATGGCGCCGCGCAGCGGCGTGGGGACTGGCCTGTCTGCTCGGTGTGGCCTGGGCCGGACTGTGTGCGCAACTCCGCTTGTCCGATGCCCTGGATCCGGCGCTTGAAGGCCGGGATATGGTCGTCACCGGCGTGGTGGCCAGCCTGCCGCAGCCCATGGAGCGCGGCGTGCGCTTCGAGTTCGAACTGGAGTCGGCCGATGCTGCAGGGCGGGTGCCCTCACGCATACAGCTCGCCTGGTACAACGGCCTCAGCCCGGAGGAATTCCAGGACGTGTTGCCGGTGCGCGCCGGCGAGCGCTGGCGCTTCAAGGTGCGCCTGCGCCTGCCGCATGGCAGCGCCAATGCGCATGGCTTTGACTACGAGGCCTGGCTGCTCGAGCGCGGCCTACGTGCCACCGGCTATGTGCGTCCCGGCCTGCGCGTGCGACTGGACGAATTCGTGCTGCGTCCGTCCACGCTGATCGAGCGGTTGCGCGAATCGGTGCGCGAGCGCTTCCGCCAGGCGCTGCCCGGCGAGCCCTACGCGGGCGTGCTGCTGGCACTGGCCATCGGCGAGCAGCGGGCCATTCCCGCCGAGCAGTGGCAGCTGTTCTCCCGCACCGGTGTCTCCCATCTCATGTCGATTTCGGGATTGCATGTGACCATGGTGTCCGGGCTGTTTGCTGCACTGGTGATGGCCAGTTGGCGGCGCGTGCCCTGGCTGGCCCTGCGCCTGCCGGCGCAGAAGGCCGCGGCGCCGGCGGGTGCGCTGGCCGCCTTCCTCTACTGCGCCATTTCCGGTTTCGCCGTGCCGGCCCAGCGCACGCTCTACATGATCGCGGTGGTGGCGCTGATGCTGTGGTTCAACCGCTTCTCTTCGGCCTCGCGGGTGCTGGCCCTGGCGCTGCTGGTGGTGCTGCTGCTGGATCCCTGGGCGGTGCTGTCACCAGGGTTCTGGCTGTCCTTTGGTGCAGTCGGGGTGATTTTCTACGTCACCACCGGACGCACCCGCCAGCCGGGTTGGTTGCTGCAGTGGGGGCGCGTGCAATGGGCGGTGACCCTGGGACTGGCGCCTTTGCTGCTGGCCTTGTTCGGCCAGTTGTCGCTGGCTTCGCCGCTGGCCAATGCGCTGGCCATTCCCGTGGTGAGCTTCGTGGTCACGCCGCTGTCATTGCTGGCAGCGCTGCTGCCTGCGGGGCCGGCGCTGGGCCTGGTGCTGCAACTGGCGCATGCCATCACGGCGCTGCTGATGGTGGTCCTGCAATGGCTGGCCGAGTCCGGCATGGCCGTGTGGCAGCAACATGCGCCGCCGTTTTGGAGCCTGCTGCTGGCAGTGCCGGGCATGCTGTGGTTGCTGGCGCCGCGCGGTTTTCCGGCGCGCACGCTGGGGCTGGTGCTGATGCTGCCCTTGCTGGCCGTATCGCCGCCGGTTCCCGGCATCGGCGCATTGTGGCTGACCGCGCTCGATGTGGGGCAGGGCCTGGCCGTGGTGGTCCGCACGCGCAAGCACAGCCTGCTGTACGACACCGGCCCCGCCTGGAATGCCCAGGCTGACAGTGGCAATCGCATCATCGTGCCCTGGCTGCGCGGGCAGGGGCTGCCGCACCTGGACACGCTGGTGGTGTCGCATGAGGATCGCGACCACAGCGGCGGTGCTGCCTCGGTGCTGGCGGCTGTCGGCGTGGGACAGTTCATTTCATCGCAGGCCATGGCCCTGCCGCTGGAGGCAGTGCCGTATCGGCTGCCTTGCCGGGTCGGACAGGCCTGGGAATGGGATGGTGTGCGCTTTGCCTGGCTGCATCCTGCGGAAGGCGTCGGCACCGCGCTGCGCAAGGGCAACGACCGCAGCTGCGTGCTGCGCATCGATGCACCCGGTGGTTCCGTTCTGATCGCTGGTGACATCGAGAAGCCGGCCGAACAATGGCTGCTGCGGGAAGGCGCGCGGCTCAAGGCTGATGTGCTCGTGGTGCCGCATCACGGCAGCACCACCTCGTCGACGCCGGATTTTGTTGCTGCGGTAGCGCCCCGCCACGCGCTTTTCTCGGTGGGTTATCGCAACCGCTTTGGCCATCCGCATGCGCAGGTCTGGTCGCGTTATGAAGGTGTCCATCGTGACCGCACCGATCGCGATGGCGCTGTCACCTATCGCCTGCAGGAAGGCCAGCTGATCCGCGAGGCACGGCGGGAAGATCAGCGGCGTTACTGGCATGGGCGCTGATGCCTGAAAAGGGGCCTTTTTCGGGCGCAGAATGAACCCGAAAGTACTTGACCGCCCTGACTGCGCAAGCCATGATGCAACGGCAATCGTGCAAGTGGTCCGGCGCTGGCCTGAGGTACGCAGTACCGGATTCCTGCAAGGCGTGTATCGAAGCGCCTTCCGGTCCATGCCGATCGCACCTTGCTTGTATTCATCCGGCCACCATGCCTGCATTTTTCCGGCAAGAATTTCGTGGCACGGCAGTCCCGCTTCCCGAATGACTGCGCCGCACACCGCGCAGACTCTCCTGATACAGCACGTCCCGCAAGGGGCGCCCGACGCAGCCTGCGTGATGCAACACGATGCCCGGTCACGCTGGCCCTTCCGTCGATGCGTTGCGCTGTCCGATTTTTACCATCCCTCAAAGGAATCTCATGACCACAATCACTGAAACAAAAGCGACCGAACCCGGTGCCGCCCCGGACCCCTCGCTGCAATGGTGGGGCCACAGCAAGGAGCATGGCTGGCTGGTGCTGGATCGCACCATCGCAGGCAATGGTCCGGGCAAGGGCAAGAACCTGCTGTTCCTGCGTTGCAAGGACACCAAGGTGATTTCCGTGCTGCGTGAAAAGTGGCGCCTGCCGGCCTATGAATTCGCACCGAACTACCTCGCCCGCTTGTCACAGCTGGAAGCCGGCGGTGCGCGCGACACCCTGAATGCACTGCAGGCGCGCTGGTCGGAGTTCGAACCGGAGATCCAGCGCCAGTGCGCCGAGATCCTGCAGGACTCGGCCCCGGCCCCGGCACCGGCAGTCAGTTGAGCTGGTCCTGAGCGGCGCTGGCCTGTGCGCAGGGTAGGCAGGGATAAACTCCTGCCTGTCCCCGCCACGCCCCTGACTATACCGACGATATCGCCATGAATCTGCCGCAACCGCGCAATCCCCTGCACGGCATCACCCTCGAACGCATGCTCACTGAGCTCTCGGCAGAGCTGGGCTGGCAGGCCATGGGCGAGTCCATCCCCATCCGCTGCTTCACCCATGATCCGAGCATCGCCTCCAGCCTGCGCTTCCTGCGGCGCACGCCCTGGGCGCGCGCCAAGGTAGAACAGTTGTATCTGCAGCACAAAGCCTGAGCGGTCGCTTGAGCACAGGCAGCGCATTCGGCCCTAAAATGCGCTGAAACACGCGCCTGCCAGCACAGAACAAGAATGCAGGATGCATAGAGGCCGATAAGGCCGAGGCGAGGCGACCGCCGACAGAGCGGTCCCCATAAAGGAGGCTGGACCATGCGATTGATGCATCTGTCGTTGCTCACCCTGTCACTGTCCCTGGCGGTTTCCGCCGGCGCACACGCGCAGGAGGATGTCTCTAAGTTTCCCTCAAAGCCGGTGACCGTCATCGTGCCCTATGCGCCAGGGGGCTTCGCCGGCATCGAGACCCAGGTCTATGCCACCAGGATGAGCGCGCTCTCGGGGCAGCAGTTCCTGGTGGATTACAAGGCCGGTGCCACCGGGGCCATCGGCGCGGCGCATGTGGCCAGGTCGAAGCCGGATGGCTACACCTTGCTGACGGTGACCGGCGGCTTCACCATTTTCCCGGCTTTCCGCAATGACCTGCCCTTCGACATTCTCAAGGACTTTGCACCAGTGTCCTGGATCAGCTCGCGGGTATCGGTGCTGCTGGTGAGCAACAACCTGCCGGTGAAGAGCTTCGAGGAATACATCGCCTACGTACGCGCCAACCCGGGCAAGGTGAACTTCGGCACCGCCGGCGTTGGTGGCATCAACCATCTGTCCGGCGCCTGGATCGACAGCGCCACGCGCACCAAGGTGACCTATGTGCACTTCAAGGGCACGCCAGTGGGCGAAGTGGTGGCCGGTCGCATCGATGCGGTGCCCGCCGGTCTGGTAGCGTCGCTGTCCTTCATCAAGTCGGGCAAGGCACGCGCCCTGGCCGTGATGGGGGATGAGCGTTCGCCTCAGCTCCCCGGGGTACCCACCATCGCCGAGCAGGGCATACCCGGCTACAACGTCAACAGCTGGCTGGGATTCGTGGCACCGGCGGCCACGCCGCCTGCCATCGTCAACAAGCTGAGCGAGACCTTCAACAAGGTGGCGAATTTGCCCGATGTCGCCGGGCCCATGCAGGCCGAGGGCATCAAGACCATCGGCAGCACGCCGGCCCAGCTGCGCCAGCTGATGGCGGCGGAAGTGGACCGCTGGAAGAAGGTGGTGCAGGACGGCAACATCAAGCTGGAAGAGTGAAGGGGCCCTGGCCGCCGGGCAGGCGTGGCAGCAGCAGTGACATCGTGACATTGACCGACGAAACGGACCTCCAGAAATGAGCAGCAGCCAGTCCCGTACTTCCTTTGCCGTCGACATCGGCGGCACTTTCACCGACGTGGTGCTGATCCGTGGCAGCAATGTGATGGTGGAAAAGACCCTCACCACCCCGGACAACCTGCTGACCGGATTCTTCCGCGGCGTGGAGGCGCTGCTGCAGCGCGCCGGCATCCAGGCTGAAGACGTGAATGGCGCCATCGTGCATGCCACCACCGTGGTCACCAATGCCCTGATCGAGCGCAAGGGCGCGCGCACCGCCATGGTGTTCACGCATGGCTTCGGCGACCTGCTGGTGATCCGCGACTGCCGCCGCTATGACATGTACGACCTGCAGATCGAATACCCCAAGGCCCTGGTCACCGAGGAGGACACCTTCACCGTGCGCGAACGCGTGCTGGCTGACGGCTCGGTGTCCATCCCGCTGAATGAATCCGACGTGGAGGAGCTTTGCCGCGAGCTGCAGGCGCGCGACATCCGCTCGGTGGGCATCTGCCTCTTGTTCTCGTTCAAGAACGATGAGCACGAGCGGCAGCTGGCGGCGGCCATCCGGCAGCGCCTGCCGGGGGTGTACGTGTCGATCTCCTCGGAGATCTCGCCGCAGATCCGCGAGTACCTGCGTGCCTCCACCACCTCGGTGAACGCCTACGCCGAGCCGATCACCCATCCCTATCTGGCTGCGCTGTCGGAACGCCTGCGGCAGGACCGCTATCCCAGTCAGCCGCTGATCATGCTCAGTTCGGGTGGTGTGGTGAGTCCCAATACCGCCGGGCGGATGCCGGTGCGCATGATCGAAAGCGGCCCGGCGGCCGGTGCCCTGGGCTCGGCTTTCGCCTCCAGGGCGCTAGGGCTGCCCAACCTGCTGGCCTTCGACATGGGCGGCACCACCGCCAAGGTCTGCCTGATCCAGAACCACACCCCGTTGGTGACCGGACGTTTCGAGATCGACCGGATGTACCGCTTCAAGGAGGGCAGCGGCCTGCCGGTGAGCGTGCCCAGTGTGGACATGATCGAGATCGGTGCGGGCGGCGGCAGCATCGCCCGCGTGGACAGCCTGGGCCTGCTCAAGGTGGGGCCGCGCAGCGCCAGTTCTCGTCCCGGCCCGGCCTGCTATGGCCTGGGCGGCACCGATCCCACGGTGACCGACGCCGACGTGGTGCTGGGCGCCATCGATGCAGACAATTTCCTTGGCGGTGCGATGAAGCTGGATGCCGCAGCCGCCACCGCCGCGCTGGGGCGGCTGGGGCAGGGCCTGGGCGTGAGCGCCATTGCTGCCGCGCGCGGGGTATTCCAGGTGGTGTGTGAAACCATGGCAGGTGCCGTACGCGCACATGCCGCTGACCGCGGCGCGGATCATCGCGGCGTGCCCATGCTGGCCTTCGGCGGGGCGGGACCGGTGCATGCCTGTGCAGTGGCCGAACTCCTGCACAGCACCACGGTGATTTTTCCGCCGCTGGCCAGCGTGTTCTCCGCGCTGGGCTCACTGGTGACGCCGCCGCGGCTGGACCTGGTGCGCAGTTCGCTGGCGCGCCTGGACCGTATCGACTGGACGAAGGCCGGTGCGCTGTTCGACGAGATGGAGAAGGAAGGCCGCGATGCGCTGATCGAGGCCGGGGCGCCGCCTGCGGACATCCGCTTCGCCTACCGCGCCGACATGCGTTACGTTGGCCAGCAATTCGAACTGATCGTGGAGTTGCCCGAGCGGCCGTGCTCGGATGCTGCCATCGGTCCGGCCAGGAAACGCTTCGAGGAACAGTACCTGCAGATGTACAAGCTGATACAGGAGGCGGTGCCGGTGGAGGTGCTCAACTGGCGCATCACCGCCAGCGCGCCCGCCATGATGATTCCGGACCTGGGGCAGTCCTCGACCGCGCCGGCCTCTGCGGCATCGCACACGCGCCGCGTGCACCTGTGGCAGGAGGGGCAGGAAGTGCCGGTGATGGCGCGCTCGGCCCTGAAGGTCGGCATGCGCGTGGACGGACCGGTGATCCTGGAGGAGGCGGAGACCACGCTGGTGATTCCGCCGAAGTGGCAGGTGGCGCTGGGCGCGCTGGGCTGTGTCATGGCAACCAGGAAAGGCTGAGGATCAGATATGGACGGCATTGAACTCGAACTCATGTGGTCGCGCCTGTGCTCCATCGTGTCGGAGCACGCCAAGGCCATGCAGCGCACCTCCTTCAGCACCATCGTGCGCGAATCCGGCGACCTCGCCTATGGCCTCTTCGATGCGCGCTCGCGCATGGTGGCGCAGGCCGAGACCGGCACGCCCGGCCACATCAACTGCATGGCCTCCTGCGGGGCCTACCTGTCAGGGCTGTTCAAGGACGACATGGCCCCGGGTGATGTGCTCATCACCAATGATCCCTGGCAGGGCTCCGGCCATACCTTCGACATCACGGTGTTCGCCCCCATCTTCTTCAAGGGCAAACTGATCGGCTTTGTCGGCTCCAACAACCACCACACCGACATCGGCGGCCTCGGGCCGGGCATCGGCGCCAATGACGTGCACGAGGAGGGCCTGTGGATTCCGCCGCTCAAGTTCTACGAGAAGGGCAAGCCCAACAAGACCCTGGTGGAGATCCTGCGCACCAACAGCCGCACGCCGGAGATGCTGCTGGGGGACTTGACCGCCCAGGTGGCCTCCTGCCTGAGCGGCGGCCAGGCCATCGTCGAGCTGTGCGAGCAGTACGGGCTGGATGACATCGAGTCGCTGTCCGATGCCATCATCTCGCGCTCCGAAGCCGCGGTGCGCGATTCCATCCGCAAGCTGCCGGCAGGCACCTGGACCGAGCAGGCCAGTTTCGACATTCCCAGCGGCGATGTGGTGACGATCCAGGTCGCGGTGACCATCGACAACCAGGCGGGTGAAGTGCTGCTCGATTTTGCCGGCAGTTCGCCGCAGAGCCAGAAGGGCATCAACGTCACCCTCAGCTACACGCATGCCTATGCCACCTTCTCGGTGAGGAGCATCCTCAACTCCGAGGTCCCCAACAACTCGGGCAGCCTGGCGCCCATCAAGGTGGTGGCGCCGGAAGGCTGTGTGGTCAACTGCCGTTACCCGGCGCCGGTGGCCTCGCGCCACGTGGTCGGCATGTATGTGCCCATGCCCATCATGAAGGCCTTCTATCACATCGTGCCGGAGAAGGTGGTGGCCCCCGGCACCGGTTCCTCCTTCATCTGCCGCATCTTCGGCAACTTCGACAATGGCGAGCGTTATGTGGCCTCGTTGTCCGGCCTCACCGGCGGCATGGGCGCGCGTGCCACCAAGCCCGGCCTGCATGCCACCTACTACCCGGCCGGTGTGGGCACCGTGCCCACCGAGATCGTCGAGAGCGAATCGCTGGTGGTGTTCAACCGACGCGAACTGCGTCGCGGTTCCGGCGGTCGCGGTCGGTTCAATGGCGGTGACGGCCAGATCGTCGAGTTCTATGTGAACACCGACCAGCCCTGGCTGCTGAATGCCAACCCCTGCTCGCGCAGCCATCCACCCGAGGGTGTGGGTGGTGGTGAATCGGGCCAGCCCGGGGTGTTCCGCATCGATGGTGAGGACCGCCTGATGCCGGGCAAGGTGCGCATGAAGCCGGGCAGCGTGGTGTACATGGAGACGCCGGGCGGGGGTGGCTACGGACCGCCTGGCAAGTCATGACCTGCTGATGATGCGGGTGATGACCAGCCCAGTGATCGCAATTTCATGAAGGAGGATTGCCGATGAAACCAGTTCCCCGCCTGTTCGCATCATTGGCGGCCGTGGTGTGTACGGCGCTATCCATGAACCATGACAATGCGCAGGCTGCCACCCTCGCGGGTGACTGGCCCAACCGGCCGGTACGCCTGGTGGTGGCCTTTCCGCCCGGCGGTGGTTCCGACGTGGTGGCCCGCAGCCTGGGTGAGGGCTTTACCCGGCGCTCGGGCCAGCCGGTGGTCATCGACAACAAGGGCGGGGCGAGCGGTGCCATCGGTGCCTACTTTGTGGTGAAGTCCGCGCCCGATGGCTACACCTTCCTGCTCAACCAGGGTGGCCCCGGCGTCACCGCGCCGCTCACCCAGAAGGACATCCAGTACAACCCCATCCGCGACTTCTCCCACGTGGTGCTGATCGGGCAGACGCCGCTGGGCATCTTCACCACGCCGAACTCGACCTACAACACGCTCGAGGACGTGGTGCGCTACGCCCGCGCCAACCCGGACAAGCTTGATTTCGGCAGTCCCGGCATCGCCACGGCTGGTCATCTCGTCGCTGCGGTGCTGCAGAAGAACACCGGGGTGCGGCTGAACCACATCCCCTACAAGGGGTCGGCCGCCAATGTGCAGGGCCTGCTGGGCGGGCAGGTGGCCGTCACCTTCGATACCCTGTCGTCCAACATCCCGCTGGTGAAAGCCGGCAAGCTCCACGCTCTGGCGGTGAGCACGGCGCAGCGCGCCGGCAGCCTGCCCGATGTGCCCACCATCCGCGAGGCCGGCTTTCCCGGAGCGGAATCCTCGCTGTGGTATGGCCTCTCCGGTCCGGCCGGCATGCCGCGGCCCATTGTCAATGCCATGAATGTGGCGATGAATGCCTATCTCGGCTCGCCCGAGGGCATCAAGCGCCTGGATGACGTGGGCCTGCTTGCGAGGCGTGGCAGCACGGTGGAGGAGTTCTCCGCCTTTGTGAGTGAGGAGTTCAACAAGCTGCAGCCCATCATCCGCGACTCGAACATCACTACCAATTGAGTGGCGGTAGTGCTGATCCGACCCCAGGGAAGTCTGGGCAAGGCCATGGACGGATGATCCTGTGGTAACCACGGTCCTGCGTTTGGCTAGGCCGGTTCACATCGCAGGAACAATGATCAAACGAACGTCAAGAGAGGAGTGCTCCGATGTCCCAGCCAGAACTCATCAACGAAACCCGCCTGCGCCGCGAAGGCGGCATCGCCATCCTGACCATCCACAACGAGGCGCGACGCAACGCGCTGTCACCCACGGTGCGCGAGACGCTCAACCGCTATCTCAACGAGTTGATGGGCGACAAGAGCTGCCGCGCCATCATCCTCACCGGCGCGGGCGGCACCTTCTGCGCCGGGGCGGATGTCTCGGGCATGAAAAAGCGCGAAGGCACGGTGGACTTCCTCGGGCGGCGCCACAGCGTGGTGAACACCGGCACCAGCGCCACCACGCGCATCATCGCCACCGGCCCCAAGCCCGTGGTGATGGCCGTGGAAGGTGCGGCCGTCGGAGCCGGGCTGTCGCTGGCGCTGGCCGGGGAATACACCGTGGCGGCCACCAACCTGAAAATGTGCGCGGCGCAGATCCTGCGTGGCCTGTGCCCCGATGGCGGCCTGTATTACGTGCTGACCTCGCGCTGCGGCCCGGGTCGCGCGCGCGAAATCATGCTGTCGGGCCGCGTCTTCGGCGCGGTCGAAGCCGAGCGCTATGCCATCGTGCACGAAGTGGTCGAGCCGGGGAAGACGCTGGAGGCCGCCATGGCTGCGGCGGAACGTTTTGCCTCGGTGCCGCCACTGGCCTTCGCGCTGACCAAGGCGGCCATGCTCAACAGCTACCACACGCTGGAGGCCTGCTTTCGTGCCGAACAGGACTTCCAGCCGGTGGTCGGCCTGTCGAAGGACCACAAGGAATCGGTGTCGGCCTTCCTCGAGAAGCGCAAGCCGGTGTTCACCGGGGAGTAGTGGGGCAGGCTGGATTATTATGATCAAATCAAGATGTATGGCATCGTGTTTAAAAGATAAGATAATTGATTGTGATCAATGTTGTCGGCCATTGGGGCTGGTGACGCGCCAGGCGGGGAGGTGATATGGGCATGCAGTCATGGGCAAGCGGTGCAGTCATGGTGGCGGCGTTGCTGCCTGGCCTGGTGCTGGCGCAGGCTTATCCGGTCAAACCGATACGGCTGGTGATTCCCTTCTCGCCGCCGGGTGGCCCGATCGACCTGACGGTGCGGCCATTTGCCGAGAAACTGGGTGAAGCGCTGGGGCAGCAGATCCTGGTCGACAACGTCGGCGGTGGCGGCAGCCTGATTGGTTCCGAGCAGGTCGCCAAGGCGGCACCCGATGGCTACAGCCTGCTGATCACCAGTGCAGCGGTGGCCATCATGCCCAGCTCCAATCCCAGGATGCCCTTCGACACGCTGCGCGACCTGGCGCCGGTAGGCACCGTGTCGGCCAGCACCATCGTGCTGGTCGCCGATCCCAAGCTGGGCTTTCGCAGCGTGCAGGAACTGGTGGGCGCCGCCAAGGCCAATCCGGGCAAACTCACCTTTGGCTCCGTGGGGGCGGGTGGTTCGCTGCACCTGGGTGGGGAAATGCTCAAGCTGATGTCCGGCGTGGACATCGTGCACATACCCTACAAGGGTGCGGCCCAGGTGCTCACCGACATCATGGGCGGGCATGTGTCCATGATGTTCGTGTCCATGGCTTCGGTGCTGCCGCTGGCTTCATCGGGAAAGATCCGGCCGCTGGCGGTGGCGTCCCTGAGGCGGGCCGCTGCGCTGCCGGATGTGCCCACGCTCGATTCCATCTACCCGGGTTTCGAAGTCACGGCAAACAACGGCGTGGTGGCGCCGGCGAGGACGCCGCCCGCCATCATCAACCGCCTCAACCAGGCCATGGCGAAGTCGCTGTCGGACCCCTGGGTGCGAGAGCGCTTCGCCCGTTCCGGTGTGGAGCCGGTGATCAGCACGCCCGAAGAGTTCGCGGCCGCGCTGCGGGCCGAGGTCACCCGCTGGGCGAAGGTGGTGAAGGCCATCGGTTTCGTGCAGGCCGACTAGCGGTCCTCGATTTCGGCATGGTTAACCCCCTTGTCAAAGGTTCTTCACCGATTTGCGGGGAGCGCATTATTTCTCCCAAGCCGACAGTCGGGGGAGCTTTGCCCCACCTAAATGCGCTTTTTCCTTGCTTTGCACATGTCAGGAATAGGCTTTGTCGAAAGCCATCGATCTCCAGCGTCATTCCCGCGCAGGCGGGAATCCAGCCATTTGCCACATCATTTGATTTTTGTACGTTGCGTCATTCCCGCGCAGGCGGGAATCCATTTTGACTGCCTCCGAGAAAATGGATCCCCGCCTGCGCGGGAATGACAGTAGTGAGTTATCCCTGCTTCCAGATATGAAGCCATTGTTTCGGTAGGCA
>CANJJT010000026.1:0-47005 GCA_947474715.1 Betaproteobacteria bacterium
AGGCGGCGCGGATCGAGAAGATGGATCCGGGTTGAGGGGGAGGGCTTCGGGAGTCAACTGCCGGGTGGGGTGTCTGCTTTTGTGGGTAATTCGGAGCGCCAACGTGTAGTTGTGCCGTGAGCCAATACAATCATTGCATTGGCACTGCCCTGGCGTCCCGTCCGCAGCAGCAACGGGCGGGATATCTCGCTCAGCGGGGACCGGCTCCGGCAGGCAATTTCAAACCCAGCGCGCCGATTACCTTGAGGATCGTGTCGAAGTCAGGACTGCGGTCGCCTGAAAGTGCCTTGTAAAGGCTCTCTAGTCGATCAATAAGACGACAAATGTGGAGCATTCGAAGCAAACTGCTGTCTTGTTGTGTATGAAACGAGACGGTAGAACTTTGGATCGATAAACGCTGGAAGCCATCAGGTTGATGGCTGTCGAGCAGGTGCGTGAAGGCGAGTCGGTTTCGCAGGTGATCGAGGCGTACGGCTTCAATCGCACGACGATTTACAAAGGGATTAAAACCGCGCTCAGACCCGGTGTGGGCAGCAAGCCGTTGCGATCGACAAGGGCGACCGGTCGTCCGGGCAGTCTGACGCCGACGCAGGCAGCGCAGGTCTTTCGGTGGGGCAACGGCCGTGACCCACGACAGTACGGCCTGGACGTCGGTTTGTGGACGTGCGCGATTGTGGTCGAACTGATCGATCAGAAGTTTGGCCTACGGCTTGGCCTGTCGGCGGTGGGCGAATTGCTGGCCAAGCTGGGCCTGACACAGCAGAAGCCCTTGCAGCGCGACTTCGGCGGTGAATGCCAAGGCAGCGTTCTGGTTCAGCACCGACGCGGGTGGGCTCAACGCGGAGCTGTTCATCGAATTGCTGAAGAAAATGATGAGGTACCGAAGGAAAGCCAGCCATCGGGTGTTCGATCGTTTGCCTGTGCACAAGACCGCACTCGTGAAGAAATACGTTGCATCGACCGAGGGTCTTTTGACGTTGCATTTTCTGCCCGGTTACGCACCTGACTTGAATCCCGACAAGTTGGTGTGGAGCCATGTCAAATGCGCCGGGACCGCACGGCGTCCCTTGCAAAAGGGCGAGAAACTAGGTGACAAAATCGAGAAGCAGCTTGCTGCACTCCAAAAATTGCCGCGTCTCGTTCTTTCATTCTTCCATGCTCCATCTGTCGCCTATATTGGCGACAGATGAGTAATGCTTTGCCGTGGTCATCAGTCCAGCCGCCACGGTTCGCACCAACCGGCCCAGGAGTTTTCCCCCAGCTTGAGGAAGGCCTGGTCGGGATTGCGCCGCACCGAGGTGTCGAAGTGCCAGCGGTTGACCGCTTCGTAGCGCACGCACTTGGCCGGGTCAATGCTGCGCTTCCAGGCCAGGCAGGACAGCACGCTGGTGACGCGCACCGAAGACGCCACGTCCTCCACCAGGTGCACGCCGGTATCGCCGGTATAGACCTTCACCGGACGCGATCCGGCCGTGCCGGTGGAGACCATGCGCGCCTTGCCGATCTCCATGGCTTCGATGAAGATCATCAGCGAGCGGCCGCCCGCCTGGGCACCGGGTTTCATTTCGCAGACCAGGTCGCGGGCGCGGATCATTTCATTGAGCAGCGGCGTGTTGGCTTGCGCCGCAGCGCTGCACAGTGCCAGGGCAATGGCCGCGGGGGCCAGTCCGGATGCGGGCCGGGCCGCAGTCTTCTCCATGGGCTGCCCCGCGGTCTGTCCTGCAGTCCTTGTTCGGTGCGGTCTAAGCGGTGAGCGCATTGCCCTCGTCCAGGACCCGGGCCGCGCAGTCGGCCAGTGCGTCAGAGGCCAGCGAATCCGGCTGCAGCACCGGCTCGTTGCCGCGAAGGTAATTGTTGTACATGGACTTGCGGTACAGCGGGTCGTAGTGCTTTTCCAGCAGGTCGGTGGTGAGTTCGGTCCAGGCCTGGCGGTCGATGCAGTCCATCCAGTGGTCGATGACTTCATGCGGCTGCAGCCGCGCCAGCTGCTGCAGCCGTGACTTGAGCTGCCCCGGCTGCTCAAGCAGGTGACGGTACTCGACGATGAGGAAGCGCACGCGCTCGGCCAGTGGTGGTTCCACGCGCAGGCCCTGGCCGGCGCGCATGCATTCGATCATGGCATTGGGCAACTGCAGATGGCCGATCTTGCGGCTTTCGGCTTCGACGAACACCGGGCGCGTGCGGTCCAGACGGCGCAGCGCCTGCCACAGCGAAGTCTCGAAGGCCTTCTGTGAAGGTTGTGGGTCGCCGGGCAGGGCTCCCAGCACCGAGCCGCGATGGCGTGCCAGCGCTTCCAGGTCGAGCACCTGTGCGCCCTGGTTCGACAGCGCCTCCAGCAGCCGGCTCTTGGCGCTGCCAGTGGGGCCACAGACGACGCGATAGGTGAACTCGCGCGGCAGAGTCTCCAGATCGACGACCACGGCGCGACGGAATTCCTGGTAACCGCCCTGCAGCGTCGCGGCGCGCCAGCCGATCTCGCGCAGCATGAAGGCGAGCGCACCGGAGCGCTTTCCGCCGCGCCAGCAGTAGACCAGTGGGCGCCAGTTCTGCGGCTTCGTTGAAAACGACTGCTCGATGTGCAGCGCGATGTTGCGTGCCATCAGGGCTGCACCGACCTTGCGTGCCTCAAAGGGCGACACCTGCTTGTACAGCGTGCCCACCCTCGCGCGCTCCTCGTCGCTCAGCACTGCAAGGCTTGCCGCGCGTGGTACATGGTCCAGCGCGTATTCACCGGGCGAGCGCACGTCGATGACATCCTCGAAATCATCGATCTGTGCTACGGTAACGCTGCTTTCCAGTTTCATGCTGCACATGTGGTTTTGAATGCCTTGATGAACTGTTCCTGCTGCATTTTGCAGTGCGCCGGGCGTGCCCTGACGTTGTTTTGCCGGGGCCGACCCATTTTAAGCTCCTCACAACATGACCGCTTCCATGCAATCCAACATTCAGCTTCTGGCCTACAGTCACGGCGGGGGATGAGGCTGCAAGATTGCTCCGGCCGTGCTGTCGGAGATTCTTGCCAATTCCCCGGTCCGCAACCTGCCCAAGGACCTCCTCGTCGGCATTGAGTCCAGTGACGACGCGGCGGTCTATCGCGTCAGCGCCGACCAGGCCATCGTCGCAACCACCGATTTCTTCACGCCCATCGTCAATGATCCGTATGACTTCGGGCGCATCGCCGCGACCAATGCGCTGTCGGACGTCTACGCCATGGGCGGGCGGCCGATCTTTGCCCTGGCGCTGTGCGGCATGCCGCTGGACAAGCTGCCGGTGGCGGCCATCCAGCGCATCCTCGCCGGCGGGGAATCCGTTTGTGCAGCCGCCGGGGTGCCCATCGCCGGTGGCCACTCCATCGACACACTGGAACCCATCTACGGACTGGTGGGCATCGGCCTGGTGCACCCGGACAAGATCAAGCGCAACAACAGCGCCCGGGCGGGCGACGTGCTCATCCTCGGCAAGTCACTGGGTGTGGGCATCCTTTCGGCGGCGCTGAAAAAGGGCCAGCTGTCCGACAAGGGTTATGAGCAGATGATCGCCACCGCCACGCAACTCAATACCGCCGGCCCGGTGCTGGCCGACATGCCCGGCGTGCACGCCATGACCGATGTCACCGGTTTCGGACTGGCCGGCCACCTGATGGAGATGTGCCGCGGTTCGCGCCTCGGGGCGCAATTGCGCTTTGCCGACATTCCGGTGCTGTCCGAGGCGCTCGACTGGGTGCAGCAGGGCACTGCCACTGGCGCCTCTGGGCGCAACTGGGCAGGCTATGGCCATGAGGTGGTGCTGCCCGAGCGTTTTGTCGAGTGGCAGCGCAATCTCATCACCGATCCGCAGACCAGCGGTGGCTTGCTGGTGGCCTGTGAGCCATCGATTGCCAACGCAGTGCTGTTGGCGCTGCACCAGTCCGGCTGCAGGTCGGCTGCGGTGGTGGGCGTGATGACCGAAGGACCGCCGGTGCTCACGGTGTCCTGATCCGGAATGAAGGGCCGGCTTGCAGGCGTGTGCAGCATGTGCAGGCTGGCAGCAGGATGTATGAAGTTAGTATCCAGTGATCAGTGATCAGCAGCCAGTGCCCAGCATAAGGTCGCGGCAGCTTGATCGCAGCAGGCAGTACTGCAGGGTGGAGGACCGTAGCATGCAGGCGGATCTCCGCCTCCCGCATATCCCAGGAGGCGTCATGAAAAAGCTGTTCAGGAAGTCCCCGGCGCTGGCCCTGGCCAGCCTCGCGGCGGTGTGTACGCAACCGGTGCTGGCGCAGCGCGCGGTGGACTCCTGGCCGACCCGGCCGGTGACCATCATCATCCCGTTTGCGCCGGGCGGCTCCACGGAGCTGGAGTTCCGGGTGTACGCGAACAAGCTGACCGAGAACATCGGCAAGCCCTTCCTGCTGGATTACAAGCCGGGCGCCGGCACCTTGGTCGGCACGAATTTCGTCGCCAAGGCGGCGCCGGATGGCTACACCGTGCTGGGGACCACCTCGAGTTTTTCGGCCGTGCCGTCGCTATACCCCGACATTCCCTATGACCCGGTGAAGGACCTGGCCCCGGTGAGCCAGATGACCTCCAAGTCCAGCCTGCTGGTCGTTCACCCGTCGGTGCCGTCTGGCAATGCGAAGGAATACTTTGCCTGGGCGAAGGCCAATCCGGGCAAATTGAACCACAGCACCTCCGGCGCAGGCGGCGGCCCGCACCTGCGCGCCGAGTACCTGTACAAGCTGGTGGGCGTGCAGGCCACCTTCGTGCATTACAAGGGCACCGGCCCGATGACCACCGACCTGGTGGCCGGGCGTGTGCATTCGGCCATGACCCTGCCGACGCTCGTTATCCCCTTCATCAACACCGGCAAGCTGCGTGCGGTGGGCAGCACCGGCGCCCAGCGCAACCGCCTGCTGCCGGACCTGCCCACGCTGATGGAGCAGGGCGCCACCGGCTTTGATTATTCCGCCTGGGCCGGCATGTTTGCCCCGGGGACCACGCCAGCGGCCCTGATCCACCGCCTGCAGTTGGAGCTGGTGAAAGTGGCAAAGGCGCCCGAGGTCATCCAGAAGCTCGGCGCCGACGGCAACGACATGGTTGCAGGCACCCCGGAACAACTGGCGAAACTGGTGGTCGCCGATATCGAGCTCACCCGGCGCATGGTCAAGGAGACGGGGATCAAGCTGGAGCAATAGGCCTGTCCGTCGGCGTTCGGTTTCGTGAACGTCGGGCGGGTTTTTTCGGTCTGCCATGGGCGATGCGCCTTCCGGCTTGGGCGGTGTGCCTTCCGGCTTGGGCGGTGCGCCTTTCGGTTATAGTCGCGCCACCATGCACGCGGCGCGGCATCCAGCCCGCACCGGCAAGACAAGGAGAACCCAGTGACCACGGCGCGCCCAAGTGTCTACCGACGCGACAAGCTGCTCAGGCTGTTCGATCCGAAAAGTATCGCTATCATCGGCGCGTCGACCAATCCGGGATCCTTCGGTGCGCGCACGCTGGAGAACCTGCGCGAGTACACCGGACGCATCGACCTGGTGAATGCCAAATATGACCGTGTCGGCGAGCGCATCTGTTATCCCTCGGTGACGGCCTTGCCGGAATCGCCGGACTGCGCACTGATTGCGGTGGGCCGCGAATGGGTGGAGCCCATCGTCGAGGAGTGCGTGGCGAAGAACGTCGGCGGCATCATGATCTACGCCTCGGGCTACAGCGAAACCGGCAAGGCCGAGCGTATCGCCCAACAGCAACGCCTCACCGACATCGCCGAACGTTCCGGCATTCCCATTGTCGGCCCCAACTGCATGGGCGGATTCAACTACCTGTCCAGTGCCATCACCACCTTCGTCACCTCGATGAAGCCGGCGCCGGTGGGCGCCAAGTCGATCGGCGTGGTCAGCCAGTCGGGGGCGCTCAGCATTTCGCTGTCGCAGGCGATCGAGACCGGGGTTTCCATCAGCCACATCCTGCTGTCGGGCAATTCCTGCGACATCGATGTTGCCGATGCCATCAGCTTCCTTGCCGACGAGCCGGCCTGCCAGGCCATTGCCTGCGTGTTCGAGGGCATGCCCGATCCTTTGCGCATGCTGCAGGCGGGCGAGATTGCGCGTACGGCCAACAAGCCGGTGGTCGTGTGCAAGCTGGCCACTGGCGAGCACGGCGCTGCGGCTGCGGTGTCGCACACCGGCTCGCTGGCCGGCTCCAACGCCGCCTACAGGGCCTTGTTCGAGCGTGCTGGCATGATGGTGGTGGAGGACTTCGAGGCGCTGGTCGAGGCTGCGGCCTTCTTTACCAAGGTGCCACCGCTGAAGGCCAAGGGCGTGGCCTATATCACCGGTTCGGGCGGCGCCGGCATCATGGCTGCGGACAAGGCCGAAATCCATGGCGTGCCCATGCCGCAGCCGGGCGAAGCGGCAAAGGCCGTGCTGGTGGCCACCATCCCCGAGTTCGGTTCGCCGCGCAATCCCTGCGATGTCACCGCCCAGGTGGTGTCCAACCCGGAGATGCCGCGTATCTGCGCCGAGGCCCTGCTGGCCGATGAACAGTACGGCACGCTCATCTTCAATGTGGGCAGTGCCGGGGAACGGACGAAGTCGAGCATCGAGACCATGGGCGCGCTGGCGCAACAGTACGGCAAGCTGGCCGTGGCCTCCTGGATAGGTCAGTGGAGCGATGGCCCGGGCAGTCGCGAGGCGGCCCAGCATCCAGACCTGGCATTGTTCCGTTCGCCGGACCGGCTGTTTGCCGCACTGGCAGCCTGGCATCGCCGTGAAGACCGCAAGCAGGTCGGCCCGCGCAATCCCATCCGCGTTTCGCCACAGGCCGCGGCCCAGCAGGCGGCGGATCTCATTTCACGGGCGCCGAGCAATACGCTCACCGAACGTGAAGCCAAGGCGGTGCTTGCGCTGTATGGCGTGCCGGTGATCGGCGAGCGCCTGGTGCGTGACGGTTCGGCTGCCGTCACCGCGGCCACCGTGCTGGGCTTTCCGGTGGCACTCAAGGTCGAGTCGCCCGACATCCCGCACAAGACCGAAGCCGGGGTGATACGCCTCAACCTGAAAAGCGAAGCGGATGTGCGTTCGGCCTTCGATGCAGTGATGAAGAATGCCGCCAAGGCAGCACCCCAGGCGAAGATCAATGGCGTGCTGGTGCAACCCATGGCGCCATCCGGCCTCGAAATGATGGTGGGCGGACGCATCGATCCGCAGTTCGGCCCGCTTATCGTGACAGGGTTGGGTGGCGTGATGGTGGAGCTGATGAACGACACGGCGCTCGACCTGGCGCCGGTCACTGCTGCGGAGGCGCGTGCGATGCTGGACAAGCTGCGCGGCCAGAAGGCGCTGGCGGGCTTTCGCGGCCTGCCCTCAGTGGATCGCGACAAGCTCACGGACATCATCGTGCGGCTGTCGGAATTCGCCACCGATCAACGCGGGCTGATTGCCGAATTCGATGTCAATCCGCTGATCTGTGCCGGGGACCGTATCGTTGCGGTGGATGCGCTGATCGTCAGGAAGGGTTGAGGCGTCGCGGACGGACTGGATTGACCGGGGTTCTTTCCGGTCAGAACAGGTGCACGGCCGTCGGTGCAAAGGCCCCCAGCAGGCAGAACACGATTCCCAGCAAGCCCAGTCCACCGCCTATCCAGGTCAACGCCACCATGCCGGTGATGATGGAGGCCGAAGCCAGCACGATGGCGATCTGCACCGCCGCGGAGGCGATTTCGTACTGGTGGTAGGCGGCCAGCAGGCGGTCGCGCTTTTCCTCCGCCTTTTTGGCCTTTTCGGCCAGTTCCTTGCGACCTTCGCCGGTGTCCGGCTCGGACTGGTAACGAGCCGCTGTCTTGCGCCAGTCCTCGATCTGCTTGCGCGCAGCCGCGTCGGCCAGCGCGCCCGGGAACACCGCGAGCAGGTCGGCGGAAGCATTCACCGAGGTCTGGCGGATGGCCTTGGCCTGGAAGAAGGCCCACAGGTTGGAGGCCTCGATATTGGCGCCCAGGGCTTCGGTCTGGGTGGCTTTGCCCAAGGTCTCCGAAAACGCCAGGACAAGCGCCAGCACGGAAATGAGCAGGGCGACTTTCTTGTTGGAAGCATCGACGTGGCCATGGCCTGCTGACATTTGGTTCCCCTGATATTTGAGCGAATTGGCAGGGGCGATTGTAGGGCAGGCCGCGGTCAGTGGCCGCCAGGACGCGGACAGGTTCGTCTCAGAGCAGCGGCTTGAGCGTGCTCCAGACGTTCTCCAGCAGGCGTGGCTGGGCGGCTGCCGTGGGGTGCAGCTGGTCGGGCTGGAACAGGTCCGGCTTGTCTGCCATGCCTTCGAGCAGGAAGGGCACCAGCGGCAGCTTGTACTGGCGCGCGATGTCGGTGAAGCTCTGGCGGAATTCGCGCGTGTAGGCAGGGCCGTAATTGGGCGGCAGTTGCATGCCTACCAGCACCACCTTGCTGCCGGCCTGTTGCGCCGCGCGGATCATGGTCTCCAGATTGGCGCGCATCTGCTTCACTGGCAGTCCGCGCAGCCCGTCGTTGGCCCCCAGCGCCAGCACGGTGATCTTCGGCTTGTGCTGGACCAGGGCCTGGCGGATGCGCGATGCGCCGCCGCTGGAGGTCTCGCCGCTGATGCTGGCATTGGCCACGCTATACTCGCCGCCGCCTGTCTTGAGGCGGTCCTGCAACAACGTGGTCCAGCCGTCCTTCTGGCTGATGCCATAGGCCGCCGAAAGGCTGTCGCCGTAGATCAGGATGGTGGCGGGCGCCGCGGTGCTGCGCGCGGCATTCGACGTAGCCGGGGCGCTGGCTGCCCGGGCGGACTGCACCTGCGCCGGTCCGGGCAGGGTGAGGCATAGCATCAGGAAGGCCAGAATCCCCGGGCGCAGCCATTGCCGTTCCCGGCTGATTCCGGTTACCGTTGCATCTGCCTGACTGGTCCTATGGACGGGATCGGCATTCGAAGTAAATCGGGTCACCTGGGCCACAATTGCTTTCATCATTCTATTTGCCATCGTCTGGATCGGATTCATGACTGCCATCATCAAGGCTGAACATCTATGCAAGATTGTGCCGCTGGCCGCACCTTCAAGTGAGGGCGGTGCGCGCACGCTGGAGATTCTGCAGGATATCAACATCGAAGTGGCGCAAGGGGAGGCGGTGGCCATCGTCGGCGCCTCGGGATCGGGCAAATCCACCCTGCTGGGATTGCTGGCCGGGCTGGATGTCCCGACCTCGGGCCGGGTCATGCTCGATGGCACCGACATGTTCAGCCTGGATGAGGACGGACGTGCCGCGATGCGTGCGCGGTCACTGGGTTTCGTGTTCCAGTCCTTCCAGCTGATGCCGGCGCTGTCGGCGCTGGAGAACGTGATGCTGCCGCTGGAACTGGCGGGTGACCGCGGTGCCCGCGACGCTGCGGTGGCCATGCTCGGCCGGGTCGGGCTGGGTGAGCGCCTGCGCCATTACCCCAAACACCTGTCCGGTGGCGAGCAGCAACGCGTGGCGCTGGCGCGTGCTTTCGTGGTCAGGCCCAAGGTGCTGATGGCCGATGAACCCACCGGCAATCTCGATGCCGCCACCGGATCAGGCGTCATCGACCTGCTGTTCGGCATGAATGCCGAAGCCGGCACCACCCTGGTGCTGGTGACGCATGACGAGGCGCTGGCCGCGCGCTGCGCCAGAGTGGTGCGGCTTGCCGCAGGGCGCGTCGTCGCTTGATGGTGGCCTGACGAGTCGCTTGAAGAGTCGCGGATCGCCAGGCAGCACCCTGCCACCGCGGGAGACAGGGGGGGGGCAGCGTGTTCGGGCAAGCTCAGTGGTCCAGCCGCACGCGGGGGCTCCGTGTCATTTTCGATGCAGGTGCTGGCGTTGCAACCGCTTCCTTGACGTCACCATAAGTCCAGCGCGTCTTGCCGGCTGCCTGCTTGGCCAGGCCCTTGGCTTCCTGGGTGCGATTGCCGTTGATGCGACCTGCCACCTCCTGCACCTTGCCGGCGGCCTGTTTTGCGCTGCCCTTGATCTGGTCCTTGTTCATGATGATTCCTTTGACTGAACGGCTTGAGGGTGGTTGCTGCTGAACGGCGGCTTCAGCTGAACAACAGGTAGACGATGACGAGCACGAATGCCGGAACGCCAAGAAACCAGGCAAGCGTGTATTTCCCCACGACAGCCACCACCATTGACGATGAACTCATCGCAGGAAGATGCAGCCTCGCCACAACAGAAGGAAGTGTCCGTTCTTGCGGTAGGCATGCGCCTACGTGCTGCCCGGGAATTGCTGGTGGAAGCTGGCGTCAACGCCTCAGGGCGACGGTCCCGATGGTCCCGATGGTTCGGGCATGCGCCACAGCGCCCAGCCGCTCAACGCCAGCGACAGGCTGGCGCAGGTGATGGCCAGCGGTGTGTGCCCGAAATGGGCGGCCCAGGCGAGCAGCAGCGGGCCGATGATCTGCCCGAAGGCAAAGGCGGCCGTCATGGCGCCGATCAAGCGGGTGGCCCGGCCTTGTGTGCACTGGCGTGCCAGCTGGAAGCCGGCCACGGTGGGCAGCATGAAGGCGCCGCCGATACAGCCGGCGGACACCAGGATGGCCGCCACACTGTCGCCCGCGAGCAGCACGGCGACGCCCGCAGTCAGGATGACGTGGCTGGCCACCCACAGCCGGCGGGGCGTGATGCGGCCCTGCAGACGCGCCGCCACCACCGTCGAGATCAGGGCCGCCAGACCGAAGCAGGGCCACACCCAGCCAAAGGCCGTGGTGCCGGGGAAAAATTGTTTCGCCAGGGCCGGGAGGAAGGTTGCCGGAATGATGTAGCCCAGCCCGTAGGCGCCGTAGCACAGCACCAGGCGCATGTCATGGGTGTTTTTCGTTGCGGTCGCGGCAACAGGTGCTGCAAAGCCGGTTCTGGCGCCCAGTCCGGAATGCATGCCGCCCCAGGCGCAAGCGAGCAGCACTGCCGCGAGCAGCCCGCACAAGGCCCAGCCAGCCGCGGCGCCGATGCCCAGGCTGGTGAGCAGCAGCACCAGCAGACCGGTGATGGCGATGCCGGCGCCCACGCCGCCGTACAGTCGTGAACCCAGTTCGGGGCGGTGCCGCAGGGCCAGTTCGCGCAGGGCCCATGCCGAGACATGCACCATCACCCAGGCACTGGCCATGCCCGCCAGTGCGCGCAGCGCCATCCAGGCAGTGAAATCATCGAACCAGCCCATGGCGGCAGTGGCCGCGGCTATGGCCAGCAAACCGCTGCGGATGATGCTGATTTCGTGCCCGCCGGGCAGCCGCGCGGCGGTCATGGCGCCCAGCAGGTAGCCGGCGTAATTGGCGGTGGCCAGCCAACTGCCCTGCGCCAGTGTCAGTCCCAGGCCACGCTGGCCCGCATCCGCCATCATCAGCGGCAGCAGCGGGGTAAAGGCAAAGCGCCCTATGCCCATGGCGACAGCAAGGGAAAGAAAAGCGGCCAGTGCCAGGCTTGTCGCCGAAGGTGGCGCGGCGGGGAGGGCACGGTCAGCGTTCATCATGGCGAGCATACCGGAGCCACGGCGACCAGCCTGGTGCATGAGTTGACGCCGGTCGCTGAGTCCCCTAAGGAAACACTGATCAAGTCTGAAATCGAGGATCACCGTTCAAATGTTTCCTCTGACGTGGGGGATCTACAAGGGGGCATAGCCCACTTGTTCAGTCCTTCCCTAAGAACCACGCTGCCCGAAGGACGCTGCCTTTGTGGACAATCGCGTACGGACAATCAATAATCCACGCCTCTTTCTTTCGTCCTCCGGCTTGCCTGCCGGCCGGACAGGCCACGGCGCCACCGCCGCAGGACAGACCACGCAGAGCGGACCACGCTCGGCATCACGGAGTCGGACCATGAAAGTGAAAGTGTTCAACAAGCTGGGTGAACTGGTAGGGCCGGCTGAATGTGCAGCCGTGGTTAAAAGCGATGCCGAATGGCGGGCCATGCTCACCGAAGAGCAGTTCCGCATTGCACGCAACAAGGGCACCGAGCCGCCGTTCTGCGGCACGCTGCTCGACAACAAGCGCGACGGTGTCTACGCCTGCATCTGCTGCGGCCTGCCGCTGTTTTCCTCGGTGCACAAGTTCAATTCCGGCACTGGCTGGCCCAGTTACTTCGCGCCAGTCGCAGAGGAGAATGTCACGACCCATGCCGACCAGGCCTACGGCATGGTGCGCACCGAGATCCTGTGCGCGCGGTGTGACTGCCATCTGGGCCATGTATTCAATGACGGTCCGCGTCCCACCGGGCTGAGATACTGTGTCAATTCCGATTCACTGGTGTTTTGCGACCAGTCGGATCTGGCCAGTCTTGCCGATCCGGCGGCTGGCTGAGCGGTCCTCTTCCGTTTTTCGACAGAGTGGTCAAGCATGGCGGCTGAACTGAAACTGGCCCTGCGCATGCTGGCGCGCGACTGGCGCGCCGGTGAGTTGCGCATCCTCGCCCTGGCGCTGGTGGTGGCGGTGGCCAGCGTCACCAGCGTCGGCTTTTTTGCCGATCGCGTGCGTCAGGCGCTGGTGCGTGACGCCCATCAGTTGCTGGGCGCCGATGTGGTGGTGGCCGCGGACAACCCTGTGCCCGCGGCCTTTGCCGACGAGGCCGCGCGGCGCGGCCTGGCCATCGCGCGCACGGTGAATTTCATCAGCATGACGCGACAGGGTGAGAACGCCACGCTGACCGGCATCCGTGCCGTATCCGAGCGCTTTCCCCTGCGGGGCACGCTGCGGGTGGCGGCGGGCACCAATCAGCAGGACCATGCCACCAACACGGTGCCGCTGCCCGGCACGGCGTGGATCGATGAGCGGCTGTCGCAGGCCCTGTCGCTGCAGGTTGGCGACACGGTTGCGGTGGGCGAGGCGCGCCTCACCGTAGGGGCCATCCTGACCCTGGAGCCGGACCGCACCGCCTCCTTCTTCAACTTCGCACCGCGGCTGATGATGCGCGAGGAGGACCTGGCCGACTCCGGACTGGTCACCACCGGTAGCCGCGTGCGCTACTCCCTGCTGGCGGCCGGCGAACCGGCCGCGGTGGCTGCCTTCGAGGCCTGGGTGAAGCCGCAACTGGGGCGGGGGCAACGCCTGGAAAGTCTGACCAGCGCGCGTCCTGAGGTGAGCAATACCCTGGAGCGTTCGCAGAATTTTGTCGGCCTGACCGCGTTACTGGCGGTGATCCTCGCCGCGGTGGCGGTGTCACTGTCGACGCGGCGCTACAGCCTGCGCCACCAGGATGGCTACGCCGTGATGCGCTGCCTGGGGCTGACTTCGGCGCGCCTGTTCCGTCTGGTGATGTCCGAGTTCACTGTGTTGTCACTGGTGGCGAGTGCACTGGGGTGCCTGATCGGCTTTGCCGCGCAGTACGTGATCGCCGGATTCGTCTCCAGCCTGTTTGCCACGCAGTTGCCGGTGCCTTCGCCGCTGCCGGCGCTGCAGGGCTTCCTCACTGGCCTGGTGCTGCTGCTCGGATTCGCGCTGCCGCCGCTGTTGCAGTTGCGCAATGTGCCGGCGGTGCGGGTGCTGCGCAAGGAGGTGGGCCTGCCACGGCAGACCACGCTGCTGGCTTACGGCCTGGGCTTTGCCGCGCTCAGCGGCTTGCTGGTGTGGCAGGCCGGGGATGCGAAGCTCGGGTTGGTGGTGGTCGGCGGCTTTGCCGGGGCTTTCCTGCTGTTCGGGGCGGTGGCCTGGGCCACGTTGATGGGGCTGGGCGCCGTGGTGGCGGCTGACCCTGGTGGTGGCCAGGGCCGGGGGGGCATGATGTGGCGTTATGGCCTGGCCAACCTGCGCCGCCATGCGCGCGGCAACAGCGTGCAGATCCTGGCGCTGGCACTGGGCCTCACGGCAGTGCTGCTCCTGACCTTCACCCGCGAGGACCTGCTCTCCACCTGGAAGGCCTCGATACCGCCGGACGCTCCCAACCGCTTCATCATCAATATCCAGCCCGACCAGCGCGAGCCACTGCTGCAGTTGTTCCGCGAAGAGAAGCTCACGCTACCGGTGCTGCATCCGATGATCCGTGGGCGCCTGATGGCGCGCAACGGCCAGCCCATCAACATCGAGGAATTCCAGGATCGCGACCGCCGCATGGCCGAGCGCGAGTTCAACATCTCCTACATGCAGGCGCTGCAGCCCAACAATGCAGTCATCAGCGGCCGCTGGTTCAATGCGGCCGACCTGCAATCGGGCGCCCTGTCGGTGGAGGAGGGCATCGCCAAACGCCTGGGGTGGACGCTCGGCGACACGCTCACCTGGTCGGTGGCGGGGCAGGAATTCACCGCGCCCATCACCGGCACCCGTCGACTGGAGTGGGATTCGATGCAGGTGAACTTCTTCGTCATCGGCACGCCGGGCTTGTTGCAGGATGCGCCCACCAGCTTCATCACCAGTTTTCACCTGCCGCAGGAACGCGCTGCCGCCATGAACAAGGTGTCGCAGCGATTCTCCAATCTCACCGTGGTGGACATGAGCGCCATCCTCAGGCAGGCGCAGGCCGTGATCGACCAGGTGGTGAAGGCGGTGCAGTTCGTGTTCGTGTTCGCACTGGGCGCCGGCTTGCTGGTGCTGTATTCGGCGCTGCTCTCGACGCAGGATGAGCGCCAGCAGGAGGCGGCGCTGATGCGCGCGCTGGGCGCTTCACGCGCTCAGATCCTTGCGTCGCAGCGCACCGAGTTCGCCGTGCTGGGGCTGGTGGCCGGGCTGCTGGCGGCACTGGGCGCAACCGGCATTGGTTTTGGCATCTCGCACTTCGTGTTTGCCTTCCCCTACCAGATCAATCCCTGGATCTGGCTGGCGGGACCGCTGGCGGGGCTGGCCTGCGTGTCGATCAACGCCTGGGCCGGCGCGCGCGCCGCGCTGTCGCATCCGCCGCTGCTGGCCCTGCGCGAGGCCTGAAGCTTGCGTTGAAGGTCTGAGGTAGAAGGATCGACGTGGAACGATGGGCGCTGAAGGGGCGGCACTCTCCAGCGCTCCCCGCAACGATTCACAAGGCCCCGCTGGTCAGTTGCAAATGCGTCCGCGGGCCGCTGCGGGGGAGGACGCCCAGCTTCGGATGTAAGATTCGCCCTGACCGTTGGTCCGGTTTCCGCCAGCATTGCGGATTGCGGCTTGCGATCCTGCAATCCACACCCGGCTTGCACCAGACATCATCGAGAACCAGAACAGACTCCCAGGGGGAACCATGAAGACACGCATCACCGAAATGTTGGGCATCAAGTATCCGATCGTGCAGGGCGGCATGATGTGGGTGGGCCTGGCCGAGATGGCTTCGGCCGTCTCCAATGCCGGCGGCCTGGGGCTGATCACTGCGCTCACGCAGCCATCGCCGGAGGCGCTTTCGAAGGAGATTGCGCGATGCCGCGACATGACCGACAAGCCCTTCGGCGTGAATCTTACCTTCACGGTTCGGCCCAAGCCGCTGCCGTACCACGAGTATGCCGCGGCCATCGCGGAAAGCGGCGTGAAGATCGTGGAAACCGCCGGCAACAACCCCGAGCCCTTCGTGGCCGGGTTCAAGAAGGCCGGCATCATCATCATCCACAAATGCACCTCGGTGCGCCATGGCCTCAAGGCAGAGAAACTGGGCTGCGACGTGATCAGCATGGACGGATTTGAATGTGCCGGCCATCCGGGGGAGGACGACACCCCCAATTTCGTGCTGTTGCCCTGCGCGGCGGCAGCGATCAAGGTGCCGCTGCTGGCATCCGGCGGGGTGGGCAGTGCGCGCAGCCTGGTGGCCGCGCTCGCGTTGGGTGCTGATGGCGTCAACATGGGCACGCGCTTCATGGCGACCAAGGAGGCGCCCATCCACGAGAACGTGAAGCAGGCCATCGTTGCCGGTGACGAGCGCAGTTCGATACACATCCTGCGCAAGGTGCGCAACACCGCGCGCATCTACAAGAACGGCGTGGCCATGAAGATCCGCGAGATCGAGGCGCGTCCGGATTCGACCTTTGCCGAGATCGCCGAACTGGTGGCCGGGGCAAAGAACAACGTGGTGTACAAGACCGGTGACATCGAGGCCGGTACCTGGAGCGCCGGCATGGTGATGGGCCTGATCCACGACATCCCGACCTGCAAGGAATTGCTGGACGGCATGGTGGCCGAGGCCAGGGCCATCGTCGAGAACGACCTGCGCAAGGCTTTTGCCTGATGTTCACGGGCTGATGACCTGACTGCCCGTGCCCGGCTCCTGCCGCAGGGCAGGCAGACAGGGTTGGCCGGTGCGCGGTGCTGGTCATCCCTTGATCTGAAGCAAAGGCCGGCGCGTTGGTCGGGGCATCATCGCGGCTGGCGGCCATGCGGGGTGCATGGCCGTTTTTCCATCACCCATGTGGCAGATTCATGAACGACGCAGAGCAGGCAGGGCAGCAAGGTCAGCAGGGGCAGCAGGGTCAATCCGCCACCACCGCGTACGACATCCTCGGCGGGGAGGCCCGCCTCAAGGCGCTGGTGGACCGTTTCTATGCGCTGATGGACAGCGAGCCGGAGTACCAGGTCATCCGCAAGCTCCATCCCCCCTCACTGGCAGGTTCCAACGACAAGCTGTTTCTGTTTCTGACCGGCTGGCTGGGCGGTCCGCCCGTGTATGTGCAGAAGTACGGCCACCCCATGCTGCGGGCGCGGCATCTGCCTTATGCCATCGGCGTCAGCGAGCGTGACCAGTGGCTGTCGTGCATGACCCGCGCCATGCAGCAGGAGGGCATCGACGGCGAGTTGGGCGAGGCCTTGCGCGATGCCCTCGCCAAGACCGCGGACTGGATGCGCAACAAGGCGGATTGATCACGCCAGCCCCTTCCTGCCGTGGCGAGGGAAGGGCAAGGGGGGCATGCCCCCTTGATCAGGACGCCCCCAACCGCTCTTAGCGCAGCACCAGCACCGGGATTTTGCTGTGGGTCAGCACTTTTTGCGTCTCGCTGCCGATCAGCAGGGCGGAGGCGCCGCTGCGGCCATGCGAAGCCATGACGAGCAGGTCACACTGTTCCTTCTTCGCCGTGGCGATGATGGCCTTGTAGGGCGAATAGCTTTCCACCATCACCGGCCTGGCCTTCACCCGCTGCGTGCCGGCCAGCTCGGCGGCGTCGCTGGCGATCTTCTCGGCCTCGGCGCGCGCGGCCTTCTTGAGTTGTTTGGTAATGCCGAGGAAGCCGGGGACGAATTCACCGCCGGTCTGCGGCTGGTCCCAGGGCTGCATCACCGTAAGTACCACCAGTTCGGCCTTGGTCAGCCTGGCCAGCTTTGCGCCTTCCAGCACTGCCTTGTTGGACAACTCCGAACCATCGGTTGATACCAGGATTTTCGTGTACATGACTGACTCCCCAAAATGTTGTGGATTGTTGTGAAGGGCCACGACACGCGTCGCGCCCATGAGGTCACAGTAGTCCTTCGGGAGGGCGAGGCTTTGATCCTGGTCAAGCGTGATGGTGTGCTTTTTGACGCGCTGCCTTGTTGCTGCGAAGGCGGACCAGGCGCTATGGCCGGCGGGGATATTGATATCAAATTCATGTGATAAGTATTTCCATCATTGGATCAATGGACGAAATATGATCATATATCCATGGCGGAAAAATACCTGAGGTGGCATGCCGGTTGCTGAGGTCATCAGGGCCGCGATTGCTGCTGCTGCAGGCTAAAATGGCGCGCATGATCGAAATCACTGCCGCACTCGCTGCCCTGTTCTCCATCGCCACGCTGGTGGTTGTGCTGGCCCTGGCAGCTCGTCAACGCCATCTGCAGCAGGCCGATGCCAGCGCCCAGCGCGAGACGCAGTTGCAGGCCGCGCAATTGGCGCGGGAGGAGGCGCAGCAGGTCGCCCAGCGGGCGCGCGAGGATGCACGCAATGCCCGCGAGGAGCTGTCCGCGAGCCTGTCGACTTTCAGCCAGCACATCGCCACGCAGATGACCACCATTGCCACGGTGCAGAACAGCCAGATCGATGCTTTTGCCAAGCAGCTGGCCGCTTCCTCGGCGGCAACGGACGAGCGGCTGGAGAATTTCCGCAAGACCCTGAACGAGCAGCTGGCGCGCGCCCAGGACCAGCAACGCCAGGGTTCGGGCGAACTGCGTCTCACCCTGGAGCAGCGGCTGGAGAATTTCCGCAAGACCCTGGATGAGCAACTGGCACGTGCCCAGGAGCAGCAGCGGCTGGCGGCTGCGGAGATGCGCCAGACCATCGAGCAAAGGCTGGAACGCATCCAGAAGGACAATGCCGAGAAGCTGGAGTCCATGCGCAAGACCGTGGACGAGAAGCTGCACGAAACCCTGGAGAAACGCCTGGGGGAATCCTTCAAGCTGGTGTCGGACCGGCTGGAGGCGGTGCACAAGGGCCTGGGCGAGATGCAGACCCTGGCGGCCGGAGTCGGCGACCTGAAACGCGTGCTGACCAATGTGAAAACCCGCGGCACCTGGGGCGAGGTGCAACTGTCCAGCCTGCTCGAACAGATCCTCACGCCCGACCAGTACGCCACCAATGTCGCCACGCGGCCCGGCTCGCGCGACCGGGTCGAGTTTGCCATCCGCCTGCCCGGCGGGCATGACACAGATGGTCCGCTGTGGATGCCCATCGATGCGAAGTTCCCCAACGAGGATTACGAACGACTGCTGGCCGCGCAGGACCGCAATGATCCGGCCGCGGTGGAGGAGGCCTCCAAGGCCATCGAGACCCGCCTCAAGCTGGAGGCCAAGACCATCCGTGAGAAGTACATCGAGCCGCCGCACACCACCGATTTCGCGCTGCTGTTCCTGCCCACCGAAGGACTGTATGCCGAAGCGCTGCGCCGGCCGGGCCTGTCCGACACCCTGCAGCGCGATTACCGCGTCACCATCGCCGGCCCCACCACGCTGACTGCGCTGCTCAACAGTCTGCAGATGGGCTTCCGCACCCTGGCCATCGAGAAGCGCTCCAGCGAAGTGTGGCAGGTGCTGGGCGCGGTGAAGAGCGAGTTCGGCAAGTTCGGCGACGTGCTTGCCAACACCAAGCGGCAACTGGCCGCGGTGGCCAACTCCATCGATAAAGCGGAGACGCGCACGCGCGCGATGGAGCGCACGCTGAAAACCGTCGAAGCCCTGCCTGATGAGCGGGTGCAGGGCGTGCTCGGGGTGGAGTCGTCAGCCGAAGAAGAGGGTGATAGCGACAGGGCGGAGCGGGACTAGCAGCTGCATGCCAGTAAGCAGGTCGGCGGCCGACCCGTCGGTTCAACAAGGTCGGTTCAACACGGTTGGTTCAACAACGACGTTTCAATCGGGCGGGAGGGCACATGCAAGTCGGTACCGGGCAGTATCAATATGAAGTCATCGAGGATTTCGCCAGGCTGCCGCAGGGGGAATCCTTCGGCCTGATCAGCCGGGTGGCCACGGATTCGAAGAACCAGCTGTACGTGTTCCAGCGCAAGGACCCGGCGATGCTGGTGTTCGATGCCAATGGCGCTTATCTACGTTCCTGGGGCGCAGGCCTGTTCAGGCGCGCGCATGGCCTGCGCATCGTCAACGATGTCGCCTACATCACCGACCAGACCGACAATGTCGCCCTGGTCTATTCCCTCGATGGCCGGCTGCTCCGCGAGATCGGCACCCGCGGCCAGCCATCCGATACCGGCTGCGAGGACTGGCGCATCCTGCCGCTGCGCGCCGCGGGGCCGTTCAACCATCCCACCGAGATGATGCCCGGGCCCAACGGTGACCTGTACGTGACCGATGGTTATCGCAACAGCCGTGTCCATCGCTTCAGCGCGGAGGGGCAACTGATCCAGTCCTGGGGACAGCCGGGCAATTCGGCGCCCGGGGAGTTCCATCTGCCGCACAGCCTGACTTTCGCGCCCGATGGCACGCTGTACGTCTGCGATCGTGCCAATGCGCGCGTGCAGATTTTCTCACCGGACGGGCAATACATCGGCCAGTGGACCGGCATGGGCGAACCCAATGACATCGCCCGCGATCGAAACGGCATCTTCTATCTGTGCGAGCGCGCCTCGGCCAGCAGCGGTCCGGCCATCAGCGTGCGCGACGGGCAGGGCGCCGTGCTGGCGCGCTGGGAGGTGCCGCCGGTGCATGGCATGGGCATCGATTCGGTCGGCAATATCTATGTGGGCCTGACCAAGCTGGGGCGGGTGAGGAAGTATCAGCGCCGGCCCAGCGCGGCTGGGACGTAACCCGAGACCCCGCAGGCCGGGGCCTTGCGTCGTGGGCCGACCTTGCTGATCAGTCCTCGGCCTTGATGCCGGTCTCCTGCACCAGCTTGCTCCAGTGGTTGACCTCGGTCAGCAGCATCTGGCGGAACTGTGCCGGGGTGTTGCCGATGATGGTGTTGCCGTCGGCTTCCAGGCGTGCCGAGACCTCGGGGGTTCGCAGCACCTTGATGAAGCCTTCATGCAAGCGGTTGACGATGGCCGGTGGGGTGGCGGCCGGCGCGAGAAAGCCGGTATAGGACGAATAGTCATAGCCCGGGATGCCCTGTTCGGCGATGGTGGCCAGGTCGGGCAGGAGCGGGCTGCGTCGGTCGCTCATCATGGCGATGGCCTTGAGCTTGCCGGATTTGATGTGCGGCAGGCCGGGCGGCACGGCCACCCCCGAGACGTCGATGCGGCCGGATATCAGGTCGGGCAGCAAGGGGCCGGTGCCCTTGTAATGCACGAAGGTTGCGGCGGTCTTGGTGGCGTGATGGATCCAGGCGCCCGACAGATGGGTGCCGGCGCCTACGCCGGTGGTGCCGAAATTGATCTTGCCCGGGTTGGCGCGGGCAAAGGCAACGTACTCGGCGAAGGTGTTCGGCGCGAAACCGGGCGGCCCCATCAGCAGCAGGGGCCGCTTGCTCATCAGCGTGATGGGTGCGAAGTCGCCGGGAAAACTGAAGGGCAGGTTCTTCTGTACCGCCGGGAAGATGGTGAAGGCGCTGTTGATCACCAGCACCGTGTAGCCGTCAGCCGGGGCTTTGGCGACATAGGCGCCGGCGATGGCGCCGGCTGCGCCGGAGCGGAAGTCATTGATGAAGGTCTGGCCGAAGGCTTCTCGCAGCCGCGGCAGATAGATCTGCATTTCGGTGTCCACCGGGCCGCCAGGGGCCAGCGGGATCACCATGGTGACCGGCTTGGCGGGAAAGGCGGCCTGCTGGGCGATGGCCGCGCCGGGCGTCAGCCCCAGTGCCAGTGTGAGGGCCATGAAGGCAGGCGTGGGCAGGGTGTGCGACATGATGTTCTCCTCCTGATGGGCGGGACTGCAGGCGATTCTGGTTGCCTCCTGGCGGTCCGGCGATGAGTCTGGATCCGTTGGTGGATGGGACCGGGATCGGTGTCTGCTGCCTGCGTAGCGTACTCCGATTTGCCCTGTTCTGAAGGCTGCGCGGGCGGCAAGGATGTTGCCGATTCTCTGGCCTGGCACTGCTGTATCAGCGGCTGCCGCAGGTGGGCCAGTTCAAGAGGTCCACCGCTCCTGTCCCTGTGTGGCGAGCGCATCGCACCTGGGCAGCATGTGTGCGAGGGAAGCAGAAATCGCTTCCGTGCGCAAGGGGACTGGAAGGCGTGATCAGTTGATGCGGCTCGCCACGCTGAGGTAGTCTGCGTCCATGTACTGTCCCGCCCATTTCGAGGAAGACCGCCCGGAGGTGCTGCGTGAGCTGATGGCGCGGCAGCCGCTGGCCACGCTGGTGCGCACGTGCGCCGATGGGCTGGTGGCCGATCACATTCCACTGCTGCATCGCGAGGATGGCAGCCGCTTCGGGCGCTTGCTCGGCCATGTGGCGCGTGCCAATCCGCTGTGGCAGGCGGCGGCGTCAGAGGAGATGCTGCTGGTGTTCCAGGGGGCACAGGGCTATGTCTCGCCCAACTGGTATGCCAGCAAGGCGGTGGATGGCCGGGTGGTGCCGACCTGGAACTACGCTGTGGTGCATGTGCATGGGCGGCTGCGAGCCATCGAGGATGCCGCAGGCATCACCGGCATTGTCACGGCCCTGACCAACACCCATGAGGCGGCGCAGCCCCATCCCTGGCAGGTGACGGATGCGCCGGCCGAGCACACCGCGCGCCTGATCGCCAACATCGTCGGCATCGAGATCCGCATCACCCGCATGAGCGGCAAGTGGAAGGTGAGCCAGAACCAGCCGGCTGCCAATCGCGCCAGCCTGGTGGACGCGCTGACAGCGACGGGAAGCAGCGAGGCCGCTGCCATGGCGGCGCTGGTGAAAGGCGACATCAGGCAGACCTGAGGGCCGTCGCAGGCAGTGACGGGACGGTCTCCCGGGCCCGGTCGCTATAATCGTGGCTTCCAGACCACGGATATTCAGGGAGCGGTCCATGAAGTCGAATGCAGGTAAAAACGGGCAGCGGCTGTCCATCTTCGCTATCGCCTCGATCATCGCAGGCGCCGGCATATCGCTGGCAACTCTCCCGGCCGGTATCGCGCAGGCGGCAGACAAGCCGGCGGACAAGGTGAAAGTCGGCGTGGTCACGACGCTGTCGACACCGGCTGGCGCGCTGGGCGTGGACATGCGCGATGGCTTCAACCTGGCGCTCAAGCACCTGGGTGGCAAACTGGGCGGGCGGCCTGCCGAGGTCACGGTGAGCGACGACCAGTTCAACCCCGATACCGGCCGGCAGATCGTCGAGCGCTACGTGAAACGCGATCGCGTCGACTTCGTTACCGGGATCATCTACTCCAACATCATGCTGGCGGCCGGCCAGACCGCCTTCGAGTCGAAGACACCCTACGTGAGTGCCAATGCCGGCCCGTCCCAGTATGCCGGCAAGGGTTGCAGCCCCTGGTTTGTCTCGGCTGCCTGGCAGAACGACACCTTCCACGAGGCCGCCGGCCAGCACGCCACCAGCAAGGGCTACAACAATGCCTACCTGATGGCGCCGAATTATCCGGCCGGGCAGGACGCCCTGACCGGCTTCAAGCGCTTCTACAAGGGCAAGGTCAACCAGGAGGTGTACGTCAAGCTGGGGCAACTGGATTTCGCTGCCGAACTGGCGCAGCTGCGCGCAGCCAAGCCCGACGTGGTGTATGTGTTTTTCCCCGGCGGCATGGGCATCAACTTCATCAAGCAGTTCGTCGCGGCGGGCCTGTCAAAGGACACCACGCTGCTGCTGCCGGGATTTTCCGCCGACCAGGACATCATTCCGGCGGTGGGGGATTCCATGCTCGGCCTGTTCAGCACGGCGCACTGGGCGCTGGACCTGGACAATGCCGAGAACCGCAAATTCGTGGCCGACTTCGAGGCAACCTACAAGCGCCTTCCCTCGGTGTATGCGGCGCAAGGCTATGACACGGCGCTGCTGATGGATGCCGCGGTGCAATCGGTCAAGGGCCGGGTGGAGGATCGCGAAGCGGTGATGAAGGCGCTGAAGACGGTGAAGGCCAAGTCGGTGCGCGGCGCCTATCGCATCAACAACAATGGCTACCCGGTGCAGAATTACTACCTGCGCGTGGTGGGCAAGGATGGCCAGGGCCGCCTGGTCAACAAGACCATGGGCACGGTGTTCAGCAACCATGCCGATGCCTACGCGAAGGAGTGCGCGCTCAAGTAGCGCTGCACTCACTGGCGCACACCGCACACACTTGCGCATGTGGCCACGTACGGGCGTGCGGGTGATCGGGAGGGGGCGTTTGCCCCCTTGTTCATTTCAGGGGCGGGCATTGCAGGGTTCAATATCGGTGGCTGATTCAGCGGCATTCATCCGGGCGTCGGTAACGGCGCAAGGTCAGGATGAAGGGCGCTGCGTTTCCGTCGGCAGCGGTGCAGGCGTGCACGACTCATGACGGCCACCTTGCTCATCGAGCAGTCACTGAACGGCCTGCAGTTCGGGCTGATGCTGTTCCTGCTGGCCGCAGGGCTGACGCTGGTGTTCGGCATCATGGACATGATCAACCTGGCCCATGGTTCGTTGTACATGCTGGGGGCCTATCTCATGGCCACCGCGGTGCAGGCCACTGGTTCCTTCGTGGCTGGCCTGCTGCTGGCGGTGCTGGGCACCGGCCTCATCGGCCTGCTGCTCGAAGTATCGCTGCTGCGCCGGCTCTACCAGCGCGACCACCTGTCGCAGGTGCTGGCCACCTTCGCGCTCATCCTCATCGCCAATGAACTGGTGCGCATGGTCTGGGGTGCCCAGCCGGTGATGCTGTCGCTGCCGGCGGCGCTGTCCGGGCCGGTGGAACTGATGCCCGGCTTGTACTACCCGGCTTATCGCCTGCTCATCATCGGCGTGGGCCTGGCCGTGGCCCTGCTGCTGTACTGGCTGGTGACCCGCACCCGCACCGGCATGCTGGTGCGGGCCGGTGCTTCCAATCGCGAGATGGCGACGGCGCTGGGGGTGAATATCCGGAGCCTGTTCACGGCGGTGTTCTGCGTCGGCGCCATGCTGTGCGCAGTGGCCGGTGCGCTGCTTGGGCCGCTGCTGGCAGTGCAGGTGGGCATGGGCGAGGAGATCCTCATCCTCGCATTCGTGGTGATTGTGATCGGCGGCATCGGTTCGATACGCGGGGCGCTGGTGGGCGCGTTGCTGGTCGGCATGGCCGACACCATGGGGCGCGCCTTCCTGCCGCTGCTGTTTCGCGAACTGCTGTCGCCGCAATACGCCTCCGGCCTGGGCTCGGGCCTCGCCTCCATACTGATCTACCTGTTGATGGCGGCGGTGCTGTTCTGGAAACCGCAGGGCCTGTTTCCGGCGCGGGGCTGAGGATGCAGCGCGCCGTCCTCCTTGTCGTCGTCCTCGCCCTGCTGGCCTTGCCGCCTGCGTTGCAGGCCATGGACCAGGATTTCTACATCGGCTTTGCCACCCGCCTGCTCATCTATGCCATGGCGGCGGCCAGTCTCAACCTCATCCTTGGTCATGGCGGATTGCTGTCCTTCGGCCATGCGGCCTTCGTCGGCGCCGGAGCCTACACCGTGGGCATACTGGCGGCCGAAGGGGTGCTGAATGCCTGGCTCACCTGGCCGCTGGCCATGGCGGTGGCCGCACTGGCCGCGCTGCTGGTTGGTGCGCTGTCGCTGCGCACCCGGGGGGTGTACTTCATCATGATCACCCTGGCCTTTGCCCAGATGTTGTATTACGTGATGGTCTCGCTGAAGGCCTATGGCGGGGATGACGGCCTGAGCCTGGCGTCGCGGTCGGCGCTGGTCGTGGCGGGCCATGCGCTGGACCTGAAAGACCCTTTCCACTGGTATTACCTGTGCCTCGGTTTGCTGCTGGCGGTGCTGCTGCTGTTCAACCGCATCATGGCCGCGCGCTTCGGCCGGGCGCTGGAGGCGATGAAGGAGAACGCCACGCGCATGGAGGCGCTGGGCTTTGCCACCTTCGGCCACCAGTTGGCGGCCTTTGTCATCGCCGGGGCCATCGCCGGTCTGGCCGGGGCCTTGCTGGCCAATCACGGTGGCTTCGTCAGCCCGAAAATCATGCACTGGACACAGTCGGGCATGCTCATGGTGATGGTCATCGTCGGCGGCGCCGGGCATCGTTACGGCGGGGTGATCGGCGCGGTGGTGCTGCTGGGCCTGGAGGAGCTGATGGCCGAGTTCACGCAGTACTCGCACCTGGGTGTGGGCCTGGTGCTGCTGGCAGTGGTGCTGCTGGCGCCGCGCGGCATCGCGCGCCTGTTCCCGGTGGGTGGGCGCGGACGATGACGGCCGTGACATTGCCGCCATTGCTCGAAGTGCAGGGCCTGTCGAAACACTTCGGCGGTGTGCAGGCCAATGCCGGCATCGACCTCGGCGTGCTGGAGCATGAAGTGCATGCGCTCATCGGCCCCAATGGCGCGGGGAAGACCACCTTCATTTCGCAATTGTCCGGGTTGATGCGGTCGGACGCCGGCCGCGTGAACTTCGCCGGACAGGACATCACGCACCTGAGCGCACACCGGCGCGTGCATGCCGGGCTGGCGCGATCCTTCCAGATCACCAGCATCTTTCCATCGTTCAGCGTGCTGGACAACCTCGCCCTGGCGGTGCAGGCGCGCACGGGCAGCAGTTTTTCCTTCTGGCGACCACTGAGTGACGAGACGGCCCTGTTCGCCGAAGCGCAGGCGCTGGCCGTGGAGGCCGGTCTGGCCGGACGGGAAGGGGAGCTCGCCGCGTCGCTTGCCCATGGCGAGCAGCGCCAGCTGGAAGTCGGCCTGGCGCTGGCCACGCGGCCGAAGATGCTGCTGCTGGATGAGCCCATGGCCGGGCTGGGGCCAGAGGAGTCCGAGCGCATGATCGGCCTGCTGCTGTCGCTCAAGGGCCGGGTGGCGATGCTGCTGGTAGAGCACGACATGGATGCGGTGTTCCGGCTCGCCGATCGCATCTCTGTGCTGGTATCGGGCCGCATCATCGCCACCGGTGAACCGGATTTCATCCGCCGCCATGCCGAGGTGCGCAAGGCCTACCTCGGTGACAGCGTCGATGACGGTGCAGGAGCCGGAGCCGCGGTTGCGGCCCTGCCTGCAGCGGGGGAGGGCTGAGATGGCAGCGCTCCTGGACATCGAAGGCATCGACGTCGCCTACGGACCCAGCCAGGTGCTGTTCGGGCTGTCGCTGCAGATCGAATCCGGTGAAGTGGCCACACTGCTCGGCCGCAACGGCATGGGCAAGACCACCACGGTGCGTGCCATCATGGGGCTGACCCCGGCGCGCGCGGGGTGCATTCGTTTCCGCGGCGAGGCCATCCACGACTGGTCGGCCGATCGCATCGCCCGTACCGGCATTGGCCTGGTGCCCGAAGGCCGGCACATCTTTCCCAACCTGTCCGTGAGGGAAAACCTGGCGGCCTTTGCCGCCAATCGCCACGGCAGGCGCGATCCCTGGACGCTGGAGCGGGTGTATGCGCTGTTTCCGCAACTGGCTGAGCGCGCCTCGAACATGGGCAACCAGCTCTCCGGGGGCGAGCAGCAGATGCTGGCCATCGGCCGGGCGCTGATGACCAATCCGCACCTGCTGATCCTGGATGAGGCCACCGAGGGCCTGGCGCCGCTGATGCGCGAGGAGATCTGGCGCTGCCTCGCCGCGCTGCGCGCCGCCGGCCAGTCGATGCTGGTCATCGACAAGTACGTGGACAGGCTGGTGGGCATGGCCGACCGGCACACCCTGATCGAGCGCGGGCGCGTCGGCTGGAGCGGTGATTCGGCAGCCCTGTCGGCGGACCCCGAACTGTGGCACCACTATCTCGGCCTCATGGGCCCCAGGGCCTGAGCATCCACTGAGCGGATGAGACGATGAACCTGCAGCCCCGCAACGCCGAACTGGAAGCCGGCTACAACGTGCGCGCCGCCATCCCGGACCATCCGGCCGTGTTCGCCCGCTGGAAGCAGGAAAGCGCGGATTACCGGGCACAGGCCGGTGGCCGGCTGGATCTGTCCTATGGCGAGGGTGCTGCGCAAACCCTGGATTTCTTTCCCGCCGGCCGGGGCGCGCCACTGCAGGTCTTCCTGCACGGGGGCTACTGGCAGGCCATGGACAAGGCCGACTTCAGCTTCATTGCCCGGACCTGGAACGAGCGCGGCGTGTCGGTGGCCATTCCGAACTACGCCCTGTGTCCGGTGGTGAGCCTGGACATCATCGTGGCACAGATGCGCCGGGCGCTGAATTGGCTGCATGGCCACGCCAGTGAGCTGGAATTCGATGCCGACCGGCTGCAACTCTCCGGGCATTCCGCCGGCGGGCAGTTGACCGCCATGCTGCTGGCCACGGACTGGGGGCGCTTGTGCCCCGGACTGCGTGCCCCGGCGGTGCACAGTGCCGTGTCCATCAGCGGCGTGTTCGACCTGGAGCCGCTGCGTTACACCAGCATCAATGACAGGCTCGGCCTGGACGCCACGGCGGCTCGGCGCAACAGCCCCCTTCGGATGCGGCCCACGCTGCACGTACCCCTGATCCTGGCAGTGGGGGCACTGGAAAGTGCAGCCTTCCATGCGCAGTCGGATGCCCTGGCGGCCGAGTGGCGTGATGCACTACCAGCCATCCGGCGCATCGACCTGGCCGGTTGCAACCATCTCGGTGCGGTGGAGGCACTGGGGCGTGCGGAGAGCCCCCTGTTTGAAGCGGCGCATGGCCTGCTCGGGTAGGGCCATCCAGCAGGAAGTGTCTGCAGGTTGGTCCCAAAACACCATCCGGTGGTAACACGGCGGCATTCTGGTTCTGTTAGGCTGAAGCGTCGTTCCGGTGTGACGACGTGAAGCCTTTTCGATGGTCACGAATGATCATAATATTAGGATTCAATCAATGATGGAGCAAGACTATGTCTGAAAATGATCATATTGTCAGGCGTTTTCCAGGGTTGTCAGCCAGTGTCATGGTGCTGGCATTGCTGCTGACCGGCTGCAGCATCGGCATCACCAATCAGGCGCCGTCCCCTGGCGGCTGTGTCGGTGAACCTGCCCGCATTTATTGCTGAAGCTCGCCCGGAGGATGCATGGCTGAGGCCCCGATGACAGCACCAGTTCCACCGACGGCCACACCGACCGAGGTGGAGCTCAAGCTGCTCCTGGATTCCCGTGATGCGGGCAAGCTCTTGCGTCATCCGGCGGTGGTGGCGGCCATGTCGGGACAGCCACGTCGAATCCGCCTGCTGAGCGTTTATTACGACACCCCGGACTGGCGTCTGGTTCGCAAACAGGCGGCGCTGCGGCTGCGCAAGGTCGGCCGCACCTGGATCCAGACGGTGAAGACAGCCGGCGAGGTATCGGCCGGGCTGCACAGCCGGCCGGAATGGGAGATCCCCACGCGTGCCGGCGTGCTGTTGCTGGATGAGTTGCCCGAAGGCGAAATGCGCCAGTTGTTTGCCGCTCCGGCCTTGCGTGCAGCGCTGGGCCCCAGGTTCACCACCGCATTCACACGCACCGTGGTGGAACTGGCCTGGCCCGACGGCGACCGGCTGGAGCTGGCCGTGGATCGCGGTGACGTGCGTGTCGAAGGCGGGGCGTTGCCCTTGTGTGAAGTCGAGCTGGAACTGAAGGCTGGTCGTCCGGGACGCCTGTTCGAACTGGCGGGCAGCCTGTGCGCGGACCTCCGCCTGCAGCTGTGCAATGTCAGCAAGGCGGAACGCGGCCATCGGCTGGCTGCGGGAGCGGCCGTGAAGGCGCGCAAGGCCAGCGTGCCGCAGCTTGCCCCCGAGGCTGGCAGTGGCGAGGCCTTGCGACAACTGCTGATCAATGCGCTGGCACACCTGCAGGCCAATGAAGAGGGGGGGCGTGATGCCGATGCGCCGGAATTCATCCACCAGCTGCGCGTGGCGGTGCGCCGGCTGCGTTGTGTCATGGCGCTGTTCGGATCCCTGATGGATGGTGAGCTGGCCGCGGCGGTGGCGAAAGATCTGGCCTGGCTTGCCGATGCCATGGGAGAGGCGCGCAACTGGGATGTCTTCATGGACGAAACCCTCCCTGCACTGCGCGCGATGGTGGTGGATGACGCCGGACTGGATTGGCTGGCCGCGCAAGCCGCGTTGCAGCGTCAGGGCCACCGGCAGCTCGCCCGTGAGGCGCTGTCGTCGCTGCGCTACCAGCAGATCCTGCTCAGACTGGGCGCGTGGCTCGCTGATCCGGCATGGCACCCCGAGGCCCTGACAGACACGGTGGTGCCGGTGCGCCTGGCTGCGGCGGAGCGGCTGCAGCAGGGGCATCAGCAGTTGAAGCGGCGCGGTCGCAGCTTTGCCAGGCTGGATGTGGAGCAACGCCATGGGCTGCGCATCGCCGCCAAGCGGCTGCGTTACGCCGCCGAATTCTTTGCCAGCCTCTACCCGGGCAAGCGCGTCGATCGATACATCCGGTCGCTGGACGAGCTGCAGGACGTGCTGGGCGAGATGAACGATGGTGCCACCACGGCCCGGTTGATCCAGCAACTGGCGGGCACTTCCCGCAGCGCCGTTCGCCAGCGGGCCTGCGGTCTGGTGATGGGCTGGCTGCTGGGTCGGGTGAACACGCAGATGGGCAACGCCGACAAGGCCTGGGGGCGATACGCCGAGTGCCGGCGCTTCTGGGACCGGCCGGAGCAGGCGCCGAAAGACTGAGGCCTTTTGGCAGGGTGGCCGGTGGGGGCGGGCAGCCTCTTCCCGCTAGGCATCGGCCATGAGGTGGTGGCCCGGGTCATTGAAACAAACTGTCTATCCCCCCTGGACGCTGGCCGGTCAGCCACGCGGCACGATGAGGCGGCGCGTCACCAGGCTGAGCGTGGTGCACAGGCAGATGATGGCCGCCAGCGGCACGGCACTTTGCGGTTCCAGCAGGCCGATGGCGATGCTGGGCACCGCCCCCATGGTGAACTGCAGCGTGCCCAGCACCCCCGAGGCAAAGCCGGCGCGCGCCGGATGCCGGGTGAGGGCGCTGGCCGAGGTGTTGGGCAGCACGAACCCCTGGGTGAACACGCAGATGAACATGGGGATCCACATCGCGGCCAGTCCCCCGCCATTGAGGGCGAACAGCAACAGCAGCGTGCCGGCTGCGGCGGCCAGCGAGCCGCTGCGTGTCATGACGCCATCCAGGCCGTAGCGTGGCAGCATTACCCGGTTCAGCTGCGAGCCGGCTACCAGACCGATGGCATTGGCGGCAAAGATCCAGCCATAGGCCTGCGGCGTAAAGCCGAGCATTTCGATAAAGACGAACGGCGAGCCGGCCAGGTAGGCGAAGATGGCGGCCTGGGAGAAGCCGCCGGCCAGGGCGTTACCCATGAAAATGCGGTCAGTGATCAGCAGCCTCAGCTGCAGGCTCCAGGGCTCGCGGTTGGGAATCTGTGCAGTGCCGGGCTTGCGGGTTTCCGGAAAGGCACGACATATCGTGAGCGCGCAGATGGTGCCGTAGATGCCGAGGAAGACAAAGATGCCGCGCCAGCCGAAGCCGGCCAGCACCCAGCTGCCCAGCAGCGGCGCAATGACGGGGGGCCACGCCCATCACCAGCAGCAGTGCTGAAAACACCCGGGCGCCCTCCACCGGCGTGAACAGGTCGCGGATGATGGCGCGGATGATCACCATGTTGGCGCAGCCGCCGATGGCCTGCAGCAGACGCGCCCCGATCAGCACATTGATGCTGGTGGCGAGGGCGCACACCACGGTGGCCGCGGTGAACAGGCACACGCCGATCAGCATGGGGCGCCGGCGTCCCATGCGATCGGACAGCGCGCCCCAGGGAATCTGTCCCAGCGCCAGGCCGAGGAAATAGGCCGCCAGGGTCAGTTGCACCTGCGCGGGATGGGCGTCGAAATCCTGTTGCAGCGCCGGCAGGCTGGGCAGGTACATGTTGATGGCAAAGGGACCGATCGCCATGAGGCCGCCAAAGGTCAACATGAAATGCCGGTTTTGCTGCACGCAGGCCTGTGTCGGATGGATGAGGGGGGCGAGTCGGTAAGCGAGAGCTGGTTGCGGCCGCCCCAATAGCGGGGGTGGGTGCAACTTCCTGCGCAGGCACGGGATTTTACGCGGGTCGGCTGCCTCCCCAGGCGAAACGCCGGAACGGACTGCGGGCGACCCGTGGTGCATCGGCCATGAGCCATTCGGGAGGGGGGCAGCGTCAAAGGGGCAAGGGGATGCAGCGGTTTGCCGACACAGCATGGGATGGGCCTTGCAATTCGCCGGGTTGCCCCCATTTACTACTCACCTTTCTTCGGGAGTCGCCATGCGCAAGCTGCTTTTGGTTTTGATGGCCGTCGCCACGATTGCCCTGGCTGGTTGCGGCTACAACGACATCCAGACCATGGACGAACAGGTGAAGTCCTCCTGGTCCGAAGTGCTGAACCAGTACCAGCGCCGCAATGACCTGGTGCCCAACCTGGTGAACACGGTGAAGGGCTTTGCTGCGCAGGAACAGCAGATCCTGATTCAGGTGACCGAAGCGCGTTCGCGTGTGGGCAGCCTCCAGGCCACGCCGGAACTGCTCAATGATCCGCAAGCCTTCCGGCGTTTCCAGGAAGCCCAGGCGGGCATGTCCAGCGCCCTGTCGCGACTGCTGGTGGTGTCGGAGAATTATCCTCAACTCAAGTCCGATGCCAATTTCCGCGACCTGCAGGCGCAGCTGGAAGGCACCGAGAACCGCATTGCCGTGGCCCGCAACCGCTACATAAAGTCGGTGCAGGAATACAACGTGCTGGTGCGCCAGTTCCCGGTGAACCTCACTGCCATGGTGTTCAAGTATCCGGTGCGGCCGAATTTCGCGGTCGAGGACGAAAAGGCCATTGCCCGTCCGCCGGCAGTCGACTTCGGCAAGCCAGCCCCCGCTGTGCCCGCGCCCGCAGTGCCTGCGCCGGCTGCCGGCGCGGCGAAGTAAACCTTGCCCGGGCCTGCCATGGCCATGAACCTGCATCCAGCGTTGCTGCGGCCCAGCCTGTCGGGCGGGCTGCCTGTCGCGGGCCCTGCCGGCCTTGTGCTGATCCAGTGGCTGCTGCTGTTTCTGCTGCTGATTGCCACCTGGGCTGGCCCGGTGCAGGCGGAAGTCGCGCTGCCGCCGCTGAAGATGGCGATCACCGATCTCACCGGCACGCTCACCGCTCAGCAGTCGGCTGACCTGGATGCTCGGCTGAAGGCCTGGGCGCAGCAAAAGGGCAGTCAGATTGCAGTGCTGATGGTGCCTACCACGCAACCGGAAACCATCGAGCAATTCTCCATCCGTGTTGCCGAGGCCTGGAAGATCGGGCGCAAGGGCACTGATGACGGCGTGATTGTTGTCGTCGCCAAGGAGGACCGCACGGTTCGTGTTGAAGTCGGTTACGGCCTGGAGGGGGCGATTCCCGATGCCATCGCCCGCCGCATCGTCGACGAGATCATCGTGCCGCGTTTTCGTGGTGGCGATTTCTACGGCGGCCTGTCAGAGGGCGTGACCCGCATCATCAAGCTGGTGGAGGGCGAGCAGTTTCCGGCGCCCGCCAATCCCCTGAAACGTCCGGGTAGCGGTATCGACCTGCAGATGGTGATGGGGCTGCTGGTGATGCTGGTGATGATCAACGGTGTTCTGGGTAAGATGTTTGGCCGCATTTTCGGCTCGGCCCTCGGTAGTAGTGGCGCCGGCGTGTTGGTGTGGCTGCTGCTCGGGTCGATTGCCGGCGGCATTGTGGTGGCCGTCATCGGCTTCATCATGTCGGTGGTGCTGGGCGGCTCGCGTGGCTACCTCCCCATCGGCATGGGGCATGGTGGCCGGGGCGGATTCGGTGGTGGCGGCTTTGGCGGTGGTGGTTTCGGCGGTGGCGGTGGCGGCTTTGGCGGCGGTGGCGCCTCGGGGAGATGGTGATGCTGATGCGATCGCTGCGGCATGTCTTCTTTTCCGACCGCGCGGTCGGTCGCGCATTTCCGGCGACAGCGCTGGAACGAATCACGGCGGCCATCGCGGCATCGGAGCGCCGTCACAGCGGTGAACTGCGTTTTGTCGTGGAGGCCGCGCTGGCGCCACTGCAGGCCTGGCGGGGCCTGTCGGCCCGCGAGCGTGCCATCGAACTGTTCAGCGAGTTGCGCATCTGGGACACCGAGCACAACAATGGCGTGCTGATCTATCTGCTGCTGGCCGAGCAGAATGTGGAAATCCTGGCCGACCGCGGGGCTGCTTCGCGCATCCCGCCGGCCTGCTGGGAGGAAGTCTGCAAGGCCATGGAAACGGCCTTCCGTGAAGGACGGTTCGAGCCGGGGGTGCTGGAAGGACTGCAGCGCATCAGCAGCCTGCTGGAGGAGCACTTTCCGGCGCAGGCGGGGAACCCCAACGAATTGCCCGACCGGCCGCTGCTGCTTTGATCCGTGGTGGGGCCCGGCGTATATAAGTTGGTATCGCTGGCAGTGCGGCAATCACCAGTTCAGGGGAACGCTGAACTATCCGGGAAAAGATCCTCTTGTCCCGATGTATCTGGCCTGAAAACAGGTTTTTCAGAGACGCCCTGGGGGCATCAGTGGGCGTGTTTGTCTATGCCGATCAGGTGCAGGGAGTCCTGCTTTGCCTGATTGGCCTTGTGCAGCCGGATGATCAGGGCCATGACCACCGACACGAACAGGCCGAAGATCACGATGATGACGTTGATGTGCCAATGGCCACGGATCATGGCCGAGTACAGGGCCAGCATGATCAGGATGGAGATGTTCTCGTTGAAGTTCTGCACGGCGATGGAGTGGCCAGCCGACAGCAGCACGTGGCCGCGATGCTGCAGCAATGCATTCATGGGGACGACGAAGAATCCGGCCAGGCTGCCGACGATGATGAGCAGGCCGTAGACCAGCGGCAGATACTCCGTCAGGGTCATGGTCATGACCACGAAGCCCATGAAAACGCCGGCAGGCAGCACCATGAGGGATTTTTTCAGGGGAATCATCCGCGCGGCGAAGACTGCGCCCATGGCGATGCCCACGGCGGTGATGCCCTGGAGGATGGCGGCCTTGTCCAGCGGCATGCCCAGATGGCTGTCGGCCCAGCGCAGCACGATGAACTGCAGCGTGGCGCCGGCCCCCCAGAACAGCGTCGTCACGGCCAGCGAGATCTGGCCGAGCTTGTCGCGCCACAGGGTGACGAAGCAGACGAAGAAGTCCTGCGTCAGCACCAGCGGATTGCGCGGCTGGCGCTCATAGCGCGCGCCGGTGTCGGGAATGTACAGGTTGAACAGGGCGGCCAGCAGGTAGAGGCCGCCGATGACCAGCATGGCCGCCTCCGAAGGCGAATCAATGCCGGTGGTGAACATCGGCATGTCCATGCCCAGTAGCATGCCGGATACCTTCGGGCTGATGAGCGCTCCGCCCAGCACGGTGCCCAGGATGATGGAGGCCACGGTGAGGCCCTCGATCCAGCCATTGGCGACCACCAGCTGCCGGGGCGGCAGCAACTCGGTGAGAATGCCGTACTTGGCCGGTGAATAGGCTGCCGCCCCCAGTCCGACCACGGCATAGGCGAGGATCACCGTGGCGTAGTTCGGCATGCCCGGGATATGGATCCAGTCGTAGAAGAACATCATGATGCAGCCGCTGATCTTCACGAAATTGGTCACCAGCATCACCTTGCCCTTGGGCAGGGCATCGGCAAAGGCGCCGACGAAGGGTGCCAGCAGCACGTAGGAGACGGTGAAGAAGAACTTCAATAGCGGCGTCATCCATGCCGGCCCCTGCAACTCCAGGAGCAGTGCTATGGATGCGATGAGCAGCGCATTGTCGGCGAGCGACGAAAAGAACTGCGCCGCCATGATGGTGTAAAAGCCGCGTTTCATACTGGCGAAACCCGTACGGGAATTGGCTCTATTGAGTAGATATTGTACTAGTGATGGACCAACAAGGCAGCCTTTATACCATTACGCGTTCGCCTTGCAAATGAAATGGGAAAAACATTGAATGCATCGGTAAGGAATGTAATGGATTCCCATGTGGTGGCCACCTTTGATCACCGTCCCATGCAGGTGACAGCAATTTGAAATGCGCGCGTTTTGACAGAAAAAGGATATGCCACCTGCAAAATGCGACGCAAAGTGAGCGAAAATCAGCATCTCTTACTGTCTTCAGGTCATTGCGTTGAGTTTTCGGTGCTTCCTTTCCCTTGATCCCTTTTTTGTCCTTGATCCGATGCGCCCCATTCAGGCCAACCTGAGCCTGGCGGCCTTGCGCGGCAATCTCGCCGTGGTGCGCCGGCATGCGCCGGCTTCACGCGTGTGGGCGGTGGTGAAGGCCGACGCCTATGGTCACGGGTTGATGCGGCTGTTGCCGGCCCTGCAGGCGGCCGACGGGCTGGCCCTGCTCGAACTGGAGATGGCGGCACGCTTGCGCGAGCACGGTGTGGCTGCGCCTTTGCTGATGCTGGAGGGATTTTTCTCGGCCGATGAATTGCCGGAGTTTTCACGCTTGCGGCTGACAGCGGTGCTGCATTCCGAAGCGCAGGTGGCCGCTCTGGAGCAGGCCAGGCTGGCAGTGCCTATCGATGTCTATGCCAAATTCAACACGGGCATGAACCGCCTCGGCTTTGCACCCGCGGCGCTGCCTGCGGTGATCGCGCGGCTGCGGGCCTGCCGCAATGTCGCGGGCATTCATTTCATGACGCATTTTGCCGATGCCGATGGCGCGCGGGGCGTCGAGTCGGCGATGCAACTGGTGGCAGCCGGCAGCAGCCAGATCGAAGGACTGCCGCGCAGCCTGGCCAATTCGGCCGCCGTGCTGCGCTTCCCCGAAACCCATGCCGACTGGGTGCGCCCGGGCATCATGTTGTATGGCTGCACCCCCTTTGGCGATGAGGTGCTGGGCCAGCCTGCCAGTCGCTACGGACTCAGGCCGGTGATGACCCTCACCAGCCGCATCATTGCCGTGCAGTCGTTGAAGTCCGGCGATCGCGTCGGTTACAGCGGCAGCTTTGCGGCCACGCGGGCGATGCGCATCGGCATCGTCGCCTGTGGCTATGCCGATGGTTATCCACGCCATGCCCCCGGTACTGCCGAGCGCGCCACGCCCATCCTGGTCGGCGGGCTGCGCACCCGGACGGTGGGACGCGTCTCCATGGACATGCTGTTTGCCGACATCACCCAACTGCCCGAGGCCGGCGTCGGCACACCGGTGACCTTGTGGGGTGAGGGCTTGTCTGCGGATGAGGTGGCATCGGCGGCGGCCACGGTGAGCTATGAATTGCTGTGTGCGCTGACCGCACGCGTGTCGGTGAAGGTGCTTGACTGATGGCCAAGCCGAAGTCCGTCTACAGTTGCACCGAGTGCGGTGCCACATCGCCGAAATGGCAGGGCCAGTGCCCGGGCTGCGCCACCTGGAACACTCTGGTCGAATCAGTCGCCGAAGTCGCTTCCACCGGCCGGCATCGATTTGCCGGACTGGCGACAGCCTCGAAAGTGCAGAAACTGTCGGAGGTGAGTGCGAAGGATACCCCGCGCATGCCCACTGGCAACGAGGAGTTCGACCGCGTGCTGGGTGGCGGGCTGGTGGCCGGACAGGTGGTTCTCATCGGCGGTGATCCCGGCGTGGGCAAGTCCACCTTGCTGTTGCAGTCGCTGGCTGCCATGAGCGGGCACATGCCGGCGCTGTATGTGTCGGGTGAGGAATCCGTGGAACAAGTGGCGCTGCGCGCGCTGCGCCTGTCTGTGGATTCGGCGGAGCTGAACATCCTGGCCGAGATCCAACTGGAGAAGATCATTGCTGCCATGGATGGTGCGCGGCCCGCCATTGCGGTGATCGACTCGATCCAGACGGTGTATTCAGAAGCGCTGACTTCGGCGCCGGGATCGGTGGCGCAGGTGCGCGAATGTGCCGCCCAACTGACCCGTTTTGCCAAGCAGAGCGGCACCATCATCGTGCTGGTCGGCCACGTCACCAAGGAAGGGGCGCTGGCCGGACCGCGAGTGCTGGAGCACATCGTCGACAGCGTGCTGTATTTCGAAGGCGACACCCACCAGAGTTTCCGCCTCATCCGTGCCTTCAAGAACCGCTTCGGCGCGGTGAACGAACTGGGCGTTTTTGCCATGACCGAACGCGGACTGCGAGGGGTGAGCAATCCTTCGGCCATCTTCCTGTCCGCGCATGAACGCAACGTGCCAGGGTCCTGTGTGCTGGTGACGCAGGAGGGCACGCGCCCGCTGCTGGTTGAAGTGCAGGCGCTGGTGGACAGCGCGCACGCGCCCAATCCGCGGCGCCTGTCGGTTGGCCTGGAGCAGAACCGGCTGGCCATGCTGCTGGCGGTGCTGCACCGCCATGCCGGTATTGCCTGTTATGACCAGGATGTGTTCGTCAATGCGGTGGGTGGTGTGCGCATCACCGAGCCGGCCGCTGACCTGGCCGTGCTGCTTGCTGTCGTATCCTCACTCACCAACCGGCCACTGCCGGCGAAACTCGCGGTGTTTGGTGAGGTGGGTCTGGCAGGCGAGGTGCGTCCCGCGCCGCGCGGCCAGGATCGCCTGCGAGAAGCGGCCAAGCTGGGCTTCGATCGCGTCATCATTCCCGCCGCCAATCAGCCCAAGCAGCCCATCAAGGGGGTGGAAGTGCTGCCGGTTTCGCGCGTCAGCGAAGCTGTGGCGCTGCTCAAGGACATCGCCGGAAGCTGAATTCTCTTCGCGTGTTTTGCCGTTGCGCGTTGCGGCCCTTGCTCGCCTCGCTTGAGCCACTTCACATGGTTTTGTGTTCCGTTGTCATTCCCGATGTTCAAGGTCTGATTGACGTTGCTGCGGTGCCGGGAGTAGCGTTGCGACATCAGGCGCAAAGGTGCATACGGATATGCAAACAGGCATCGCGTCCCCGGAACAACAAGCAACGGAGGCGTCAACATGGTTCGTCATACATCGCTGGGCTCGGTGGCAGTTTCGCTGGCCCTGCCACTGTCGCTGTCCTTATCCCTGTCCCTGTCATCGGCAACGCTGCATGCTCAGGCCGCTTACCCGGCCAAGCCGGTGCGCATCATCGTGCCCTATGCCGCAGGCGGATCCCCGGATACTTTTACGCGCATCTTGGTGAAGAGTCTGGAGCCGCGACTGAAACAACCGGTGCTGGTGGAGAACAAGCCCGGCGCCAACAGCGTGCTCGGCATGGCCTATACCGCCAAGCAGGCGCCGGATGGCTACACCATCACCTATGCCACCAATTCGGGGCTGTCATCGGCACGGGCCCTGTTTAAGAACCTTAGTTACGATCCGATCAATGATTTCTCCGGCATCATCCTGGCGCAGGATGCCTACTTCGCGCTGATGGTGCGCAATGAAGAGAAGGGCACCAGCTTCGCCCAGTACCTGGAAAAAATGCGCAGGAACCCGGAGAAGTATTCCATCGGCGGGGCCAGCACCACCATGGAAATCCTGAACAAGATGATCGAGACCTCGGCCAAGACCTCGCAGGCCTATGCGCGCTACGCCAATCCGGCGATTCAGGTGAGCGACCTGCTGGGCGGGCGCCTGGGCGGCATCATCCACACCATGAATGCCTCGATCAACATGCATCGCTCCGGCCAGGCCCATGCGATTGCCGTCAGTGCGCCCGAGCGCCTGGCCACACTGCCCGATGTACCGACCATGGTCGAAACCCTCCCCGGGGTGACCATATCGACCTGGACGGGGTTCTGGGCGCCGGCCAAAACGCCACGCCCCATCGTCGATTATCTCTACCAGCAGTTTGCCGAGGCGCTCAAGCACCCCGAGGCGGTGAAGTACAGCGAGAACGTCGGCAAGGCCCTGGCCATGCCGCCTGCGGAACTGGATGCCTTCGTGCGCAAGGAAGAAGCCCGCTGGATGGCGTTGGCAAAAGCCGCAGGCATCTCGCCCGAGTGATGCAGGTTCAGCCGAGGATGGCCGTGGCCGCGGCCAGTCCCTGGCGCACGGCGGTTTCCAGCGTCGCCGGATAGTCGCAGTCGATATAGTCACCGGCGAGCAGCAGGCCGGGAAGCGCTGTCTGCATGGCCGGACGCAGCACCCCGGCATCACAGGCATAAGTGGCCCGTTTTTCCGTGATGACGCGGCTCCAGGTCGGGGCCGGCAGTCCGGCCATCGCCTGTACTGCGATTTCCTTGTGCACGTGCGCAGCCAGTTCGCCCTGATCCAGGTCGCGATGACGGCCATCGGCGCTGATGACGGCTGCGAACAAACCGGGTTGCCCGCCCAGCTGTCCGCGATCGAACAGCCATTGCACCGTCCCGGTCAGGCCCAGCATGGGGCAGGGCAGTTGTGCCGTCTCCGGATACTGCAGGTAGCAGGTGACGATGGGCTGGTAGCGCAGTGCTTCGATCAGTGCGCGCGTGGTGGAAAGCCGATGATGGTCCAGCAGGGCCGCTGCGTGCTGTGGCGCCGTCGCAAGGATGACGTGGCTGTAGTCCTCAGCTTCGTCGTTGATGTGGAACGTGGACTTGTCCGCGTCGTGGCTGATCCGGTGTACGGCCACGCCCAGCCGTATGCGGCCCTTGTGCAGCTCGATGTGGCGTGCTGCGGGTTCCGGCAACAGATCACCCAGGTCGGTGCGCGGGATGAGCAGGTCGCTGTCGCTGCGGCTGCCGGCGAGGCTGTCTCGCAGCACCGCGGCAAACACGCGTGCCGATGCGCTGGCGATGGGCGTATTCAGGGCCGAAACGCACAGGGGCTCCCAAAGGTGGCGGGTGGCCGTGTCGGACTGGCGATGTTGCGCCAGCAGTTCACCCACGGTCTGTTGTGGTGGCAATTCGAAGCTGCAGGCCTTGAGTGACTGCATCATGCGGGCGGCAGCGAGCCGCTCGGTCCAAGTCAGCCCCTTGGCGCCAGCCAGGGCCCAGCCCAGATGCAGGGGAGCGGGCAGTTTTGGCGCACGCATGCGGAAGCCGTCGGCATAGCGCAGGTCGAGCGGCCCGCGCAGCAGCACGGTTTCCGGGTCGGCGCCCAACTGGCGCAGCAGGTTCAGGGTTGCGCTGTAGGCGCCGATCAGGATGTGCTGGCCGTTGTCCAGGTGTTGCCCTTCGATGCTGACGCGCCGGGCGCGACCGCCGAGCTGGCGCGAAGCTTCGAACACGGTGACCGGCAGGCCGGCGGCGCAGAGGCGCACCGCCGCAGCCAGTCCTGACCATCCGGCGCCGATGATGGCAATCTGTTTCAAGGGATTATCAGCCACTTACTAAAATGATCAATTTGGAATGATTGCCATTGTCTTCAATAAGCAATAAGACAGATTGTGATCATCATCTCAGGCCCGGATCCAGGTCCGCCAGGCAATCCACAGCTTGCGCAGCGGCGTCAGCCGGGTGCGTTGCTTGAGCACGGGGTAACCATCCCGCTCGATCTCCTCGAGCAGGGTGCGATAGATCGCGGCCATCACCAATCCCGGTCGCTGGGTGCGTCGATCCTCGGCTGGCAGGGCCGCCATGGCGTCGGCATAGCACTGGCGGGCGCGCTCGCCCTGGAAGGCCATCAGTCTGGTGAAGTCCTCGGTCTGGCGACCGTTGAGCAGGTCCGCGGCCTTGACGTTGAACTGCTTCAATTCGTCCATGGGGATGTAAATGCGGTTGTTGCGCGCATCCTCGCCGACATCACGGATGATATTGGTGAGCTGAAAGGCAAGCCCCAGCTTCGCGGCGTAGTCGAGGGTGCGCGAATCGCGATAGCCGAAGATGCCTGCCGCCAGCAGTCCAACCACGCCGGCCACGCGATGGCAGTAGAGCTTCAGGTTGGTGTAATCGAGGTAGCGGCTCTGGGTCAGGTCCATCTCCATGCCGTCCATGATGTCATCGAGGCGTTCGCGGGTGATGCCGTAGTCGACGATGGCCGGTTGCAGTGCACGGGTCACCGGATGCTGTGGATTGCCGGCAAACAACTGCGCCACTTCATTACGCCACCAGGCGAGTTTGGTGCGTGCCACGCCCGGATCCGAGGGCTCATCGACGGCGTCATCGACTTCCCGGCAGAAGGCGTAAAGCGCTGTAATGGCGCGCCGCCGCTCCATGGGCAGGAACAGGAAAGAGTAGTAGAAGCTCGAGCCGCTTTGCGCCGCTTTCTGCTGGCAGTATTCGTCTGGGGTCATCTTGTTGTAATGGTTGCGGGTTTGGGTATGGCATTCGGCCGCCATCTTACTTCGGGTTGGCGGCGTGGTCGCGCCATTACGTCACTCTGTCACTTCGTCACTTCGTCACTGCGCCACTGTGCCAATAGTTCATCAGGCCTTCATCCACGCCGCCCGCCACAGCATCAGTGGCCAGTCGAAGGCGCCGAGCGTGGGGCGGTGATTGAAGACATCGTAGTTGACCCGGCGCAGCCGGTCGGTGATGCGCAGTCCGCCCTGCACGATCATCTTCAGTTCCAGGCCGATGCGGCCGCCCAGGGCGCAGGCCAGGGGGGCGCCGTATTCGAGCATGCCGCGCGCCCGGTCGACCTGGAAGCGCATCAGACTGCGCCAGGGGTCCCCGGATTCGCCACGACCGATCTGTGCTTCGCTGACACCGAATGAGGCGAGCTCGTCCTGCGGCAGATAGATTCGATCCTTGCGGAAGTCGATGGCCACGTCCTGCCAGAAATTGATGAGTTGCAGGGCCGAGCAGATGGCATCCGACCGGGCGAGGTTTTCCGGTCGAGCGGCACCATATAGATGCAGCATCAGACGTCCGACCGGATCGGCGGAGCGGGCGCAGTAATGCATGACTTCGCCGAAATCGGCATAACGGGGCTTCACCACGTCCTGGGAGAAGGCGTCCAGCAGGTCGTGGAAGGGCTTGTAGGGCAGGCTGAACCGGGCGATGACGTCGGGGAGGGGGGCAAATACCGGGTGGGTCGAGGGGGCACCGGCCTCCAGTCGGCGTAATTCCTGCCGATAAGCATCCAGTTGCGCCAGGCGTTCGGCGGCCGGCGCATCGCCCTCATCGGCAAAATCGTCTGCAGTCCTGGCAAAGCGGTAGATGACAGCCACCGGGGGGCGCAGGTGCGCCGGGAGGAGCAGCGAGGCGACCGGGAAATTCTCGTAATGGCCGACCGATATCTCGGGGGTGGGCATGAAAAAGCGCTGAATCCGGGCAAAAGCCCTAATTTTCAAGGGGTTTCGTAAGCTTCGGCTGACAGTATAGGGGGGCATGGGGTAAAATGGCAGCGCTATTTGCAGTGTTTAGTGTTTAGTAGCCCATGCTCGGGGTGTCTGCCTAACTCCTGGCATGGTGCGGTCTGACAAGGCCGGAAAACGCGGCCGGAACTGCACCGGGACGGGCGAGGGTGGCGGAATTGGTAGACGCACTGGATTTAGGTTCCAGCGCCTTACGGCGTGGGGGTTCGAGTCCCTTCCTTCGCACCATCGCAGATGGCAGCCCTCCGGGGTCTGCCGGGATGCAGGCCGGAGCGGGTTGCCGGTTCAAACGAGAAGAGGGCAGGAGCCCTCGCACCTGTAACGTTTTTTGGACATAGCATGCAAACCAATGTGGAAACCCTGAGCCAGCTCGAGCGCCGCATCACCATGGCTGTCCCGGCTGACGACATCAACAAGCAAGTCGAGCAGCGTCTGAAGCAGCTTTCGCGCACCGTGCGCATGGCCGGCTTCCGGCCCGGCAAGGTCCCGCTCAAGATGATCGAGCAGCAGTACGGCCCGCAAGTTCGTTCCGAGGTCCTGGGCGATGCTGTCCAGAAAGAATTCAATGATGCGGTGACCGCGCAGAACCTGCGCATCGCCGGCAACCCCAAGATCGAACCCGAGCCGAATGCCGGCGACGGCAAGATCGCCTTTCGCGCGACCTTCGAGGTTTATCCGGAAGTGAAGCTGGGCGACATCTCCGGCGCGAAGATCGAGCGTTCGGTGGTCGAGGTGGCCGAGGCCGACGTGGAGAAGACGGTCGACATCCTGCGCAAGCAGCGCACCTCCTATGACGAAGTGACTCGCGCTTCGGTTTCCGGCGATCGTGTCACGGCTGACTTCATCGGTCGCATCGATGGCGTCGAGTTCCAGGGCGGCAAGGGCAGCGGCGTGACCATTGTCCTTGGTGAAGGGCGCATGCTGCCGGACTTCGAGAAGGGGCTGACCGGCATGTCGCCTGACCAGTCCAGCACCTTTGACGTGAGCTTCCCGGCCGATTACGCCGGCAAGGAGGTCGCCGGAAAGACCGCTGCCTTCGAGACTACCGTGACAAAAGTGGAAGCCCCCAAACTGCCGGAAGTGGATGTGGAGTTTGCAAAATCCCTCGGGGTTGCAGACGGCGACGTGGCCAAGATGCGCCAGGAAATCCGCACCAATGTCGAGCGGGAAGTGAAGCGCCGGATCGACGCCGAGACCAAACAGAATGTCATGCAGGCCATCATCGATGCCAACCCGGTCGAATTGCCCAAGGCACTCGTCGAGATGGAGACCCAGCGCATGGTGGAATCGACACGTGCCGACCTGCAGGCGCGTGGTTTCAAGCTCGAGCAGATGCCCATCGATCCCACGGTGTTCGAGACCCAGGCCAAGCGCCGCGTCACCCTCGGTCTGATCCTGGCCGAGCTGGTGAAAGTCAATGAACTGAACCCCAAACCAGACCAGATCAAGGCGCTCATCGAAGAGTACGCCCAGACCTATGAGCAGCCGGGCGAGGTGGTAAGATGGATTTATTCAGAGTCGCAGCGTCTGTCCGAGTTCGAAGGCCAGGCGATCGAGTCGAACGTGGTGGCGTGGGTCCTGGGCAAGGCGAAGGTAGAGGACAAGGCCGTGGCATTCGATGAGTTGATGAGCAGGCCCGCGTGACCGGAACGGTCTCCACGGAGTCTCTACCGCGGCTGTCTCAGTTCATCCTGAACGCCGCGGCATGCCGGCAATCGAACCCACTATCTGCAGCATTCAAGGAGTCCTCGGCATGAGCAATATCACCTGGGAATCGCCCTTTTCACCGTCGGCAGGGGCTTCCGCGACCAGCGCTTCGGCGCTGGAGACCAGCAACCTGGGCCTGGTGCCCATGGTCATCGAACAGAGCGGCCGTGGCGAGCGCGCCTACGACATCTACTCTCGCCTGCTGCGCGAGCGCGTGGTCTTCCTGGTCGGTCCGGTCAACGAGGTGACGGCCAACCTGATCGTCGCCCAGTTGCTGTTCCTGGAGTCGGAAAATCCGGACAAGGACATCTTTTTCTACATCAATTCCCCAGGCGGCTCGGTTTCTGCCGGCATGGCGATCTACGACACCATGCAGTTCATCAAGCCGGATGTGTCCACGCTGTGCGTGGGCCAGGCGGCCAGCATGGGGGCGCTGCTGCTGTGCGCCGGCGCCAAGGGCAAGCGTTATTGCCTGCCCAATTCCCGCGTCATGATCCACCAGCCGCTGGGCGGATTCCAGGGCCAGGCTTCGGATATAGAGATCCACGCCAAGGAGATCCTGTTCCTCAAGCAGAAGCTCACCGAGATCATGGCGAAGCACACCGGCCAGCCGGTGGAAAAACTGGGGCGTGACACGGACCGTGACAATTTTCTGTCAGCCGAAGAGGCCATGACATATGGGTTGATCGACAAGGTCCTGACCTCACGCGCCGAGGTTGCGGCATAATTTGGATGTCAGGGTCATTGTGAACACGATGGAGGCCGATTAATGACGGAAAAATCACTCGGCGAGAAACTGCTGTACTGCTCCTTCTGTGGCAAAAGCCAGCATGAGGTCAGGAAGCTTATCGCCGGTCCATCCGTATTCATCTGTGACGAATGCATCGAGCTTTGCAATGACATCATTCGTGAGGAAAGCACTACCGACAAGGGCGGCAAGCCGACCAAGTCCGATCTGCCGACCCCGAAGGAAATCTGCGAGATCCTCGATGAGTACGTCATCGGCCAGGAGAAGGCCAAGAAGATACTGTCGGTTGCGGTCTACAACCACTACAAGCGGCTGAAGCACCTTGCCAAGACCGACGAGGTGGAGCTGGCAAAGTCCAACATACTGCTGGTCGGCCCGACCGGTTCTGGCAAGACGCTGCTGGCGCAGACGCTGGCGCGGCTGCTCAACGTGCCCTTCGTCATTGCCGATGCGACTACGCTGACCGAGGCTGGCTATGTCGGCGAGGACGTTGAGAACATCATCCAGAAGTTGCTGCAGAACTGCGACTACGATGTGGACAAGGCCAAGCGTGGCATTGTCTACATCGACGAGATCGACAAGATCTCGCGCAAGTCGGACAACCCGTCCATCACCCGCGACGTGTCGGGCGAAGGTGTCCAGCAGGCCCTGCTCAAGCTCATCGAAGGCACCATTGCCTCGGTGCCGCCGCAGGGCGGACGCAAGCACCCGAACCAGGATTTTGTCCAGGTCGACACCACCAATATCCTGTTCATCTGTGGTGGCGCCTTCGACGGCCTGGAGAAGATCATCCGCAACCGCTCCGAGAAAAGCGGCATAGGCTTTGGCGCGGATGTGCGCAGCCTCAGCAATTCCAAGGACATCGGGCAGATCCTGCGCACGGTCGAGCCTGAAGATCTGATCAAGTTCGGCCTCATCCCCGAATTCGTCGGCCGCCTGCCGGTGGTGGCGACGCTCGAGGAGCTTGACGAGAAATCGCTGATCCAGATCCTTACCCAGCCCAGGAATGCGCTGATCAAGCAATACCAGAAGCTGTTCTCGATGGAAGGCGTGGATCTGGAAGTGCGGCCGACTGGCCTCAGCGCGATCGCGCGCAGGGCGCTGATGCGCAAGGCCGGGGCCCGCGGGCTGCGGTCCATCCTCGAGCAGGTGCTGCTGGAAACCATGTTTGATCTGCCAACCATGGAAAATGTCAGCAAGGTCGTGGTGGACGAATCCATGATTCTTGGCGAAGGCAAGCCGCTGCTGATCTACGCGGAGCAACCCAAAGTCGCGGGTTCCATCTGATGCCGGCAGACGGCCCGGCGGCATCGTTCCTCCGGGCTATTTCACCTGTTTCGGCAATATTTTTCGTATTGTCCCATCCTGCCCGTTGATATTTGCGGTGTGCGCCGCAATATGCGTTTCATAGGTCTCTTATAGGAACACCATGGCCAGCGAAATCGATTCCCCAGAGTTCATACAACTCCCGCTGCTTCCATTGCGGGACGTGGTGGTGTTCCCTCACATGGTCATCCCCCTGTTCGTGGGGCGGCCGAAGTCCATCAAGGCCATGGAAATCGCCATGGAGGCCGGCAAGTCCATCCTCCTGGTGGCGCAACGCTCGGCGGCCAAGGATGAGCCTTCCGACGAGGATCTGTACAAGATTGGCTGCATCTCCAACATTCTGCAGATGTTGAAACTGCCCGATGGCACCGTGAAGGTGCTGGTCGAGGGTTCCCAGCGCGCCCGTATCCAGAATGTCGAGGATGCGCGCACCCATTACGTAGCCGACGCCTTTCCGGTGGCGCACGACGCCAGCGAGAACACCGAGGTCGAGGCGATGCGCCGCGCCCTGATCGCGCAGTTCGACCAGTACGTGAAGCTCAACAAGAAGATTCCTCCGGAAATCCTCACGTCCCTCGCCGGCATCGACGAGGCCGGCCGGTTGGCCGACACCATCGCTGCGCACCTGCCGCTCAAGCTGGAGCAGAAGCAGGAAGTGCTGGAGATGTTCGACGTCAAACAGCGGCTCGAGCACCTGCTGTCGCAGCTCGAGACCGAAATCGACATCCTGCAGGTGGAAAAACGCATCCGCGGGCGCGTCAAGCGCCAGATGGAGAAGAGCCAGCGCGAGTATTACCTGAACGAACAGGTGAAGGCGATCCAGAAAGAACTGGGCGAGCAGGACGAGAACGCCGATATCGACGAACTGGATCAGCGTATCAAGGCGGCTCA
>CANJJT010000027.1:0-45675 GCA_947474715.1 Betaproteobacteria bacterium
CGTAGGCGGCGATCGCGGAGGTCCAGCCCAGCACCGGGCCGGCCTGCTGGCGGTCGAAGATCACGCCGATGGTGCGGAAGGTCGAGCCGTTGCCGATGCCAGTGGCGAAGAACAGCAGCATGAACAGGCCGAGAAACAGCGGAAAGTGCGTTTCCGGCGTGGCCGAGCCGTAGGCCTGCATCATCACGTAGCCTACCGCGATCGAGGTAACCACCATCAGCGCCGAGATGATCTGGGTGACGATGGATCCGCCGACTTTGTCCGAGATCCAGCCGCCGATCGGCCGCACGGCCGCACCGACGAAGGGGCCGATCCACGCATAGGCGAGGACGCTGGGTGCATTCGGGTTGCTCAGAGTGTGCTGCATCACGCCGTTCGCGTCGGGTACATGACTGATGCCGAAAATTACCTTCATCGACAGCGGCAGCGCCATGGAGAAGCCGATGAACGAGCCGAAGGTCACGATGTACAGCGCCGTCATTGACCAGGTGTGCTTGTTGCGGAAAATCTGGAACTGCTTGCTGACGCCCTCCTTCATTGGGCCGAAGGCCGCAAGCTTCATCACCAGCAGCGCGCTGATGATGTCCAGCGGAATCGCCACCCACATGCTGATCAGGCCGAGGCCGGTGGGTTTGGGCAGGTAGAGGTACAGGCCCAGGATGGAGGGCACGAAGGCCAGGGTGTAAAGATAGGTGATCTTGGCGAAGGCGACCAGGGGATGGCCGGTGTCCGGCGAGACCGTCTTCAGGTTGTTCATGCCGATCCAGCACAGGATGGACAGCGGCACCAGCGACAGCAGCCAGGCGAATCCCGCATTCTGTATCCAGGTGGGCGTGCCCGCGGCGATCTTGCCGAAGATCCAGCCGCTGTCCTTCATCAGCGTCATCGGCTCACCACCGATGGCACCGAAGAGTCCCACAGTCATCACCAGCGGGATGACGACCTGCATGGTGGTCACGCCGAAGTTGCCCAGCCCGGCATTGATACCCAGGGCCGTGCCCTGCAGGCGCTTGGGAAAGAAGGTGCTGATATTGGACATGGAGCTGGCGAAGTTGCCGCCCCCCACGCCACACCACAGCGCCATGAGCTGGAACGCCCACAGCGGCCAATCCTTGTGCTGGAGCACGATGCCGGTGCCCAGCGCCGGAGCCAGCAGCATGGCGGTGGTGAGGAAAATGGTATAGCGACCACCGGCCAGGCGGATGAGGAAGGAAGCCGGAATGCGCATGGTCGCCCCGGAGATGCCGGCAATGGCGGTCAGGGTGAACAATTCGGCCTGGGTGAAGGGGAAACCCAGGTTCATCATCTGCACGGTGATGATGCCCCACATGCCCCAGACGGCGAACCCGCACAGCAGTGCCGGCACGGAGATGGCCAGGTTGCGATAGGCGATGCGCTTGCCGGTGGATTCCCAGAAAGCCTCGTCCTCGGGGCGCCAGTCGGTGATCGTGCCGGCCGATTCCTTGCGGGTATTCATGATGGTTCCTCGAAGAAGATGCGGATCAGCCATTGAGGCTGAATTGGGTGGATTTGCTGCCCATGACTTCGGCGCGTCGCACCTCGGTCCAGTACATCCAGATCAGTGATACCCAGACCACGCCATACATCAGCATGAAGGCGCTGGAGCGGATGCCGGTGAGGTCCATCAGAGCGCCGAACATGATGGGCAGGACGAAGCCACCCAGTCCGCCGGCCAGCCCGACGATGCCGCTGATGGTCCCGATGTTTTCGGGATAGTCGTCGCTGATGTACTTGAAGACGCTGGCTTTGCCGAAGGCCCAGGCAATGCCCAGCACGAACATCAGCGCAGTGAAGGTCCACACGTTCAGGCCGATGTGGAAGGTTTTCGGCCCGTCGGCGGTCAGAACCGTGAAGTCGGTCTGCGGGTAACTCAGCAGGAACAGGCAGATCCAACTCACCCACATCACCCACCAGGTGACGGCGTGGGCGCCATACTTGTCCGAGAGCCAGCCGCCAATGGCCCGCAGCACGCCTCCCGGGAGCGAGAAGCAGGCGGCCAGCAGCGCTGCTGCGCGGATGTCCATGCCGTACTCGCCGACGTAGTACTGCACCATCCACAGGGACAGCGCCACATATCCGCCGAACACAATGCTGTAGTACTGGCAGTACTTGATGACTTTCGGATCCTTCAGGGCCTTCAACTGGTCGACGAAGCGTGTGTTGGCCGGCACCAGGTGTGCGGGGTCACTGTGGCTGAACAACCAGAAAACGATGAGCGTGCCGAGCATGATGGCGGCGTAGACCTGCGGCACCATGGTCCAGCCAAAAGCAACCACCAGCGCCGGTGCAATGAATTTGTTGACCGCCGCACCGGAGTTGCCCGCGCCATACACGCCCATGGCGAAGCCCTGTTGGTTCCTCGGGAACCAGCGTGCCACGTAAGGTGTGCCCACCGAGAATGATCCGCCGGCCAGTCCGACGAACAGGCCGATGACCAGGAAATGCCAGTACTCGGTGGCGTAGCCCATCATCCAGATGGCCGGCACCGTCAGCGCCATCAGTATTGTCATCACGATGCGCCCGCCGTATTTGTCGGTCCAGATGCCCAGCGGAACGCGGATCAGCGAGCCGGTGAGCACCGGCGTGGCCGTGAGCAGGCCGAATTGCGTGGCGTTCAGGTCGAGCGCTTTTCTGATCGGGATGCCGATGACGCCGAACATCATCCAGACCATGAAGCAGACCGTGAATGCCAGTGTGCTGGCGATCAATACCGACAGTGCCTGCCCTTTGCGCGTCATGGGTTCCCCTCGTTCTTGTCCATGACCAACTGTAGGCGTCCGGCCTATAGGGGAACATCCTGCAGAGGAGGGGGAGGGCGTTCGGCGAAAGGAGTAGGGCAGAACTGGCCACCTAATCCTGAAGAACTAGATGCCGGGGATATTCACGCGCATTTGCGCTGGATCAAGCCAGCCCGTGGTTGGTCGCGATAACCGCCGCGTGGACGCGGTTCGCCACATCGAGCTTGCGCAGGATGTGCTGCACATGCACCTTGACGGTGGTTTCGGCAATCCCGAGCGTGCGCGCGATTTCCTTGTTGCTGTCACCCCGGGCAATGCCTCTGAGGATCTCCAGTTCCCGCGGAGACAGGCTGGCGATGGGCGATTCGATTTGCGTGTTCTGGCGAATGGCTGGTGCCTGGGCAGGCACTGCCGCATCACGATAGGCTGCGATCAACTTGCCGGTCATCTCCGAGGCGATGACGTTTTCTCCCTTCATGGCCCGGCGTATGGCAGCAGCCAGTGCCTCGGCCTCCATGTTCTTCAGCAGATAGCCACAGGCCCCGGCGCGCAGCGCGGCTGCCAGATCCTGCTCGTCCTCGCTGACCGTAAGCATGAGTATGCGTGTCGCTGGCGCCGCTTCGCGCAGTGACGGCAGTGCATCGACGCCATTGACGCCGGGGAGGTGGTTGTCCAGCAGGATGAGGTCGGGCTGGTGCTCCTGTGCGCGGCGTTGAGCCTCTCCCGCATCGGCGGCATCGGCCACCACCTTGAAACCATCCTGCCCCGACAGCAGTGCGGTGAGTCCGCGACGGAACAGGGTGTGGTCATCCACCACCAGAATCCGTATTTCGGGCACGGGTATCGCGTTCATGGTGACGTGGCTAATGCAGAGTCAGGGGAACATCTGGCTGCCGGGCGGCGGCAGGGGCCGTCAGCGGCAGGAAAAGGATCATCGAGGTGCCGCGGGCCGGCCTGGAGGTGATCTCCAGCGTGGCACCGATGCGATCGGCACGCTCCTGCATGATGCGCAGGCCCACATGCGTTTCATCCGGAATCGTGCTTTCGGCAAAGCCACTGCCGTTGTCCCTCACTTCGAACCGCCAGGCGGGTTGTTGTACCACGTCCAGCCAGACACGGCTGGCCCGCGCGTGCTTGCGCACATTGGACAAGGCCTCCTGGACGATGTGCAGCACTTGCACCTGCACGTCCGGTTGCAGCGGCATGCCGTGGCCTTCGCTTTGCAGGCTGGCCTTGATGCCGCTTTGGTGTTCGAATTTGCGCAGGGTGGTGGCCAGCGCGGATTCGATGCCTTCGTCGTTGGGGCGTGTGCGGAAATGCAGCAACAACTCGCGGACGTCGCCATAGGATTCGCGCACCCCGGTGTCTATCTCGTCCAGCACCACACGCATCTTTGCCTGGTCACCGGACTGCAGCGCGTCCTGCATGAGTTTGACCTGGATCTTGAGGAAGGCCAGTGACTGCGCGATGGAATCGTGCAACTCGCGTGCAAGCAGGTTGCGTTCCTGCGACACGGCGGCCTCCTTTTCCAGGGCAGTGAGCCGCAGGTTTTCCATGGCACTGCCCAGGTGGCTGGTGAGCGCCTCCAGCAGGGACCGTTCGGATTCCGTGATGTTGATGCGAGCGTGAAAGAACAATTCGACTTCCCCGGTGATGCGTTCATGCATGCGTATCGGTATGGTGACCACGCTCTTGAAGCCCGCCTGCCGACACTGCCTGGCCTTCCCGTCGGTATCCTCCAGGATGGGGATGGTTCGAAAACCGGACTCTGGGCTGATGGCACCGCAGTGGCAGTCCCCGGCCAGGATGCACTGCTCGTTCTCCGCCATGCCTGCCGGCAGGCCCTCAGAGGCCAGCATTAGGTAGCGCCGGTTGGACTGGTCGGACCAGCGCACGGCCACGCCATCGGCATGCGCGATGCGCGCAATGCTCCGGGCAAAACCGCGCGCCAGTTCATCGAGCACGGTGGACTGGGCGATCAGCGTGGTCACCTCGTACAGGCTTTGCAGGCGCTCGCGTTTTTCTTCCAGCTCGGCCGTTTTCTCCGTCACCCTGGCTTCCAGGTTGCGATACATGTACTGCAGGTGCTCTGCCATGCTGTTGAAGCCCTCGGCCAGGGTGCCGAACTCGTCGGAGGTGACCCGCGAGACGCGCGCTCCCAGGTCGCCGCCCTGGATGCGTTGAATGGCCTCCTTGAGCTGTCCCACTGGCTCCAGCACGAAGAGATAGCCGGTATAGAGCAGTGCCAGCGCTCCGAGGATGGCCAGTGCCATCATGCCCATCTGCAGCAGGTGCAGCAGGGCGGTCCAGCGCGACAGGTGGCGTTCCACATGCACCACCAGCGCATCGATACCCGCAACGAAGCCCGCCACGGCATCGGGGAGCGGGGCGGTTGACGCCGGCGGCCGTTCTATCCATTCCGCGCGGAAGGATCGCCAGTCGCCCTCCACGCGCGAGAACTGCGCTCGGATGGATTCGTCCCAGGGCATGAACAGCGGACGCTCCGGGTCGCCCAGGCGCAGCAGCTCAAGGCTGCCCTGAAACTCCGAGGAGAGCGCGGGCAGCTTGTCGCGTGCCCCGGTTCCGATTGCCAGCGACATCCGGTAGGCCTGCATGCGCATGCGGCCAGCTTCATTGACTGCAGCGGCACCCCCATCCAGTTGCCAGGAGACCCACAGCGTAATGCCGATCGAAACCAGTGCCAGCACCAGAAAAGGTGCGGCAACCAGAGCCAGTTTTGCCCCGAGGTTCCAGTGCTGCTGCTTTGTCATGCACGAACTTTACGGCAGGTTGCGCAAGGCCGCTTGACCCGTATCAAACAAGACAGGCCCGAATCGAGGCCAACCATGATCCCCGGCGCCATCAGGCACCAGGCTGCACAGAGCTTGCCAGCCGGCACGGATATCGAACGGACTGACTTCCTCCTTCCCGCTGATTTCGCCTGTCTGCTGGCGTGACAGCGCCCCTGCAGAGTCACGCCATCAATGGATGTCTTGCCGGCACGGATTCATGATTCCTCCATCGTCCAGGGGTGGTGCCATCGGTTATTCCGGACGCTGTCGATTGCTATACTGAAAACAAAGGGTGCCTTTGATTCATTCAAGGCGGAAAGCGGGAAAAACATGGAGGGGGACAACATGGGCGTGCGCATCTGGCATCAGAGCTTTACCGTACTGGAAAATCTTCCGGCGTATGCCGCCGCGCTTGACGTCCATTTCAAGTCTGTGGCCCGCCCCGATACCGAGGTGGTGCTGCACGGGATGCATCGGGACACCTACCAGACCGACTACCCCGGATCGGACATTCGCTACGCCTATCTGCAGTCGTTGCATGCACAGCAATTCGTCTGGCGGGGTATACAGGCGGAGGAGGCGGGATTCGATGTCTACGCCATCCTGTCACTTTGCGATCCCATGATGGCCGAGACGCGCGCCGTCATCGACATCCCTGTGGTTGGATATGGTGAAAGCTCGATGCTGGCGGCTACCATGCTGGGGGAGAAGTTCGGCGTCCTGATGTTCATTCCGGAGCTGCTGATCCAGTTCACGCGCAAGGTTGAAGCGGCGGGGCTGGCGTTGCGCTATGCCGGTGGCCGGCATGTGGGCTTTGCTTTCAGTGACGTTCAACAGGCTTTTTCCGACCCGGGTCCGGTCATCGAGAAATTCCACGAGGCAGCGCGGGCATTGATTCGCGATGGTGCCGAAGTCATCATTCCCGGAGAGGCGCCCATGTGCGTGCTGCTGGCCCGCAATGGGATCAATCGCATTGATGGGGTCCCGGTGCTGGATGGGCTTGCCGCGGCAATCAAGTCGGCGGAAAGCATGGTTGATCTGCGCCGCAGTTCAGGCCTGGCCGTGGCTAGAACAGGGCACTACAGCGAAAAGCCGCCGCGCGAGCGGGTCAAGGAAATGTTGAATTTCTACTTTGGCCAACGCGCGCTTTCCTGAAACGGGCGGTCGTCAGTCCATGCCGCTGCTCGAGCGGCAGGACCGGGGTAGCAGCCCAATCCGTCCAGAAGGAGCGAGTGCGCAGCATCCCTGCGCCCGCCGAGATCTTTGTCTGGTCAAGCGCCACATCCTGAACCGCTCACAAGGGAGGCAGAGGCCGCGGGGTGCCTTCGGGGGCATCGAAGCAATGGGCATTGAGTGTCGAGCAGACCATGCAGTAGTACCCGATCAGGGCGGTCAGCTCGATCAGCACGCCGGTGCCAAAGCGGTCCTGGGCGCGCTTGTAGAGCGCATCGTCCACGGCATGCTTCTTCAGCAGGGTGCTCGCGTAATCGTAGATCAGCTGTTCGTCCGGATCATCGAACTTGCCGGTGTCGAGGCGCAGGGCTTCAATGGTGCTGGATGAAAGGCCCATTTTCACGCCGATCGGCTCATGTGCATACCACTCGAACTGGCTGTCCCAGTAGCGGCCCGTCACCAGGATGGTGAACTCACGCAGTCGTTCCGGCAGGCTCGAATTGAAGCGCAGCACTTCGCCCATGCGCGACCAGGCCTCGGCAAGGGCGGCATTGTGCATGGCGGCCACCAGCGGCCCGGCAGGCGGCACCTTGCGCACGCCAGAAACGATCTTGTCATAGACGCGGCGCTGCGCCTCGTTCATGTCTTTTTCGGCAAGTACCGGTATTCGAAGCATGCTTCCCCCTGGAACGAATGGATGTGTGACCTGCTTGTGTGCTTGCGTGATTGCGTCCGATCTGGTCTAGTGGGCCGGTTCAGCCGGCATCTGGACCAGTTCAATCAAAAGGCTGCCCGTTGATTCCGGGTCAATGAAGACCACCTGCGAGCCGCCGTGGCCGGGCCTGGGCACCTCATCCTGCAATTTCACGCCCTTGGCTTTCAGCTCCCGGATGGCCTCGAGGATGTCATCGACCTCGAAGCACAGGTGATACAGGCTCTGCCCGTTTTTGGCGAGCCACCGTCCGCTACGGGAATCAGCGGACTTCGCCTCCACCAGCTCCAGGCTGCTTTCCCCTACGGGATACAGGGCGAGCTTTGCGATGGGTGTTTCCTGCACATAGCCCAGAGAAAGGCCAAATACTTCCTCGAGCATTTTCATGCCGGGCGCAAGCTTGTCCACCACCACGGCTACGTGTTCGATGCGCTTGATCTTCAATTCTCCAGCCCTTTCTTCAAACCGGTTTGATCCTTCTCGACCTTAGCCGACGAGGTTGCCGAATCGGGAGCGCGCTATTGCTCCAGCTTGATGCCGGCCAGCTTGATGACCCGGGCATACATTGCGGATTCATTGCGCAGGTGTTCGGCATACTGCTCCGGTGTACCGCCAAGGCCCTGCGTTCCGAGCTTCACCAGTTGTTCGCGCACTTCGGGCTTTTGCAGGATCTTGACGATCTCGGTGTTGAGTCTATTGATGATGGGTGCGGGTGTTCTGGCTGGCGCGAGCACGCCGGAGGCGGTTGTCTGCTCGTAACCCGGAACGCCGGCTTCCTGCATGGTGGGGAGTTCCGGGACTATGGTAGAGCGCGTCCTCGAGCCCACTGCCAGCGCACGCAGTTTGCCCGAGCGGATGTGCGTCAGCACCACGGGAAGGCTCTCCACCCCGATCTGCGCCTCGCCGCTGAGCAGGGCGATAAGGGACTGGCTCGCCCCCTTGTAAGGCACATGCATGATCTGTGCCCCTGAAATTGCCTTGAACTGCTCACCGCCCAGATGGGCCACGGAGCCTATGCCCGCCGTTCCGAAATTGAGCGAGTCGGGCTTGGACTTTGACAGTGCAATCAGGTCCCGTAGCGTCTTTGCTGGAACCGCCGGATTCACCAGCAGCAGAAACGGGCTCATCGTCACGAGTGAAATGGGGCTGAAGTCCCTCATCACGTCATAGGGGACCGGCCCCAGATTGGGGTTGATGGTCAAGGGGCCCGGCGAACCCAGCAGCAGGGTGTAGCCATCGGGCGCAGCCTTGGCTGCCATGTCTGCGCCGATCACGCCGCCGGCACCGGCACGATTGTCGACCACGACGGTCTGCCCCAGTGTCTCGGTCAACCCCGTGCTGATCGATCTGGCCGTGATGTCGGTTCCGCCCCCAGGAGGGAAGGGCACGATGAAACGTATCGATCGGGTCGGATATTCCTGGGCCACGGCAGACCCGATGACAAGCGCCACCGACATCAGAACGCCGCAAACCAACAGGCCCATCAACCGCGTTCCATGCATGAGTCTTCTCCCTCGGAAATTCGAAAATGACATCACAACCGGTCACGACGTTCTTCCCGGATGGAATGGCGCATCGCCGGTCTCTCCGATGAAGCGATCAAGATAGCATGACAGGCTTGCTGCAGTGCGAGGCCGGAAAGGAGGGGCTGGCCACCACGCCGAGGACGTTGTCGGCAAACGCTCGCGCGAGAAGTTTCCCAGGGTGTCGGTCCAGCCGGTGATGAAGACAATCTGCCTGGAACCTGGCAGCGGCACGTGCTGAGGTAAAGTTGCGCTTTTCCGGAAAACCTGTGGAGACAGAGGGTGGAACCAAAACACGTGTTTGAAGGCGTCAAGGTGCTGGCCGTCACGCGGCAGATCGCAGCGCCGTTCTCGACTTACCAGCTGGCGCTGCATGGCGCCGAAGTGCTGACCATCGAGAACCCCAAGGAGCCCGACAGCATGCGCCTGGTGATCGGCTCGGGGGGCAAACTGGGCAAGATGGCCATGAGCCACAGCTTCATGGCCCAGGGCGCCAACAAGAAGAACATGACGCTCAACCTCGCCACCCCTGGAGGACAGGAGATCTTCCGCCAGCTGGCTGCGCAGTCCGACATCGTCGCCGAAAACCTGGTGGCCGGCACCATGCGCCGCTATGGCCTGGGTTACGAGGAGCTGTCGAAGGACCACCCTGGTCTCATCTATTGCTCCATCACCGGTTACGGCCAGACCGGCCCCACCCACAAGCGGGCCGCCATCGATGGTGCGGTGCAGGCCGCCAGCGGGCTGATGAGCATGACCGGCACCCAGGAGACCGGTCCGATGAAAGTAGGATTTCTCATGGCCGACTACGCCACCGGCTATGCCGCGGCGCTGGCCATGGTCTCCGCCCTGTACCACCGCAGCCGCACCGGTCAGGGCCAGTACATCGACACCGCCATGCTCGACACCGCCATCACCATGGCCGGTGCCGACGTGTGCGAGGCGGCCACCACCGGCATCTACAAGCAACTGCGTGGCAATGGTGACGGGCGTTATGTCTCCAATGTGTTCCGCTGCAAGGAAGGCCGGCTGTCCATCGCCGCGACCACGCCGTCACGGCGGGCCCGCCTGTGGAAGGCCATCGGCCGGGAAGACATTCCGCTCGATCCGCGCTTTGCCACCAACGAGTCGGCGGCGCAGAACTATCCGGCCATGCAGGCGGAGATCGAGAAGACCCTGGCCGGCAAGACAGCCCTGGAGTGGGAGGAAATCATTTCCAACGCCGGCGTGGCGGCCATGGCGGTGCGTGACTTGTATCAGGCCGTATCAAATCCGCAGATCGTGCATCGCGGCCTGCTGCATCGCTTTCCCCACGATGCGGAGCTGGGCTACGAAGTGGTGGTGCCCAAGGCCTCCTACCAGATGTCGAAGACCCCCGCCCACATCCACTCACCGCCCGCGCGCTACGGCCAGCACACCGAGGAGACACTGCTCGGGCTGGGTTACGGCAAGGACGACATCGAAGCCTTGCGCAAGGACGGCATCATCTAGCTGCTGCACAGAGTTCCGGGAAGACGAGGCTGCGGCCCCATTTACCCCCTTGTCAAAGGGGGCCGACTCGCGCGCAGCGCGAGCGGGGGGATTTTTATACCGTTGCGCTGAGTGCCCAAGCCGCTATCTGGCAGTTGTCATAGGCGTCGTTCAGCACCGTGCCTGCAAGGCAAAAATCTTGTGCATGACTCACAGCAAGGCCCGGTAAAGGCAGGCAGATTCGCCCGTTGGCCAAAATCCCCCCGCTGGCCTGCGGCCAGTCGGCCCCCTTTGACAAGGGGGTTAACACCGGCTGACCTCCAGGCGTTTTATCCTTCGGCCTTCGCCGGCGGACGATAGGGCAGTCACCGGTGATCAGCTGCTCTTGGGCGCCAGCGGCTTGAAAGTGCCGATGCTCTTGGCAAACAGCGTGCCGTCGGGGCCTTTGGCCTCCGCCTCGCAGAAGTAGGCCGTCTTGGTGGCCTGCAGCACGCGGCCCTCGACCACGAATTCACCCCGGCAGGCATTCAGGAAGGCAAGGCTGATGTCCAGCGTCGCCACCGAAACGTTATGCCCGACCTGGCCGCGCACCGCGGCGGCCATGGCGAAATCCAGCATCGCCATCACCACGCCACCGGTCATGGCGCCCCAGCTGTTGAGCAGTTCCGGGCGCGGATCGATGTGCAGTAGCGAACGCTGCGGCGACTGCTCGGTCACGTGCACGCCGAGGAACTTGGCAAAGGGCAGCAGGACCCCGAAGCCGTTGGTGTCGTCATCCGGCCGCGGAGCCGGTGTGTCATTCGTGTGTGGCTTATGGCTCATAGCACCTCGAACAGTCCTGCTGCACTCATGCCGCCACCGATGCACAGGGTGCGGCTGCCTATTTCGCACCGCGCCGCTGGCCCGTGATCAGGGCGTGGCCGGTCAGGCCCGGGCAGTAACCGACGGCCTTGCGCCCGGGCGGCTACTGTACCGTTTTCGGCCCTGCAGCGCATCCGGCGGCCAAGGTCTCGCGACGGTGCAGCCGGGCGGTCGTGGCGATCACGCTTGCCTGGCGGCTTCGAGGGCTTATCATCGCGGGCTCAAAGGAGAAAATCAGCAATGGATGACCTGAAAACCAATGCCGTGCTGTCGTTTGTGCGATTCGACCTGATCAACAAGGAGTTCGAGCGCGAGTTCAACATCCACTTCGACGAGCACATCCGCGAGCTGGTGCTGCGCGAGGGTTTCTGCCGTGCCTGGCGCACGCGCGAGGCGCGCCGTTCCTGGAACATCGGGCTGCTCGAGCAGGAATTCAACCAGATCTACCAGATCGATTACCCAGCACGCTTCAGCCACTCCAATCCGGGCATCGGCATGCCCCCGGCCAGCGAGAAAGAGCCGTGGCGGCGCGACCTGGGTGGCTGGGGCCGCATTTTCTACCGGATCGCCTCGCGCATCGAGAAGGACGAGCGCCAGGGGCGCTACTGGGCACGTTACGAGTTCGGCATGTTAGGCGATGCAGCGCAACCGGATCGCGCGGCGCTGTCGGCCTGGATGACATCCGTGTGTGACCTGCCCGGCGTGCACCGCGGCTGGCTGCTCGATTACCTGCCCGACACCAACCAGGTGGCTGGTGCGCCCGCAGCCAATGCCATGGTGCTGCTGGAAGTCGATGCGCCGGAAAATATCTTCGATCCCAGTCTGGGTGAAGACCGGGTGGTCTGGCAGGGCTCGCCGCTGGTGGGACGGCATTTCGCCCACCTGCTGCTGTCGGCTACCGATTTCAGCTGAGTTCAACCGGGCAATGAATCCCAGCGCTGTGCCGGCAGGACTGTTGCGCCATGTGCAACGCCAGGGGCCATTGCCACCACAGCGACCATTCGGTGCTAGATTCGGCAGCTTGCGGCACAGCGCATCGTCCTTGCTGCCGGCATGCCGCAACAACCCGAGATGAGCCATCCAAGACTGGCCAGGAGGAATAGATGACAGGCACCCGTATCGACTTATTCGAGGCGTACTGGCCGCGCAGCCCGCGCCAGGCCCAGATCAGGCCGCTCGCCGCGCGGCTGGACTCGCTCAATGGCAAGACCGTGGCCCAGCTCTGGGACTACGTGTTCCGCGGCGACGAGGTCTTCCTCGCCCTGGAGGAAGGCCTGAAACAGCGTTATCCGGACATCAAGTGGGTGAGCTGGAAGGAATTCGGCCCTACCCATGGCAGCGACGAGCACGAGGTGCTGGCATCGCTGGCGCAGAAATTCAGGAAGCTGGGAGTCGACGCCGCCATCAGCGGCATGGGCTGTTGAGGCTCCTGCACGCCCGCCGTGTTGCGGGCGAGTGCAGTGTGCGAATCCCTCGGGATTCCCTCTTCCACGCTGGTGTGTGAAGGCTTCATGCAGCTGGCCGCCGCGGCCTCCATCGGCCAGGGCATGCCCAACCTGTCGGTGGCCCTGGTGCCCGGCCACACTGGCCTGCAAAGCAAGGAAGTGCTGAGAAAGAACATCCTCGAGGTCACCACCGACCGCGTGATCGGCAACCTCACCACCGCTCCGGCGACCGCCGCCATCGAGAAGGAGCCCGGCGCACGCGACATCGTGGTGGCCGGCACGCTGGATGAGGTGAACGAATACTTCATCGTCAACGAGTTGTCCGACGGCCTGCCCATCGTGCCGCCGACGAAGGACCGCGTCGATGCCTTCCTGCGTTACACCGACCGCAAGGCCGATGAAGTGCTCGGCATCCTGCTGCCGGACCAGCGCGCGGCAACCATCTGGAGCATCGCTGTCAACGGCGTCATGGCCGGCTGCCGCCCGGAATACATGCCGGTGCTGGTGGCGCTCATCGAGGCCATGGCCGACCCGTATTACGGCGTGGAGCACAGCGGCAACACCCCGGGCGGGGAGACGCTGATCCTGCTGAACGGCCCCATCACCCAGGAACTGGGCTTCAACTACACCCAGGGCGTGATGCGCGATGGTTTCCAGGCCAACACCACCATCGGTCGCTTCTGGCGCCTGTACCTGCGCAACATCGCCGGCTTCCTGCCGCACAAGAACGACAAGGCCACCTACGGCAACAACTACCGCGTGGTGGTGCCGGAGAACGAAGGCGTGGTGAAAAAGATCGGCTGGGCGCCCAATAGCACCGACTTCGGCTACGAGGCGGGCGCCAACACCGTCACCATCTCGCGCTTCACCGGTGGCAACCACATCTCCTCGGTGTCGGGCAGTTCGCCGCAGGAAATGATGCCCTACCTGGCACACGCCATGGTGCAGCAGCACAATTGGCAGTTCCTGTTCACCGTCGGCAACGAATGCGGTGGCACGCTGCGGCCGCTGTTATTCCTTTCGCCCATCCTGGCCGAGACCTTTGCCGCGGCCGGCTGGACCAAGAAGGACATCCGCCGCGCGCTGTGGGAGATGGCCCGGGTGCCCGCGCACCACATGGAGCGCATCAACCGCGAATGGACGCAGAAGCCCAGCTGGAATCTCGAGCTGGAAGTGCGCATGGGCCGCATGCCCCGCGTGTACTTCGAGTCGACCGACCCCAATCGCATGGTGCCCATCGTCTGGGACCCGGAGGACTACATGATCGTGGTTACCGGGGACCTCGGGCGCAACAGCGCCTACATCTTCGCCCACAACGGCGTGCTCGGTTATCCGACGGCGAAGGAAATCCGGCTGCCGAAACAGTGGCAGGCGCTGCGGGGAGCCAAGGCTGCCGGGGCGTCACAGACTGCACCGCAGTCCATAAAAACAACCAAGGGAGGACGCAAAAATGGCGCTACGTCGTAGGCGGGACATCTGGGATGTGGTCATCGTGGGCGGTGGTCTGGCCGGACTGACAGCGGCCTGGCAGACCTCGCGTCGCGGGCTGTCGGTGGCGCTGTTCGAGGAGCAGCCGGCCTGTGGCGGGCAGGTCTCCACGGTCAATACACTGGACGACTGGCCGGCCACCGGCGAAACCTCCGGCGTGGAGTTGGCCTCTTCCCTGGCCGAACGCCTGCATACCGAAGGCGTGGCCTTCTTTCATGAGGCCGTGACTTCGGTCACCCCGGGTGCCAAGAAAGACGGTGACCAACCGCTGGTACTGGTGCAGGGATCGAGTGAAGACCGCAGCCTGCGCGCGCGTCGGGTCATCCTTGCCGCTGGCGCCCGGCTGAAGCCGCTGGGCGTACCCGGTGAAGAGAAGCTGCGCGGCCGGGGCGTGTCGCAGTGCGCGCATTGCGACGGCGGCTTCTTCAAGGGCCAGGACGTGGTGGTGGTGGGCGGCGGCGATGCCGCCATGCAGGAAGCCCTGGTCCTCACCGAGATGTGCAAGACCGTGCATGTGGTGGTGCGCGGCGGACTGCGGGCGCGCCGCGCCTTCTCCGAGCGTGTCGATTCCAAGACCAATGTGCGCTTCGTCTGGGACAGCGAAGTGGAGGCGATCACCGGTGAGGATGCCGTGACCAGCGTGCGCCTGCGCAACGTCAAGACCGGTGAAAAGACCGACATCGCCTGCGCCGGCGTGTTCCCCTTTGTCGGGGTCCAGCCCAACAGCGACTTTCTGCCCGCTTCGGTGAAGCGCGATGCCAAAGGCTGTGTCATCACCGACGAACAATGCCGCACCAGCGAGTCCGCCGTGTTTGCCATCGGCGCCCTGCGCTCAGGCTATGCGGGCGACCTGGTAAATGCAGTGGGCGAGGCGGGGATTGCTGCGGCCGTGGTGACCGCGGAAGTGCGTATCTAGCAGACCCAAGACGACGCTACCGAAAAAAAACGGGGCAGGCCCGAAGGTCTGCCCCGTTTTTTATTATGATCAATTTTTGGAGATCATCCTTTTCAGCATTGGCTGAAATTCCGGATTGTGATCAGATGTCCCGTCGATGATGTGCTAGCGGGTGCGGTTGTAGGTGTAGTCCTCGCGCACACTGCCTTCCAGGCGCAGCCCGGCCGGCAGCGGCGGACGCGAGGCGTTCACCTTCGCGTGCACGGCCAGCGAGGCTTCGTCCTTCCACTGCTCCATCAGCACCAGCCGGTCCGCATCGACCACGCTCTGGAACACCTCGAACTGCTCGCAGCCTGGTTCCTGCGCGATGCCGGCGCAGCGCTCGCGATAGGCCTGGGCGAGCTCGGCACCCTTGCCGGGCACCGCACGCATGCTGACGATGAGACGGATGGACATGAATGCTTCCTCGCTGGATGGTTGGGGTACGCGGGTTCAGTCGGGTTTCATGCCGGCCGCCTTGACCACTGGCGCCCAGCGCTTCAGGTCGGTGACCAGCACCTTGCCGAACTCTTCCGGTGTCGTGCTGAAGGCGTCGATGCCCAGCTTGGCCAGCACATCGCGCATTTCCTTGTCGTTGACCACGGCGCCGATGCTGGTGTTCAGCCGCATCACCACATCACGCGGCATCTTCGCCGGCCCCATGAAGCCGTACCACAGTCCGGCCTCGTAATCGGGCAGGCCCTGCTCGGCAATCGTCGGCACGTCGGGCGCCACGTCGGAACGCTTCAGGCCGGTCATGCCGATGGGGATCATCTTGCCGGCGCGCACATGCGGAAGCAGCGTCGAGGGCGGCGAGAAACTCATCATCACTTCCTGGGTCAGCAGCGCCTGGGCTGCGGGCGAGGCGCCCTTGTAGGCGACGTGCTGCAGCTGGATGCCGGTGACCATGCCAAGCAGGGCGCCGGCGAGGTGGCCCGCGGAACCTGCGCCGGAGGTGCTGAAGGTGACATCGTTGGCCGGACGGCCCTTGGCGTACTGCACCAGTTCCTTGAGGTTCTTGAAGGGCGTGGCGGCATGCGACACCAGCAGCAGCGGCGCTGCACCGACCATGGTGATGGGCGTGAAGTCGCGGATCGGGTCGTAGGGCATCTTGTCGTAGATGCTGGGGTTGTAGACGTGCTGCGTCGGCAGCAGGATGATGGTGTAGCCATCCGGTGGGGACTTCGCCACGAATTCGGCGCCGACGATGGTGTTGGCCCCGGCGCGGTTCTCCACGATCACCGGCTGGCCCAGGCGCGTGGTCAAGCGCACCGCCACGGCGCGGCAGATCACGTCATTGCCGCCGCCCGGTGCATAGGGCGAGATGATCTTCACGGTCTTGTTGGGAAAGCCCTGCGCCTGGGCGTCGCCCGTGGCGAGGGTGGCCGACAGGGCGCCGGCAATGGTGCCGGCGACCAGCGTCGCCAGCCAGCTGCCGCGGCGCAGCGTGGCGCGCTTGTCCGGGTTGTTCGGGGTCTTGTGTTGCATGCTTCTGGCTCCTTGTTGTGTGTCCTGGTGTTCTCGCGTACTGATGGTCTGGCGCACCGGCGTCCTGCAGTCCTGCCGCCCCCCCATTCGGATGGCAGGCCGGCAGCATCATGAATCCGGCGTCAGCCCGAGGTGAGCTTGCTGATGGCAGGCTCAATGATATCGTCTGCAATGCGCATCAGCTCCTCATGGGTGAGATTCTGTATGGGGTGGGGCACGTAGATCACTGCCGGGTCGAAGCCCAATGCCTCGGACTGCATCGACATGGCGTCCACGAAGCCTTTCGACACCACGGTAACCCCGGGTATCCCGTTGGCGTCCATCTTGATCAGGTCGTGCAAACTGCACGACGTGCAGGAGCCTCAATCGGAGAGGCCGACCACCACCACGTCGCAGCCGGCCAGCACCTGCTCCATCACTTCCGGCGGCGCGGTGCGCGCATTGGTCGGCTTGGCAAAGCGCTTCACCGCCAGGCCGCGCTCGGTAAAGCGCTTCTCCACCTGGTCGAAGAACTCGTCCGTGCGGTTCTTGCCGATGCCGAAGAGCCCAACGCGCAGGCCTTTCAGTGACGCGGGCGGCGTCCTGCGCGGGCGTTTCACGGAGGTCGTTTCCGCCGTGGGGTCCCTCAGCCATTCCTTGGTCTGGTTCATTCCCTTACCTCCTTGGTGATTGGGGTGAGTTCATCGGGTTTGCTGCCCCAGCCGGGCAGGATGGCACTGAACAGGCCCGCCGGTCCGCCGGCGCGCACCACCATCAGGCCGTCAGGTGCCAGCTTGGCCACCGGTTCCGCCGCACGGCTGGCGGGTATGCCCATGGGGATGCCGTCGAGGCCGGCGACGATGCTGCTGCCCGGGCGGGTACTGGCATCCTGCAGTGCCTGGGTGATGCGCTGCCGGTCCCAGCCAGCCGCCTTGTAGATTGCGTGGTGTTCGGGCGACAACACAAAGATGGCGCGCGGCATGTTGGAGCGTGGGTGGCCGCAATTGGCCAGCACCAGGCCCATGGACTTGGACAGTTCCTCGGGGGTGCGCGATTTCTCATCCTTGAAGGCTTCCACGCCATGGCCCTGGAACAGGGTCACCGTGGAGGCTCCGGGCGAAAAGCCGCGCGACACCGACAGCGGCTCCCACTCGGCATCGGTTTCGTCCTCGGCAAAGCAGAAGGAGAGCTTGCCCGGGCTGCCCAGCGCGGAGCGGTCCACCTCGCCCGGACGACCGCCGCCGTAATTGCGGATCAGCAACTGCAACGCGCGGCCTATGGTGAGGTTGGCGCGGTTGCCCTGACCCAGGGCGTTGAGGCCCCAGTTCATGCCGATCTTCCGCGTCACCGGGCCGTTCACCACGATGATGGGGCCGGCAAAGTAGGTGGTGGCCAGCAGCCCGTGCATGCAGAACATCGGCTCCAGCGCCGCTTCCACCACAGCCAGCACCACCGGCAGGTATTCGGGCTTGCAGCCGGCCATGACGGCGCTGATCGCCACTTTTTCCACCGTGCACTCGGGCAGCATGGGCGGGATGCGGCCGATGACTTCATCGGGTTTGCGCCGGGTGCCGGCGAGCATGCGCAGGATGCGCACATCAGTCGGCGGCACCACCGGCAACCCATCGCTCCAGCCGCGCTCGAAACAGGCCTCGATGGGGTCGTCCCATTCGCCCAGCGCGACCTTGCGCGCCTGCAGTCCGGTGTCGCCATAGCGGGCGCGCAGGTGATCCTCCGCGCCAGGGGCGCAGCTGAGCGAGCCACAGCCGGGCTGGAAGCCGGGCAGTTCCTTGCCCAAGTCGGATATGCCGGTGACGCGCCGCCACTCGGCGGCGTCCCAGCCATAGGTGCGCTCGGCCTCGCGCCCAGCTTCCATGCGGATCAGCGTGGGGACAATCTCGATGCTGTGGTGGAAAGACTGTTCCAGCTCGCGGTCATCGATGACGCCCGCCACCTGTGTCGGAAAGCCCGGGTCGTCCTGGCTGATGATGCGCGTGGATGGCCTGGCGGCGAGCTGCTGCAGCACCGGCTCGATCAGCTCGCAGGTTGGGCAGTCGCGCTTGGCAAAAACCACAAATCCCGACTCAGGCAGCATGCTGGCACCTCCTACAGGAACGGGCCATTCTAGCCACGGTCCCTGCCCTGTCAATGCGGAGTGCAGCGTGGTTTGGGCAAGCTCTGCAACCGCTTCGGGGAGGGCGTGAGTTTCGGCCTGAACTCAGCCCGTGAACGCCACTTTCCCCAGCGTCACGCCATTCCTGTCGACGAACTCCACCTGCGCCGAGTGCGCGGCGGGGTCGACATGGACCATGCCGAAGTTGTAGCCATCGCCATGGTGGAAGGTACCGCTTTTCTCGTAGCGGTCGCGAGCCGAGGGGGTGCGCATGTAGTGCACGAAGGAGCCAATCGGCCCGGCCATGAATTCGTGAAAGCCGGCCTTCGGCAGGCTCCAGTCCCGCGCCAGGTGGTAGTCACCAGTGAGGAACACGACGCCTCCGATCCGGTTGCCGCGGATCAGCGCCGAAATCTCATTGCGCTCGGTCTTGTATGAGCCCCAGGTGTCCTCGCCGCCGCCCTGGAAGGGCACCGAAGTGATGATGAATTTGAAGGGTGCTTTCGATGCGGCGAGTCCCTCCATGAACCACTGCTTCTGCGCGGCCCCCAGCATGGTTTTGGCGGCATCGTCGGCGACTGTCTGGGGCGAGCGGTAGCTGCGCGTGTCGAGCATGAAGAAATCGACCCCGGCCCAGGAAAAGCGCCGGTATAAGCCGTCTTCGGCGACGTTGCGGCAGGGCCAGAATTCGCGGAATACCTGACGACCCTCGCCCATGTGCGGGTGGCCGGCATGGCAGTTGTTGTCCGTTTCGTGGTCGTCCCAGGTGGCGAAGGTGGCATGCCGCAGCAGGAACTGCTGCAGGTGTGCATCACCGCGGTTGTTGGCGTGTTTGCGCCGGTAATGGCTGACTGAAGGGCGGAACTGCACGCGCGGCAGGTCCGCGTAGATGGTGTCGCCCAGGTGCAGGAAGAATTCGGGGTTGCGTGCGCCGATCTGGTCGAAAAGCCGAAACGGCCGGTAGGCCTCGTCCATGTCGGCGGTGAAAGCAAAGCTGAAGGGGCGTGGCGACGCCGGAGCCGTGCGAAAGCGCCCGACGCGTGAAATCACGGGACCCTGCGCATCGAGGATGCGGTAGAACCAGGTCCGGTCCGGCTCCAGGCCGTCGATGCGTCCGGTTGCCAGATGGTTTCTCTCCGGTTCCAGGGGTGGCAGGGTGACCCTGCGCGTGGCTGTTGGGAGGAAGGCTTCATCCGTGCCCAATTCGATGACCACATGGCCGCCGCCGTTTCCGGCGACGCAAACGAGTGCACTGTCCGCGGTGACATCGAACACGGCGGGCTGGAAGGGCAGTGACACGGCCGGGTGTGCCTGCGGTGGCAGCAGGAGGCTCCCTGCGCCTGCGGCGGCGCCCTGCAGCAATCGCCTGCGAGTCCTGTTAGTTGCTGCGGAGCCCGACAATGGGACGGCCCTACTTGCTCTCCATCACCCAGACGCCGTCCCAGTGGGCGGGCGGGTTGGCGATGAGGTGGTCGCAGCGCTCGATGTAGAGCTTTGCCGCCTTGTCGGAGGGGTTGAGCTCGAGCACCTTGGTGATGAGCTCGCGCGCACCGGCAAAGTCACCGGCCCGGTACTTGGAGAGGCCGTCACGGAAGCGCCCCAGCGCATCGACCATATTGGGGTAGGTCTCTTCGGTGTGCCAGTCCATCACTTCATAGATGGCCACCGGCTTGGTTTTGCCTTTCACCACCACATAGTCGAGCTCGCGCATGCGGTAGGTGCCGCGCAGCTGCTGGAAAGTGAATTCGCTGATCAAGAGGTGCGCACCGTACTGCTTGCACGCCGATTCCAGCCGCGAGGCCAGGTTCACCCCGTCGCCGATCATGGTGTAGTCCATGCGCTTGCGCGAGCCGATGTTGCCCGCCACCACGATGTCGGTGTTGAGGCCGATGCCCATGTCCACCGGCGCCTTGCCCTCGGCCAGGCGCCCGACATTCCAGGCACGCAGTTCGCGCAGCATGGAGATGGAGGCGCGCACCGCGCGGTCGGCGTCGTCCTCGTGCGTCACCGGGATGCCGAAGCCGGCCATGATGGCGTCGCCTATGAACTTGTCCAGCATGCCTTCTTCGCGTTGGATGCAGTCCACCATGAGGGTGAAGTACTCGTTGAGCAGTGCCACCGTGCCCTGCGGCCCGAGCTGTTCGCTGATGGTGGTGAAGCCGCGGATGTCGGAAAACAGCACCGTGGTCATCACCGCCTGGCCGCCCAGCATCTCGGCGCCGCCGGCCACCAGGCGGTCGGCGATGCCCGGGTCCATGTAGCGCGACATGGTGGACTTGAGGCGCTTCTCGCTGGAGATGTCCTCGATCATCAGCATGGTGCCGATGCGCTTCTTCTCGGCATTGGTAAGGGGCAGGGCGCTGAAATTGGTAGAGATGCGTTCCTCGCCGATCACCAGTTCCGCATCCATGGTGGTCTCAGGCGCCGCCGTCTCGTCGACGCGCTGGAGTTTTTCCATCACCCAGTTGTTGTCGCCGGTGAAAAACTCGGTGGCCGGCTTGTGCAGGATGGTCTTCAAGTCGGCGCGCAGGATGCGCAGGCCGGCGGCATTGCAGGTGGCGATCTTGCCCGCCTCGTCCAGCGTGATCACGCCGTTGGACATGGACTCCAGCATTGCTTCACTGTAGTTCTTCATGTTCTGCACGTCGGCAAACAGCTTGGCGTTCTCCAGCGCAATGGAGATCTGCGCCGTGAAGGCGCGCAGGCGCGATTCGTCCTCGTGGGAGAAGGGCCCGCCGTGCTTGTTCAGCACCTGGGTTACGCCGATCGTTTTGCCGTGCTTGTTGATGATGGGCACGCACAGGATGGAGCGCGTGAAGAACCCGGTCTTCTTGTCGAAGGTCGGGTTGAAACGCAGGTCGGCGTAGGCGTAGGGGATGTTCACCGATTTGCCCGAGGTGAACACCGCCCCGGCGATGCCCAGGTGGTTGGGCAGGCGGATCTGCGTCGATTCCAGCCCCTGGCCGACCTCGGACCAGAGCTGCTGCGTCTTTTCGTCGTTGAGGAACAGCGTGGAACGCTCGGCATTGAGCATGCGCGTGGCCTCGCCCATCACCCGCTGCAGCAGCGACCCGAGCTTGATGTCGGCGGTGACTTCGGAGACCACCTCGACGAATTCCATCTCGCGGGCGCGTGTCTCCTTCATGCGCTCGATGAACTGCGCCCCCTGCAGGGCCAGTGTGCCCTGGGTGGTCATGGCCTCCAGCAGCGACAGGTCCTTGTGCGAGAAGCCGCCCTTGCGCCGGTTCAGCGTCTGCGCCACGCCGATGATCTCGCCCTTCACCGTCTTGATCGGCACGCACAGGATGTTGCGCGTCACGAAGCCGGTCTGCTCGTCGATCGATCGGTTGAAGCGCGGATCGGAATAGGGGTCGTCGATGATTACCGACTCGCCGGTCTGGAATACGTGGCCGGCCACGCCGGTGTTGTTGAGCAGGCGGATCTCGCGGCGGATATTGCCCTGGGCCACGCGCGAATACAGCTCATTGGTGTTGGGGTCGTTCAGGAACAGCGAGCCGCGCTCGGCGTCGAGCTCGGTGGTGGTCATCTCCACCAGGGCGTTCAGCACCTCGTCCAGGGTGTCGTAGGCGGCCATGCGGCGCGACACCTCGAGCAGCAGCTCGACCATCTTGAGGCGGACCTGCTCCGAGCCGCGCTTGCTCTGGCGCGTGCGCGTTGCCGGCTTGCGTACCTCGTTGTGTACGTCGGGCAGGCTGTTGTCATTGGGCATGGTGGTTCCCCCCTTGCTGCATGTGCGTTCCCGAACTACGTCGCCGGCTGCAACTGTTCGCGTAGCGCCCGCACCGTGGCCTGCAACTGTCCCAGCTCGGCCTGGTGCTGCACCTGCGCCTTCTGCAGGCCGGCGGTCAGGTCGGCCCGTGCCCCCTCCAGCTGCTCGCGCAGCGCGGCGATGGTGGCGCGCAATTGTGCACCTTCATCCTGCAAGCCGCCCACCGCCAGGCGCACGGCATTGTCCTTCTCCTGGCGGGCACCATCCAGCGTGTCGCGCAGGGCCGTCGCGGTGGAGCGCAATTGCTGGATCTCGTCCTGGTGCGCTGTGATGGCGTGGCGCACCGCGTCCTCGCGGGTCTTGCGCTCCTCCTCCAGGCCGTCACGCAGGGCGGCGATGGTCTTTTTCATCTGGTCGGCTTCCAGGCTGGCTTCGGCTCGCAGCCGTTGTACGGTGCTGGCCGTCTCTTCATGGGCCCGCTCCAGCTCCATGCGAAGGGCTGCAACCATATGTTTCATTTCGCGAATTTCCGCGTTGGCCGCCAGCAGCAGGGTGTCCCGCTCATCCATGTCTTGAGGTGCAGTGCCTGTCGTTCAGAGTCAGGATTCTACATCCGGGGGTGGGTGAATGATGACAATTGCATGGCGGACGCGCTCCTGCCCGCCATTCGAACCGGCCGGGCGGGTCTGGCCAGATCGCACGGCTGGCTGGTCCGGTTGATGGCCCTGTTGACTTTGGGTCTTGGTCCGGACAGCATGCCGCGCTGGCAGAAGCCGATGAGCCGCCAGCGGCATACAAGAATACCTCGCCACCAGGCGCGCAGCAGGCCCAACATGCAGGCCCCAAGGAGAAGCACCATGACCATTCGACCGATCATTGCGATCACCCTGTTCTCGCTGTTGTCCACCAGCGCCATCGCGGCCTGGCCGGAAAAACCCATGCGCCTCGTGCTGCCCTTCCCGCCGGGTGGTGGCGCGGACATCATGGCGCGTCCCATGGCGCAGAAGCTCACGGAGACGCTGGGCCAGCCGGTGCTCATCGACAACAAGGGCGGCGCCGGTGGCACCGTCGCCGCGGAGTTCGTCGCCAAGGCCCCGGCCGACGGCTACACCCTGTTCTTTGCCACCGTGGGCACCCAGGCCATCAACGTCGGGCTCTATCCCAAGCTGGGCTACGACCCGGTGCGCGACTTCGCACCCATCGCGCTCACCCACAATGCGCCACGCATCCTCATCGTGCACCCGTCCATCCCGGCCAAGAGCGTCGCCGAACTGATCACCTACGCCAAGGCCAATCCGGGCAAGCTGAGTTTTGCCTCGGCCGGCAGCGGCGGTACCAACCATCTCTCGGGCGAACTGTTCAAGATGATGACCGGCGTGGACATGGTGCATGTCCCCTACAAGGGCGCCGGCCCCGCAGTGGCCGATGTGCTGGCCGGCCGCGTGCAGCTCACTTTCGATTCCATTCCGGTGTGGATCCCGCACATCAAGTCGAACAAGGTGCGTGCGCTGGGCGTCACCTCGCTGCAGCGCTCGGCCACCGTGCCGGACCTGCCCACCATCTCGGAGTCCGGGCTGAAGGGCTTCGATGTGTCCAACTGGCTGGGCGTGTTCGCCCCGGCCAACACCTCGCGCGACATCGTCTCCCGCCTCAATGGCGAGCTGAAGAAGATCATGGCCGACACCGAAATCCGCCGGCAGCTGGTTGAGCAGGGCGTCGAGGCCATGTACACCACGCCTGAAGCGCTGGGTGAACTGGTGCGCAAGGACATCGAGAAGTGGACCAAGCTGGTGAAGCTTTCGGGGGCGAAGCCGGACTAAGAGCGCCTAACAGAACTGCCGTCAGGCACTCTAAAGGCCGGCGCCGACCCATCCCGGTCCGGCATCAGTGGAAATCGTCCTCCCGCTGGTGCCGCATGGCAAGGACACTCACGATGTTTTGCGGCTCTATCTCGAAAAGAGCGACGTAGCCGCTGGAGCCAAAGTCAATGACCAGTTCCCGGAGGTAGGGATTGCCTGGTGTCGCCTTGCGGCATGAGTAAGGGGAGAAGCGTAAAAATTCCAAGCCTGTTCGGATGGCGGCAAGCGCGCGTTCCGCAGCGTCGACATCCTTGTTGAGCAGGAAGTCATAGAGCCGCAGCAGATCGTCTTCGGCTTCGGGCGTGAAGCGGATCTTGTGCTCCGGCATGGCTAGCCGGAGCGTTTGCGTACCACGGCCAGCTTGCGCTGCAGTTTGGCCACGACCTTGTCGGCCGGGACATACTGACCGGTCTGGCGTGCCCGGGCGGAACTGGCCAGGCCACGCGCGACGAAGGCCTGCTGTGCCTCCCGAAGTTCGATACTTCGCGTCACGGCATCAAGGACAAAGCCGGACAAGGTTTCCCCTTCCTCCAGCAGGGCTTCGGCTTTTCGGCGCAGCTCCGGGGTTACACGGAGCGGAGGGATGGTCGTCGATTTCACGCAGCCTCCTGCATTGCATTTGCGATTCATTGTACAGAATTTGCCTGGTCATGAAAGTCGGTGATCGGGCACCCGCAAGCGTCTCACGCCGGGCAGGACTGGTTAAACTGGCTTTCCGGACCGCCATAACGCAAAACAACAGGCGCTTGGGGCAACAATGACCAATACCAAGGAGGCAATGATGGCAGCAGGAAAGAGGGTGCATTTCGGAGTGGCGGCGCTGACGCTCGCCGCGGTGCAGATGGCTTGTGTGGCGGATGCCGTGGCGCAAGCCTGGCCGGCGCGACCGGTGCGCATCATCGTGCCCTATGGCGCCGGCGGCGGAACGGACGTGCTGGTGCGCTTGATCGGCAACAAGTTCGTCGAATCCACCGGGCAGACGTTCATTCTGGATAACCGTCCGGGTGCGGCCGGCAATCTGGCTTCTGAAGTGGTGGCCAAATCAAAGCCGGATGGCTACACGGCGCTGTTTCCAAGCGCATCCTTTGCCATCAATGCCACCGCCTACAAGACTAGCAGCTTTGACACACTCAAGGACTTCCAGCCCATCAGCTGGGTGCTGTCCTCTCCGCTGGTGCTGTGCGTGCATCCTTCGGTGCCGGCACGCACGGTGCAGGAGCTGGTGGCCCTGGCCAAGGCGAAGAAGGGTTCCTTGAATGGCGCCTCGGCCGGGAACGGCGCGCTTGGACACCTGTCCCTCGAAATGTTCAAGCAGTTGACCGTTGTCGATGTGCTGCATGTGCCCTACAAGGGCGGGGCGCCCGCCATCAATGCGCTGGTGGCCGGTGAGGTCAGCCTGTTCTTCGCCAGTGCACTCACCTCCAAGCCCCACGTCGACAGCGGCAGGGTGCGCGCCCTGGCGGTGACCACCGCCAAGCGCTCGGCCATCCTGCCCGATCTGCCCACGCTGGGGTCCATCTACCCGGGATTCGAGCTGGATCAGTGGTATGCGCTGCTGTACCCGGCAGGCGTGCCCGCCGATATCGTCAGCAGGATGAATGGCGAGATCGTCAAGGCCCTGGGCGCGCCCGATGTGCGTGCCTTCCTGGAAAAGCAGGGGGTCGACCCGGTGGGCAGCACGCCCGACGAGCTGGGTGCTTACCTGCGCAGCGAGGTGGACAAGTACGCCAGGCTGATCAAGGCGGGCAACATCAAGTTTGAATAGCCGGGCCGATCCATCCAGGCAGAACCATCGCGGTAGAACATTCACGACCGAACGACAGCACGACAGCACGGGGAGGCCAACCATGGCAGGGCAAGCGGCTGCGGCACTGAAACCGGACCAGGAACTGGTCGACATCGCAGCTTATCTTTGTGACTACGAGGTGGACAATCCAGCGGCCGTTGATTGTGCGCGGCGCTGCTTCATCGACACCCTGGCTTGCCTGCTGGAGGCGCTGGCCTACCCGGATTGCACCCGCCACATGGGCCCGGTGGTGCCGGGGGCCACACTGACCGGCGGCGCCCGCGTGCCGGGCACCCCGTATGAGCTTGATCCGGTGACGGCCACCTTCAACATCGGCATTGCGCTGCGCTGGCTGGACATGAGCGACGGCTTTGTCGCCGTGCAGGGCAGCCATCCTTCCGACAACCTCGCCGGCATCCTGGCTACCGCCGACTACCTCAGCCGCCAGCGCATCGCCGCCGGCAAGCCGCCGCTGGTGGTGGCAGACGTGCTGCGCGCCCTGGTCAAGGCCTACGAAATCCAGGGCGGCCTGAGCCTGGCAAACAACTTCAATGCCAGCAGCCTCGATCACGTCATCCTCACCAAGGTGGCCACGGCAGGCGGCGTGGCGCGCATGCTGGGCGGTGGTTTCGAGGCAGTATTGAGCGCCGTGTCCAATGCCTGGATGGACCCGGGCCTGCGCATCCACCGCCAGGATCCGGGCACCGGCCCGAGGAAGGGCTGGGCGGCGGCGGATGCATCCACCCACGGCGTGCGCCTGGCCATCATGGCGGTGAAGGGCGAGCCGGCCTACCCGCAGGTGCTGTCGGCGAATAAGTGGGGCTTCTATGATGTCTACCGCAAGGGCCGGCCCTTCGAGTTCCAGCGTCCCTATGGCGACTATGTCATCCAGAATGCCATCCTCAAGTTTGTCGCCGCCTGCATGCATGCCCAGACGGCCGTCGAGTGCGCGCTCATCCTGCATCCGCAGGTGCGCGACCGGCTGCATGACATTGAACGCATCGAGATTTTCTGCCACCAGGCCTCGATGGAGCTGATCGACAAGTCCGGCCCCTTGCGCCATGCCGCCGATCGCGACCACTGCGTGCAGTACATCGTGGCCGTCGGCCTGATCTTCGGGCGCATGGCGCCGGCTGACTACGAGGACGCCCTGGCCGCCGACCCGCGCATCGATGCCTTGCGCGCGACCATGACGGCGGCGGAGGATCCCGCCTTCACCGCCGGCTACAACGATCCGGCACGCCGCTCCAGCCCCAATGGCGTGCAGGTCTTCTTCAGGGACGGGAGCACCACCGGCCGCGTCGATGTCGAATACCCCGCCGGCCATCCGAAGCGGCGCGACGAGACCCAGGCGCTGTTCCGGCGCAAGTTCGTCGATGCCGTGGGGCGGCGCTTTGCCGGTGAGCAGGCCGGCCGGATACTGGCCGCCTGTGAGGATGCCCAGGTCCTCGATGCCCTGCCGGTGAACGAGTTCATGGCGCTGTTCTGCGCCTGAGTATCGTGATAATAACTACAGTGTTAATCTAATGGTATAAACAGGTATCGTATGTAAATGATCATAATGTCGTGACCCCTGCATGGGCATCGCGGCACTTCCTGGCGCTGAACGACGGGGTCAGCTGCCGCGAAGCATGGGACCAGGTCTCGACCAGGGACCAGGACCCGACCAGATCAGGCCCCGACACAATCTGCACAGGAGCAGCGGCATGGCCAAAACAGTGGGCAGCGGTGCATACACCTACGAGGTGCTGGAGGACTGGCAGCAACTGCCCGAAGGCTGGCGCGCGCCGATGTCCTCGGTCACCGTGGACTCGCAGGGGCGGGTCTATGGCTTTTGCCGCGGCGAGCATCCGGTCATCGTGTTCGACAGGGATGGCCGTTTCCTCGGCTCCTGGGGCGAGGGCCTGTTCGCCATGCCGCATGACATCCATGCCGATCACCAGGACAACATCTGGATCATCGACCGGGACTATAGCCAGATCTTCAAGTTCACCCCGGAGGGCCGGCTGCTCATGACCATCGGTGAACGGGGGCGCTATTCGGACACCGGCGTCGGCCCGGGCATCCAGTCCACGGGTTACAAGCACGTGAAACATCCAGGCGGCCCGTTCAACCTGCCCACCGGCCTCGATGTCAGCGAGTCGGGCGAGATCTTCATCGCCGACGGCTATGCCAACTGCCAGGTGCACCGCTTTTCGGCCGACGGCAGGCATCTCGCCTCCTGGGGGCAGCCCGGCAGCGGTCCGGGCGAGTTCGTGCTGCCGCACGACGTGTGGCTGGACAGCCGCGGGCGCGTGCTGGTCGCCGATCGCGAGAATGACCGCATCCAACTGTTCACCCAGGCCGGAGAATTCATCGGCATATGGCCGACCCCGCTGATCGGCGTGGCCGCCATCTGGGTCGATGCCCAAGGCTATGTCTATGTGCCCGAACACAACAGCGGCCAGTTCAGCGTGCTTAACCTGGACGGTGAGCGCCTGGCACGCTGGGGTTCGCCCAAGTGCCGCAGCTGCCACGATGTGAGCGGCGATGCCGAGGGCAATGTCTATTTCGTGCAGCCCCTGGACAACGAGGGCAGCAAGGGGCGGCGTATCGTCAAGTATGTGCGCACGGGGAGCTGACTTGTCGAGTGACACCCTGGCAGCGATGCCGCGTTTGAAAGCCCGCCACTGCAGGTTCTTCACCGATTTCGGGGAAAGGTCTGATATCTGCCGAAACTGTCGCCAGTGCCTGGCGGACAATGGCCTCATATGTGGAAGCAGGGATAACTCACTACTGTCATCCCCGCGCAGGCGGGGATCCATTTTCTTGGTGGCAGTCAAAATGGATTCCCGCTCATTGACGTTACAAGAGCGGGAATGATGCTGGAAATCGATGGCTTTCGACAAAGCCTGTGGCTGCCATGTGCAAGCAAGGAAAAAGCGCATTTGGGTGGGGCAAAGCTCGCGCGATTGTCGGCTTGGGAGAATTAATGCGCTCCCTGGAAATCGGTGAAGAACCCCACTGCATGCGGCCCTGCCAACTATCAGGAATCGACCCATGACCGAACTGCACTACCTGAGCATCGCCCAGGCTGCGGATCTCATCCGCACGCGCGCGCTGTCCCCTGTGGAGCTGACCCGGGCGCTGCTCGAGCGCGCGGACTGCTTCGATGGGCAGCTCAATTCCTACATCACCCGGACCGCCGATCTCGCCATGCGCCAGGCCCAGGACGCCGAGCGCACCATCGTGAAAGGCGGATACCGGGGGCCGCTGCACGGCATGCCCTATGGGCTCAAGGACCTGATCGACACGCAGGGCATCCTGACCACCGGCAATTCAAGGACACAACAACACAATGTGCCTGCATCGGATGCGACCGTGGTCTCGCGCCTCAGGGATGCCGGTGCCGTGTTGCTGGGCAAGCAGACCGCGCACGAGTTCGCCCACGGTGGTCCCTCCTTCGATTTGCCGTGGCCACCTGCCAGAAACCCCTGGAATCCCGAATGCTTCACCGGCGGCTCCAGTTCGGGCTCTGCGGCGGGCGTGGCCGCCGGCTTCATGCCGGTCGCCCTGGGAACGGACACTGGCGGATCCATACGCACGCCCGCCTCGTTTTGCGGGCTGGTCGGGTTGAAGCCCACGTATGGCCTGGTGAGCCGCTGGGGCATCATGCCGCATTCGTTTTCGCTCGATCACTGTGGTCCCCTCACCCGGACGGTGGAGGATAGCGCACTGGTCCTGCAGGCCATCGCCGGACATGATCCGCGCGACCCGGCCAGCGTGAAGACCACCATTCCCGATTACCGCGCGGCGCTGGGGCAAAGCGTGAAGGGCCTGCGCATCGGTGTCCTGCGGCATATGTGGGAGGAGGACAACCCGGCCGGCGAGGAACTCAGGCAGGCCACCGAAGCCGCGATCAGCGTCCTCAAGGACCTGGGGGCGCAGGTGGAAACCGCGCGCGTTCAGCCCGTGCAGATCTACAGTGACGTCAAGGCCGTCATCTGCGAATGCGAGGCCTTCGCGGTGCAAAGGCCCCACCTGGCCCGGCACCTGCAGGATTACGGCGCCGATTACCTCACCCAGATTCTGCTCGCCCTGCTGTTTCAGGGCGGCGATTACGTCCGGGCGCAACGGCACCGGCGGGTGCTGGTGCGGGAAATGCAGCCCCTGTATGAAAAGTTCGATGTGCTGGTCACGGCCGGCGCAGGGCCCGCCCCCCGACTGGCAGATCAGGGCGCCAAGGACGCGCTAGTGCGCTGGGGGCAGCCCAGTGCCACCACCCTGTTCAATGTCACCGGTGCCCCGGCCATCATGCTGTGCAGCGGCTATGCACGCAACGGCCTGCCGCTGGGCATACAGTTCGCCGGCCGCCCCTTCGAGGAAGCAACCGTGCTCAGCCTCGGCCACGCCTACCAGAGGGAGACCGATTGGCATGAGCGGCATCCGCTGCTGGATGCGGCACGCGCGGCAGCACCGCTGCCATCGCCACCGGAGGCTGCGCCGCGCGACCTGCCCCGGCCGGATGACGCAAGCTGCGCCGCCATTCAGCTCCTGGCCGAATCTGCCGGCATCCGTTTGAGCGAAGCGCTGGTGTGGCGACTAGCCGCAGGCATCCCCGTGGTGCGCAAAATCCTCGCGAGAATCCCGGACCATGGCTGGACGGACGAACCGAGCAGCGTCTTTCGCTGCCTCGATGACTAGGGACTGGCACGGCGCCGGCTTATCATTGGCTGAATGGATGCTTTGAAAACCCGGTTTTTCAAGGGGGAGGCTACAAAATCTTGAAAGGAAAGCGCATGAATACTCAGAAACAGTCCAGAGGATGGATGAGCCTTGCGATGCTGGCCGGGGCCCTCGGCCCGCTTCCGGCATGGGCGCAGCCTGCGCAGGACGCCGCAGCGCAGTACCCCTCGCGCCCCGTTACGCTGATCGTCAACATCGCCCCTGGCGCCGGCGTGGACATCGAGACGCGCATCTACTCGCAGAAGCTGACCGAGAACCTGCGCACCCAGTTCATCATCGACTACAAGCCCGGCGCGGGCGGCACGCTGGGCGCGGCCTACGTCGCCAAGGCGGCCCCGGACGGCTACACCCTGTTGTCCACCTCCTCGGGGTACACCACTGCGGCCGCGCTCTACAAGTCGCTGCCCTACGATTCGATCAAGGACCTGGCGCCCATCTCGCTCATGAGCCGGATCGGTTATCCGCTCATGGTGCACCCCTCGGTGCCGGCCAAGAACCTCAAGGAGTACTTGGCCTTCTCCGCGTCCAAGCCGGGCGGGGCCAACTTCGCCACCTCTGGCCAGGGCGGACTGCCGCACATCCTGGGCGAGTGGCTGCACAGCGCCACCCGCAACAAGGCCACCTTCGTGCACTACAAGGGCGGTTCGCCGGCTTTTGCCGCGGTGATGGCCGGTGAGGCCGATGTGGCCTGGGGCGGATTCGCTGCCATGAACGCCCACGTGAAGGCGGGCAAGGTGCGTCTGCTCGGTGTCAGCACCGCGGATCGCGCGCGCCCCTACCCGGACCTGCCCTCGATCGCAGAGCAGGGCGTGCCCGGCTTCGACGTGGCGGCGTGGCTGGGTTTCATGGCACCTGGCCGCACGCCGACGGCCATCGTCGACAAGATGAGCGTTGAGCTGACCAAGGTGGCCAAGGACCCGGAGGTGAGAAAGCGCATCGAAGCCGATGGCGGCGATCTCATCGGCAGCACCCCGGAGCAGTTTCGCAAGCTGGTCATCGCCGAAGTCACGCGCTGGCGCAAGCTCGCCCAGGACGTGGGCATGCAGGCGGAGTGATTATGGCGTGAGGGAAGGGCTGATAACAATCAGCCTGCAATATCAATGATGATGTGACGTTACGTGCAAAAAACGATAGTAATCATGAGCCACAGGGGCCGCCAGAGCCCCGTCCATGACCAGGAAAACCTCGCCAAACATGGCCTCCAAAACGAATTCGATGAGTCGTAAGCAGGTTCTCGCGGCGGTGCGTGCTGTGCCGGCGAACAAGGATTTCGTCTGGCATGGCAAAGACGAGGATGACCGACCGGCGACAAGCGAGGAACTGCGCGCTGGCGTAGAGGCCTATCGCAAAGCTCGCGGGCGCCCGGTGGGAAGCGGAACCAAGGAACAAGTCGCCATCCGTATCGACAAGGATGTCCTGACGGCCTTTCGCGCCGGCGGACCCGGATGGCAAACGCGAATGAATGCCGCACTTCGCGATTGGCTGAAGAAACACCCGCTGGTTTGAGGGCAGATGACAGTCATCCTGCTTTTGAGGAAATGAGCCATGCCACTCAACCATTGGTGATCGCGATGACCAGAATGCACAAGCCACCCCATCCGGGCCTGGTACTCCAGGACACCGTATTGAACGCGCGCACCGTCAGCGAGTTCGCCCGCAATCTGAAGGTGTCGCGCGTGACCTTGTCCCGCGTCGTCAATGGCCGCGCGGCCGTCAGTGCCGACATGGCGCTGCGGCTGGCTGCGGCCCTCGGTGGTTCGGCCGAGTCGTGGCTGCGCATGCAGGTGGCCTACGACCTGTGGCAGGCGTCGAAGAAGCGCAGACCCAGGGTCGATCCCATCAAGCTGGCCGCCTGACCAGGCCATCACTTCAATTGAATGGAGTCGCATGTTTCACCACCGACACTTGGCATTGCCCGCAGTCCTGTTGCTTTGCGCCTGCACTGCCGACCTCTCCCGCGGTGTTTATGAAGGCGTGCGACAACGCAACGAAACGCCGAAACCCGGTTCCGCTGACAATGCTTCGTCGCGCGCGCCCAGTTACGAGGACTATGAGCGCGAGCGCCGTGCCGTGTCCCGGCCGTCATCGGGGCAGAACTGAACGTGGGAAGCGGTTCCAGTGATTACATCAAGCCTGTGAAGGCAATGATAAAAACAGGTTCCATTCAGAATTGATAATTAAGCCGGCCCGTGCCGGCAGCCGTACCTGACGGGATGGATTCATGAAGGGACTATCACGCCACCCCCATTGCCTGCGCCACGAACCTAAGCTCGTTGCCAGAGGTGCTTCACTGATTTTCGGCGATGGTGCTGTCGGCAGGCATGGGCGTGCATCGGTTTACCCCCTTGTCAAAGGGGGCCGACTGGCCGCAGGCCAGCGGGGGGATTTTCCTGCCGCTGGAATCGCGGCAGGCAGGTCATCGCGAGGTCAACGCCCTGAATGTTCTTTGGCGCCTTCCCGCCTGCAAGGCAACAGGCACGTTCAGAATACAAGGCAAGGTCTTGCCAGGGCGGGCAGAACTGCCTGGCTGGTCAAAATCCCCCCGCTCGTTCGCTGCGCTCACGAGTCGGCCCCCTTTGACAAGGGGGTAAACCCTGCCGTCCCCGGAAATAGGCGAAGAGCCTTTGACAAGGGGGTTAAAACCAGCAGTCCTGCCAACTTGTTCCCGAAATCCTGAATCGCAACCAGTCAATGCATCACCCAGAAAGCACCTGACCCACCCATGGCCATCAAGAAGTCCGACCTTTACGCCTCCCTCTGGGCCTCGTGCGACGAACTGCGCGGCGGCATGGATGCCAGCCAGTACAAGGACTATGTCCTGTTCATGCTGTTCATCAAGTACATCTCGGACAAGTACGGCAACCCGGACACCTTCGCCCCGCCCATCGTCATCCCCAAGGGCGCGAGCTTCCGGGACATGGTCGCCCTGAAGGGCAACAGCGACATCGGCAACCTGATCAACACCCAGGTCATCCAGCCGCTGATCGACGCGAACACCAAGCTCGCCCGCAGCGACTTCCCCGACTTCAACGACCCGAACAAGCTGGGCGAGGGCAAAGAGCGCGTCGAAAAGCTCAGCAACCTGGTCGCCATCTTCCAGAACCCGGCGCTGGATTTCTCCAAAAACCGTGCCGAGCACGACGACATCTTGGGTGATGCCTATGAATACCTGATGCGCCACTTCGCCACCGAAAGCGGCAAGAGCAAGGGCCAGTTCTACACGCCTTCCGAAGTGAGCCGCATCATCGCTGCCGTCATCGGCATCTCGCCCGCCAACACCAAAGGCTCCACCACCGCCTACGACCCCACCTGCGGGTCAGGCTCCCTGCTGCTCAAGGTGGCGCCCAGGCCGGCAAGCACATCACACTGGAAGGGCAGGAGAAGGACGTCACCACCGCGGGTCTGGCACGCATGAACATGATCCTGCACGATTTCCCCACCGCCAATATCCTCTCCGGCAACACCCTGGCCGCGCCCCGCTTCAAGGACGGCGAGCAACTGCGCACCTACGACTACGTGGTGGCCAATCCGCCCTTCTCCGACAAAAGCTGGTCAAGCGGCCTCACACCGGATGACGACCCCTACCAGCGCTTTGCCTGGGGCGAGCCGCCCGCCAAGCAGGGCGACTACGCCTACCTGCTGCACATCATCCGCTCCATGAAAAGCACCGCCAAGGCCGCTTGCATCCTGCCGCACGGCGTACTGTTCCGCGGCAATGCCGAGGCGGTGATCCGCCGGCAACTGGTGCTGTCCGGTTATCTGAAGGGCATCATCGGCCTGCCGGCCAATTTGTTCTACGGCACCGGCATCCCCGCCTGCATCCTGGTGCTGGACAAGGAGAACGCCCCGGCGCGCAAGGGCGTGTTCATGATCGACGCCGCCAAGGCCTTCATCAAGGACGGCAACAAGAACCGCCTGCGTGAGCAGGACATCCACTGCATCGTCGACACCTTCACCCGCCAGACCGACACGCCGCGCTATGCCCGCATGGTGCCGGTGGACGAAATCGCCGACGCGAAGAACGACTTCAACCTCAACCTGCCGCGCTACATCGACAGCACCGAACCCGAAGACCTGCAGGACATCGAAGGCCACCTGCGCGGCGGCATTCCTGAGCGCGACATCGATGCGCTGGCGGATTACTGGAAAGTACTGCCCGCCGTGCGCGCCACGCTGTTCGAGCAGGAGCGGCCAGGCTACGTGTGCCTCAAGCTATCCATTGCCGAGGTCAAGGCCGCCATCTTCGGGCACAAGGAATTCACCGCCTTCAACCAGGCCGCCACCGGCCGGTTCGATGCCTGGCGCAAAGCCAGTACACCCAGGCTCATCGGCTTCGACAAGGACGGCCACCCCAAGGCGCTGATCGAAGCCATCGCCGAGGATCTGCTCGCCACCTTCAAGCACGCGCCGCTGCTGGACGCCTACGACATCTACCAGCACCTCATGGACTACTGGGCCGAGACCATGCAGGACGACTGCTACCTCATCGCCGCCGATGGCTGGGTGGCCAAGCCCGCGAGAATTCTGGAAACTGACAAGAAGGGCAAGGCCAAAGACAAGGGCTGGGCCTGCGACCTCATTCCCAAGCCGCTGATTGTGGCGCGCTATTTCGCCAAAGAGCAGGCCGCCATCGAGGCGAAGCAGGCCGAACTCGAAGCGGTGACCGCCAGCCTCGCCGAACTGGAAGAGGAGCATGGCGGCGAGGAGGGCTGCCTGGGTGCGCTGGACAAGATCGCCAAGGCCGAGGTCACCGCGCGACTGAAAGAACTCAAGGGTGATAAAGAGGCGAAGGACGAGATTGCTGTGTTGAAGCGCTGGCTGGAGCTGGCCGAAAGCGAAACGGCATTGAAGCGGGTGGTGAAGGAGCAGGAAGCGGCGCTCGATCGGCTGGCCTATGAGAAGTATCCGGAGCTCAGCGAGGTGGATATCAAGGCGCTGGTGGTGGATGACAAGTGGATGACGCGGCTGGCCGCCAGCGTACAGGGAGAATTGGATCGCGTATCGCAGACACTCACCCGGCGCATTCGTGAACTGGCGGAACGCTACGCGGTGCCGTTGCCGAAGTTGACTGATGATGTGGAGATGTTGGCCGCTCGTGTCGAAGAACACCTCAATAAGATGGGCGGGTCATGGAAGTAAGACCGGGCTATAGGCAATCGGACTTTGGGCATATCCCTAATGATTGGAACGTCAAATCGCTTGGGGAGATTGGCGAAGCGCTGATCGGCCTGACATATAGTCCAACCGACGTTCGCCGTAGCGGGACGCTGGTTCTTCGTTCGTCGAACATTCAGAATGACGCCTTGGCATTCGATGACAATGTCTTTGTGGACACCGTGATTCCAGATCGCATCATGGTGCGCCCAGGCGATGTGCTTGTTTGCGTCAGGAATGGCAGTCGCGATCTGATTGGGAAATCCACATATCTCGACGAACGAACAAGCGGCATGACCTTTGGCGCGTTCATGGCTGTCTATCGAAGCCGGATCGGAAAACTCGCCAGTTTCTTGTTTCAATCCGACATCATGAAGCGCCAGATCAATGAACATCTTGGCGCCACCATCAATCAAATTACGAACAAGAGCCTCAATTCATTTCGGATACCACTCCCTCCGTCGGAGAACGAACAACGCGCCATCGCGACGGCGTTAAGCGATGTGGATGCGTTGCTGGACGGGCTGGAGCGGCTCCTCGCCAAGAAGCGCGACCTCAAACAGGCCGCCATGCAGCAACTCCTCACCGGCCAAACCCGCCTTCCCGGCTTCATCGGGGAGTGGGAGGTGAGGCGGTTGGGGGATACGGGTCGGTGCTTGCGTGGAGTTAGCTATCGAGGCGATAGCGATTTATTCACTCACGACACGTCTCGCACGAAGCGACTTCTCCGGTCCAACAATGTTCAGAACGCTGTTGTCGTTAATAATGATGTTCAGTTCGTAAATGCTGCCAGGGTATCAACGAACCAAATACTCAATCAGGATGACATCCTGATCTGCATGGCTAACGGCAGCAAGGCACTGGTCGGGAAGGCCGGTCAGTTCAGATTGAACGATGGCTATGAATACACATTTGGTGCATTCATGGGCTGCTTTCGCACAAGCCCTATCGAAGCGAATCCCACCTTTGTCTTCAATCTTTTCCAGACCGGGCGATACCGCGACTACATTAACAACCTGCTTACAGGCTCAAGCATCAACAACTTGAGGCCGAGCAGCATAGAGTCCCTGGAATTTTCGATGCCGGAACTCACAGAACAAACCGCCATCGCCACCATCCTCTCCGACATGGACGCCGAACTGTCCGCCCTCGAAGCCCGCCGTGACAAGACCCGTGCCCTCAAGCAGGGCATGATGCAGGAACTGCTCACCGGACGGACGCGACTGGTATGAACGAGCACCAGAACCTGGAATGGAAGGAATCCTGGCGCGACGATTACCTGCGCTGGATTTGCGGCTTTGCCAATGCCGAGGGCGGGGTGCTGGTGATCGGTCGCAACGACCGGGGTCAGCCGGTGGGCGTGGCCAATGCCGCCCGCCTGCTGCAAGACATTCCCAACAAGGTGCGCGATGTGCTGGGCATCATGGTGGCCGTCAATCAGGTGTCCGAAGATGGCAAGCAACTGGTGGAGATTCGCGTCGATCCCTACCCCAGCCCGATCAGTTACAAGGGGGAATACCACTACCGCAGCGGCAGCACCAAGCAGGAACTGAAAGGCGCGGCGCTGTCGCACTTTCTGCTCAGGAAGCAGGGCTTGCACTGGGATGCGATGGCGCTGCCTGGTCTGAAGGTGGGCGCGCTGGATGCGGGGGCATTGACGCTGTTTCGCCAACAGGCGTTGCGCAGCCAGCGCTTGCCGGAGGCGGCATTGCGCGAGTCTGATACCTTGCTGCTGGAGCGGCTGCGCCTGCTGGAGGATGGTGTGTGCAAACGCGCGACGGCACTGCTCTTTCATGCCCAGCCCAGCCGCTGGTTCACGGGTTCCCATGTGAAGATCGGCTTTTTTGAGAACGATGCTGATCTACGTTATCAGGATGAGGTGGATGGCCCCTTGCTGCTTCAGGTCAACAAGGCCCTCGAGGTGCTTCAATCGAAATATCTGAAAGCCTTGATCAGCTACGACGGTTTTCAACGCGTGGAGACCTGGCCCATGCCCATGGCAGCGCTGCGCGAGGCAGTTCTCAATGCGGTGGTGCATAAGGATTACACGAGCGGTGCGCCGATTCAGATCAGCGTCTATTCCGACAAGTTGATGATCTGGAATTCGGGGAGTCTGCCGCCGGCATGGACGGTGGAGCGTTTGCTGGCCAAGCATGCTTCGGCGCCTTTCAACCCTGACGTCGCCAATACTTTTTTCCGTAGCGGACAGATCGAGGCCTGGGGGCGTGGCATTGAGCGCATGGTGCAAAGTTGCCTCGATGCAGGCCTGCCCTCGCCAGTGTTGCAAGTGGAGTTGGGTGGGATATGGGTGACGTTCCCATTTCTACCCGCGTATGTCACGGCGTCAAGGACGCCGGTAGAAACGCCGGTAGAAACGCCGGTAGAAACGCCGGTAGAAACGCCGGTAGAAACGCCGGTAGAAACGCCGGTAAAAACGGCGGAGCAAATACTTGCAGCGCTGAACACCAGACCGGACCTGACCTTGGCACAGTTGGCATCATCCATTGGCAGGTCATTGCGCGCCGTTGAGCGGGCCACGGCAAAACTTGTCAAAGAGAAGAAACTGCGTTTTGTCGGCCCCAAGAAGGGCGGGCGCTGGGAGGTGCTGAAATGAAGGCCTGCGGGACTGCACATGCCTGAAATTCCACGCTCCGAGCGTCGCACCCAGAACCGCGTCGTCGCGCTGTTCACCGACCCGGCGCGGCTGGATGGCCTGGGCTACCGCTATCTCGGCGAGTGGGCCAAACGGGAGGGCAACCGCTGCATCGAATCCACCCTGCTGCGCGACAACCTGACCGCACGTGGCTATTCCGCCGCCCACATCGGCGCCGCCCTGCAAAAGCTGGAAGCCGCTGCCGACTCCACCGGCATCACCCTGTACCAGGCCAACCTGCGCACCTATCAACTGCTGCGCTATGGCGTGCCGGTGCAGATTGCGGCGGGTCAGGCACATGAGACGGTGCACCTGATTGACTGGGTTAGCCAGGATAAGAACGACTTCGCGCTGGCCGAGGAAGTCACGCTCAAGGGCGGCCACGAACGCCGCCCCGATCTGGTGCTCTACCTCAACGGCATCGCCGTGGCGGTGGTCGAGTTCAAGCGCAGTTCGGTGGAGGTGGCCGATGGCGTGCGCCAGTTGATCACCAACCAGGAAGCGATCTTCAACCAGGGTTTCTTCAGCACGGTGCAACTGCTGCTGGCGGGCAGCGATTCGCAGGGCCTGCGCTATGGCACCACCGGCACGCCGGAGCAGTTCTTCGTGGAGTGGAAGGACGAGGCGCCGGAATCTGCCGGCATTGCACCAGCGGCCGGTGCGCTGCTGGATCGTCCACTGGCGCAACTGTGCAACAAGGCGCGGCTGCTCGACCTGTTGCGCAACTTCATCATTTTCGATGCCGGACAGAAGAAGGTGCCGCGCCAGCACCAGTACTTCGGGGTCAAGGCGGCGCAGGAACGCATGCGCCAGCGTGAAGGCGGCGTGATCTGGCACACCCAGGGCAGCGGCAAGAGCATCCTGATGGTGCTGATCGCCAAGTGGCTGTTGGAGCACGACCCCGAGGCGCGCATCCTGGTGGTGACTGATCGCGATGAACTGGACAAGCAGATCGAGGGGGTGATGAAGAGCGCCGGGGTGATCGGCGAGAATTCGCCTTCGCCGCGCATTACTTCGCGGGCCGACCTGGTGCAGAAGCTCGGCGCCCCCATGCCACGCCTCTTGTGCGCGCTGATCCACAAATTCGACGCTTCGGACCTGAAGGGCGAGCCACCGCCCGTGCACGGGCACATATATGTGTTCGTGGACGAGTGCCACCGCACCCAGGGCGGCGACATGAACCACCAGATGAAGCGCTGGCTGGCGAGCGCCATCTTCATCGGCTTCACCGGCACGCCGCTGCTGCGCCGGGACAAGCAGATGACGCGCGACGTCTTCGGCACCTATATCCATACTTACAAGTTCCACCAGGCGGTGGACGACAAGGTCATCCTCGATTTGAAGTACGAGGCGCGCGATGTGCCGCAGCGGCTGACTTCGCAGAAAGCCATCGACCAGTGGTTTGAAACCAAGACCCGGGGGCTGAACAACTTCCAGAAGGCGGTACTGCGCAAGCGCTGGGCCACCATGGAAGACCTGATGAGTTCAGGCGAGCGCAAGCAGCGCATCATCCACAGCATCATCGAGGACTTCGGCTGCCGGCCGCGCCTTAACAACGACCGTGGAACGGCCATCCTGGTGGCGGCATCGATCTACGACGCCTGTCATTACTACCGGTTGTTCCAGAACACCATCTTCGCGCCTTACGTCGGCATCATCACGTCCTACGAGCCCAACCACAACGCCATCTCCCGCGAACCCAAAGACAGCGACGAACGCTACAAATTCGACACCTACACCCTGCATGTGCTGAAGAACGGCTTGAGCACGGCCAGGTACGAGGCGCAGGTGAAGGAGCGCTTCATCAAGGAGCCCGCTAACCTCAAGCTGCTGATCGTCGTGAGCAAGCTGCTGACCGGGTTTGATGCGCCCAGCTGCACTTACATCTACCTGGACAATGAGCTGCGCGACCACAACCTGTTCCAGGCCATCTGCCGCACCAACCGGCTGGATGGCGAGGACAAGGACTACGGCCACATCGTCGATTTCAAGGAATTGTTCGGCAAGGTGCAGGAGGCCATTGCCGTGTACAGCTCCGACGAACTCGACACGGATGAAGGCGGCCGGGACGGCAATGTGACGCTGAAGAACTGGCTGGAGGAAGGCCGAAAGGCGCTGGACGCTGCCCGCGAGGCACTGCGCTACCTGTGCGAGCCGGTGGCCCCACCACGCGAGGTGGAACAGTACCTGCGCTACTTCTGCGGCGATGCCGCTGACCCGGCGGCGCTGAACGCCACCGAACCGCTGCGGGTGACTTTCTACAAGGCGACTGCCAGCTTTGTGCGCGCCTTCGCCGAACTGGCGCAGGACCTGGCCGAGGCTGGCTATTCGGAGGCGGAGGCCGCCGCGTTGCAGAAGGAAGCCACCTTCTTCAGCGACACCCGTGCCGCCATCAAGAAGCATTCGGGCGAGGAACTGGACATCAAGCCCTTCGAGGCGGACATGCGCCACCTCATCAACACCTACATCCAGGCCGACCCGGCCGACCCGCTGGGTGAAATCGACAAGCTGCCGCTGACCGACCTGATCATCAAGACCGGCATCCACGATGCCATCGCCCGCAAGCTGAACGAGAAGGGCAAGCTGTCCAACAATGCGGTGGCCGAAGCCATCATCAACAATGTGCGCAAGACCATCATCCGTGACCAGCTCACCGACCCGCGCTTTTACGGGCAGATGTCCCAGCTGCTGGATGACCTGATCAGGCAGAGCCGCGAGGACGCAGCGGCCTACGAGGCCTTCCTGCGCAAGGCCGAGGAACTGGTGAAGAAGCTGGCTGGCAAGCAGCCGACAGACGGCGTGCCGGCGGAACTGCATGGCAACCGGGAAGCGACGGTCCTCTATAACAATCTGCCCGGCATCCTGAGCGGGACGGCAACCCGGTTGGTGGCCAGGCAGCCGGACGGTACTCCTGGCACGGTGGGTAACGACCTGCTGACGCTCGCACTGAAGATCGACGCAGCCATTCGCGAGCAGGCCCCCGCTGGCTGGAAGGGCGACCAGACCAAGGAACGCACCGTGCAGAACCTGCTGTACCTCCTGCTGGACAAGGACCCCGAGGCCACCCTCCGGCTGTTCGAGCTGGTGAAGAACCAGCCGGGGTACTGATGGGGCTGATGTGAGCGCAGTGACCATCACCCTGGGCGACATCGCCATTGCGCTGACGCGCAAGGCGGTGAAAAACGTCCACCTGTCCGTGCACCCGCCGAACGGCCGGGTGACGCTGGTGGCGCCCACCGGCACCCGGCTCGACGTGGCACGTGCCTATGCCATCTCGCGCCTCGCCTGGATACGCACCCAGCAGGCACGCATGCGCGCGCAGGCGCGCGAGACGCCGCGCCGATTCGTGGAGCGGGAAAGCCATGACCTGTGGGGACGGCGCTATCTGATGTCCGTGGTTGAACGCGACGAGAAGCCCGGCGTGGTGCTGGATCACCGGCGCATCCATCTGCATGTGCGACCGGGCAGCAGCCAGGACAGGCGCGCAGCCGTCATCCACGAATGGCACAAGGGGCTGCTGCACGCGGCCGTGCCGCCCATCATCCGCAAGTGGGAAGCCAGACTGCACATCAAGGTGGCCGGCTATTACCTGCAGCGCATGAAGACCAAGTGGGGTAGTTGCAACCACCGGGCTGGCAACATCCGCCTGAACACCGAACTGGTCAAGAAACCCAAGGACCTGCTCGAATACGTGGTGGTGCACGAGATGATCCACCTCATCGAACCACGCCACAGCGAACGCTTCATCGCGCTGCTGGACCGGCATTATCCGACGTGGCGGGAGGCGAGGGCTGAGTTGAATGAACTGCCATTGACCGCCGGGGTTTGGCGGGAGTAGCTTCACGGGGGTTCTGCGATTCGCCAGAGTGTCAGTCCCATCTGCTTGTGCCGTCAGTCCGGACGCACTCGCTCTTGGATTGTCATGAACGAGCCTGAGCCGGAAAGCAGTGTCGTGGGTAGCGCTCAGGGCAAAGACACTGGATCCCCGCCTTCGCGGGGATGACGCTGGTGGTTGAAGGTGGTCAGCAGGAAGCTCTTTGGAGGATATCGAGCCATAGGATGGTCAACGAGCGTGAGCCGGAGAGCAGTGGCACGGATTGCCCAGGGCAAAGACACTGGATCCCCGCCTGCGCGGGAATGACGCCGGTGGTTGAAGGTGGTCAGCAGGAAGCTCTTCGGAGGATATAGAGCCATAGTATGGTGATCACATTATGCTTATGAGTCTAATAATGAAAACGGCTACTACACAGAATTGATAATAAAGCCGGATCCGACCGGCGCACCGTTCCACAAGGAGGCATCATGAAGACGCTGTCAAAGTTCATCCTGACTGCATTGGCCCTGGCGCTCGCGCAACCGGCTACCGCGCAGACTTGGCCCACCAAACCGGTGCGCCTGATCAATGGCTACGCCGCCGGTGGTGGCAATGACAATATCGCGAGGCCCATCGTGGCGCATCTGTCGCAGGTGTTCGGCCAGCAGGTGATCGTGGACAACCGGCCGGGGGCCAATGGCAACATCGGCGCCTACGAGGTGGTGCGCGCCACACCCGATGGCTACACGCTGCTGTTTGCCACCAGCAGCCAGCTCACCATCAACCCGGCGCTCTACAGCATGCCCTTTGATGCGCAGCGCGACCTGGTGCCCATCGTGTCGATCGCCATGAACCCCAATGCCATCGTCGTGCATGCGGGTGTGCCGGTGGCCTCGGTGAAGGACCTGGTCGCGCACCTGCGCGCCAACCCGGGCAAGCTCACCTTTGCCTCTTCGGGCAATGGCAGCATCAATCACCTGGCGGCGGAGCTGCTGGCCATGATTACCAAGACCCAGATGCAGCACATCCCCTTCAAGGGTGCCGGGCCGGCGCTCACCGATGTGGTGGCGGGGCGGGTGGACCTGATGACCATCGGTGTGCCCACCACCATCCCCTTCGTCAAGGCGGGCAAGCTGAAGATGCTGGCCGTGAGTGCGCCCAAACGTGTGGCGGCGTTGCCCGATGTGCCCACGGTGGAGGAGGCGGGCATTGCCGAATTCCAGGTGCAGTCGGGCACCGGCATGCTGGCCCCGGTGAAGACGCCGCGTGCCATCATCGCGCGTATGAACGCGGAGACGGTGAAGTACCTCACCTCGCCCGAGGGCCGCAACACCCTGGGCAGCCAGGGCCTGGAGATCGTCGCCAGCACCCCGGAGGATTACGCCAAGACCATCCAGGCCGAGACCGCGCGCTGGGCGGCGGTGGTGAAGGCGGGGAACATCAAAATTGACTGAGTCGATGATGGCGTGGCTGGTTGCCGGCGGGATGAAACTGGATGGATAAGCTCGTTGCATCCCCCGCGGCGGCCATCGCCGATCTGCAGGACGGCGCCACCATCGTCCTCGGCGGCTTCGGCCAGCAGTTCAACTGGCCGGTGGATCTGATCCGCGCGGTGCGGGCGAAAGGCACGCGGGAGCTGACCGTCGTCTCGGCCGGCGTGGGCTCGACCACGGAGATCGCTGGCGGCCAGCATCTGGTGGAAAGCCGTCAGGTGAAGAAGATCATCGCCTCCTTCACGCTGCGCACCGGCATCCGCACGCCCTCGGAGGAGCAGATCATGGCCGGGGAGCTGGAGGCGGAGCTGGTGCCGCAGGGCATGCTGGTCGAGCGCGCCCGTGCCGGCGGTGCAGGCATTCCGGCCTTCTATTCGCCCGCCGGGGCGGGCACCGCCATCGCCGCAGGCAAGGAGGTGCGCCACTTCGACGGCCGTCCCTACGTGCTGGAACAGGCCATCAGCGCCGACTTCGCCTTGGTGCGCGCCTGGCGCGCCGACCGTGCCGGCAACCTGGCCTTCCGTGGCACCACGCGCAACATGAATGTGGCCTTCGCCAAGTGCGCGCGCATCACCATCGCCGAGGTCGATGAGATCGTGGAGACGGGCGAACTGGCGCCGGCCGACGTGCACCTGCCCGGCATCTTCGTCACGCGTGTCATCCGCACCACGCAGTCGGTGAGCGAGGTGGCGCCACGACCTTCCGGCCGGCGCACCGCTGACGTGGCTCGCCAATACCTCGGCAAGCCCGGCCTCACCCGCGCCGGCATCGCCCGGCGCGCCGCGGCCCTCATTCGCGAAGGCAGCATCGTCAACCTCGGGTCTGGCATCCCGGAACAGGTATCGAATTTCCTGCAGGGCCGTGATGTGCTGCTGCATGCCGAGAACGGCATGCTGGGTTACGGCGCCATCCTCACCGGCGACGCCATCGACCCGCGCGTGGCCAATGCCGGCGCCGCCTTCGTCTCCACCGTGCCGGGGGCTTCCTTCTTTGACAGCGTCACCTCTTTCGAGATGGGCCGCGGCGGCCACCTGGATGCCGTGGTGCTGGGCGCCTATGAAGTGGACGAGCAGGCGAATCTTGCCAACTGGACCTTTGCCGAGCCGTTGATCCCCAATCTCGGCGGCGTCGGCGGCGCCATGGACCTGGTCGCCGGCCAGGCGCCGTTGATCGTCGTCATGGAACACCACGACAGCAAAGGCCGCCACAAGCTGCGCCGCCAGTGCAGTCTGCCGCTCACCGGCCGGCACTGCGTCCACTGGATCGTCACCGACCTCGCGCTGCTGCGCTGGGACGGGCAGAGCTTCGTGCTGGAGGAAACCGCGCCGGGCTTCACGCCAGAGGAAGTGGCGGCGCTGACGGAGATGCGTTTCGGGGTGGTGGCCAGCCCTGGCGTGATGGCCTGAGGCGGCATTCCGGGGAGCTGGGCTGCCGGGAGGTTGACGCCCGTGATCAAAGGCACTTCGCCGATTTCCGGGGAGGGTGCTGGCGCCAGGGATGGGCAGGCATTGGTTTACCCCCTTGTCAAAGGGGGCCGACTCGCGCGTGCGCGAGCGGGGGGATTTTGACCAGGCGGGCGGATCTGCCTGCCTTTGCAAGCCATGACCATGAATCCCTGCTGATGGTCATGGCTTTGCAAGCTGTGAGGCGCCGGACCACAACCAGGGCCACCATCCAGCAATGACGGGCGAACGATGAAAGGCAGCGGGAGAAAATCCCCCCGC
>CANJJT010000028.1:0-43298 GCA_947474715.1 Betaproteobacteria bacterium
ACATGGATTCCCGCCTGCGCGGGAATGACGCCGGAGATCGATGGCTTTCGTCAAAACCCATGGCTGCCTTGTGCAAGGCAAGGAAAAAGCGCATTCAGGGGGGCAAGGCAGGTGCGATTGTCGGCTTGGGAGAAAAAATGAGCTCCCCGAAAATCGGCGAAGAGCCTTTTTCATGCGGGTCAGCTTAGCCCTTAGCCTTCAGACTCAGGCGGCCGCGACAGGCGCCCGCTTGGCCAGCGTCGCGCGCGCCACGCGGGAGCCGTTCTCGCGACCGAGCAGGCCCGAGATCCAGGCGCCGCAATCGATGACCTGGTCCAGGTCGATGCCGGTGTCGGCGCCCAGGCCCTGCAGCAGGTAGAGCACGTCCTCGGTGGCGACATTGCCGGTCGCCCCCTTCGCATAGGGACAACCACCCAGCCCGGACACCGAGCTGTCGAAGACGCGCACGCCGAACTGGTAGGAGGCATGCACGTTGGCAAGGGCCATGCCGTAGGTGTCGTGATAGTGGCCGGCCAGCTGTGCCACAGGCACCCGCCGGCTCACCGCCTCCAGCATGCGCAGCACCGAAGCGGGCGTGCCCGAACCGATGGTGTCACCCAGCGAGATTTCGCAGCTGCCGAGGTCGCGCAGGCGCCCGGCAACTTCGGCCACTTTCTCCGGCGCCACCGCCCCTTCGTAGGGACAGGAAGCCACGCAGGAAACATAGCCGCGCACCGGCACACCGGCGGCGCGCGCCGCATCGAACACCGGGACGAAACGGTCTATGGATTCGGCAATGGAGCAGTTGATGTTCCTGCGGGAGAAGCTCTCCGAGGCAGCGGCAAACACCGACACCTGGCTGGCACCGGCGGCCAGCGCCGCCTCGAAACCCTTCAGGTTGGGGGTGAGCACGGCGTAATTGACCCCGGGACGGCGCTTCAATCCCTGCATGATCTCGGCGTGGTCGGCCATCTGCGGCACCCATCTGGGCGAGACGAAGGAGGTGGCCTCGATGTCACGCACGCCGGCCGCCGTCAGCCGGTCGATGAGTTCGAGTTTCACTGCCGTGGCGATGCTCTGCTGCTCGTTCTGCAACCCGTCGCGCGGGCCGACTTCGACAATGCGCACCTGCTCCATCATGGCACCCAGCGCCCCCGCCTGGGGCAATAAAATGATCAGTTCTGAACGGCTCGCCAATACATCAAAGGATGAACAGCGGCATTATTATCAGACAGGTGTGAGTTTTGCATACGCCAGCGCCAGCCATTTCATGCCCTCACGACCGAAATTGATCTGCAGCCGCGCGTCGTTGCCGGAGCCTTCTGCATTGACGATCACGCCCTGGCCGAACTTGGCATGCAGGACGTTCTGCCCGACGTGAAAGCCGTGCGAGGGCGCCCGTGAGGCCATGGGCTTGGGCGGCAGGGCCACCGGCGTGGTCGGCCACTGCGACGAGGGTGACATCCAGGCGGCGTGCCCGCCCTGGCCGCGCAGGCGCGGGGTGAGCCACTTCAACAAGCCAGGCGGCAACTCGTCGATGAAGCGTGAGGCCACGTTGTAGCGGGTCTGCCCGTGCAGCATGCGGGTCTGTGCGAAGGAGAGGTAGAGCCGCGTGCGGGCGCGCGTGATGGCCACGTACATGAGCCGGCGCTCTTCCTCCAGGCCGCCTTCCTCGTTGACACTCTGCTCATGCGGAAACAGGCCCTCTTCCAGGCCGGTGATGAAGACGGCGTGGAACTCCAGTCCCTTGGCCGAGTGCACCGTCATCATCTGCAGGGCGTCGGTGCCTTCGGCGGCCTGGTTCTCGCCGGACTCGAGCACGGCGTGCGCCAGGAAGGAGGCAAGTTCGTTGCCTTCATCTGCCACTCCGGCTTCGGTTACCGGCTCTACGGTGTGGGCAGCAGCTTCCTGCACGAAGGCGGCTGCGGCATTGATCAGTTCGTTCAGGTTCTCGACCCGGTCGGCGCCATCGCGCTCGGCCTGATAGTGGCGCAGCAGGCCGCTTCTCTCCAGCATGTGTTCGACCACTTCCGGCAGCGGCAGGCCTGCGGTTTCGCTGCGCAACGACTCGATGATGCGCAGGAAGCCGGCCAGCGCCATGCCGGCCTTGCCCGACAGCAGCGGCACAGCCGCATACAGGCCGGCGCCATGGCCCTTGGCGGCATCCTGCAACTGTTCAAGCGAACGCGCGCCGATGCCGCGTGCCGGGAAATTCACCACCCGCAGGAAGGCGCCATCATCCTCGGGGTTGGCCAGGAGACGCAGATAGGCCAGCGCATGCTTGATCTCCATGCGCTCGAAAAAGCGCAGGCCACCGTAGACGCGGTAGGGCAGGCCCTGCGAGAACAGGGCATGTTCCAGGATGCGCGACTGGGCATTGGAGCGGTACAGGATGGCGATGTCGCGCCGCGCATGACCTTCGTTGATGAGGCTTTTGATCTCCTCGGCGATCCAGGCCGCTTCATAGCCATCGCTCTGGGCTTCGTAGATGCGCAGCGGCTCGCCCTCGCCGGCGGCGGTCCACAGGTTTTTGCCCAGGCGCGTGGCATTGTTGGCGATCAGCGAATTGGCGGCGTTCAGGATGTGGCCATGCGAGCGGTAGTTCTGCTCCAGGCGGATCAGGTTCCTCACCTGGTAGTCACGCTCGAAGTCGGCCATGTTGCCGACGTTGGCGCCGCGGAAGCGGTAGATGCTCTGGTCATCATCGCCGACGGCAAAGATGCAGGTCTCGGGGCCGGCCAGCAGCTTCAGCCAGCGGTATTGCAGGCGGTTGGTGTCCTGGAACTCGTCCACCAGGATGTGCTGGAAACGCCCCTGGTAATGCTGGCGCAGGATTTCGTTGCGCGAGAGCAACTCGAAAGTGCGCAGCAGCAGCTCGGAGAAATCGACCACGCCTTCGCGCTGGCACTGCTCGTCGTAGGCGGCATAGATCTCCACCGAGCGGCGACTGAATTCGTCATAGACCTCGGCCTGGCCGGGGCGCTTGCCCTCTTCCTTGGCGGCATTGATGAAGTACTGCACCTGGCGCGGCGGAAACTTGTCCTCGTCGACATTCATGGCGCGCAGCACACGCTTGATCGCCGCCAGCTGGTCCTGCGAATCGAGGATCTGGAACAGCTGCGGCAGGCCGGCATCCCGGTAGTGGGTGCGCAGGAAGCGGTTGCACAGGCCGTGGAAGGTACCCACCCACATGCCGCGCGTGTTGATGGGCATCTGCGCCGAGATGCGCGTGAGCATCTCCTTCGCCGCCTTGTTGGTGAAGGTCACGGCGAGCAGGCCGGCCGGGCTGACATTGCCGGTCTGGATCAGCCAGGCGATGCGGGTGGTGAGCACCCGGGTTTTCCCGGAGCCGGCACCAGCAAGGATCATCGCGTGCTGGTTGGGCAGGGTGACTGCAGCGAGCTGTTCGGGATTGAGGTTGTCGAGGAGGGACATGTATTTCACTTCGAGGAGGCGGTGATTCTACCGCCTCGCCCTCCCCGGATCGCGACATTGCCGGAGCGATCTTCGCCCGAGTGTGGCGTGCCGGCTGGCCTGCCCCATTCGCCAAGGCGCACCTGTTCTGGCATCCTAGCGTGCATGAAAAACGACCCCACTCCAGAGTTACCAGCGCTGCTCATGACACAGGCACGGCAACAGCAATCACGGCGACGTGTACTCAGGCAGGCCCTGATCGCATTGGCCGCACCCACCGCGCTGGGCCTGACACCGCTGGCCTCGCGCGCCCTCGCCCAGCCAGCCCCGGCGGAACCGGTGCCCGTGCTGGGGACGCCGGGCAAGGACTCCGGCTGGATACCCACCCCCGCCGGCATGGTGGAGGCGATGCTGGAGATGGCCGGTGTCACCCGGGAGGACACCGTGGTCGATCTCGGTTCGGGCGACGGCCGCATCCCCATCCTCGCGGCGAAGATGTTCGGCGCACGCGGGCTGGGCATCGAATACAACGGCGATCTGGTCACCTACTCGAAGGGCGTGGCCAGGCGGGAAGGCCTGGCCGATCGCGTCGAATTCATCCAGGGCGACATCTTTGCCACGGACTTCACTCATGCCACGGTGGTGACACTGTTCATGCCGCCGGCCTTCAACCTGCGGGTCCGCCCGCAACTGCTGGCCATGAAGCCGGGCACGCGCGTGGTGTCCTTCAACTTCGACATGGCTGAGTGGCAGCCGGACCAGACCGTCTACGTGGATTCGCAACGCGGCATGCTGTGGCGCATTCCGGCGCAGGTGGCAGGCGAATGGCGCTTCACCCCGGGCACCGGGGCTGCGCAGGTGCTGCGCCTCAGCCAGCGCTTCCAGCAGGTGCGTGGGCAACTCGACATCGGCAATGAAACACTGGCACTATGGGATCTGCGCTTTGAAGTGGACCGCCTGCGCTTTTCAGTGCTGCACCAGGGCCGCCGACTGGATTACGAGGCCGTGGTCCAGGGACGACGCCTGGAGGGCCGGGTGCAGGCAGGCGGGCAGGCGCTCCAGGCCTGGAGCGCGACGCTGGGCACCTGACACTTTGCGCCATGCACCGTGCATGGCGCACTCGAGCAACCGATAACATCAATGGATGGCATCGCCAGACCTGGCGGCCATCCCGGGGAGGAAACATGAATATGGAACAGGCATTCAGCGGCATCAAGGTGCTGGCGGTGGCGCGCGTGGTAGCAGCACCCTTTGCCGCCTATCAACTGGCCCTGCATGGCGCCGACGTCGTCACCATCGAGGACCCGAAGGAAGGCGACTCGGCCCGGCGCGCCGGTGATTTCGGCACGGCGTTCCTCAAGCTCAACATGGCGCGCACCTTCCTTTCCTACAACAGCAACAAGCGCTCCATCACGCTCGCGCTCAACACACCAGAAGGACAGGAAACCTTCCGCAAGATGGCGGCCAAGGCCGACATCGTCATCGAGAACCTCAAGGGCGGGACCATGGCCCGTTACGGCATCGGCTACGAGGACCTGAAGAAGATCAACCCGCGCATCATCTTTGCCTCAGTCACCGGCTACGGCCAGACCGGGCCGAAGAAAAGCGACCCGGCCATCGACGGCGTGATCCAGGCCGTGAGCGGCATGATGAGCATCACCGGCACCCAGGATACCGGCCCCCTCAAGACCGGGTCCACCATCATCGACTACACCACCGGCTATGCCACCGCCTTCGCCCTGGCCACCGCGCTGTTCCACCGCACCCGCACCGGTGTCGGCCAGGCCATCGACGTGGCCATGCTGGAGACGGCCATCACCATGATGTCGGGCGAAGTGGTGCGCGCCATCACCTCCAACGAAACGCCGCCGCTGGTGGGCAATGGCTCGGGCAAGGGCGGTTATGTCAGCAACACCTATCCCTGCAAGGAAGGGTATCTGTCGATTGCAGCCGGGGCCGCGCCGCGCCGTGAAAAACTGTGGAAGGCGATGAACCGGGAAGATATCCCAAAGGACCCGCGCTTCGTCAATGACGAGGCGGCGCTCGCCAACATCAAGCAACTGGACGAGGAGATCGTCAGGACGCTGTCGGAAAGAACCGCGCTGGAATGGGAGGCCATCATGAACAAGGGTGGCGTGGCCGCCATGGCGGTGCTGCAACTGGCCGATGCCGTGCACCACCCGCAATTGAAGGCGCGCGAATTCTTCCACGCCTTTCCCGAGGATGCGCAACCCGGGCTGCCGGCCTTTGCCGTGCCCAAGGCCTCCTATCGCATGTCGGGCAATCCGGCGACCGTGAAATCCCCACCGCCCCGCCATGGCCAGCATACCGAAGAAGTGCTCGCCGACTATGGCTTCAGCGCCGAGGAGATTGCAAAACTGCGCGGCAACGGCACGCTGTAGGCCGCACCTGCCGCCCGGCCGAGATCGGCCGGGACTGCATCGTATCGGTGGCCTTGCACAGCACTGCTGCAGACCACCACGGCACAGGGCGATGGCGACGGAAGTCCATGTTCCGGCGGTTATAATCCGCCCTTTACTCACCCATCCCGCCATGCAATCCCAGTACCAGCCGGCACGCATCGAACAAGACGCCCAGCAGCACTGGGACAGCACAGGCGCCTTTCTCGCGCCCGACCAGCCCACCGGCAAACCCAAGTACTACTGCCTGTCGATGTTTCCCTATCCCTCCGGGAAGCTGCACATGGGGCATGTGCGCAACTACACCATCGGCGATGTGGTCACGCGCTTTCACAAGATGCGCGGCTACGACGTGCTGCAGCCGATGGGCTGGGATGCCTTCGGCCTGCCCGCCGAAAACGCCGCCATGGCCAATGGCGTGCCACCAGCGAAGTGGACCTACGACAACATCGCTTACATGAAGAAGCAGTTGAAGGCGCTGGGCTTTGCCATCGACTGGGACCGCGAGATCGCCACCTGCCGCCCCGAGTACTACAAGTGGAACCAGTGGCTGTTCCTGCGCATGCTGGAAAAGGGCATCGCCTACCAGAAGACCGGCACGGTGAACTGGGACCCGGTGGACCAGACCGTGCTCGCCAACGAGCAGGTCATCGACGGGCGCGGCTGGCGCACCGGCGCGCTGGTGGAAAAGCGCGAGATCCCGATGTACTACCTCGGCATCACCAAATACGCCGAGGAACTGCTCGCCGCCCTGGACACGCTGCCCGGCTGGCCCGAGCGCGTGCGCACCATGCAGGCGAACTGGATCGGCAAGAGCGTGGGCGTGAAGCTGGGCTTCCCCTATACGCTGGAAGGAAAGTCTGAGGTCCTGCGAGTGTTCACCACGCGCGCCGACACACTGATGGGCGTGACCTTCTGCGCCGTGGCAGCCGAGCATCCGCTGGCCGCGCATGCCGCAAAAGGCAATCCGGCCTTAGCCGCCTTTATCGACGAGTGCAAGCGCGGCGCCGTGATGGAGGCCGAACTCGCCACCCAGGAAAAGAAGGGCATGGCCACCGGGCTGACGGTGAACCACCCCATTACCGGGGAAGCCGTGCCGGTGTGGGTGGGCAACTACGTGCTGATGAGCTACGGCGAGGGTGCCGTGATGGGCGTGCCGGCGCACGACGAACGGGATTTCACCTTTGCCAAGAAGTATTCGTTGGCCATCAAACCGGTCATTGAGGTCGGCGGCATGACCTATTCAACCGAGGCCTGGCAAGCGGGTTACAGTGACTACGGCCGTTGCATCAGTTCCGGAAAATACGATGGCCTGGATTATCAGGCTGCAGTCGACGCCATCGCCGCCGACCTCGGCGCCAAGGGCCTGGGCGAGAAGCAGACTACCTGGCGCCTGCGCGACTGGGGTATTTCGCGCCAGCGCTACTGGGGCTGCCCGATACCGCTGATCCACTGCGACAGTTGTGGCGTGGTACCCGTGCCCGATGATCAGCTGCCGGTGAAACTGCCCGAGGATCTGGTCCCCGATGGCACCGGCAATCCACTGAACAAGCATGCCGCCTTCCTGAACTGCGCCTGCCCGAAATGCGGCCAGCCGGCGAAGCGGGAAACCGACACCATGGACACCTTCGTTGATTCGTCCTGGTACTACTCGCGCTACGCCTGCCCGGACAACGACAAGTCGATGGTGGACGCACGCGTGGATCGCTGGCTGCCGGTGGACCAGTACATCGGCGGTATCGAACACGCCATCCTGCATCTGTTGTATTCGCGCTTCTGGACCAAGGTGATGCGCGACCTCGGCCTGGTGAAGTTCGACGAGCCCTTCCGCAACCTGCTCACCCAGGGCATGGTGCTGAACGAGATTTTCTTCCGCAAGCAAGGCGAAGGCCGCATCAAGTACTTCAATCCGGTCGACATCGACATCAGGACCGACGAGGCAGGCAAGCGCACCGCGATGACGTTGCACGCCGACGGCCTGCCGGTGGAGTCCGCGGGCATCGGCACCATGTCCAAGTCGAAGAACAACGGCGTGGACCCGCAGCAGCTGGTGGAGGAATACGGTGCCGATACGGCGCGCTTCTTCATGATGTTCACCAGCCCGCCGGAGATGACCCTGCTGTGGTCGGATGCCGGCGTGGACGGCTCGGCCCGATTCCTCAAATCCCTGTGGACCTTTGCCGCGGACTACGAGCAGACGACCAAGCCCCATCTGGCTGGCGCACCCGCACTGGATGCCGGCGGCAAACTGCCCGAAGTGCTGGCAGCCACGCGGCGGGAAATCCACCAGAACCTGAAGCAGGCCAACTACGACCTGGGCCGCTTCCAGTTCAATACTGTCGCCTCGGCCTGCATGAAAATGCTCAATGCGCTGAAGGCGGCACCCCGGACGAATGCGGCAGCCCATGCGCGGGTGCTGGAGGAAGGCCTGTCCATATTGTTGCGTGTGCTGTCGCCGATCACGCCGCATATCTGCCACCAGCTCTGGCGCGACCTCGGCCTGGGCGAGGACATCCTGAAGGCCTCCTGGCCGGAAGCGGCGGCATCGGCCCTGGTGCAGGACGAACTGGAACTGGTGCTGCAGGTAAACGGCAAACTGCGCGGGCATATCAGGGCGGCACCCACTGCCTCTAAAGAGGACATCGAGGCGCTGGCGTGCGGCCACGAAGCCGTGGTTCGACTGGCAGAAGGCCGGCCGGTGAAGAAAGTCATCGTAGTGCCCGGGAGGCTGGTCAACGTCGTGGTGTGACCGGCTCGACTGGTTGGCATCAGCCCCACGCCCTGCCGGGTTTGCCGATCGATTTTGCACCCGGGCAGGCGGTTGCAGCACATTCATGGGTCGATCAGGCCTGCCCAAGCGCTTTTATTTGTGACAGGCGGGCTCCCGAGGGGGTTTCCGGGGCATTGCAGGCGCATACTGTCGCCCTGACAAATCGCTTGCTCCAGGTGTCGCCTGGCAAGCCCGTAATCTGCTGCCGACCTCCGGCACGCCCCCGGCCCTGAATTGGATACCCATGCCCACTCAAGATGAATTGCAAAGACTCGTAGCAACGGCCCATGTCTCCTGGAGGCGCGAGCCGGGTTACCTCTGGTCATCCGTGGCCAGCGTCACACCACCCGTGCTGTTTCACCGCTTCGGCACGCCAGAAAACGCCGGCACCTTCCGTGACAGCCGCAGCAAAGACAACAGCCAGAACTGGCATATCTCCGATGACCGCAAGGACACTGTCCTGCAGAAGATGTGAACGTGATGGGCCGAGCCGGCGCATGAGATCCGTCCAGCAGCCAGGCGGCATCAACAGAAACAGAGGAAGCCGATGAGCGACGACATGACACCTTCCCCGGCGCCGCTTGAAAACAGCGGCCGGGACTCGGTTGCAGATGCCGAAGTCAAGCAGATACTCGCGGATCTGCCCGCCCATCATCCGGCGCGAATGAAATTTGCCGAGGGCCGCCCTACGGCGGAACTTGCTTACCTGATGCTGGATCGCCCCCTGCTGATGGAACGCCTGAAGCAGTCACTGAACGACTGTTACAAGCGCCTGCTGGCACACGCCGCCCCCCTGCCAGGGCCTTAACGGCCGCGCTGGCGCGTCTGGTGCCAGCCATCTCGGGCATGCCGGAAGCCAGACTGGAAGCGGTAGAATCCGGCAACGGGCCGATCATCGCCAGACAAGGTCGTCAGAACCGAGCCTCGATGGCTCGCGCCTGAGTGCATGAAATGGCCCGTGGCCCCTATAACCGACCCGCGAAACCAGAATGCCGCTCCCCATGTCCCGCCCCGGCCTGAACCACCAGTCTGCCCCCGCCCACGGACCGGGGATCGCGGCAATCCGCCACTTCACCGCCGTGCTGCTTCTGGTGATGCTGGGCATCACGGCCGGTTGCGGCTTTCAGATGCGCGGCAGTTCCAGCCTGCCCTTCGAGACCCTCTACATTCCAGGTTCTTCCACCATGGGCGTGGAACTCAAGCGCAACATCGCCGCAGGCACAGGCACCCGGCCGGTGAACACCCCGGAAGAGGCGCAGGCCCAGATCATCTTCACCCAGGACATGCGGGAGAAAGTCATCCTGTCGCTCAATACCGCCGGGCGTGTGCGCGAATTCAAGCTGCGCCACCGGGTCGGATTCCGTGTTGTCGACAGCGGCGGGCGCGAGTACCTGCCCCTGAACGAAATCGTGCTGACACGCGACGTCTCCTTCAATGATGCCCAACTGCTGGCAAAGGAAGCAGAGGAAACCCTGCTGTATCGCGAGATGCAGGCAGACATGGTGCAACAGATCATGCGTCGCCTGGGCGCCGCACGCGTGCCCAGCACGGCACCGACCAGCCAGGCGCCAGGCTCGCCCTCGGCCGCACTGGCTCGCTCCGTGGCACCGACGCTGGGCGCACCCAATGCGCCTGCAGCGTCCACAGCCACTCCCTGACCGGTTTTCGCCCCGACCATGGCTGCGTCACTGCGCGCTGACCAGCTGGACGCACACCTGCAGCGCTCCCTCGAAGGTCTGTACATCATCCACGGGGACGAGCCGCTGCTGGCCCTGGAAGCAGCCGATGCCATACGAGCCAGGGCGCGCAAGGCAGGCTTCAGCGAACGCCATGTCCTCACGGTAGAGCGCAGTTTCGAATGGGGCGCCCTGCTGGCCGCCTCGGCGGGACTGTCGCTGTTTGCCGATCGCAAGATCATCGAGCTGCGCATGCCCGGCGGCAAGCCCGGCACCACGGGCAGCGATGCCATTGTCGCCTTCTGCCAGGGGCTGGCCCCAGACACCCTGGCCATCGTGGTGTTGCCCCGGCTTGACCGGACCGGCCAGAATTCGGCCTGGTTCAAGGCCCTCAGTGGGCGCGGTGTGCTGATCAACATCTATCCACTGGAGCGGGCGCGCCTGCCCGAATGGATCGCCGGACGCCTGGCACGCCAGAAGCAGAAGGCCGATCGCGAAACACTGGGGTTCCTCGCCGACAGCGTGGAGGGCAACCTGCTTGCGGCTCATCAGGAAGTGCTGAAGCTGGCCTTGCTGCTGCCGGAGGGCCAGTTGGCTTTCGATGCAGTCCGCGATGCCGTGCTGAACGTCGCCCGCTACGACGCCCTGAAACTGACCGAGGCCATGCTCGCCGGAGACAAACCGCGCCTGCTGCGCATGCTGGAGGGATTGCGCGCCGAGGGTGAGGCGCCGCCCCGGCTGATCTGGATCCTCTCCGAGGAGATCCGCGCCATTGCCCGCATCCAGGCCGGCCTGGCGAAGGGACGCCGGCCCGACGAACTGTTTCGTGAGAATCGCGTGTTCGGCGATGCGCGGCAAAGCCTGGTGGGACGCGCAGCGCACCGCCTGCCTCGCGAATCCCTGCTGCAGGCACTTGGTCACGCCGCCTTCATTGACCGAGTCGCCAAGGGCGTGGCCAAAGGCGATGCCTGGGATGAAATGCTGCAGCTGGGCCTGAGACTTGCCTGAACAACGCGGGCTGGAGCACGAAACGAGGGCATCTTCAGGCATTGATACACGGCAGCGCCGCTTCGCCAGGGCCATCATCCTGCGCGCCACCATCACCCAGGCCTATCAGTCGACCCTGCCCATGCTGACCGGCACCATCGGCACCCTGGTCGGGCTGGTCCCGATGTTCTGGCTGGTCTCCACGGCCCTGCTGGCGGGGGCCTGGTCGGTGCGCCATAAATGGCACCGGCTGCCCGGCGGCTGGTCGGGGAACGGACGGCGCTGGTTGCAGGCAAACCAGCGTAGAATTTCCGCCCATGAATGCAGTCAATGAAATCAGGGATGTAAAGCAGTACATGCGCCAGCTGGGCGAGGCGGCGAGCTTGGCTGCGCGCGAGCTTGCACGCACCGACACGGCGCGCAAGAACGCCGCTCTCAAGGCCATCGCGGCTGCGGTGCGCCGGGAGCAGAATGCGCTGCTTGCGGCCAATGCCGTGGATTTGAAATCGGCCCGGGATTCCGGCAAGGATGCGGCCTTCATCGATCGCCTCACTCTGAGCCCAAAAGCGATCGAAACCATGGCTTTGGGGCTGGAGCAGGTGGCAGCACTGCCTGATCCCATAGGCGTCATCAGCGAGGTGCGCGAGCAGCCAAGCGGTATCAAGGTGGGACGCATGCGCGTGCCGCTGGGGGTGATCGGCATCATCTATGAAGCCCGGCCCAATGTCACGGCCGATGCCGCAGCGCTGTGCCTCAAGTCGGGCAATGCCTGCATCCTGCGCGGCGGGTCCGAGTCGGTGCAATCCAACCTGGCCATCGCCGCCTGCGTGCATGAGGGACTGCGCGAGGCCGGGCTGCCCGAAGCGGCCGTGCAGGTGGTGGGAACACCCGACCGCGCTGCCGTGGGCGAGTTACTCACCATGAACGAGTACGTCGACATCATCGTGCCGCGCGGCGGCAAGAGCCTCATCCAGCGCATCATGAGCGAATCGCGCATCCCGATGATCAAGCATCTGGATGGCGTGTGCCACGTCTACATTGACGACCTTGCCGACGCCGAAAAGGCGGTGCGCATCGCCGACAACGCCAAGACCCAGCGCTATGGCACCTGCAACACCATGGAAACGCTGCTGGTGGCAAGGGACATTGCGCCGGGGATCCTGCCCAGGCTGGCCGGCATCTACCGGGCCAAAGGCGTGGAACTGCGTGGCGATGACGCTGCGCGCGCGCTGGTCGCCGACATGAAGCAGGCCACGGAAGCCGACTGGTACGAGGAGTACCTGGCCCCCATACTCGCGGTACGGGTGGTTTCAGGGCTGGATGAAGCGATCGATCACATTGCCCGTTACGGCTCGCATCACACCGACGCCATCATCACCGAAGACCAGGGACGGGCAGATCGCTTTCTCCGGGAGGTCGATTCCAGCTCGGTGATGGTGAATGCCTCGACGCGCTTTGCCGACGGCTTCGAGTACGGGCTGGGTGCGGAGATCGGGATTTCCACCGACAAGCTGCACGCCCGGGGGCCGGTCGGCCTGGAAGGCCTTACCTCGCAGAAGTACGTCGTGTTCGGCGACGGCCAGATCCGTCAGTAGTGGCCGAGCTCCTTACCGCGCCGCTGGGCCTGCTGGGAGGCACTTTCGACCCTGTGCACAAGGCCCACCTGGCGCTCGCCCGGGCGGCGATGAAGGGTCTGTCACTCGAGGGCGTGCGCTGGATTCCCTCGGGACGCCCGGGGCACCGCGGACAGCCCGGCGCCCCGGTGGAAGACAGGCTGGCCATGCTGAGGATCGCACTAGCCAATGAGGAAGCCTTCAGCCTGGACTGCGCCGAAGCCGAGTCAACGGAGCCGACCTACACCATCCACACGCTGGCCCGCATCCGCGGCGAGATCGGCCACCGCCGGCCGCTGGCCTTCATCATCGGCGCCGACCAGTTGCTGGCGCTGGACACCTGGCGGGAATGGCGCCGCCTGTTCGAATCTGCACACATTGCCGTAGCCGAGCGACCCGGGTACCCTGTGGCCCGTGACCGGCTGTCGCCTGAGCTGGCCGCGGAACTTGCCCACCGGGAGTCGGTCAGCATGGATGGGCAGGCTGCCGGGCGCATACTGCGTTTCACCATGCCGCCATTGGACATTTCAGCCAGCGCCATTCGCGCCGCACTGAACGCCGGACAGAATCCCCCTGGCGTGCTGCCACCGGGGGTTCTGGACTACATACGATCCCGCAATCTTTACAGGAATACCGGCTTTTGATCACTACCGCAAAACTGCAGAAAACCATCGTGGGCGCCCTGGAAGACATCAAGGCCAAGGATATTGAAACCTTCGATGTGCGCCACATCACCTCCATGTTCGACCGCGTCATGATCGCCAGCGCGGATTCCGGCCGGCAACTGAAGGCCCTGGCCAACAATGTCCAGGCCAAAGTGAAGGCCGCCGGCGGCAGCGTCCATGGGGTGGAAGGGGCCGAGAGCAATGAATGGATGCTGGTCGATGCGGGTGACATCATCGTCCACATCATGCAACCGGCGGTGCGTGCTCACTACAACCTGGAAGAGTTGTGGAACCATCCCAAGCCGCGCGTGCGCCGAACCAAGATGCCTGCGGAAACCTGACCACCCCCGTCCAGCGGCTGCCGGCGAGCACAAGAACACATGAAACTGCACATCATCGCAGTCGGCAGGCGCATGCCGGCCTGGGTGGCAGACGGGTTTGCCGACTACGCCGGACGCATGCCCACGATGGCGCGCATTGCCCTCACGGAAGTGAAGGCAGAGCCACGCACGACGGGCAAGACGGTACCCCAACTCATGGCAGCCGAGGCGGCACGCATCAAGGCGGCCCTTCCCGAGGGTGCCGAACGCATCGTCCTCGACGAGCACGGACGTGATTTCACCACCGAACAACTGGCACGCTGGATCGAGGCACGGCTGGGCGCAGGACGCGACCTGGCCTTTGTCATCGGCGGCCCGGATGGATTGTGTCCCTCGATGAAATCCGGAGCGCAATTGCAGATGCGCCTGTCCAGCATGACATTGCCCCATGGCATGGCCCGGGTGCTGCTCGCCGAACAGTTGTACCGTGGCCTGTCCCTGTTGCAAGGCCACCCCTACCATCGTGAGTGAGTCATCTACCCTGCTCCCGGTAGCGGGCACACGCATCTATCTGGCCTCGCGCAGCCCGCGTCGACGTGAACTGCTTCTGCAGATCGGCGTGCAGTACGAAATCATGTTGCTGCGGGAAGGCCCTGACCGTGCTGCAGACGTGGATGAAACGCCGCTCCCCGGCGAGCAGCCACTGGATTATGTGCTGCGCGTGGCGGTGGCCAAGGCAGATGCTGGCTGGCAGCGCCTGGTCGAGAGGCGCATCCCGAAGATGACTGCACTGCCAATTCTGGCTGCGGACACGACGGTGACACTGGATGGGTCCATTCTCGGAAAACCAGTCGATGCAGCCGACGCTCGCGCCATGCTGGCCACGCTTTCGGGGCGGGAACACCGGGTATTCACCGGCGTGGCAGTGCGCTTCGGGCAAGGACTTGAAACCGCCTACAGCGACACCTCTGTGCGCTTTGCCAGACTGAGCCAGGCCGATATAGATGCCTATGTGGCCACCGGGGAGCCCATGGACAAGGCGGGTTCCTATGCCATACAGGGGCGTGCCGCAACCTTTATCCAGGACCTGCGAGGCAGCTATTCCGGCGTCATGGGCCTGCCCTTGCATGAGACAGCCGTGCTGCTGACACGCGTGCGTCCGGCCTGAAGCACCCACTTTCACAGACGCTTGCTCTTATCTTTCAGGGGAACACGCCGGCACGGTGGCACAATGCCGGCATGATGAAAGAAGACATCCTCGTCAATATCACGCCGCAGGAAACCCGCGTCGCCATCATGCAGTCGGGGGCGCCGCAGGAGCTGCACATTGAGCGTGCACATAACCGGGGACTGGTCAGCAATATCTATATTGGCCGAGTTGCCCGGGTTCTGCCTGGCATGCAGTCAGCATTCATCGAGATCGGCCTGGAGCGTGCGGCCTTCCTGCACGTAGGCGACATCTGGGAACACCGCCGCCAGAATGGCGCCAGCAACGAGCTGCGCCCGATCGAGCGCATCCTCAATGAAGGCCAGCCCCTCATGGTGCAGGTCATCAAGGATCCGATCGGCACCAAGGGGGCGCGGCTTTCGACGCAGATCTCCCTGGCTGGGCGCCTGCTGGTCTACCTGCCCCAGGAGGCCCATATCGGCATTTCCCAGCGCATTGGCGATGAGGAGGAGCGCCAGGCCCTGCGCGACAAGCTGATGCGCGTGGTCCCGGCCGAGGAAAAGGGCGGCTACATCGTGCGCACCGTCGCCGAAGCCGCCACCGAGGAGGAGCTGGCCGCGGACATCGCCTACCTGCGCAAGCTCTGGACCGACATCCGCACCCGGAGCGCCACATGCCCGGCCCCGACCCTGCTGTACCAGGACCTGTCGCTGGTGCAGCGCGTGCTGCGCGACTTCGTCGATGAGCGCACCGGGCGCATTTACATCGACTCACGGGAGAACTTCGCCAAGCTCCAGGAGTTCGCCCAGGAATACATGCCCAATGTGCGCGACATGCTGGAGCACTACAGCGGCACGCGGCCGCTGTTCGACCTGCACAACGTGGAAGACGAGATCGAGAAGGCCCTGTCGCGCCGCGTCGACCTGAAGTCAGGCGGCTATCTCATCATCGACCAGACCGAGGCCATGACCACGGTTGACGTCAACACCGGCGGTTACGTCGGGGTGCGCAGCTTCGATGACACCATCTTCAAGACCAACCTGGAGGCGACCCACGTCATTGCGCGCCAGTTGCGACTGCGCAACCTGGGGGGAATCATCATCCTCGACTTCATCGACATGGAGTCCGAAGAGCACCGCCAGGCAGTGCTGTCGGAACTGGGCAAAGCCATCGCGCGCGACCGCACCCGCATCACCATGAACGGCTTTACCCAGCTGGGCCTGGTCGAGATGACACGCAAACGCACGCGCGAATCCCTGGAACACGTGCTGTGCGACACCTGCCACATCTGCGAAGGCCGGGGCGTACTCAAGACGGCGCGCACCGTCTGCTACGAGGTGTTGCGGGAAATCCTGCGCGAGGAACGGCAGTTCAACCCCAAGGAATTCCGCATCCTCGCCTCACAGCAAGTCATCGACCTGTTCCTGGAAGAGGAATCACAGTCGCTGGCGATGCTGAGTGACTTCATCGGAAAATCGGTGTCCATGCAGGTGGAATCGACCTACAGCCCCGAGCAATACGACATCATCCTGCTCTGAACCGGTACGCAGGTCTCGGCGGGTGCACCCGGAATGCAAACCGCCGGCCATGCATTGCATGGCCGGCGGCGGCATGGTCTGGAAATATTCCCTTACGGGGATACAGGCTCAGTCGGCGTATTGCCCGGCCTTCTTGATCACCGGCCCCCACTTGTCGATCTCTGCCTTCAGATGGTTACGCAGGGCATCCGGTGTCTGGCGGCTGGCCGAGACCGGCTCGGTGCCCAGCTTTGCCAGGACGCCCTTCAGGTCATTGTCCTTGAGGGCCTCCTGCATGGCGCGGACCAGCGTATCCAGCGCCGGCTTGGGGGTGTTCTTCGGCCCATACAGGCCGTGCCACACCGCCACCTCGAAGCCCTTGAGTCCCTGCTCGTCCATGGTCGGTATGGTCGGCAATGACGCCACACGGGCACGCGTGGTGACGCCGTAAACCTTGACCTTACCACCCTGGATCTGGCCGGTGGTATTGGTGGTCTGGTCACACATGAAGTCCACCGTGCCGCCGAGCAAGGCGGCCATGGCAGGAGCAGTGCCCTGATAGGGAACGGTCAGCACTTCAGCCTCGATGGTGCTCATGAACATCAGCCCGCACAGGTGTGAAGCCGCCCCCAGGCCGGCATTGGCCAGTTGCAGCTTGTCCTTGTTCGCCTTCACGTAACTGATGAACTCCTTGAGGTTGTTCGCGGGGAAATTACCACGGGCAATCAGGGTCATCGGCACATCCGCAACCAGCCCGATGTATTCGAGATCAGTGAGCGGGTTGTAATCCAGCTTGCGGTACAGCGCCGGGCTGGTTGACATGCCGATGTGATGCAGCAACAGCGTGTAACCGTCGGGCGAAGCCTTCACCACGCGATTGACGCCGATGTTGCCGCCGGCCCCGCCAACGTTCTCGATCAGCACCGTCTGCTTGAGCTGCTTGGACATGGAAGCGGCCAGCGTGCGTCCCAGCGTGTCCGTGGGACCACCGGCAACAAAGGGAACGACTACGCTGATGGCGCGTGTGGGATAGTTCTGTGCATGTGCACCCATCGTTGCTGCAAAGGCTGTGAAAGCAAGAATACGCGTAACAATCTTCAACATGATTCCTCCTTGGGGATGCAGGTCCGCCCCCCCAAGTGGACTCTGCTCGAGAATTATAGTATCGGGCGAAAAACTTCGTATTTTCGCAACACAGTATCCCGCAGCCAAGGATCCGGCACCGTAGCAAAGGGGACACCCTTACAAGGATACAAGGCACGAACTGATACGAGAGGTGCGTACCATTCAAGGAGGGAAACTCACACCCCACACACCGGAATCGGCGTGTGTACTCCGGGGGGGTTCTGGCGCGCCCGACACGATTCGAACGTGTGACCCCTGCCTTCGGAGGGCAGTACTCTATCCAGCTGAGCTACGGGCGCATGGTGAGGGCTAAGTCTACGATTTTTAGGCTGAATCGTCCATCCGGACTTTGCCCTTGCACGGCAGCAGGCTATAATTTGGGGCTATTTGACGCCAATCAGGGACGGGGCATGAGCTCAAACGAACACGAATCCTTCATCAAGACCTGGCAGCAACTGGTGGTTGTCTGCGTGCTTGCCTTCGTTGTCCCGGTGGTCGGCACCATCATGTTTGCCCAGTTCGTGCTTTCGGCCACAAAGCCGGGAACCTCTGAAGCCACGGAAGAGGCTGTGGTTGCCCGCATCAAGCCGGTTGCAGACATCTCGATTTCCGCCGGCGGTGCCGCCGGGTCGTTCAAGACCGGCGAAGAAATCACCAAGACAGCCTGCGCAGCCTGCCACACCAGCGGTGCCGCGGGAGCCCCGAAACTGGGCGACAAGGCAGCCTGGGCAGCCCGCCTGTCAGGCGGCCTGGACAAACTGGTGCAGAGCGCCATCAAGGGCAAGGGCGCGATGCCGCCGAAGGGTGGGTCGAGCGATCTTTCCGACTATGAAATCGCCCGCGCAGTGGTCTACCTGGCCAATCAGGCGGGCGCCAGCTTCAAGGAACCGGCAGCGCCGAAGGCACCCGCAGACAAGAAGTAACAGCGTCGGACCACCACCGGCAAAAAGGGCGGGACATCCCGCCCTTTTTGTTTTTCCCGGATGACTGACGAACCACGCATCCAGCGGCTAGAATGAAAAAAACAGCCTGTCGCACCTGCCTGGTGCGTCGGCCACAAAACCGGACCCCTGCGCATGATTCCGCATCTCAGCACTGCCCTGACCGGACCGCTACAGGACCTCGAGTCCCGCATCCTGAAGGACTCCACCTCCATCGAACACTGGTTTCGCACGTTCTGGCAGGAACACACGCCCCCGATCTACGGGTCAGTCGATCTGCGCAATTCCGGGTTCAAGATCGCGCCCGTGGACATGAACCTCTTTCCCGGCGGATTCAACAATCTCAACCCGGCCTTCCAGCCACTTTGCGTGCAAGCGGCCATGTCGGCGGTGGAAAAAATCTGCCCGGATGCCAAGCGCCTTTTGCTGATTCCGGAAAATCACACGCGCAACGCCTTCTACCTGCAGAACGTGTCGCGGCTGGCCACCATCATGCGCCAGGCCGGCTTGGAAGTGCGCATTGGCAGTATCAATCCGGCGATCACCGAACCGACGCCTGTGGAAGTACCCGGCCAACCCGCGCTGCTGCTCGAACCGGTGGTGAGAAACGGTCGGCGACTAGGCCTGTCTGACTTCGATCCGTGCACCATTCTGCTCAACAACGACCTGTCCGCAGGCATTCCGGACGTGCTGAAGGACTTGCAGGAGCAATATGTGCTGCCACCGGTCCACGCCGGCTGGGCGGTGCGACGCAAGTCCAACCACTTCTCCGCCTATGACGAAATTGCCCGTTCCTTTGGCAGCCTGCTGCAGATCGATCCCTGGCTGGTCAACCCGTACTTCGCCGTTTGCGGCGAAGTGGATTTCCACGAACGTGCCGGTGAGGATTGCCTCGCCACCAACGTGGAGGCACTGCTCAACCAGATCCGCATGAAGTACCTCGAATACGGCATCAAGGACGAGCCTTATGTCGTGGTCAAGGCGGATGCCGGGACTTATGGCATGGGCATCATGATCGCCCGGAGTGCCGATGACGTGGTTGGCCTCAATCGCAAGCAGCGCAACAAGATGGCGGTGATCAAGGAAGGCCTGCAGGTCAGTCACGTGATCATGCAGGAAGGCGTGCACACCTGTGAGCGCATCGGCGAAGCAAGCGCCGAACCGGTCGTGTACATGATTGATCGCTACGTGGTGGGAGGCTTCTACCGGGTGCACAAGGAACGCGGTGTTTCGGAAAATCTCAATGCGCCCGGCATGCATTTCGAGCCGCTGGCCTTTGAGGACTGCTGCACCACGCCCGACCATACGGCCCAGCCGGATGCCGGCCCGAACCGTTTTTACAGCTACGGCGTGGTGGCCAGACTGGCGCTTGCCGCGGCAGCCCTGGAACTGGAACGCACCGCCCCGGACCCAGCACAGGCCGCCTGACCATGAAATTCGCCTTCATCATCGACCCGCTCGACTCGCTGGAAATCTACAAGGACTCCAGCTACGCCATGATGGTGGAGGCCGATGCTCGCGGGCATGAGCTCTACGTGCTGCGACAGCAGGACATCGCCTGGAAGCGCAATACCATCATCGGCGTTGCGCGCCAGATCACCCTGCGCAAAGATCCGGCCAACTGGTACAGCCTCGACCCCGCCTCTGAGATGCCGCTGAACGGCTTTGATGGCGTGGTCATGCGCAAGGACCCGCCTTTCGATATGGAGTACGTCACCAGCACCTGGCTGCTGGAACTGGCCGTCGCCCAGGGTGCGCGCGTGTTCAACGATCCCCGTGCCATCCGCGACCACAACGAAAAACTCGCCATTGCCCGTTATCCGCAGTTCATTGCCCCCACCCTGGTTTCCCGGCTGCCGGGCCAGATTGATGCCTTCATTGACGAGCACCGTGACGTAATCGTCAAGCCGCTAGGCGGCATGGGCGGCATGGGCGTTTTCCGCATCGCCGAGAACGACCCGAACCGTAATGTGATTGTCGAGACACTCACCGAGTTCGGCACCCGCACCATCATGGCGCAGCGCTACATACCGGAGATCACCCAGGGCGACAAGCGTGTCCTGCTGATCGCCGGCAAACCCGTGCCCTACTGCCTGGCCCGCATCCCCCGCGAAGGCGAGTCGCGCGGGAACCTGGCCGCCGGCGGAACCGGCGTATGCCGGCCATTGACCGGGCGCGACCGGGAAATCGCCGAGACACTGGGGCCTGAACTGGCCAGCCGCGGCCTGTTGCTGGTCGGACTCGATATCATCGGCGAGCACCTCACCGAAATAAACGTCACCAGCCCGACCTGTTTCAGGGAGATCACCGACCAGAGCGGCGTCAATGTGGCCGGACTTTTCATCGACGCGCTGGAAGCCGCGAGTCGGCGCTAGCGTCCTGAATCGTTCGTTCGTTGAGATGACCTTGCCAAGACCTGAGCCATGATGCGAAAAAGGGCCGAAATCGGTGCCAGACAAGGCGCAAAGCGCAGCAAGCTTGAACACCTTGCGAGCATTTGCAACGCCGTATCCGTGTGGCGGCGATTCTCGGTCTTTTTTCTTCATCGAATTAGCGATTCAGGACGCTAGCATGGCTGGACTGCGTCCGGCCCGGCATCGCCCAGGCAGTGTTTTCCGCATTCTTTCCGGCTTCATTGCGGCACTGAGCCTCACGCTCGTCTTTGTCATGCCACCGACCGCACATGCTCAGAGCCAGGCGGAAGTGGAGGCCGCCCTCGACCTTTATATCTATCGCCTGGTGCAGTCGATGACACGCGTGCGCTCCTATCCGCAGCAGGCACTCGACGAGCAACTCGAAGGCGATTGCGCCGTGGAACTGGTGGTGGCGGACAATGGCACGCTCAAATCGGTCACCATCATCGCCCCAACCAGCCATGCCATCCTGGATGAACATGCCCTGAGCCTGGCCCGTCGGCTCGTGCCTCTTACGGAAATTCCCACGACACTGCAAAATAAGACCTTTGCTGTCCGCTTTGCCATGGCATTCAGGTTGCCGGACTGAATGACGTGCGGCCACTGGCCAACGATGCGCCATCAGGCGCCCGGTGCTCCCCTGACGGCAGACTGAAAGAGAAACAGAAATGGTTGGTGTCCTCATCATCGCGCACGGCGCGTTCGGCGAAACCCTGATCCACTGCGCAAGCCACGTACTGGCGCGCCGGCCGTTGCGGGTGAGACAGGTTGGTGTAACCATGCACGACGATCCTGAACTCATCTTTCCCCAGGCACAGGATCTCGCCAGGCAGCTGGATGCCGGCAGTGGCGTCCTGGTGCTGACCGACATCCTCGGGGCCACGCCATCCAACATTGCCACGCGGCTGGTCGTGCCCGGCAAGGTGGAAGCCATCGCCGGCGTGAGCCTGCCCATGCTCATTCGTGCCTTGACCTACCGGGAAGAGCCCCTCTCGGTGGTCGTGAAAAAAGCCATGAGCGGGGGAATCGACGGGGTCGTTCACATCAAGGCGGAGAACAAGCATGCCGCAGGCTGAAGTGGAAATCGTCAACAAGCTGGGCCTGCACGCGCGCGCCTCGGCCAAGCTCACCCGGTTGGCCGGCGAGTTCGAATCGGAAGTCTGGCTCACCCGCAATGACCGCCGGGTCAACGCCAAGAGCATCATGGGCGTGATGATGCTGGCTGCCGGCAAGGGAAGCAAGGTGCTGGTCGAAACCGAAGGCAGCGATGCCGATGATGCACTGACCGGCATCGTGCAACTGATCGCCGACAAGTTCGGCGAGGGCGAGTGAAGCACATGGGCGCCGCCGGCACCAGCGCCGAGCTGTCCGCCAGCTTCACACTCCACGGCTCGGGAGTCTCTGCCGGCATTGCCATAGGGTATGCCCACCTCGTCTCCAGTGCGCGCATGGAAGTCGCGCACTACGAGATCGAGCACTCCGCAGTGGAGGCCGAGGTGCACCGCTTTGACCAGGCCGTACGCCAGGTGCGCGGAGAACTGATCCAGCTGCAGGCCGGCATCTCGCCTGGCGCCCCTCCGGAGATCGGCGCCTTCCTCAATGTGCACCGCCTCATTCTCGATGATGCGCACCTGACCCAGGTGCCGCGCGACCTGATCCGGGCGCGCCATTGCAACGCCGAATGGGCCTTGATCCAGCAGATGGAGGCGCTGGTTGCGCAGTTCGACGCCATCGAGGACCCCTACCTGAGGGAGCGGGGCAACGACATCATGCAGGTCGTGGAACGCGTGCTGAAGGCGCTCACCGGCAGTGCCCACGTTCCTGAACAACCCAGCCACGAAGAAAACCTCATCATCGTCGCGCACGACCTGTCGCCCGCGGACATGATGCTGTTCAAGCAGCACCAGTTCGCCGGCTTCATCACCGACCTGGGCGGAGTGACCTCGCATACGGCCATTGTTGCCCGCAGCCTGGACATTCCGGCCATCGTCGGCCTGCACCATGCGCGCGGGCTGATCCGCGAGAACGAACTCCTCATCGTCGACGGCCGCGACGGTGTACTCATCGTCAACCCGAATCAACAGGTGCTGGCAGAATATCGCCGGCGCCAGACAGCCATGGAGGCCGGCAAGCAGAAGCTCAAGCAATTGCGCACGCGCCGGGCCACCACCCTTGATGGCGTCGACATCGAACTGCAGGCCAATATCGAACTGCCCCAGGACATGGACGATGTACGCGAATCCGGCGCCACCGGCATCGGCCTGTTCCGCAGCGAATTCCTGTTCCTCAACCGCGCTGACCTGCCCGGTGAGGAAGAGCAATTCGAGGCCTATCGCGAGGTGGCCCAGGGGATGGAGGGCCGGCCGGTCACCATCCGCACGCTGGACCTCGGGGCAGACAAGAGCCTGGACGGCGCCCACACCACCGGCCCCAATCCGGCCCTGGGACTGCGCGCCATCCGATACTGCCTGGCCGAACCGCTGCTGTTCCAGACGCAATTGCGGGCCATCCTGCGCGCATCCCATTACGGCAAGGTGCGCCTGCTCATCCCCATGCTTGCCCATGTCCATGAGGTGGAGCAGGCGCTTGCCGCCATCGCCCAGGCGCGTGCATCACTCGACGAACTGCGCATTCCCTATGATCACCAGATGCCCATCGGCGGGATGGTGGAGATACCGGCGGCCGCACTTTCACTAGGCTTTTTCGTGCGCAAGCTGGATTTCCTCTCCATCGGCACCAATGACCTGATCCAGTACACCCTCGCCATAGACCGCACCGACGATTCCGTCGCCCATCTGTACGATCCGCTCCATCCGGCAGTCCTGCACCTGATCTCCCATACCATTCGCACCGGACAGCAGGCGGGCAAGCCAGTGGCCATCTGCGGCGAAATGGCTGGTGATGCTTCGCTCACCAGGCTGCTGTTGGGCCTGGGACTGCGGCAGTTCTCGATGCATCCAGTGCAGTTGCTCGCCATCAAGCAACAGGTGCTGCAGACCAGCCTGGACAGCATCCGCACCACCACCGAGCACATTCTGCGGGCGGAGAATCCCGAAGAGATCCGCCGGTTGCTGGAAAAGCTCAACGCCTGATCCCCGGCCCCTCCCCTACTGCAATTGACCGCCACCCGTGTCTCGGGTAATGTTCGCCCTCGCGCCGATTTGAAGATCAGCTTGCGGGCGCTGGAGGCCTCACCCATGTCGGGAAGGTGGCTCCTAAATCCGGCTAAAGCGTGGGAAACCCGTTCAGCCGGCACCAGCAGGCGAACGGGTTTTTTCATTGGCGATGAAGCAGGGCGGACAAAATTCGGTGGGGCCGGTCAGGGCACAAAGCATGCAGTTCGATGTGCCGCTGGCCTTTCGCAGCGGCAGCGTGCTGCCTGCCTACGAACTCGTCTATGAAACCTACGGCACTCTGAACGCCGACCGGTCCAATGCGGTCCTGGTGTGCCATGCACTGAACGCCTCCCACCACGTCGCCGGCTGGTACGAAGACAAGCCGACCAACATCGGCTGGTGGGACAACATGATCGGCCCGGGCAAGCCCCTGGATACCGAACGCTTCTTTGTCATCGGCATCAATAACCTGGGCGGCTGTTTCGGCTCAACAGGACCGGCGTCCATCAACCCTGCCACCGGCAAACCCTGGGGCTCGAAGTTTCCCGTGGTCACGGTCGAGGACTGGGTGGACGCCCAGGCACGACTGGCCGACCGCCTCGGCATCCAGCGCTTTGCCGCCGTCATGGGTGGCAGCCTGGGCGCCATGCAAACCCTGCAATGGACGCTGAGTTACCCGGAGCGCGTCGGACATGCGTTGGTGGTGGCAGCCGCTCCCACGCTCTCGGCGCAGAACATTGCCTTCAATGAAGTGGCGCGACGGGCCATCACCACCGACCCGGACTTCCACGGCGGGGACTTCTACGAGCATGGCGTGGTGCCACGGCGCGGACTGCGCCTGGCGCGCATGATCGGACACATCACCTATCTGTCCGACGATGCCATGATGGAGAAGTTCGGCCGCGCCCTGCAATCGGGCAGCATCAATTTCCATTTCGACGTGGATTTCGAGGTGGAGTCCTACCTGCGCCACCAGGGGGACAAGTTCGCCGAGTACTTCGACGCCAACACCTATCTGCTGATCACCCGTGCCCTGGATTACTTCGATCCATCCTCTGCGACCGGTGGCAGCCTGTCACACGCACTGGCTGCAGCCAGTGCACGCTTCCTGGTGGTGTCCTTCACCTCGGACTGGCGCTTTGCCCCCGAGCGTTCGCGGGAGATCGTCAAGGCGCTGCTGGACAACCGGCTCGATGTCTCCTACGCCGAAATCGATGCGCCTCACGGACACGACGCCTTCCTCCTCGAGGATCCGCGCTACCACGCCCTGGTGCGCACCTGGTTCGACAACGTGCACCGCAGCCTGTAAACATGTCCGAGACACTGCACATTCCCACCGGGCGACGCGCCGATTTCGCAGCCATCGCGGGCTGCATACGTCCTGGCGCCAGCGTGCTAGACCTGGGCTGCGGCGACGGCCAGTTGCTGCGTTACCTGCAGCAGGAGCGGCGCGCCAGCGGCTATGGCATTGAAATCGCCGATGCCAACGTGCTGGCCTGCGTGGGCAACGGCATCAACGTCATCCAGAGCGACCTGGAACGGGGATTGGCCGGCTTCGATGCCGGTTCCTTCGACTATGTGGTGCTCTCGCAAACTCTGCAGGCAATGCGTCACACAGCAGAAATTGTCATGGAGATGCTGCGCGTTGGTCGTCAGGGCATCGTGACCTTCCCCAATTTCGGGCACTGGCAGAACCGGCTGCAGATCTTCGCCGGTCGCATGCCCGTATCCCGGGATCTGCCCTACCAGTGGTACAACACGCCCAACATTCACCTGTGCACGGTGCGCGACTTCGAGACCTTCTGCGCCACCCGCAACATTCGCATTCTCGAGCGCATCGTGCTGCATGGCGGGCGCCAGGTCAGCTTTCTTCCCAACCTCCTGGGCAGCCTGGCGGTGTTCCGCTTCGAGAAAGCCTAGGGAACGCTGACCAGGCGCCCACCAGGAGGACGCTCAAGGTGCTGCGCCGACCGGACGGCTGGAACGCTCCGCGGCATCGATGTTCTCGCGCATCAGCCAGACCAGGCCCAGCCCCGGCAGTGCCGCAACAAAGGTCAGCACGAAGAATCCGTCCCAGCCCAGGCTCTGGACCATGCCCCCAGCCGCCGGGCCAAAGAGGATGCGCCCTACCGAGGCAAGCGCCGACAACAGCGCGTACTGCGTGGCACTGAAGGAGTGGTTGCACAAGGCCATGGCAAAGGCCACAAAGGCGGCCGTGCCCATGCCACTGGCGAAATTCTCAAAACCAATGGTAAACACCAGCAAGGGATAGCTCTTGCCGGCCCAGGCCAGCCAGGCAAAGGACAGGTTGGACACCGCCTGGAGCACCCCGAAAGCCAGCAGCGCCGTCACCAGGCGCATGCGGGTGAGCATCAAACCACCGGTTATGCCCCCGACCAGCAGGGAGATCAGCCCGAACACCTTGTTCACCGCACCGACATCGGTCAGTGAAAACCCGACGCCGCGAATCAGGAAGGCCGTGGTCAGCGTACCGGCCAGGGCATCACCGAACTTGTACAGCATCACCAGCAGCAGCAAGGCCATCGCGCCGCGGCGCATCAGCAGGTCGCGCAGCGGCTGAATCACCGCATCGGCGAGTGACCGGGGGGCTGCTGCAGCCACATCCGGTTCGGGCGCCTTGAATGCCGTCAGCATACCCACCAGCATGAATCCGGACATGGCAAAGTAAGTGGTGCGCCACCCCAACTGGTCGGCCAGGATCAGTGCCAATGCCCCGGAAGCCAGCATGGCGATGCGATAGCCGAACACGCTGAGCGCAGCGCCCATGCCCCGTTCCTCCTTCTTGAGGGCATCGGTGCGATAGGCATCAATCACGACATCCTGTGAAGCGGAGAAGAAGGCCACCCACAGGGCTGCGCAGCCGAGCATCCACAAATCGTCCGTGGGCGAGGAAACGGCCATGGCCAGCAAGCCTGCAATCAGCCCCAGCTGAGTGACCAGAATCCAGCCGCGCCGCCGTCCCAGCCAGGGGGGCACGTAACGGTCCATCAATGGCGCCCACAGAAACTTCAGCGCATAGGGCAGCCCTATCCAGGAGAACCAGGCGATAGTGACAATATCGACCTTGCTGACGGTGAGCCAGGCCTGCAGCGTGCTGCCGGTGAGCGCCAGCGGCAAGCCCGATGAAAATCCGAGTAGAAGCACAGCGGCGATCCGGGGACTGCGGAATACTTCAAGATAGTGCGATGCCATGACCTGATTCTACCGGCGGGCCGCCGGTTCAAGTTTGAGGATTGCTGCTGCCATTGACTGCGGGATTGGTTGATCTCTCTCAAGAAAGCCGATAGGCTTCACCGTCATAATGCATTTGGCGTGCCGGGCCGAATCGAGCCAATAGCCATAGGCCCGTGCCTCTGCGGACCCGGGCAACAACCTAACCATTACTCCTGACGAGGATCAACATGAACACCGAAGTCACCAAGGACAAGCTGGCCGCCGATCTGCGGGTCGTCATCCTGGACGCCGAAGAACTGCTCAAAGCCACTGCCTCACAGGCGGGTGAGAAGGTCACGGCTGCTCGCGCCAAGATCCAGGAAAGCCTGGACGGCGCCAAGGACAAACTGGGGCGCCTCGGCGAAGTTGGCGTGGACAAAGCCAAGGAGGCTGCTGAGGCCACCGACAACTTTGTCCATGAGCACCCGTGGAAGGCAGTCGGTATAGGCGCCGCCGTAGGCGTCATCATCGGCATGCTGATCAGCCGGCGCTAAGTCCCGACATGGCTGAAACAGCGGGTCGCAGCGGCGGCCTGCTTGACTCGCTGCGGCGCTTCGGTTCGACAGCGCTGGAGATCATCCACACCCGCATCGAACTGTTCGCTACCGAACTGGATGAGGAGCGGGCGCGCATTGCGCGTGCCCTATGGCTTGCCGTGATCGGCATATTCTGCCTGTCACTCGGGATCCTGCTCGTGGTGCTGTTTCTGGTGGTGCTGTTCTGGGACAGCCACCGCCTGCTGGTGCTCGGCCTGCTCGCGCTCGGTTTTCTGGGTGCAGGCAGTGCCGCCATGCTGGCCCTCCGTGCCCGACTGTCGCAGCGGACCAAGCTGTTCGCACAGACACTGGATGAATTGCAGCGCGACCGCGAACGTCTCGAAAGCTGACGAGCGTCGACCACATGGACAAGCTTGAGGACATCCTGTCACGCAAGGCTCGCCTGGTCGAACGCATTGGCCATCAAAGACAGCGTCTCGCGGCCGACGTCCTGGCGCTGCAGCCGGTCGTTTCGATCGCAGACCGGGGAATTGCCCTGATCGGGACGATGCGCCGTCATCCTGGATGGGTGGCAACCGGAGCCGGAATCATTCTTGCCTTGCGTCCACGGCGTGCGCTCTCCTGGTTGCGCCGAGGACTGGTGACATGGCGTGCCTGGAAATGGGCACGCACTGCATTGGGCATCTAGGGAAACACGACCTACTCTTCCTCAAAATGGAAGCTTCATCAGTGTTTCCCTGGCACCCGAAACGGCACCAGATAAACCACGGCCGAATGCCGATTGCGAGACCAACGACTGACATGATGAAACGTTTCCTGATCCTGGTACAGAAAGAACGGAAGTACCTGCTTGCCGAAATGGTCCAGGTAAGGGGACTGATGCCGCTGTTGATGAAGCGGCGCAACCGCCAGCCCTGGTCCGAAGCCGACCGCCAGGAATTGCACACCCATCTGCGCCGCCTGCGCGATGTCAGCCCCTATATCGCCGTGGTGGTGCTGCCCGGCGGCTTCGCCATGCTGCCGGTACTGGCCTGGTGGCTCGATCGGCGGCGAGGCAACAGGACCGCCTCAGCGGCCTGATCCTGGCACCCGCCGCATGGGCCCGTTACTTCCAACGTAGATCAGTCCTTCCAGTCGTAATCAATGGTCAGCGGGGCATGATCGGAAAAACGCGTGTCTTTCCAGATGGCCGCCTTCACGACCTTGGCAGCGATCCCCGGCGTGGCGATGTGGTAATCGATGCGCCATCCGACATTTTTCGCCCAGGCCTGCCCCCGGTTTGACCACCAGGTGTAGCTCTCGCCAGTGGCCTCCGGATGCAGTCTTCGATACACGTCGACCCATCCCACCTCATCGAACACTCTCGTCATCCAGGCGCGCTCCTCGGGCAGGAAACCGGAGTTCTTCTGATTGGACTTCCAGTTCTTCAGATCGTTTTCACGGTGCGCAATGTTCCAGTCGCCACAGACCACCACTTCACGACCACCCTTGCGCAGGGCGGCCAGCCTGGGCAGGAATTCGTCCAGGCAACGGAATTTGGCCTGCTGCCTTTCTTCGGAACTGGAACCGGAAGGCAGGTAAAGCGATATCACGGACAACTTGCCGAAGTCCGCCTGTATGTAGCGGCCCTCGTCGTCAAACTCGCTGCTGGCAAATCCATGGATCACCTTGTCCGGCTTGCTCCGGCACAACAGACCGACACCGCTGTACCCCTTTTTCTGCGCGCAGCAATAGTAGGCGTGCCGCCCGGCGGGTTCGAGCATCTCCGGCCGGAGATCGCTCTTGTGGGCCTTGAGTTCCTGCACGCAAACCACATCGGCGCGTTGCAAGTCGAGCCAGTCGCCAAAACCCTTGTTCCAGGCCGAGCGTATGCCGTTGAGATTAGCCGAGATAATGCGTAACATGCGTGGGCAATGCCTTCCTCAATCAATTCCGGTAAAACCGCTTCGCCCGGCCCGGATTTTCGCGGCGAATTCATCCGGTTCTGCATCGCCCAGGGGGTGCTGAAATTCGGCAGTTTCGTCACCAAATCGGGACGATCGACGCCATATTTCTTCAATGCCGGCCTGTTCAACAAGGGCGCGGCACTGGACAGGCTGGCAGGATTCTACGCAAAAGCCATCCTCACCTCGGGGCTGGAGTTCGACATGCTGTTCGGGCCCGCCTACAAAGGCATCATGCTGGCCACGGCCACGGCCATGGCGATGTCGCGCGAACCTGGTGTTGATGGTGGACGCGACGTCCCCTTCGCCTTCAACCGCAAGGAAGCCAAGGACCACGGGGAAGGGGGCACCATCGTCGGCGCCCCACTGGCCGGACGGGTGCTGATTGTTGACGATGTCATGACCGCCGGCACCGCCGTGCGTGAATCCGTCGACATTATCCGCGCTGCCGGCGCCATTCCAGCCGGGGTGGCCATCTCGCTGGACCGCATGGAGCGTGGCACCGGCCCGCTCTCGGCAGTCCAGGAAGTGCAGAGGACCTATGGCATTCCGGTCATCTCGATCGCCAACCTCGGCAACCTGCTGGACTTCCTGCAGGACTCGCCCGAATTCGGGCAGAATATTGGCGCAATCCGCAACTATCGGGACCAATATGGAGCCGTCTATGATGCGTAAGCCGGTGACCGGCGCGCTGCTGGCCGCACTCATTGCAACGCTGCCCTTGTCGGGACACGCCCAGACCAAGCGCATCTACAAATGCACCGACGCCCAAGGCAAGACCTATGTGACCCAGACACCGCCGCCAGAGTGCCTGGGGCGCCCCACCGAAGTGCTCAATTCACGTGGCGCAGTGGTGTCCCGGGACGAAGGCATGCTGACACCGCAGCAGCTGGCGCAACGGGAAGAGGAAAAGAAGAAAAAAGCCGAAGAGGCTGCCGCAGCCAAGGAAGAACGGCGCCGCTCAGCCGCCCTGCTGAACACCTATTCCAGCGAACGGGACATCGAGGAGGCGCGGGCGCGGGCGCTCAAGGAGAATGAGGAGGCGATCAAGCAGACCGACAAGAAGATCGCCGATGCCGTAAAGCGCCAGAAGACCCTCGAAGACGAAAAGGAGTTCTACGTCAAGAAGGGACTTCCGCCCAAGCTGCAGCAGGACGTGCGCAATAACGAAATCGAGCTGAAGAACCAGCAGGAGCTGCTGGACGCGAAGAAAAAACAGGTCGCGACCATCAACGCCAAGTACGACGAGGACAAGAAGCGTTACCTCGAGCTCACCAAGAATCTGCCCAAACGCTGAACACTGAGCGCTGAGCACCGACGGCCCGCCGAGCCCGCGACATCAGGCGGCCATCCACCACCGAACGCTTTTCCCGATTCAGACCTTGCCTGTTGCCGGGGCCAGGGGAAAATGACAGGCTGCGTCCTGTCCGGGCCGCAGCGCCTGCAACACCGGCATTTCGATATTGCAGCGCCCGCCGGACTGCGGACAACGACCGAAGAAGCGGCAGGTGTGAGGATCAGGATCCACCGGGCTCATGGGGTCACCGGACACCATGGTGGCCACAGCCGCATCAGCCTCGGGTTTTGGCCGACCTGCCGCGCCACCCTTGGGAATCGCATCGATGAGGGCGCGTGTATAGGGATGCAGCGGTGAATTGAATACCTGATCCACCGGCCCGCTCTCCACCACCTTGCCCAGGTACATCACCACCACCCGGTGGCACAGCAGGCGCACGATGTTCAGGTCATGCGAGACGAACAGGTAGGACATCCCCAGCTCGGCCCGCAGCTTCGCCAGCAGATGCAGGATGATGGCCTGCACCGAGACATCCAGTGCCGCGGTCGGCTCGTCGAGGATGAGCAGCTGCGGACGGACGGAGATGGCGCGTGCGATACCCACGCGCGCCTTCTGGCCGCCGGAGAGCTGGTGCGAAAAACGCGGCAGCAATTCATGCGGCAGGCCCACCTGGGCGGCGGCGGCCTCGACGCGGCTACGCACCTCGCCCGCATCACGGACGCCGGCCAGCAGCCGCACCGATTCGGCGATCGTCTCGAAGGCGGTGTAACGCGGGTTGAGGCTGTCCGTGGGATCCTGGAACACCATCTGGATGCGATTGCGCAAGGGCGAACGGGAGAAGCGCGCCGCCGGCTCCAGGGCCAGGTCACGCTCCTCATAACGGATGCTGCCCGAGGAGGGGTCGATCAGCCGCGACACCAGACGCGCCAGCGTCGACTTGCCGCAACCGGACTCTCCCACCAGACCGACACTTTCACCAGGTGCGATGGTGAGTGACACATCATCCACGGCATGCAGCAGGTGCTGCACCCGGCCGGTCTTGCCCACCGGATAGAGCTTCTTCAGCGATTGCAACTCGAGAAGGGCGCTCATTGCGGATTCCAGCAACTCACGGTGTGGCGGCCGGCCACTTGCACCGCCTGCAGCACCTGTCCGCAGGCGGCTTGCACATGCGGACAGCGTTCGCTGAAACGGCAGGCGGGCAGGTCGCCACGGCGCAGGTCCGGCAGATTGCCCGGTATGGAAGCCAGTTCCTCCAGCGCAGTGGCGCCATACGGCGTCGCGCTGATGAGTTTTTGCGTGTAGGGGTGGCGCGGCGCCCGGAACAACTCGGCGGTGGGCGCCGTTTCGATCAGGTGGCCGGCATGCATCACGGCAATACGATCGCAGTAATCGGCTGCAAGCCCCAGGTCATGGGTGATGAGGATGGTGGCCATCTGGCGCTCACGCGATATTTCGGCAATCAGATCCATGATGGCCGCCTGGGTGGTCACATCCAGGCCGGTTGTCGGCTCGTCCGCGATCAGCAACGCCGGATTGCAGGCCAGCGCCAGGGCAATCATGACGCGCTGGCACTGCCCGCCTGACAGTTCGAAGGGGTAGGCGTGGTAACGGCGTGCCGGATCAGGTATGCGCACCTGCGCCAGTGCCGCGATGGCGCGTTCCTGCAACTGATCCGCGAGTGTCGTGGTGTGCCGGCGCAGCACATCTTCGATCTGCCGGCCGACCTTGCGTATGGGATTGAGCGCGGTGCGGGGATTCTGGAAGATCATGGAAATCTCCCGACCACGCACCCGTGCCAGCTCGGACTCGCTGGCGCGCAGCAGATCCATGCCGCCGAACACCGCACTGCCGGCCGTCACGCGCGCTGCCGCATCAGAAATGCCCAGCACCGAGAAACACATCACCGACTTGCCCGAACCGGATTCGCCCACCACGCCCAGCATCTCGCCCCGGGCCAGTTCGAAGTCGACCTGTTCCAGGGCATGCACGATGCCTGAGCGGGTGCGGAACTCCAGACCCAGCCCCTGCACCTTCAGTACCGGCGCCTCGACCGCAGAACCGGCCGCCTGCTGCGCGTTCATGTGCGCCTCCGTGGATCGATCAGGTCGCGCAGTCCGTCGCCCAGCAGATTGAAGCAGAACACCGCAATCATCAGCACGGCACCGGGAAACAGCGCCACCCACCATTCGCCGGAAATGATGTAGGTCGCGCCTTCGGCCACCATGATTCCCCATTCGGGCGTCGGCGGACGCACGCCCAGGCCGATGAAGGACAGTCCGGCGGCATTCAGGATCGCCCAGCCCATGTTGAGGGAGATCTGCACCATCATCGGCGGCAGCACATTGGGGAACAGATGCACGGCGAGGATGCGCAGGTCGGAATTGCCTGCCAGCCTTGCCGCCTCGACGAAGCCGGCATTGCGCCGCACGTTGACCTCGGTGCGCGATACGCGCAGGTAGAAGGGCAGGTTGATGATGGCAGTGGCCAGCACGATATTGAAAACGGTATTGCCCAGCGCCGCAACGATGCCCATGGCCAGGACAAACAGCGGAAAGGCCATGATGGTGTCCCCCAGCCGGCCGGTGATGCGGTCCCACCAGCCACCGTAGAAGCCGGCGCAGCAGCCGAAGAAACTTCCAACCACGAAGGACAGTGCCACCGCGGAGAGGGCTATGCCAAAGTCCAGCCGGGTGGCGACCAGGATGCGGGAGAAGATGTCGCGCCCCAGCGAATCGGTGCCGAACCAGTGCTGCCAGGACGGTGGCTTCAGCGCCACCGCGGTATTGCTGGCCATGGGGTCATGCGGGGCGAGCCAGCCGCCGAACAGCGCGACGAACACAAAGGCAAAAAACAGCACGAAGGCAAACAGCGTGACAAGGTTCTCCCCCATCACGTAGCGGAAATGGCGAAAGCCCTCCGATGATCCGGATAATATAGTCATTTTCGAGCGCTTAATACCGTCATCATTGATTAGGTAAAATGATTGTTATCAGACATATCAGGACTGCTCCAGCCCGACACGCGGATCGATGACGCAGTAGGCCACGTCGATCGCCAGATTGAGCAGCACATACAACAGCGCCATCGCCAGCACGAAGCCCTGTACCGGGGCATAGTCCGAGGCCACCAGCGCCTCGATGGCGTAGGAGCCTATTCCGGGCCAGGCAAACACCTTCTCCACCAGCACGTTCGATCCGAGCAGGAAGGAGAACACCATGCCCAGCGTCGTCACCACAGGCAGCAGCGCATTGCGAAAGGCGTAGCCGTAAAGCACCATGGGCCGCGACAGGCCGGCGGCGCGCGCCGTACGGATGAAATCCGAGGAGAGCACGCCCAGCATCGAGGCGCGCGTCATGCGCGCCAGTGGCGCCATGACGAACACGCCCATGGTGATGGCAGGCAGCACCAGTTGCTTGAAGCTGGCGGCAAACAGTTCCAGGTCACGCGCCAGCAGGCTGTCGATGAGCAGGAAGCCGGTGATGGTGGGTGGTGCCGAGAAGGTCGGGTCCAGCCGCCCCAGCGGCGAGGGCGCCCATCCCAGCTTGAAGTAGAAAATGTAGGCCAGCAGCAGACCGGTGAAGAAGGTGGGCAGCGACACACCGGCCGTGGCCACCAGCCGGCAGCCGTGGTCTATCCAGGAGCCCGGTCGGGTGGCGGCCAGCACACCCAGCGGCACCGCCACCACCACGGCCAGCAGCAGTCCGGCCAGGGTCAGTTCCAGCGAAGCGGGCAGGCGCGAGACCAGTTCGCGCACCACCGGCTGCCCGGTGGTCAGGGAATTGCCCATGTCGCCGCGGGCCAGATCCTTGAGGTACACCCCGAACTGCACCGGCAGGCTGCGATCCAGCCCGAGGGACCTGCGCACCTCTTCGATGGCCTGCGGCGTGGCTGCCGGCCCGGCAAAGAAGGCGGCCGGATCGCCCGGCAGCGCCCGCGTCAGCAGGAAAGTCACGATGACCACCCCGATGATGTTGGGAATGGCGCCCGCCAGCCGCCCGAGCACCAGTTTCAGCACGGGCAGCCCTCCCCCGTGCCGATGCCACCACCCGATCCGGCGCCGGTCTTCATCGCGTCCCCGCTCAGGCCTTGGACAGGTTGCGGTAGTCGGGCTGCAGGTGGAACCAGTACTTGTAGCCCTGGATGTTCTTTTGCATGGCCACATCCATGTTGGGCTGCGAGACCGGGATGCGCGGCACTTCCTCGAAGGCCGCGTTGACGAAGCCCGCCACCTGCTCCTGGTACTTCTTGCGGTCCGGCTCGAAGCGCGAGGCATCGATCAGCTTGTCCATGGCCGGATTCTTGTAGGACATGGTGTTGAACACCGCATCCTGCGAGTGGTAGGCCCAGAAGAAGAAGTACTCCGGGTAATTCAGCCAGCCGCCGAAGCGGTTGAAGATCATCGGCATGTCCTTCTTCAGCAGGGCGGCGCGCCAGTTGGCACCCGGCACCTTGTTGATGGTGCACTTGATGCCGATCTGCCCGAGCGACTCGGCGATCAGTATGCAGGCAGGCTCGGAAACGGTGCCCTGGCCCAGGTCGAAGGACAGCGTGGTTTCGATGGGCTCGGTGATGCCGGCCTCCTTCAACAGCGCCTTGGCCTTCTCGATGTTGGTGGCATAGCCATGCGGCTGCGGCCAGGCGGTGCCATTGGCCTTGTTGTCCTTGTCGCCCCACATCTTCGTGGAGCGCTGGTACATGGCCGTTTCCATGATCTTGTCGTAGGGCACGGCATAGGCCACGGCCTGGCGCACCTTGGGATTGTTGAAGGGCGCCTTGGTGGCATTCAGGCCCAGGTACCACAGGGCATTTTCGATCGGCGTGCTGACCACGCGCACATTGCCCTTTTCCTGGGACATTTCCAGGAAGTCCTTGGGCGGCATTTCGTAGGTCATGTCGATGTCGCCCTTGGCCAGCAGCGCGCGGCGGTTGCCGGCGGAAGGCACTTCACGCTGCACGATGCGGCGGATCTTGGGCAGCGCACCGGACTTCCAGTCGTCGTTGCGCGCGTAGATGATTTCCTGGCCGGCTTCCAGGACTCGAGCTTGTAGGCACCGCCGCCCGCGGTGTTGTTCTTGGTCCAGTCCAGGCCCCAGGGGTCCTTTTCCGTGACATGCTTCTTGACCAGCTCGGCGTTGAACACGCACGGCACCGGCACGGCCAGGTCCATCATGGACAGCTTGTCCTTGCGGATGAAATTCACCCGGAAGGTGTGGTCATCGACCACCACGAACTGCTCGGGCTTCTCGATGGAGCCCGCAGCCATCTGGAAGGTGGGAAAGCCACCCACCGACACCATGCGGTCAAAGGACCACTTCACGTCCTTCGCCGTGACCGGCGTGCCGTCGTGGAATTTTGCGTTCTTGCGCAGCTTGAAGGTGACCGACATGCCGTCCTTGGCCACCTGCCAGGACTCGGCCAGTTCCGGCTCCAGCTTCGTGTAGTCGTACATCATCTGGCCGTTGGGCAGCTTCTTGGTGCCGAAGGTCATCAGGCGGTCATAACAAATCCAGGACACGCCATAGGCCGGGCGGTTCGCCCCGACGGTGTGGATGTCCAGCGAATTGGGGCCGGTTTCATTGGCAACGAGCAGCAACTCCTTGCGCCTGTCGGTCTGCGCCAGGACCTCCAGCGGCAGCATCATGCTGCCCGCAGTGGCGGCGGTGTATTGCAGGAACTCGCGACGTTTCATGCTGGGACCTCCCTCTGGTATCCGGAAAAAGTGGCGTGCCTGTACCCAGAACGGACCACCTGGGATACAAGCTGGCATGCAAGATGCACGCAAGGCGTGTGCCATCCAGTGCCGGGAACGAGGCGGATCGCACAAGGCTTTGACAACAAAGGGGTTGCCGCAATATCCAGGGCATCCCGCCAATCCACCAGACGGTGCCCGCGCACTCTTGCGGTGCAGCGTGGCACATGAGCGTGCAGAGGACAGCGATGAACAATGACTATGCAGGGAATCGACCGGCAGCCAGCCAGGAGGCAGCGCAGGCCGTGCTCCCGCAACGCCTGGCGGATTCGGTGCATGCGCGCGTGAAGTCCGACCTGTTCGAGTTCCGGCTGATGCCGGGGGAGCGATTCAGCGAGAACGACATTGCCGCGCGCCTGGGTGTGTCACGCACTCCGGTACGGGAGGCCCTGCACCGGCTGGCGCAGGAGGGCTACCTCGATGTCGCCAACCGCAGCGGCTGGACGGTGCGCGGCTTTGACTTCGAGCACTTCGAGAACCTGTATGACCTGCGCGTGGTGCTGGAGACCGCCGCCGTCAAACGCCTGTGCGAGCAGGTGCCCATGCACGCGCTGGAAGAACTTCGGGAAGCCTGGCTGGTGCCGCAGGAAGCGCGTCTGGACGATCCGGCCCTGGCCGGTGCGCTGGACGAACGCTTCCATGCCACCCTGGTGCAGGCCTCGGGCAATACGGAAATGGCGCGGGTGCACCACGATGTGACCGAGCGCATCCGCATCATCCGGCGCCTGGACTTCACCAGCCCGGAACGCATCCATGCCACCTATGCCGAGCACGGTCAGATCCTGCGGGCACTGCTGCGACGCAAGGCCGACGCAGCCAACCTGATGCTGCGCAGCCACATCGAGACGTCGCGCGCGGAGGTGCGCAAGATCACCCTGCATCGCCTGCACAGCCTGCGACTGCACGCCTCGAACCGGGCCTGAGCCGACCGGGCGGACCAGCCGGTTCGGGCCGCCAGCGCCCCTAGTCCAATGGCACGACCGGCAGAACGATGTGCGAAGGCCGCGATTGATCCATGTGCACGGTATTGATGGCGAGTTGGCGGCGTTGCGCGCGGCCTTCGGGTTCACCGGTATTCGGATTGACATCGAAATGCGGGAAGTTGCTGCTGGAGATGTCGAGGCGGATACGATGGCCCTTCCTGAACAGGTTGGATGTGGGCATGGGCTCGATGAGGATTTCCGCCACCTCGCCGGGCGAGAGGAAGGTCTCGCGCTCCCAGGACTGGCGGTAGCGGCAGCGCAGGATGCCGCTGGTGAGGTTCATGGCGTAACCCTGGGGATAATCCGCGCTGGGCGGATGCCAGTCGATCAGTTTGGCGGTGAAATCGGTGTCCGGTGCGCTGGAGGAAATCCACAGCTTCACCGAAATCGGTCCGGTCACCTCGACATCCTGTTCCAGCGTCGGCGTCTCGAACACCAGCACGTCGTGGCGTGCCGACAGCGGCAGGAAGGGCGGCTTCGCGCCATAGAGCTTCTCGCTGGTGCGCTGATCGTAAGGTCCCGGCTGCATCAGCGGCTCGCCCGAGGTGATCTGCCCGCCGATGGTGGGCACCGGATTGGACGGATCATAGTCATAGGCGCGCGAAGCCATCACGGCTGACGGGGGCTGGATGCGCAGCGTACCGTCCTCATGCAGGTAATAGGGGCGGAACGCGCCCTGCGGCAAGGGCCAGTGGGCACCCGAACGCCATTGCCCGCCATGCTCCAGCCGACCCTCGGCATTGCGGCGGCCAGAACCGCCGCCCATGCGGAAGTAACGCACTGCAGGCAGCGGCGCCGGTACGGCTACGGGCTTCAGCCAGCGCTCGAACCAGTCCAGGCGCATCGCCAGGTAATCCTCGGCAATCTGTCCTTCCATGATGGCGGCGGGACCGAAATCCACATCCCCGGCATGGGTGACGCTGTGCTGGCCATGGGTCCACGGGCCCATCACCATGCAGGCCCTGCCCTCGGGCTGCGAGGTGATGCCGGTGTAGTTGTCGGTGGTGGTCTGCGCATACGGATCCCACCAGCCACACATCAGCATCACGGGGATGCCGTTGAAGGCGTCGTAGTGCCCCGCCGCCCACAGCTCCGGCTGGCGCCAGTAATCATCGAAGCGCCCGCGCTCCCACTGGTCGAAGAAGTACTCTTCGTATTCCGGCACCCAGCGCAGCGGCGAATGGCCGCGCTTCCAGGGCATGGCCTGGAACCAGGCTCGGATGTCCTCCTTCTTCATGGCCGCCAGGATCACGGGGTTGGCCTGCGCCACCGGACTCAATGCCGCGTGCTTGAAGGCCCAGGTTGCCTGCTTCAGTTCGAAGGCACCGCCCTGGCGGGCCCCGCCGCGATAGGCATTGGAGAAGCCACCGCAGTCGAGGAACATCGCCTTCAGTCCCGGCGGACGCAGGCTGATCATGGCCGTCTGGGTATGCGCCGAATAGGACAGGCCGAAAGTGCCAATGCCGCCATTGCACCAGGGCTGCTGCACGATCCAGCCCAGAGTGTCGTAGCCATCGGCCGCCTCGCCAATGTACTTGGTGAACACGCCCTCGGAGCCGTAACGCCCGCGCAGGTCCTGCAGCACCACGACATAGCCGTGGCGCACGAAATGCGCGGCGACTTCATCGCGCGTCAGCGGGCGCGGATCGGCGGCGGTGCGCTCGCCGGCACGCGTGCCGGCCTTGTCATAAGGCGTGCGCTCGACGAGCACCGGAAAGGGGCCGGGCAGCGCCACGCCATCGCGCGCCGGACGGTGGATGTCGGTGGCCAGGCGCACGCCATCGCGCATGGCCACCATGACATTGCGCTCGACCACGATATCCGGCCCGGGTTTGAGATTCGCGGCCATGCTGGCTCCCCTCCTGTATCAGCAACAGGGCCGGCATTGTTGCGCATGCCCCGCGAGTATCTGGACAAAGCGGCGCGGACCGTGGGGGCCGCGTCCGAACCTTGTATCTCAGGACAACTTGCGCTTGAGGATCTCGTTGACCTGTCCGGGATTGGCCTTGCCCCTGGAGGCCTTCATCACCTGGCCAACCAGCGCGTTGAAGGCCTTCTCCTTGCCGGCGCGGAATTCCTCGACCGACCGGACATTGGCCGCCAGCACCTCGTCGACGATTTTCTCGATCTCGCCGCTGTCGGAAATCTGCTTCAGCCCGCGCTTCTCGATGATGGCATCGGCGGCCTGGTCGCTCTGATCCCCCGCGGCCTCACCAGCCCACAAGGCGTCGAACACCTCCTTGGCCAGCTTGCCAGAGAGGGTGTTGTCCCGGATGCGGCGAATGAGTCCGGCCAGTTGCGCGCTGTTGACAGGCGACTGGCCGATGTCGAGGTTGCCGCGATTGAGTCCGGCAGAAACCTCGCCCATGATCCAGTTGGCCGCCATCTTGGCGGCCTCACCACCCAGCGTGGCCACCACCTGCTCGAAATACTCGGCGGTCTCACGCGACTGCGTAAGGGACAGCGCATCGGCGGCCGACAGGCCCCAGTCACCGGCATAGCGTGCACGCTTCTGCTCGGGCAGCTCCGGCAATTCGCCGCGCACCCGGTCTATCCAGGCATCGTCGATCACCAGCGGCAGCAGGTCCGGATCGGGGAAGTAGCGGTAATCGTGCGCGTCTTCCTTGCTGCGCATGGCGCGCGTCTTGCCGGAATCCGGGTCGAACAACACGGTGGCCTGCTGGATGGTGCCGCCATCCTCGATGGTCTCGATCTGCCAGCGCGCCTCGTATTCGATGGCCTGCTGCAGGAAGCGGAAGGAATTGAGGTTCTTGATCTCGCGCCGCGTGCCCAGCGGCCCGCCGGGACGGCGCACCGACACATTGGCATCGCAGCGAAAACTGCCTTCCTGCATGTTGCCGTCACAGATGCCGATCCAGCGCACCAGCACGTGCAAGGCCCGGGCATAGACCACCGCCTCCTCGGCCGAGCACATGTCCGGCTCGGAAACGATCTCCAGCAGCGGCGTGCCGGCACGGTTCAGGTCGATGCCGCTCATGCCCTGGAAGTCCTCGTGCAGGGACTTGCCGGCATCCTCTTCCAGATGTGCGCGCGTCAGGCGCACCGTGATCTCACCCCGCGTCGGCGACACGATGGCGATCTCGCCGCCGGTCACCACGGGCGTCTCGTACTGGCTGATCTGGTAACCCTTGGGCAGGTCCGGATAGAAGTAATTCTTGCGGGCAAACACCGACCGGCGGTTGATGTGGTCGGCGCTGCCGCCATTGGCCGCCAGGCCGAAGCGGATGGCCCGCTCCACGGCACCCTTGTTCGCCACCGGCAGCACGCCGGGCAGCGCAATGTCCACCGCGCTCGCCTGGGTGTTGGCCGCTGCGCCGAAGGCCGTGGAGGCGCCGGAGAAAATCTTCGACACGGTGGACAGCTGGGCGTGGGTCTCCAGCCCGATGACGATTTCCCACTGGCTTGAAGGGCCGGCCATGATCAAACCTCCGGCGAACGCAGGTGCCACCCGGTGGCCTGCTGGTATTGGTGCGCGATGCGCAGCATCTTCGCTTCCGAAAAATAATCCCCGACCAGATGCAGTCCTGCGGGCAGTCCCTGGTCGCCGAAACCGCAGGGCAGCGACATCCCCGGCAGGCCCGCCAGGTTGGCCGGGATGGTGTACACGTCGTTCAGGTACATCTGCACCGGGTCGGCAGCCTTGGCCCCCAGCTCGAAGGCGACGATGGGCGAAGTCGGGCCCGCCACCACATCGCACTGCCTGAAGGCCTCGGCAAAATCCGCGGCGATCAGACGGCGCAGCTTCTGCGCCTTCACGTAGTAGGCATCGTAATAGCCGCGCGACAGCACATAGGTGCCGATGAGGATGCGGCGCTTGACCTCGGCGCCAAAGCCTTCGGCGCGCGACTTCGAGTACATCTCGGCCAGGTCGCCATATTCCGCGGCACGATGGCCGTAACGCACCCCGTCAAAACGGGAGAGGTTCGAGGAGGCTTCCGCCGGCGCAATCACGTAATAGGCGGCGATGGCCAGCCCCGCATTGGGCAGGCTGACTTCGACCAGCGTCGCGCCGAGCTTCTGCAGCTCCTGCAGCGAGGCCTGCACGGCAGAACCCACGTCGGGGGACAGACCTTCACCGAAATGCTCCTTCACCACACCGACGCGCAGGCCGGCCAGCGGCTGGCCAAGGTCGCGAGTGTAGTCCTCGCGCGGGCGCTGCACGCTGGTGGAGTCTCGATCGTCGAAGCCGGCCATGACATTGAGCAGCAAGGCCGAGTCCTCGGCGCTGCGGGTGAGCGTGCCGGCCTGATCCAGACTGGAGGCAAAGGCAATCATGCCGTAGCGCGACACCAGGCCGTAGGTGGGCTTGATGCCGGTCAGCCCGGTCAGCGCCGCCGGCTGTCGGATCGAGCCGCCGGTGTCGGTAGCCGTGGCCGCCGGGGCCATGCGCGCGGCCACCGCCGCCGCCGAACCACCGGAAGAACCGCCCGGCACGCGGGTGCGATCCCAGGGATTTTTCACTGGGCCAAACCAGGAGGTCTCGTTGGAGGAGCCCATCGCAAACTCGTCCATGTTGGTCTTGCCCAGGATCACCGCGCCGGCTGCATTGAAGGACTCGATCAGGTGTGCATCGTACGGGGCGGTGAAATTGGCCAGCATGCGCGAGCCGCAGGTAGTGCGCCAGCCTCGGGCACAGAAGATGTCCTTGTGCGCCACCGGTATGCCGGTCAGGCTGGTCGCCTCGCCACGCGCGATGCGCTCATCCGCGGCGCGCGCCTGCTCGAGGGTGCGCGCTTCATCCACGGTGATGAAGGCATTGAGGTCGCCATTCAGGGCATGGATGCGACGAAGGAAGAGCTTCGCCAGTTCGACACTGGAAATCTTCCTCGCGGCAAGGGCAACCGAGAGTTCTTTGATGGACTGATTGATCATTGCAGGAACGGTAAGGGGTGAGGTGTGGGGACGTCAATGCGCCGGTTGCGGCGCCCTGTCCTCCTCACAACTGACACCTCACTGCGGGTTCTCACTCGATGACTTTGGGCACCAGGTACAGACCCTCTTCGACGCGGGGAGCAATGGACTGGAACAATTCGCGCCGGTCCTGGTCAGTGACCTTGTCTTCGCGCAGGCGCAGCGGCACATCGAGCGCATGCGACATCGGCTCGATCCCGGTGGTATCCACCGCCTGCATCTGCCCGATCAGGTCAAGGATGCTGTTGAGTTGGGCGCAGGTGGCCTGCGCCTCCTCATCGCTGACACGGATGCGGGCCAAGGCTGCCACGCGGCGCACTTCTTCCAGACTCAGGGACATGAGAAAAGTTCTCGCAAAACAAGGGCTTCTTGAGTTATTATAACGTACTGAGATTCTCACCCTTTTCCAAGGAAATCAAAGGGATGTTCGGTTTTTTACGCGGATACTTTTCCGATGACCTCGCCATCGATCTGGGCACAGCCAACACCCTGATTTATGTACGCGGAAAAGGCATCGTTCTGGACGAGCCATCGG
>CANJJT010000029.1:0-41744 GCA_947474715.1 Betaproteobacteria bacterium
ATGGTGTGCTCGATGAGCCGCAAGGCCAACTGCTGGGATAACGCGGTGGCCGAGAGCTTCTTCAACAGCCTGAAGAATGAGCGGGTGCATGGGCAGCGTTATCTCACACGGGCCCAGGCTCAAGCCGATTTATTTGATTACATAGAGATGTTTTACAACCGGAGTCGTCGCCACTCCGCACTTGGCGGCAAGAGTCCGGCTTGGATGTATCAAGCCTGGCTCCAGCGCCATCAGGCACAATTGGCGGCATAACCGTACGCTCTGCTTAGTATCCGAAGAAAGCAGGGAACCTCAGTCCCCTCCCTTGCGCAAGCGGGGGAGGGACAGGGTGGGGGCAGGCAGATCCGCGTGGCTGTTCAAAATCCCCCCGCTCGTTCGCTGCGCTCACGAGTCGGCCCCCTTTGACAAGGGGGGCAAACCTCGCCGCTCTCCGGAAGACGGTGAAGAACCCACAGCACGAGCGTCCCTTGCCACTTCAGCCTGACGACCTGCGCGGCCGCAATACCCGGCGCCACGCCATCAATCACCAATTCAGGTGCCTGCTGCGCCAACTGTTGATCCGGTGCCACCAAATTCAGCGAAAGACGATGTCACGTTTCACTTCAAGTGTCCCGATGATGCGCTTGTTGCGAAACAGAAATAGGCGTGCGCCACTGCTTCATCACGGAACAGCGATGGGTGATTCTGCATCACCGTAACGCTACAGAAATACTTGCAACATAAGCTCTCGGGATTCCGACAACCATCCTGAGTGAGATCCATGTCCACGTCCAAGCTGCCGCCGGTTGCCATCGAGTCCAAACTCCAGCCCCTGTCGCTGAACAAGATTGCCGAAGCCCTGAAGGCTGCGCAACTGGCGAAGCTCTCGCCGCTGGCACAGAAGGAACTAAAGAACGCAGCATGGATCCGTATCGGCCGCCCGGAAGCTGGCGTGGAAGGCGAAGAACAATCGCAGGTTGCCGACAACGAGGCCGCGCTTGAGCAGGCCGGCGATGTCACCGGCTCAACCGAAGCGGCAACCCGGCCCGAACGCATTGAAGTGGCGCAGGCCGGCCCCGGCGCCGGGCCGCTGATGCTGGCCCAGGCCGAAGCGGCTGCAGGCGCAAGCGCCGGCAGCACCGGTGCAGCAGCAGGTTCCGCCGCGGGCGCCGGCGCAGGTGCGGCCGCGGTGACCGGTGCGGCAGCCATCGGGACCACGGGTCTTCTCGCAGCCGTCGCTGCGGTGGGCGTGGCAGCAGCGGCCGGTGGCTCGGGCGGCGGTTCCTCCTCGGGGACGACCACCTCCACACCAGCGGTCGCAGCCACCACCGGCACCGTGATCGACGGATACCTCAAGGGCGCCACGGTTTTCATCGACAAGAACGGCAATGGCAAACTCGACAGCGATGAAGTCAGCACCGTCACCGATGACAAAGGCAACTTCTCGCTGCCCGGCGGCAACACCGGCCGGATCATCGCATTCGGCGGCACGGACATCTCCACCGGACTGCCCTTCAAGGGACTGCTGAAGGCACCGGAGGGCTCCAAGGTCATCACACCACTCACAACCCTCGTCAACGACATGATCGCCAAGCAGGGCTCGGTGGCCAAGGCCGAAGAGGCTGTGCTGAAGTCCCTCGGCCTGGGATCGCTGGATGCCAGCATCGACCTGCTCAACTTCGACCCGGTCTCTGCCGCCGGGGGCAGCAATGCGGCACTCAAGTCAGCCGGCCTGCAACTGCAGAAGGCCGGCGTGCTGGTGGCCAACATGGTCAGCGACCTGACGATCAAGATCCAGAATTCCAGCGGCGCCTCGGACGATGATCTGGATGACATCGCCCACGACATCTTCACCAACTTTGCCAACCAGCTCACCGACGACGCGCTCACCCTGACCAAGATCAGTGCGCTGGGCGGCGCACTGATGGACGATGTGCTCAACGACAGCACCATCGGTGGCATCAACGTCAGCAAGTTCAAGGACGACCTTGAAGCGGACAAGGCCGCCTACTCCAGCAATCACCAGGGCTTCCTCGACTCGATCGATGACGTCACGGATCTGGCCGAAGTCGGCAAACTCCAGGAGCAGAACCAGGGCGCACCGCGCCTGCTGAACGCCAGCGTGGACGGCCTGGGCGACGTGATCACGCTCTACTTCGACCGCGCGCTGGACACCGCCAATCTTCCGACAGCCGGCCAGTTCACCGTGAAGAACGGCAACGCCATCGCCGTGGGCAGCCTGCAGGTGGTGAACAACCAGGTCATCCTCAAGCTGGCCTCCGCGGTCAGCGCCACGCAGCCGGTCAAGGTGTCCTTCACGGACAATGCGGCCACCAACGACACCGCCACGGTGCAGGACAAGCAAGGCGTGGATGCACGGGCCTTCTCCGACGTGCTGGTCGAGAACAGGCTGTCGCTTACCGAGAACAAGTCGGAATCCTTCGCCCATGCGGCCACCCTGTCGCTGGCCGGCGCCGAGATCTCCGCCTTCGATCCGGCCAGCGACCGCATCTTCGTCACCTCGGCCTCCGGGCTGCAAGTCATCGGTGTCAACAAGACCCTGGGACTGACACTGCTCGGCACGGTCACGCTGGGTTCGAACGACATCAACAGTGTAGCGGTCAAGGACGGGCTGGTGGCAGTGGCCGTGGCGGCCACCGACAAGACCCAGCCTGGCACGGTGTATTTCCTCAAGGCCGATGCCGCCGTCGGTGCCGGCATGGTTCAGGGCAGTGTGACCGTGGGTGCACTGCCGGACATGCTCACCTTCTCCGCCGATGGCAAGAAAGTGCTGGTGGTGAACGAAGCCGAGCAGGCCACGGCGGCCACCACCACCGCCCAGGCCACCGTGGCCAACCCCGAGGGATCGGTCAGCATCATCGATGTGTCACGCGGCGTGGCCGACGCGAGAGTCAGCACGGCTACATTCAGCGCGTTCAACAGCAAGCTCGCCTCCCTCAAGGCGGCGGGCGTGCGCCTCATGGCGGGCGAAGCCGGCTTCGAGAACGTCACCGTGGCGCAGGACCTGGAGCCGGAGTACCTCAGCATCTCCCCGGACGGCAAGACGGCCTTCGTCACGCTGCAGGAAAACAATGCCATCGCCATCCTCGACATCGATAAGGCGACCTTCACCGACATCGTGCCGCTGGGTCTGAAGAGCTTCCTCGGACTGCCTTTTGACGGCAGCGACCGCGACGGCGCCGCCAATGCCACCGCCATCAGCCTTCGCACCGACCAGCCGGTGTTCGGCCAGTACATGCCCGACGCCATCGCCTCGTTCAAGGGCGCCGACGGCCGCACCTACTTCGTCACCGCCAACGAGGGTGACGACCGCGACGATTTCATCACGCCCGATGAGACCGCCCGTGTCGCCGCGCTGAACCTGGACGCGACCAGGTTCCCCAACGCCGCGGCGCTCAAGGCCAATACGCAGATCGGCCGGCTGACGGTCTCCAATGCGCCGGGCAACAACGGCGACACGGACAAGGACGGCGACGTCGACCAGATCATGGCCTACGGCGCACGTTCGTTCACCATCCTCAACGACAAGGGCGTGATTGTCTTCGACAGCGGCTCCCACATCGAGCAGTTTGTTTCGGCAGGCGGCGCATTCACGAACAAGGATGGCGCTGGCCTGTTCGATGACACGCGCTCCGACAACAAGGGCCCGGAGCCCGAGGGCGTGGCCATCGGCAAAATGGGCGATCGCACCCTTGCCTTCATCGGCCTGGAACGAGGCGGCGGCGGCGTCATGATCTACGACGTCACCGATCCGGGTGCCGTGAAGTTCGTGCAGTACCTGCGCAAGGCCGGGGACGAGTCCCCCGAGGGACTGATCTTCGTCGGCGCCAGCGACAGCCCGAGCGACAAGGCCCTGCTGGTGGTCACCAACGAAGTTTCCAACACGGTGAGCGTCTACCAGAACCAGACCTTCACCCTGCAGTTGCTGCACCTGTCCGACGGCGAAGCAGGATTGCTTGCCGCCAGCACCGCCCCGAAGCTGGCCGCCCTGGTGGACGCCTTCGAGGACAAATTCGCCAACAGCATCACCCTCTCCGGTGGTGACAACTTCCTGCCCGGCCCCTTCCTCGCCGGGGGCACCGACAGCACGGTCATCGACGAAATCAATGTCGTGAGCGGCTCGACGCTGGCCGCCACGGCCACCGTGCCCATCGCCGCCGTGGACACCATCATCCACAATGCCATCGGTGTGGAAGCCTCCACCATCGGCAACCACGAATTCGATCTCGGCTCGCGGGTGTTCCGTGACTCCTTTACCGCCGGTAGCGGCTATGTCGGCGCACAGTTTCCCTACCTGTCCTCCAACCTGGACTTCAGCGGCGATGCCGACCTGTCCTCGCGCTTCACCAACACCACGACCACTGCCGGCCTGGAACTAGCCAGCAGCCTGAAGGGCCGCATCGCGCCCTCGGCCATCCTGGAGGAAGGCGGCCAGAAGATCGGCCTGGTGGGCGCCACCACCCAGATTATTGAGGCCATCTCCTCGCCCTCGGGCACCGAGGTCAAGGGCTTCCCGACCGGACCGGGGTCCAATGGCGAGGTCGACAACATGGAGCTGCTGGCCCAGCAACTGCAACCGGTCATCGACGACCTGATCGCCCAGGGCGTGAACAAGATCATCCTGATGGCGCACCTGCAGGTCATCGCCAACGAGAAACTGCTCGCCACCAAGCTCTCCGGGGTGGACATCATCCTCTCGGCCGGTTCCAACACCCGCCTGGGTGACGCCAGTGACACGGCCGTGGCCTTTGCCGGTCATGCCGCCACCTTCGCCGACACCTATCCGCTGGTGATCAAGAACAAGGACGGTGGCAACACCCTGATCGTCAACACCGACAATGAATACACCTACCTCGGGCGCCTGGTGGTCGACTTCGACAGCTCGGGCAACATCCTGACCGAAAGCCTGACCGCCAACGCCACGCTCAACGGCGCCTATGCCGCCACCGATGCCAACGTCGCCGCCGCCTGGGGCGTGGCCACCGCTGATCTGGCCACCACGGCCTTTGCCGCCGGCACCCGTGGCAGCCAGGTGAAGACGCTCACCGATGCCGTGCAGACCGTGATCTCGGCCAAGGACGGCAATGTCTACGGCTACTCCAACGTCTATCTCGAAGGCGAGCGGGCCAATGTACGCTCGGAGGAAACCAACCTCGGCAACCTGACCGCCGATGCCAACCGCCATGCCGCCCTGCAGGCGCTGGGCAGTGCAGCCGCCACGACCCCGGTGGTGTCGATCAAGAACGGCGGTGGCATCCGCGCCCAGATCGGCACGCTCTCTGCGCCCAAGGCGGACGGTTCGGTGGACAAGCTGCCGCCCGATGGCGGCGTGTCGCAACTGGACGTGGAGAACTCGCTGCGCTTCAACAACCAGTTGATGATGTTCGACACCACGCCCGAAGGCCTCAAGGCGATCCTGGAGCACGGCGTGGCAGCCGGCACGCTGCAGGGCCGCTTCCCGCAAATCGGCGGCGTCGCCTTCTCCTGGGATCCGGATTTCGCGGTCGGTTCCCGTGTGAGCGACATTGCACTGGTGGCCGATGGTGTGCGCACCAACCTCTACAACAACGGCGTCAAGCTCGACTCGGCCCCGGCGAAGATCTCGGTGGTCACGCTCAACTTCATGGCCAACGGTGGCGACGCCTACCCCATGAAGGCGAATGGCGAGAATTTCCGCTACCTGATCGAGAACGCCAACGGCACCTACACGCTGAGCACTGCGGTCGACGAGGCCAGGGACTACACCGCCGCCAGCGTGATCCAGGAATACACCACCGGCGCGACGGTCGATGCGGCCAAGGCGTTTGCCGCCGACACCTACCTGCAGGGCACTGCCGGTCGCGCAGCCTTCCGCGAAGTGATCTCAGCCGGCGAGAAGGCAGGCAACGGCTATGTATTCAACGGCATCCCGGACGGGCTGGGGGTGCTGGACAACGGCGACGGCACCCTGCGCGTGCTGGTCAACCACGAACTGGGCAATACCGCCGGTGACGTGCGCGCGCACGGCTCAAAGGGCGCCTACGTGGGCGAACTGGTCATCGACAAGGCCACCCTGTCGGTGATCTCCGGCAAGGACTTCCTGCAGTCGGCTGCCAATCTCTACCTGGCCTCGGCCGACGGCGCCACCTGGACCAGCGGCGCCACCACCGCCTTCAACCGCTTCTGCTCCGGTGACCTGGCGGCCGCCACCGCATTCAAGACCACCACCGCCGGCTACGACGGGCGCATCTACCTCACCGGCGAGGAAGCCGGTGCAGAGGGCCGCGCCTTCGCCCACATCCTGACTGGCGCCGAAGCAGGCCGCGTCTACGAACTGCCGGCCCTGGGCAATCTCTCCTTCGAGAACGCCGTGGCCAACCACAAGGAGCAGGCCAAGACCATCGTGGCCGCGCTCGATGACAACACCACCAACGGCCAGGTCTACTTCTACGTGGGCACCAAGAGCACCACCGGCAATGCGGTGGAACAGGCCGGCCTGGCCGGGGGCAAGATGTTCGGCGTCAAGGTCGGCAGCGGCGCCATCGCCACCGAGACCGGTGCCACCCCGGCCGACACCGGCCTGGGCCTGACCAGCGGCTCGGGCAGCTTCAGCCTGGTCGACCTGGGCGATGCCAAGGGCAAGACCGGCGCCACGCTCAACACCGAGAGCATCGCCGCGGGCGTGACCAACTTCCTGCGCCCCGAAGACGGCGCCTGGAGCGTCGACGGCAAGACCTTCTACTTCGTCACCACTGCCTCGGTCACCACCGCCAGCCGGCTGTGGGCGCTGGAATTCGGCGACGCAGCCAACCCCGAGGCCGGCGGCACCATCAAGATGCTGCTCGATGGCAGCGAAGGCCAGATCATGATGGACAACCTCACCGTCGCCGCCGACGGCTCCATCCTGATCCAGGAAGACCCGGGCGCCAACGACCGCCTGGCCAAGATCTGGAAGTACACCCCTGCCAACGACACCCTGACCGAGATCGCCCAGCACGATCCGGCCCTGTTCACCGGCACCGCCAAGCTCACCAACGACGAGGAGTCCTCCGGCATCGTCGAGGTCACCTCCATGTTCACCGGCGTGGCCGGCTACGACACCACCAAGTACAACTACTTCCTCGCCTCCGACCAGATCCACAAGGCCGTCGCCTCCCCCACCTCGCAGGTGGAAATGGGGCAGCTCAGCCTCATAGCCACCGCCAAGAGCGAGCTGCTCGGCGAGCAGGATGCTCTCGCCACCTACATGAAGGCCTTCCACGGAACAACGGACAAGGCTTTCGCCTTGGCCGACACGGCCGCCGCCCAGGACACGCGCATCCAGAACCTGAATGCGCGCAGCGAAGAGGTGCTGGCGCCGCTGGCCGCTCCGAAACTGGGATTTACCGCCCCGCAGAACAGCTTCGACCTGGCCAACTATTCGCTGACCGGCCGCTATGCGCTGCCGGCCGATCCGACCGGCGCCAACAAGCTGGCACACGAGTCCTCCGGCATCACCTTCAACAAGGACACCGGCACCCTGTTCGTGGTCGGCGACGGCGGCACCGCCGTCGTGCAGGTGAGCAAGCAGGGCGCCCTGATCGATTCCATGGCACTGGCCGCAGGGTCGAGCCCGCAGGGCACCCACTTCTACGACACCGAGGGCATTGCCTACATCGGCGGCGGCAAGTTCGTCATGGTCGAGGAACGTGACCGCGAGTTCAACGAATTCACCTACACCGCCGGCTCCACGCTGGGACCAACCAGCGCCGTGCGCACGGTCAAGCTGGGCACCTCCATCGGCAACATCGGCATCGAGGGCCTGAGCTACGACCCGCTCACCGGCGGCTTTCTGGCCGCCAAGGAGGCCACCCCGCTGGGCATCTTCCAGACCACGGTGGACTTTGCCGCCGGCACCGCCTCCAACGGCTCTGCCACCACAGAGAACTCGACCAACCTGTTCGACCCCGCCAAGGCCGGGCTCACCTCGCTGAATGACATCTTCGCGCTGTCCAACGTGGTGGCGGCCTCTGCCGCCGACGCCAGCCACTTCCTGCTGATCAGTGCCGCCGACGGCAAGCTGCTCAAGATGGACCGGTCCGGCAACATCCTGGGCACGCTGAACGTGGGCAGTACCGCCAAGAATGAAGGCGTCACCATGGACAGCCAGGGCAACATCTACGTGGTGGGCGAAGAAGGCGGCGGCAGCCTCGACAAGCCGGAAATGCTGGTCTACGCCCCAACGACCTCGGGCAACGCGGTGGGCCTGGGGAGCAATCTCCACCTCACTTTCAACAATGCCGTGAGCGCGGGCAGCGGCAACATCGTGATCAGCAACGGCAGCGGAGATACCCGCACGATCGCGGTCGGCGACGCCACCCAGGTCAGCATCAGCGGCACCACGGTCAGCATCAACCCGTCCACCGACCTGGTGACCGGATCGACCTACACCATCGCTTACGGTGCCGGGGTGTTCAAGGACGCTGCGGGCGCCAATGTGGCCGCAGTCACCGGCACTTCCATGAGTTTCAAGACCGTCGGTGATGTGCTGGCGCCAGGACTTTCGCTCACCTCACCGCTGGACAATGCCACCGGCGTGAACAGCAACCACATCATCCTCACCTTCAACGAAGCGATCAAGGCAGGCAACGGCAACATCGTCATCAGCGGCACCAATGCCGGCGGCCTGACCGATGTGCGCACCATTGCGGTCGGCGATGTCACCCAGGTCACCATCAGCGGCACCACCGTCGACATCAATCCCGGCGCCGACCTGCGTAACGGCTATGCCTACAACGTGCAACTGGCCAGCGGCGTCATCACCGACCTGGCCGGCAACGCCTTCGCCGGCATCAGCACACCAGGCGCACTCAACTTCACCCGCAGCAGCGGCGCGGCCACCTCGCCGCAGACGGTGCTGATCACCGAGGTGAACTCCAACGCCGCCCCCGCCGATTTCTTCGAGCTGTACAACTACGGCACCGCCACCGTGGATCTCACCGGCTGGAAGTGGGACGACGATTCGGCCTCCTTCACCGACGCCGCCAGCGCCGCCTTCGCCAGCGGCACCACCATCGCCGCCGGTCAGCGCCTGGTGGTGGCAGCCAGCGCCGATGCAGCCGCATTCAAGACCGCCTGGGGCCTGGGCAGCGATGTGCAGGTGGTCGCCACAGGCGGCCCGGGCCTGGGTGCGGGCGATGCCGTGGTGCTGTTCAACAACGCCGGCAACGCCGTGACGGCGTTCAACTACTCCGGCGCGGCCAAGATTGCCAGTGACGGCGCCAGCATCGCCACGGCAACCGCCGCCACCGGCGTGACCTTCACAGTAGGCCATGCCGGTGCGGCCTACGGCGGCACGGCCAGCACCTCCGCGGTTTGGGACGGCCTCTCCACCAGCGCCCCTGCCTACAAAGCAGCCGCCGTCGGCACGCTGGGCGGATTCGCACAACCGGCAGCCAGCGCCAACATCGGTTCCCCCGGCGCCATCACCACCAGCACGGCTGCCGACACCACGGCACCCACGCTCTCCAGCGCACTGCCGCTGGACAATGCAGCGTCGGTCTCCGTCGGCGCCAATCTCACCCTCACCTTCAGCGAGGCAGTCAAGGCCGGCAGCGGCAACATCGTCGTCAGCAATGCCGGCAATGCGGCCGACACGCGCACCATCGCCGTCACCGACACCACGCAGGTGTCCTTCTCCGGGGGCGTGCTCACCATCAACCCGACGGCCAACCTGCTGCCTGGCGCCGCCTACGCGGTCACCCTGGCCTCCGGTGTCATCCAGGACACCGCGGGCAATGCCTACGCCGGCATCAGCGACAGCACGGTGCTCAACTTCGTGACGGCGACTTCCGCGCCCACGCTGCTCATCACCGAGCTGAACTCCAACGCCGGCCCTGAGGACTTCTTCGAGCTGTTCAACTACGGCAGCGCCGCCATCACCCTGTCGGGCTGGAAGTGGGATGACGATTCAGCCTCCTTCAGCGATCCGGCCGTCGCCACCTTTGCCGCCGGCACCAGCATCGCCGCGGGCGGCCGCCTGCTGGTGATCGCCGGCACCGACACCGCCGGCTTCAAGACCGCGTGGGGCCTGGGCAGCGATGTGCAGGTGGTCTCCACTGGCGGCCCCGGCCTGGGCGCGGGCGACAGCGTGGTCATCTTCAACGACGGCGGCTCAGTGGTCACCTCGTTCAATTACTCGGGCACGGCCAAGACGGCCAGCGACGGCAGCAGCATCGCCCCCTCGCCGGCTTCCGCCGGAGTCACCTTCGCCAGCGGCCATGCCGGCCTGGCCTACGGCGGCACGGCCACCACCTCTGCGGTGTGGGACGGGCTGTCCGTCACCGCGCCCACCTACAAGGCTGCGGTCGTCGGCACGGACGGCGGTGTGGCGCAGGCCGCCACCGCTGCCAACATCGGTTCGCCGGGCAGCGTCCCGGCGCTGGAGGTGGGGGACCTGCTGTTCACGGCCGCCAACGCCGATCCCACCGACGCACTGGCCTTCATGCTGCTGCAGGCGGTTGCGGCCGGCACCCAGATCGGCTTCACCGATCGCAACTACAGCGCCACCACCGGCATGCCTGCCAGTGGCGAATCGGCCTACCTGTGGACCGCCGACAAGGCTTACAACGCCGGCACCATCGTCACCATCCAGCCCGATGTCGCCAGCGGCAACCCGCTCACTGACAAGGGGACGGTGCAGGGTGCAGGCGGCGGGCTGTCGACCACCGCCGAAACCATCTACGCCTTCAAGGGCAGCATCGCCTCGCTGGTCGACGGCGGAGCCGGCGCCATCACCGTGGACAAACTGCTGGCCAGCCTGAACTTCGGCGGGGCGGCAGCGGGGGATGTGCCTGCCAGCATCACCAGCACTTCGCTCAGCTTCACCACCGACAACGCGAAGTACACCGGCTCAACGGACGCCACCAACGTGTCCGCCCTGGCTGCACTGGTGGCCAATCCGGCCAACTGGACGACCAACGACACCACGGCATTCACCCTGACCAACGGCAGCCTGTTCTGATCACCAACGATTTCCGCGGGGGCACCCGGGGCCATATCCATCAAGAAAGAAAACAAAAACCATGATTTCCCCTCCCCCTGCCGGACGGTCAGTCCGGCAGGGTTCTTTTTTATTGCTGAGAGCCGCGGGCGCCCTCGCCTTCTCCTTCTCCCTGTGGGCCACGGCCCACGCACAAACGCCGTCCCAGGCAGCACAGGGCTGGACCCTCAATGAATCATTGAAGGCAGCCCTGAGTTCCCACCCGGCCATCCTGGGCAGCCAGTCCACCCAGGCCGCAGCGCGCGCCGAGCGTGAAGGCGCGGACTGGCAGCGCTACCCGAGCCCGACACTGGAAGCCAGTACGCCCAACAGCGGCGGCAGCACCACGGTGCTGCGCGTCGACCAGCCGCTGTGGACCTGGGGCCGCATCACCGCCGGCATCGATGCCGCCGGTCACCGTGAGGGGGCAGCCGGCTGGGCCGTGGCCGAAGCCCGTCGCGACATCGCCTTGCGCGTGATCAACGCCTGGAGCGAGGTGCAACGCCAGCAGTTGCGCAGGATCAGCGCCGAGGAAGGGCTCAAGGCCCATGATGACCTGCTGGCCCTGATGCGCCGGCGGGTGGAACAGGATGTCAGTCCGAAAGTGGATGAGGATTTTGCGCGCTCCCGCCTGTTGCTGGCGCGCAATGACCTCGCCTCGGTGCAGCAGGGCCTGAATGCCGCGCTGAGCCAGTTGTCGCTGCTCGCCGGTGCCCGCATCAGCCGCGCCGCCGGCCAACTGGATGATGCCGGTGCGCCAGCCAGCGCAGAGGCGGCGCTGGCGCTGGCCATGAGCGGCTCACCCACCCTGAAGCGCCTTGAAGCAGAGTCACTCGCCGCCGGCGAAGACGTGCGCTCGCGCCGCGCCACGGCACTGCCGCAGGTGTCTTTCCGCGTCGAACATTACATGGGCACACGCCCCGGGGGATTGCCCGATGACAGCCGCGCCCTGGTGGTGATTTCAGCCCAGCCCGGCGCCGGCCTCTCCTACCGCTCCGGCGTGGATGCGGCCGTGGCGCGCCAGCAGACCACGCTGCAGGCGCGTGACGTGGCCCATCGCGACCTGTCCCAGCAGATTCAGGCCGACTGGGAGGAACTCACCGCATCCCGTGTGCGGCTTGCCAACGCCATCGAGGCCGCCAGCATGGCCGGACAGGTGTTCGACTCCTACATGCGCCAGTACACGGCCGGCCGCAAGACCTGGATAGACGTGCTCAACGCCATCCGCGAAGTGAGCCAGACCGCCTTCGGCATTGCCGATGCCAGAGCACAGACCGCGGCTGCCGCCCAGCGGCTGCGACTGCTAAGCGGCCAAATCGATATTGGAAGCCTTACCCATGCACCCTGAACACACTGAACTGGCCGCCGCCCTGGACCGGGCCCTGCGACAGTCCGGCCAACGGCTGACGCCGGCCCAGCACGCCGGCATCACGGACGCCATGAAGACACTGGCCGATCCGGACCGAGCCAGCGCGACGGAACAACTGCAGCTTGCCTGGCGGGGAACCGGCCTCTCCGGACGCCCCGCGCCGATGGACCGGCCGCAATCGGCCGACCTGCCGCTGCTTGCCTGGCAACCCGACACCGGCTGGTTCGTCGTGCTGTCGCCATCCCCAGGTGGCGGCTGGCGCGCCGAATCCGTCGATGGCACCCCGTTCGAACTGGCAACGCTGGCAGGCGCGCAATGCTTCACCCTGCCCCAGCCGGGTGCGCGCGAAGGCGAAACCGGTCTCAGTGCTGCCGGGCTGGTCTGGCGTGCCGTCAAGTCACGGCGCAATGTCTTCATCGAGGCAGCCTTCGCCACTGCGGTGGTCAACTTCATCACACTGGCCAGTTCAATCTACAGCATGCAGGTGTACGACCGGGTGATTCCGAACCAGGGCCTGCAGACGCTGTGGGTCCTGACCCTCGGCGTGGCGCTGGCCGCGCTGCTGGAATTCCTGCTCAAGCATGTGCGTGGGCGCAGCGTTGATCGCACCAACCTCGCCATCGACCATGAACTGTCGCAATGGTTCTTCGGTCACATGATGCGACTGCGCATGGATCAGCGGCCGGCTTCGATCGGCACGCTGGCCTCCCAGGTCAAGAGCCTCGAACTGATACGCGGCGTGCTCGGATCGACCTCCCTGTTCGTGCTGGCCGACATCCCCTTCGCGATCTTCTTCATCGCGGTGATCGGACTCATCGGCGGCTGGGTGGTGCTGGTTCCGATCGTGGCGCTGCCGCTCGCGCTGGGCGCCGGACTGCTGTTCCAGCGCGCCATCCGCAGCCTGTCGGCGCGCGACCTGGCCGGCACCCATCTGAAGACCGGACTGCTGGTGGAAAGCATCGACGGCGCGGAGTCGCTGAAGGCCACCGGGGGTGAATGGAAGATGCAGTCGCGCTGGAACCGGCTTTCCAGCGAAGTGGCCGTGGCCGAACTGGGCATCAAGGACTGCTCGGCCCTGTCGCAGAATCTCACGGTGGCCCTGCAGCAGATTTCCTACGTGGCTCTGGTGGCCACCGGCGCCTGGCTGGCCGCGAACAACCAGCTCACCATGGGTGCGCTGCTGGCCTGCTCCATCATCAGCAACCGCGCCATGATGCCGGTCGTGCAACTGCCCGGCATCCTCGTGCAGTGGGCGCATGCGCGCGCCGCCATCGACGGGCTGAACCTCATCCTCAAACTGCCCGCAGAGTCCGACGAGGACGCGCACGCGCTCAAGCCCGCCGCCCTGCAGCCCGACTATCGCTTCGAGCGCGTGCGCTTTGCCTACGGCGCCGCGGACCGCTCGGCGCTGGAGATCGAGGCGCTGGCGATCCGGCCGGGCGAGCGCGTGGGCATCCTCGGCGCGGTGGGCTCGGGCAAGAGCACCCTGCTCAAGCTCGCCTCCGGAATGTACCGCCCCGGATCCGGCAAGGTCTTTCTCGGCGGCATCGACATGGCACTGCTCTCGCCGATGGCCCGGCGGGAAGCCGCCGGCTACCTGCCCCAGGAACTGCGCCTGTTCAGCGGCACGCTGCGCGACAACCTGCTGCTGGGAATGCACGACCCCGGCGATGAAGCCATCCTCGCCGCGGCCCGGCGCACCGGCCTGATCGAACTGATCGGTGCGCAACCGCAGGGCCTGAGCCTGCCCATCACCGAAGGCGGACGCGGCGTGTCCGGCGGCCAGCGACAGCTCATCGCGTTGACGCGCCTGGCACTGGCTTCCCCGCGTGTCTGGCTGCTGGATGAACCCACCGGAGCGATGGACGCGGTCACCGAAGCGCGCATCCTGCAGTTGCTGCAGGAGCTGGCCAACCAGGGCCACAGCCTGCTGGTGGCCACGCACAAGTCTGCGCTGATACCACTGTTCGACCGGCTCATCGTGCTGCAGAACGGCCGCATCGCCATCGACGGGCCCCGTGATGCGGTGATCGCACACCTGTCCGCGCCGCAACGTGCCGCGCCCGCAGCCCCGTCGGCTGCCACGTCCCATGCCCCAACCACCGGCCCTGCACAGGCCATGGCAACAACGGAGGTGGCCGCATGAGCGCCGATCTGTTCAAGACCGGTCGCACCGGTCATGCCGTGGTGTGGATCAGCCTGGCTGCGGTGGCCGCCTTTGTGGCCTGGGCCCAATGGGCGGAGATCGACCAGATCACCCGCTCCACCGGGCAGGTCATTGCCAGTTCACGCAACCAGGTGATCCAGACACCCGAAGGCGGTGTGATCGAAGAACTCGCCGTGCGCGAAGGTACTTCAGTCAAGCGCGGCCAGGTGCTGGTGCGCTTCGACAAGGCCAGGACCGAAGCGGCCTACCTGGAAACGGCTGCAAAAGTGGCGGCCCTGAGGGCGGCTGTCGCCCGGCTCAACGCCGAGGTCCTCGACACCGAGCCGGTGTTCCCCCGCGAACTGCAGGCGTATCCGGACTTCCGTGCCAACCAGCTGGCCCTGTACAAGCGCCGGCAGCAGGCGCTGAAGGCGGAACTGGGCGGCCTGCAGCAGTCGCTCAAGCTGGTGAACGCCGAGCTGGATCTCAACCTGCCATTGCTCAAGAGCGGCGACGTGAGCCGCGCCGAAATCATCCGGCTGCAGCGGCAGGTGAGCGATATGGAGGCGCAGATCGTCAACCGGAGCAACAAGTTCCTGCAGGATGCACAGACGGAACTGGCCAAGGCGCAGGAGGACCTGTCCGGCGCCCTGCAGACCCTGGCCCAGCGCCACGAGCAGCTCAGCTACATGGAGACCCGCGCCCCGATGGACGGCGTGGTGCGCAACGTGCGCCTCACCACCCGCGGCGGCGTGGCGCGGCCGGGTGAGGAAATCATGCAGATCGTGCCCATGGACGACGAACTCATCATCGAAGCCAAGGTGCGTCCGGCCGACATCGCCTTCGTCAAACCCGGCCTGCCCGCTTCGGTCAAGCTGGATGCCTACGACTACACCATCTATGGCGCACTGGCAGGCGAAGTCCGATACATCAGTGCTGACACGCTGGGCGAAGAAGCCAAGGGCAACGAGCCGCCCTACTTCCGGGTGCAGGTCAAGACCAGCGTCAGCAGCCTGGCCAAGGGCCGCGAACGCATCGAGATCCAGCCGGGCATGACCGCGACGGTGGAGATACGCACCGGCAAGCAGACGGTATGGCGCTATCTCACCAAGCCGATCACCAAGACACTCTCGGAGTCGCTGGGGGAACGTTGAACGCGGTGTTGCGCTTGGATTGTCCCCAAGCTGGCGAGCCCGTAAGGTCAAAGGGTTCATCAAAGGCGGAACACATCCCGCCGATCCATGTCAACAAGCCCTATCCACTGCCAGCCTGGCCTGCGCGCTTCGCCACAGGTTTGACCGCCAGCCTTAGCCCTGTGGCAGCCAACAAGGCCGTCAGACTCTTGAGTTCGGGATTACCAGCGCTGGAAAGCATCCTGTAGGTCGCCTCTCGCGTGAGATTGGCCTTGCGCGCAATCGCAGCCACCCCGCCCTGGGCCTGTGCCACCTGGCGCAAGGCCAGCATCACGGCAGCCTGATCTCCATCAGCGATGACCGCCTCGACATAGGCCGCAGCCTCTTCCGGGTGCTTGAGTCGCTCTATCAGCCAATCCTCATAGGGCAGGTCTGGTGAAACCGCAGGCACGCGCTTCCTAGCGGGAGCGGTCCTTGTAGTCCTGGAAAGAGGCTTGCGCACGGCGAATATCCTTTTGCTGAGAATGTTTATCTCCCCCGCACAGGAGAAGCACCACCACCTGCCCAATGCGGGCAAAGTACACCCGATAGCCCGGACCCCAGGCCATCTTCAACTCCATTACCCCGCCCCCCACAGACTTCGCATCACCGAAATTCCCTGTGGCGACCCGGGCCAGGCGGGCCTCTATCCTCGCCCTTGCCTCCCGGTCCTGCATGGCATCCATCCATTCTGCGAACGGACGTCTGCCATCAGCGGTCTGGTAAATGCGAAGTTGAACTATTGTAATCTATAAGTTACTACACTCAAGTCCCGGATGGGGGACTGCCTGAACTGCCGACAATGGATACCCGTGTTCCATGACTAACGCCACTCCCCGGCCAACGGATGACCAGCTTCGATCAACGCGCGCCCGCCCGGACGCCCTGCCCTCGTTCAGCTATCATCGCCACGCTCTGCTGCACTCTTTGCCGCACCTTGCGTCGGTGCTGGCAAATACCGCACCGCCCATGACCAGTAGGAGGAACCATGAAAACGAATACCTGCCGCAGGCTCGTCCCTGCCACCGCCCTCATGCTCGCTTGCGCCACCGCCTTCGCCCAGGGCAAGGCCGCGCCGCTGCTCGAGAAGGAAAACTTCCCCAACCGCCCGATGCGCATGCTGGTCAGCTCGGCGGCTGGCGGGTCGAATGACATCACCGCGCGCGCCGTCGCCGCCAAGCTGGGCGAGCGCACTGGGCAGTCGGTGCTGGTGGACAACCGCGCCGGCGGCAATGGCGTGATCGCCATGGAAACGCTGATGACCGCTTCGCCCGATGGCTACACCCTGCTGCACTCGGGCAACCTGGTGGTGCTGAACGGCGTGACGAAGAAGGTGACCTACGACGTGCGCAAGGTGTTCGACGTGGTGGCGCAGACCACCTCGCAGCATTACCTGCTGGCCGTCATCCCCTCGCTGAAGATCAACACGGTGAAGGAGTTGATCGCCTACGCCAAGAGCCATCCGGGCGAGTTGAACTATGGCTCCTCCGGCGTGGGCGGGGTGAACCACCTGGGCTTCGAGCAGTTCCAGTTGGTCACCGGCACCAAATTCACGCATGTCCCCTACAAGGGCAATGGCCAGGCCTTCACCGACTTGTCCAGCGGGCGCCTGCAGGCCATCTTTTCGCTGGGTGCCAGCATCGGGCCCTTCGTGCGCAGCGGCAAGCTGAAGGCCGTGGGCATCGCCAGCCCCAAGCCGACGCCGGCCTTCCCCGACGTGCCGACCGTCGCCGAGACGGTGCCCGGCTTCGAACTGGGGAACTCCTATTTCCTCTACGTGCCAGCCGGCACACCCATGACGGTGCAAAGCGCGCTCAACCGCGCCGTCAACCAGGTGGTCAACCTGCCCGACCTGAAGGACAAGTTCGCTGCCGATGGTGCCGAGCCCGGCCCGCCCACCTCGCCTGCGGACCTGAAAAAGGGCTTCGTCAACGAATACGCCATGTGGGATGCGCTGATCAGGAAGACCGGCATCAAGCTGAGCGACTGACGTTACCGCCTGGTTCCCTCAGCTTCCGTTACAGGTCAGCGCCGGACTGTGCTCACGTGCATGCCTGATAGGCAGGACTTATCAGGAATGCCGCAAAAGTGATTGGGCAATCCTCGTTTCAGTTTCTAAACTGAAACGCTGAATCGGCAGGAATGGCGCTGCACAGTGGCGCTCCCCTGGCCGCCCCATCGTATCGCTAACCGTTTGCCCGTTTGCCCGGCCGCCCGGACGTCTGACCTGCCCCTGCCACCAGCGATGAAGGCCGGGTTTGTGGAGTCCCGGACGGCGCCTTGAGGAAAAACTGTCATGCCCAGTGAGTCATCCACCTACCACGCGCCGCCGACCGAGGCCACCTGCCCGCCTGACCTGCCCGATGGCGCACGCTGCCTGCGCGGCCGCGATGCCAAAGGCGCCCACTACCTGATCGTCGTCCCGGCCGAATGGAGCGGCAATCTCGTGATGCACGCCCATGGCGGCCCGCCGCTGGGTGAGCCGAAAATGTCCCGCGCCGACGAGGACATCAAGCGCTGGTCGCGCTTCGTGCACCTGGGCCATGCCTGGGCGGCTTCGGTGTTCCATCAGGGCGGCTTTGCCGTGCAATCCGCCGCCGAGGACACCGAACGTCTGCGCCAGATTTTCGTGGAGCATGTCGCCCGGCCCAGGCACACCCTGCTGCACGGCCAGTCCTGGGGCGGACTGGTGGCCACCAGGGCGGCCGAGTTGTTCCCGCACTCCTGGGATGGGCTGCTGCTCACCAGTGCCGCCATCGGCGGGCCGCTGGCCTACGACTTCCGGCTGGACCTGCGGGTGGTCTACCAGTACCTGTGCAACAACCACCCTTTGCCTGCGGAACCGCAATATCCCCTGAGCGCAGGCCTGCCCAAGGACAGCCCCCTCACCATGGACGAAATCGCAGCGCGGGCGGAAACCTCACTGGGCATACAGCTGCCGGCCGATCAGCGCACACCCGAGCAGGCGCGCAGGCTGAAGACCCTGGTCGATGTGCTGAAGATTCCCGAGGCCGGCATCGTCGACCAGCTCCGCTGGGCCACCTATACGCTGAGGGACGTGGTGGAAAAGCACGGCGGCAGCTTCCTCTGCAATGACAGCGTGCGCTACACCGGTTCGGATGACGATGACGCCCTGAACGCAGGCGTGCAGCGCTACCGTGCCGAGCCAGCCGCCTATGCACGCTTTGCCGCCGAGAGCGATTACACCGGCCGCTTCAACATGCCGGTGCTCACCACGCATGGCATCCACGACGAGACCTGCCTGGTGGAGGTGCACGACACGCTGCGCAGCCGCATGCGCACCATGGGCTGCGAGCACCGGCTGGTGCAAACCTTTGTCGACTCGGACCAGCACAGCTACCTGGGCGATGCCATCTACCCGCCACTGGTCGAGGCACTGCTGCAGTGGATCGACAGCGGGAAACGGCCCACCCCGCAGCAGATTGCCGATCGCTGCCGGGAACTGAGCCCGGAGGCCACGGCGGAAGGCGGCTTTGTACCCGACTTCAGGCCCGGACCGCTGGCGACCCGCATCCACCCGCGATAAGCACGCCACCGGGCAGCCCTGAGTAAGCGGGCCTCCTGGCCCCTGCATGGAAGGCGTGGCAGGTCTGTATGACCTGCCTGCAGGCGTTTGCCCGGCTCAGTCTTCCTTGATGTTCTTTTCCCTGACGACCTTTTCCCACTGCGCCAGTTCGCTCACCATGCGCTTGCGAAACGCATCCGGTGCGGTGCCCAGGACGACCGTGCCTTCGGCTTCCCAGCGCTTCATCGCCTGCGGGGTCTTGAGTCCTTTCACCATTTCGGCGTGCAGCCGGGTCACCACCGCCGCCGGCGTGCCGGCTGGCGCGATGATGCCATTCCAGCTGGGGAAAGCAAAGTTCGGCGCGCCCATTTCGGCGACTGTCCGCATGCCCGGCAGCAGCGGGCTGCGATCCCGGGTGAGGATGGCGATGGGCCTGGCCTTGCCGGCGCGGATCAGCGGCAGGCTGGGCGCCAGTTGCTTGGGCGTGGTGTGGATGCGGCCGGTGATGAGGTCGATCTCGGCCTGACTCCCCCCCTTGTAGTGGACGAAGGTCAGGTCGATGCCCAGTTCACTGGCCAGCCATTCGCCGCCGACATGGAAGCCACGGCCGGAGCCCACCGTGCTCCAGGTCACGTGCCCGGGTTTTGCCTTGGCATAGGCGACCCACTCCTGGAAATTCTGCGCCGGCAAGGACGGCGTCACCAGCAGCACGGTAGTGTTCTCGGTGGTCATCACCACCGGGGCGAAATCGCGCAGCAGGTCATAAGGCATGTCCTTGCGCACGGCCGACAGGATGGGCGTGGAGGCGCTGATCAGCGCTAGGGTATGGCCATCCGGCGCTGCCTTGGCCACGTAACCGTTGGCAATCACGCCACTGCCACCGGGCTTGTAATCGACGGTGACCGCGTGCTTCATCTGCGTGCTCAGTCCGTCCTGGTAGATGCGTGCCTCCAGGTCGGCGTTCGCCCCCGGCGGGAAGGACACGACGATGACGATGGGCTTGGACGGAAAGGCCGCGCCTTGAGCCAGCGCGCCGGTACAGCCCAATGCTGCCACCAGTGAAACCACGAAACGCAGATTGCGCATGATTCGTTCTCCCGGGTTGTGGCCGGCCCTGCGGCCGGCAGCCGGCTTGCGCCGGAAAGTCATCATGGACTACTTGGAAGGGTTGAGCAGCTTGGGCACGTAATCGTCCGGTGCCCCCGGCGGAATCGGCGGCACCTGTTTCAGCGAAGCCTGGAAATCCATCGTCATCTTGCGGATCGGCCCCCTCACCCAGCCCTGGGTGACGTTCACGTCGGACTCTTCCTTCGGGTCCTGCACCAGATTGAACAGGTAAGGCGTTTCGAGGTGGTTGGAACCGGCGTTGGGCTCGACTTCCCAGACAAAGTGCATCTTCCAGTCCCGCCACTTGGCCGCCCGCATCTCGTCCTTGATGTAGTACACGAAACCTTCACGGCCGGACTTTTCCGTCTTGCCGGTCAGGAAGGGCAGCTGGTCCACGCCATCCATGGGACGATCGCGGGGAACCTCCACGCCCGCCACCTTGGCCAGCGTGGGAAAGATGTCGACCACATGGACCATTTCGTTGGACACCACACCTTCGGGGATATGCCCCGGCCAGCGCGCCACGAAGGGCACCCGCAGGGCGCCTTCCATGGCGGTATGGTAAGTCCCCGTCCACATGCCGGCGCTGCCGCGCCAGGGCCGGCGGTACTCCGGGCCGTTGTCACTGGCGAAGATCAGCAGCGTATTGTCGGCGGTGCCGGAGGCATCGATGGCATCGATGATCTGTCCCACGCGGGCATCCATCTCCATCAGGGAATCGGCAAAATCACCCTTCTTCGAGATGCCCTCGAAACTGCGGTTCGGCACCGTCGGGAAATGCAACTGCGTCAGCGGCACGAACAGGAAGTAGGGCTTGTCAGCCGCCACCTGCCGCTCGATGTAGGCGCAACTGCGGCGGGTCAGTTCCTCGTCGATGCTACGGCGCATCTCCATGTCGTAGAGCTCGGCCTTCACAGCCGGCTCACCGCGCCGGCCTTCCATGACGTAGGGAATCTCGACAACGGAGGCATCGAATCCGATCTGCTCGGTGAACATGCTCTCGTTCGAGGTCCGCGGCAGCCCGTACCATTCGTCGAAGCCCTTATCCTTGGGATAACGGCCTTCCTTGTCGCCCAGATGCCATTTGCCGTACATCGCGGTGGCGTAACCCGCGCCGGACAGGCGCTCGGCGATGGTGATCTCCCAGGGGATGATGCCCTGCGGCAGACCGGCCGGCACCGACTGCATGGCGCCGGTGCGCACCGGATGGCGCCCGGTAATCAGCGCCGAGCGCGTCGGCACGCAGTCGCTCTCGACGTTGAAATTGAGCAATTGCACGCCCTGCTTCGCCAGCGCGTCGATGCGCGGGGTCGGGGCGCCACGGATCGCGCCGCCGCCGTAGCAGCCGAGTTCGCCCCAGCCCAGGTTGTCGGCAAGTATCAGGACAATATTGGTTTTACGCATGAAGGCCATCCATCCTTGTTGTGCAGGTGTACGAATCAATCCAGTTTCAGGTTGAGCCCCGGGACGACACGTTCCCAGGTTTCAACGTGATCCTTGAGGAAGCGGTCGAATGCCGGGTAGCCGAGCGGCCGGGCATCGATGCCGATGGCGGCGAACTTCTGGCGCGTATCTTCGCCGGCCAGCACCTTCACCACCGCCTCGGACAGGCGCCTCACCGCCGCTTCGGGCGTGGCCGCAGGCGCCACCAGGCCCGCCCACTGGGCAAGCGCAATCTGCGGGTAACCCAGTTCAGTCAGCGTCGGCACATCGGGCAGGGATGGCGAACGGCGCGGTGTGGTCACGGCGAGAATGCGCACACCACCATTCCTCGCATGCGGCAGCATCGGCGCGAGGCCGAGCACACCCAGCTGCACATGCCCGCTCAGCACGTCCTTGGTCGCCTCACCGCCGCCCTTGTAGGGCACGTGCAGAATCTGCACCCCGGCCAGCTTGGCCAGCCACTCCCCCACCACGTTCTGTGAACTGCCGGAGCCGGAGGATGCATAGCTCATGCTGCCGGGCTTGGCCTTGGCAGCGGCCAGGACGTCCTCCAATGAGCGGTAGGGCAGCTTGGCCGACGTCGAAATGCTGATGGGCTGCTCGCCCAGCATGGCCACGCCGCGAAGGTCCCGCTTGAACTGCCACTGCAGGTCGGTGCGCATGACATTGAGCAGGGCGGCTGAATCGGAGGCAAGGCCCAGCACATGCCCGTCGGCCCTGGCCTGGACCACGGCCTGCATGCCGATGGCGCCCGCCGCGCCAGCGCGATTCTCGACGATCACCGTCTGGCCGAGCCCCTTTGCGAGTTCGACGCCCACCAGGCGGGCCACCGTGTCGTTGGTACCGCCCGCCGCCTGGGGCACGATGATCCGGATCAGCTGGTCGTCGGAGGAGGCCGCCATGGCGGGTGCGACAGCCAGTGCAAGAACAGAAAGCAGAACACGATCAAGAAGGTGAAGACCGATAGTCACGATGGCCATCCATGCGGCAGGGAATGACCTCCAGCTTAGGTTCAGTCGCTAAAAACCGATACTTCATTTTTCTGATTTCGTGATAGCCTTTTCCTATCAGTCTCCGCCCCAGGAAAGCACCGCAATGGCCGCCCCGTCCACCATGTCGCTGTCGCACCTGAAGTTCAGGCACCTCATGCTGGTGCTGCACCTGCAGGAGTTCCGCAACCTGCACAAGGCGGCCAAGCACCTCAACATCAGCCAGCCGGCCGCCAGCGCCATGCTGCAGGACCTGGAGTCCCTGCTCGGACTGCAGCTGTTCGTGCGCAGCCGGCAGGGGGTGGTGCCCACCAAGGAGGCCTACACGCTGACCGATCGCGCGCGATCCATGGTCCATGAGTTCGATGCCCTGGTGAGTACCGTTGAACGGCTGGGCAGGAACACGCCGCCGCTGCTGCGCCTGGGCCTGGTGCCGCAGGCCTTCTTCGCCTGTCTTCCGAAAGCCATCGAGCATTACCGGGCCGATGGCGGAAGCGCCGCCCTGAGGACACAGGAAGGCACCGCCCAGCAACTGGTCAGCCTGCTGTTTGACGGCATGCTTGACGGCGTGGTTGGCCGCCTCTCCAGCGCCAGCATTGCCGAGGGACGGGACATGGGGGAACTCAGCTTCACGCCGCTTTACGACGAGCAGATCTGCGTCGTCGAAGGCACGGCAGAGGCGCCCCGGGCCAGGCCCAGCTACGCCAATCTGGCGACCAGGGACTGGGTCCTGCAGCGGCGCGATTCGAGTGTGCGGCGCGAACTTGCCGATGCCTTCCTGCGTCGCGGCCTGATGCTGCCGGAACCGGTGGTCGAGACCACCAACTACATCCAGAGCCTGGCGGTGCTCGGGCAGTCGAACTATTGCACCGTGGCCCCGCGCCGGGCCGTCGACATCTACGTGCAGCTCGGGATGGTGAGGATCCTCAACATCCCCCTGGACATGGCCCCGATGCCGGTCAGCTTCATCACCCGGAAGTCATCCGTGTCGAACCTGAACCTGGCCAGCCTGCGGGACAGCTTCGTCAAGGCCGTCCAGCCCGAGAGCGGTCTGGCGCAACCTTCCGCCCCGAAGCGGGCGACCAAAAAACCCTTGCCCCGTCGCTGAGGCATCTGCCGGGCACCTACGCCTCGCGCACCTGCTTGTGAAAGACATCTTTTTTGCAGATGCGGCCGTCGCGCACGGTAATCAGCTCGACGCCGCGCAGGCTGAACTCCGGCCCGCCCCGGCGCTTGCCTGAGAGCAGATAAGTCATGACGATGCTGTCCTCGCCCAGGGCGCGTATCACCACATCGTTGAAGCGCTGGCTTTCATTCAGGGCATCCTTCACCGCGATCCCCTGCAGGAAGCCATCCACCCCCTTGAACACCCGCCCATGCGGCGCATCCGGTCCCGAGTCCTGATGCCACTCGGCATCCTCGGTGACCGCGCCGGCAAGCAGCAGCGGGTCTTTCTTGAAAAAGGCCTTGCCGAAGCGACTCATGATCTCGAGCGCGGCTGCATCATCCATGGCATGACTCCGTTTTTCCGGCATTGGGATGGCGCCCACTATAGCGCGCCGCGGCAGACATGGCCCGAACGGGAAAGCGCTGGTCAGAAGCGCCAGATCGTGCGCACGCCGGCGACCAGGGCGTTGCGGCTTGCATCCCCGCTCGGATGCCGCACCCACGTCACCACCGGTTGCACGGTCCCGGCCGAGGTCACCTGGGCGGCATAGGAAACCTCCAGATTGGCTTCATAGTCGCGGACCACGCCCGGGGTGCCCGTGAAGGCGATCTGGTCGCGGTCGAAGGCCCGCACGCGGTCGGAGAAGCGCGCATAGGCTAGGCTGGCGCCGAACTTGTCATTCGGGCGCGCATCGATCATGCCGGCAAAGACAATGCCGGCATCGACGAACAGGCTGATCAGATTGCGGTCCGACGGCGAACTGGAGACGCGGCTGAACAGCGAAATGCCGCTTTCGGCATCCCCCCCGACTGGCCGGTGGACCTGCTGCTCGACCACGGCGTAGATACCCTGGTTGTGCCTTCTCTGCGCAGCCGTGCCGCTGCCGGCGGGATCCGACAGCAGCCGGCCATCATCGGCGTAGCGTTGATCGTTGAAGGTGCCGCGATGGGACCAGACACCGACCTTGAGCGTGCGCGCAAGGCCGGTGGCGTCCCGGCCCTGGTTGGTGCGGAACTGGGCCTCGCCCATCAGCAACCTGGAATCACTGGTCCGGAAATCCAGGCCGTGGCGATTGCGCACCTGCTCATCACCGATGCCGGCACCGGCCGGATCACCGTTGTAAAGGGCCACCAGCAGCGACGCCCCGGGCGCGGGATCGAGCTTCAGCCGCACGCCGGGCGTGGACAGTGGATACGCCGGCCCGCCACTGGGCATATTGGTTGCCGTGATGGTCGCCCAGTCGCTTTGCAGGAACACGGCGCTCAGGCCGCTGAAGAAGAACTCCACGTCGGCAGCCAGCTGGCCGAAGCGCACATTCGCCTTGCCATCGGCAAACTCCTTTTCCAGCCAGAACTCCGACAGACGGGTCCTGGGCACGCCCTCGATGGCGGCGATGGTATTGACGCCGCCCACGTAATCGCGCCGGATGCGGCCGGTATTGTGGATGTGAAATCCATTGGCGAAGAAGTTCCAGCCTTCGAGCCCGGAATACTTCTGCAGATCGATGCCCACGCTGAGCTCGAACTTGCCCTGATACACCGAGCCACGGCGCCGGCCACCGTGCAGGTTGTCCAGCACGTCGCCGGTGTAAATGAAACCGATGTCGATGCCACGGTCAGCGAGGGACTTCTCCTCTGCGGCGGCACCCTGGCCGCTGGCCGAATAGGCGGCCGGGCTCGCCGTGCCCGATTGCGCCTGCACCGACCATGGCACCAGGCACGCGGCGCACAAAAGCGCCTTGAAAAGCTTGACCGGCGTGCCGGATATGGGGTTGTAGCGCATGGTTAATTCCTTGGCAACGAGCCGTTTCGGCGCGCCACACATGAGGTACAGCTTGCCGGAATCAAGCCGGCATCACCATCGATCTGCCGGAACGGGAGGGTCAAAGCCGATGGAAACGGCACAGGGCATGAAGTGTCACCCGCAGTTGCAAAGCAATCACCCTGGTGACGGTCATCCGGTCTGCCGGCGGCCAGGCCAGCGACCGAAACCCGGTTGCATACTACGAGGAAAAACCACACGTTTTTCGACGCGCGACTATATCCCACGGCCCGGCGAGGGTCAATCGAGCGAAGCACCTTCTGCCCCACCCTTACCCTGCCTCGCCATCATCCAGGTTCGCCGATGCCGGCACCCGACAAAACCAAACTGCGTGGGGGTCACTCTTCCAGGGAGGTTGCCGGAATCACGCAGATGAATGCACATGAATTCCGCCCTTGCAAGGTTTCATGGCCAGGTAAATCAGGTCCTTGCCCCTTCTCAAACCATCCATCCCGGACGGCGACATTGCCAGTATTAATACAAGTTTTTAAATTGAATGGGGTTGCGGCGTCAACAGGAAAGCACCGCGCCGTGATCGGTGCTTTTTCGGCAAATGATTGAACGTTAGGCCCTCAGCTATGACACCCGAACTCACGAACCAACACTGGTTGGAAACCTACAAGTCGCTCATCACCTTGGCCGTTGAGGGTTTCAAGTTTTCGACTCTGGCCAATGGCGGTGCGGCTGTCGCATTGCTTGCGTATTCCAGGAAAACACTGATCAAGTCTCGAATCGAGGATAGTCGATCAAATGTTTCCTCTGAACTGGGGGATAGACAAGGGGGGCGTAGCCCACTGGTTCAGTCCTTCCTTGGTAATGTCACAGGCGGAGGGGCAGCCACACGCGTCACCTCCCTGACACATTGCGTCGCTAGAGTGGTCTGGCAATCACACTCCCACAGGCACATGAGCGGGCATCCGGATCGGCATTACACGCGCACTGCGAGGCGCGGTGCGGGACTCGCCTGCGCTGCCATCGCGCTGCTCATCGCCCACGACTCAGGCCATGCCGCCGAGGTCGCCGGAGTCAGGCTTGATCCGCACGTTCGCATCGGCGGCGTCGAACTCCCGCTCAACGGCGCCGGCTTGCGAAGGATGTTCCTCACCGACGTGTACGTGATCGGGCTTTACTTCGCCGGGCGCGCGGGTACCGCTGACGATGCCATCCAGTCACCCGGCCCCAAGCGCATTGCGCTCACCTTCCTCCGCGACGTGACGGCGCAGGAACTGGTGAATGCGCTGCACGAAGGCGCCCGGGACAGTTCCAGCGAGGCCGAGTTTGCCGAGATCAAACCCGCCGTGGAGGTACTCTCCGCAACCATGCTGCCGCTGCGCATGGCGAAAAAAGGCGACAGCGTGGCGCTCGACTACCTGCCGGGCACCGGCGCACAGGTGGTGGTCAACCGGCAACCCGTCGGCACGCCCATCGCCAGCCCTGCCCTCTACCGCGCACTGATGCGGATCTGGCTGGGATCACCGCCGGTGGACGAACGACTGAAGCGGGCCCTGCTGTCGGGGAAATAGCAGGCGCAGACAGCGCTCGGTCGGGCGGCCGAGCAGCCAGGTTTACCCCCTTGTCAAAGAGGGCCGACTCGTGAGCGCAGCGAACGAGCGGGGGATTTTCAACAAGCGTGCTGCTTGGTCCACACAGCCTGACCAGCCTGCCGGGCTACAAGCATGATCGGTACTACCAGCACGATCTGATCCAGTCGGGCATGAGTCTGGTTGGTCAAAATCCCCCCGCTGGCCTGCGGCCAGTCGGCCCCCTTTGACAAGGGGGTTAACACCGACCGCCCTCCCCTCACCGCGTCGCCCCATACACCAGCAGCCCCAGCCGCTCATGCAGCGCGACCTGCCAGCGTAGCAGGCTGAGGGCCAGCGAATACTCGGTGAGTGATGTGGATGTGCCGGTGGCGAAATCCACCGGGTAGGGAGTGACCTTGCAACCCACCGCTTCAAACTCCGCCATCGCGCGTGGCATGTGCCAGGCGGAGGTGACCAGCAACCACGGTGACTTGCAGCGTGCCCCCAGCAATGCCGCCACCTGCCGGGCGTTCTCCCGCGTGTTGCGCGAACCACCTTCCAGTTCGACACGTTTCATGTCCACGCCCTGCTCGCGGTAGAAGGCCTGTGCCAGCTGCGCTTCGGACACGCCGGTCTTCAGCAAGCGCCCCTCCCCGCCGGAGAACACCAGCACCAGCCCGGCATGCCGGCGCATCCAGCCGACCGGCACCGTCATGCGCTCGGCGGCGTCGCCCAGGGGCACCTGGCCATGCGCCTCGAAGCTGTCGGGCGAACCGGTCCCACCGCCCAGCACGATCACGCCGACATGGCGCTCGATGGCGTCCACCTCGGGAATGGCGTAGCGGTTCTCAAGGGGGCGCAGCAGCGCATCGGGAATCGCCCGAAAGCCGAGCAGACCCAGCACCACCAGCCCCGCCCAGAGCATGATCACCGCCGGCCGGCGCCGACGCACCAGCACCAGCAGCGCCACAGTCCACCACAGGACCAGCCAGAACATGGGCTGGGTGATGGCCGACAACACCTTCGAGAAGAAGAACATCCGGTCCGATCCTGTCTACGATCCCCGAAAGATAACCGAAGCACACCCTTTCCCGTTAGCGTGCCGGACCAGGCCGCTGACACACCCCACCACCCGATATCGCACCGGGTCCCTGTATATACTGCCCGTTTTCAGCAACCCCGCAACACTTCTGATATCGCCACTTCCACACCGGAGTTGGCCCACCCGCAGACCGGCCCAAGCCGGCTAGAGAGAGGAGACAGAACGTGCGCAGACTGCTTGCCATTGCCATTGCCACCCTGACCGGGAGCGGCGCGATTGCCCAGGACAACTACCCCGCCCGCCAGGTGACCGTGGTGGTGCCCTTCTCCCCGGGCGCCTCCAACGACATCATCGGCCGCCACCTGGCCGGCACGCTGGCAAAAAGGTGGGGCAAGCCCGTGGTCGTGGAAAACCGTCCCGGCGCCGGCTCGGCCATCGGCGTGGCCTACGTGGCGCGCAGCGCGCCCGATGGCCACACGCTGCTGTTCATCTCCTCCGCCTACACCACGCTGGTCGCCACCGCGCCCACCAAGGACCTGGGCTTCGATCCGGCCCGCGACATCCTGCCTGCCGCCATGGCGGCCCTGGGTGAATTCATCATGACCACCGGCCCCTCGACCAAGGCGGCGAACCTCACCGAGTTCATCGCCGAAGCGAAAACCCGTGGGCTGTTCGCCGGCACCACCGGCATCAACAGCGGTTCACACTTCGCCGCTGAGGCCTTCAGTGCCGCCACCGGCGTGAACCTGGACATGGTTCACTACAAAGGCGGCAACGAAGCCGGCGCCGACCTCGTGGCCGGCCGCGTCGATGCCTACTTCGGCACCGTCGCCTATGCCGCCCCGCTGGTGAAGCAAGGCCGCATGAAAGCCATGGCCATCGTCAGCCCGGCGCGCTCCAGCCTGCTGCCCGCCATCCCCACCATCACCGAGGCCGGCTACAAGGACGCGGAATTCTCCAGCTGGTGGGGCGTGTTCGTGCCCGGCCGCACGCCAGCGGCCCTGGTCGACCGGCTCAATGGCGACATCAACACCCTGATGGCCACAGCGGAAAGCCGCAAGTTCCTCGAGGACATCGGTGCCATCCCCAATGCCATCCCGGCCGCGCAGTTCCGGACCATGGTCAACGAGGAAACCGAACGCTGGAAAAAACTGGTGGAAAAAATCAAGGCGAAAGAGAAGAAGTAATCGCAGAGGCCATCGCCCGTCATGGGCGCTGCTCCCTTGCCGCCTGTTTCACGGCAAGGGTACGATCAGCATACCAACGACTCGAACATCGAGCACACAACAAAGGGGGAAGCATTCGATGAGCAACACCGCCGCGACACTGCCACGCCAACTCGACAACATCCTGTGCCTGGAGGATTTCGAAGCACACGCGCGGCGCTTCCTGCCGCGCCCGCTGTTCGGCTACATCTCCGGCGGCGTGGAGGCCAACACCTCGCTGGCCGCCAACCGCAGCGCCTTTGCGGAATGGGAGTTCCTGCCACGCGTGCTGGTCAACACCAGGGCACGGCACCAGAAGACCACGCTCATGGGCCGCACCTATGACCTGCCCTTCGGCTTTCCGCCCATGGGCGGCACAGCGCTCTTTTCCTATCGCGGCGACCATGTGCTGGCGCAGGCCGCGGCCAAGCTCAACACCGTGATGATCCAGAGCGGCGCCTCGCTCACGCGCATGGAAGAAGTGCGCGAAGTGGGGCCCACCGCCTGGTTCCAGGCCTACCTGCCGGGCGAACCCACCATCATCACACCGCTGGTGGAACGCGCACAGAACGCCGGCTTCGAAACGCTGGTGCTGACGGTGGACGTGCAGGTGGCGGGCAACCGCGAGAACAATGTGCGCGCGGGCTACAGCTCGCCGCTCAAGCCTTCGGCACGCCTCGCCTGGGACTTCATGGTGCGTCCACGCTGGCTGCTGGGCACCTTCGGCCGCACCCTGGTGAACCACGGCATGCCGCACCTGGAGAACCTGGGCTTCCCGCGCATCCCGGTGGTGGGCGACCTGGAGCGCCCGCGCTACACGCGCGACGGCCTGTGCTGGGAACACGTGGCCCTGATGCGCAAACTCTGGAAGGGCAAACTGGTGCTGAAGGGTGTGCTCTCCCCGCACGATGCGCGCATGGCGCGTGAACACGGCGTGGATGGCGTGATGGTGTCCAACCACGGCGGCCGCCAGCTCGATGGCACCCTGTCCCCCTTCCGCGCCCTGCCCGGGGTGGTCTCCGAAGCGGGCAACATGGCCGTGATGATGGACAGCGGCATCCGCCGCGGCGCCGACGTACTGAAAGCCCTGGCCATGGGCGCGCACTTCGTCTTCGTCGGCCGGCCCTTCCTCTACGCCGCCGCCATCGGCCGCGAACCCGGCGTGCACCACGCCGCCAAACTGCTGCGCGAGGAAATCGGCCGCAACATGGCCATGCTGGGCCTCAATACGCTGGCGGAGATGAAGCGGGAGTTTCTGGTGCCGAGCAAGGGCGCGATTTAGGGAAAAGTCCAAGTCCGCCTGGCGAGCGAAACGCAGCCCTCCTCGGCCTGCGACCAGGGCCCATTTCCATTCATGCTTCGACAGACCATCACGAACGGAACCCGGGATCCTGCGAGCGTGAAGCCAGCCACGCCTGCAAGACTGCTGCATGCATCGGTTGGCAGGCATCAAAAGTACAAAAGTACAATGGATACCAACGGGATCGGTCCATCAAGATGGCAGGCATGAAAGCGGTCGGCAAAACCAGGGCGGGCAACGCAAGGCGCAGGATCCAGTCGATTGAAGTGGGCTTTCGGGTCATCAGGGCACTTGAAGATGAAAGCGGCCCCATCTCCTTGAAAACGATCGCAGAACGAAGCGGCATGCCCGCCAGTCAGGCCCATCTTTATCTGAACAGCTTCATCCACGAGGGATTTGTCTACCAGGACCAATATAGCGGGCAGTACGGGCTTTCCTCTTATGCGGCTCAAATTGGCTTGTCAGCCATGCGGCAGATGGATGTGGTGGCCCTGTCAAAACCTTACCTGACCGCCATGAACGAAAAGACGGGATGCGCTGTTTATCTCACGATCTGGGGTAACCGCGGGCCTGTCATTGCAGCCAAGCTCGATGGCCGCTACCAAGGGGCGATGACCATGCGAATTGGCTACGTCTTTCCGCTTCTTACGACCACCAACGGCCTTGTTTTTGCCGCCTATCTGCCAGACTCTCAACTTGGAGACCTGCTGGAAGAGAGCTCAAGACAGACAGGAGGCGCACTGCGCTCAAAATTGTCGAAACGGAACCTGGAATCCCAACTCAAGGCGATTCGCAAGCAAGGCTACGCCATGATCGAAACCAAGATCAACCTTGGGTACACCCCGATTACCGCGCCGATTTTCGACTGCCACAGTGAAATCACCGCAGCCATATCGATTCTCGCCCCGACCTGGATACTTGGCGAGAAAGGCAGTGACAATTTCGTCAAACTTCTGTGCGACGCAGCTTCCGAGCTTTCCAGGTTGATCGGTTACAAGCAGAAGTGATCAAGGATTCGAGGCCCACGGGAGCTGTGAAGGCTTGACACCCGGAGAGACTGTGCGGAACGGGTTTCCCTCCGGAGCCCCGTTCCCGGCACGGGCTAAGTACCGCTTACCTGCCGCATCCGCCGCTCGATCGCCTCATGACGAGCCAGCATATCCCTGGCGCGCTCCACCACCGGAAAATCCACCATCCTGCCATCGACTTCATAGGCACCGACGCCGGACTGCTCGGCCAGAGCAGCCGCTTCGACGACTCTGCTGGCATGCGCGAGCTCATTCTGATCCGGACTATATGACTCATTGATGGCGAGGACTTGTCCCGGATGCACACAGGTCGCCCCCATGAACCCGAGTCGACGGGCCCGGGTGCCGGCCTTGCGCATGCCTTCGACATCCGAATAGTCGGACACCGAACCGATGAACCCGAGCGGGATGATGCCCGCTGCCCTCGCGTAAATCAGCATGTGCATTTTCGGCACGTACAGCCCATCATCCTCGGGCTCCATCCCGCAGGATGCCGCAAAGTCTTCGCCGCCCAGGCTCATCGCGACAATGCGGTGATCCGCATGGGCAATCTCCTCCATGCGCGAAAAGGCACTGGCGGTTTCCACCAGGGCAACAAACCTGGTTGTTCCGGGCACCATGCCCTGTTGCTGCTCCACATCCGAGACCACTTCCGAAATCACCCGGACGTCGCCTGCACAGCTTATCTTCGGCAACACCAGACCGTAAATGCGCGGCGAGACCACGGCCTCGATGTCCCGGATGGCCATGCGCCATGGACGATTGATGCGAACGAGAACGTCGGCGCCGCCACGCGCAACCTTGTGGCTTGCGGCAGCAACCAGCTGCCGGGCATCCTCCTTGCGCTTGTGGGCAATGCTGTCTTCCAGGTCCAGGATCAGGGCATCGGCTTTCCGGGTATGTGCGGCCTCGACGAATTTCTCGTTGATGACCGGGACATACATGAGCGAACGCCAGGCCGGAAGGCTGCGCTTGGCATCAGCAGATAGGTTCGTCATGACTGTTTCCTCATTGAAGTCGATCCCCTGGGTCACCACCCGTCAGGCATCGTCATGGAGATCGGTTGTGCCCGTGTTGCAGGGAGGGCGGCATTGATCGTTTTCCCATTCACCATGCTGCCTGTTGCTGACTGCCCGGTCACCGGAAAACGTGCTCGTTATCGTACGTATAATATGTTTATATTTTCCACAATGTCAAAGCAGGAGCGGACGATGGAAGCAAAGACAATGGGACCAGACCTCGAACACCTGAAGCAATGGGTAGGCCGAAGCGAGTCCGCAGTGGATCATGTCACGATACCGTCGGTGCACCGCCTGGCGGCGACACTCGACCGGGACGATCCCATGCCGAAGCCGGGCGATGTGCTTCCCTATGGATGGCATCTAATTCTCTTTCCCAGAGTGGTCCGGCACTCCCAGATCGGCGCCGACGGGCATCCGGAGCGGGGAGACTTTCTGCCGCCCGTTCCCCTTCCCCGCCGCATGTTTGCCGGACGCCGCATCGATTTCCACGCGGAACTCCGGGTGGGTGACGAATTGCGGCGCGATTCGGTCATCAAGGACGTCAGGATCAAGGCCGGTCACAGCGGCGACATGGTGTTTGTCACCCTGAGAGCGGAGATTCATTCGCCCCGCGGGCTGGCAATCACGGAGGAGCATGACATCGTCTATCGTGGCGATCCTGCCCCGGATGCCCCGCCCGCCCCGAAACAGCCTGCGCCTGGCAAGCCAGTCTGGGAGAAATCGGTCGTGACCGATCCTGTCATGCTGTTCCGCATGTCGGCCCTGTGCTTCAACGGCCATCGGATCCATTACGACTTCCCCTACGTGACGGGAACGGAGAAATATCCGGACCTCATCGTTCCAGCCGGCATGCATACCACCATGGTGTTCGAGCTGGTGCGCGCCAACATGCCACCCACACTTCAATACAAGTCCATTGCATGGCGGAACGTCAAGCCACTGTTCGTGAACCGGCCCATCAGTATCTGCGGGGAACCGGCAGCGGATGGCAAATCGGCGCGTCTGTGGGTCATGGACCAGGACAACGCATTGGCCTTGTCGGCGAATGCCGAATTTCACTGAAATGGCGGAGCTTCCAGAATGAATGCCTCTTCGTTCTTTGTGACACGCGGATCCCGACTCGTATTGGCTGCCCTTTGCGTTTTCCCGGCCGCCATCGCGATGGCACAAGTCAGGGCTTATCCCGACAAATCCATTCGTCTGGTCGTTGCCTCTGCTCCTGCCGGAACACCTGACATCCTGGCGCGCATTTTTGCCCAGCGCATCAGCGAGTCGATCAAGCAGCCCATAGTGATTGACAACCGCGCGGGTGCCGGCGGCATCATCGGCACCGATGCCGTCGCCAAGGCGCCGGCGGACGGATATACCGTGCTGTTTGCCCACCTGGGAAGCTTTGCCGTCAATCCCGCCCTATATCCAAAGCTGCCGTACGACGTCCTCAAGGACTTTCAGGCAGTGAGCCTGATTGCGACGGTTCCCAACATGCTGGTGGTCAACGCTGCCGTGCCGGCACATTCGGTCAAGGACCTGATTGCCCTGGCCAAGGCCAGGCCCGGAGAACTCAATTACAGTTCTGCGGGCAACGGCTCCATCGCGCATCTGGCCGTTGAGTACTTCAAGCTGCTGGCGAAGGTGGAGGTACAACACGTTCCGTACAAAGGCACCGCACCGGGCCTCACCGGGATCCTTGCCGGCGAAGCGGCTTTCACCATAACGGGCCTTCCTGCGGTCATGCCGCTGGTCAAGTCCGGCAAGCTGCGTGCGCTCGGCGTGTCCACCGCACAAGCACTACGGCAGTTTCCGGACATTCCTGCGATTGCCGAATCGGGCGTTCCCGGTTATGAGGTGACGCAATGGTACGGTTTGGCAGCCCCCGCGGCGACGCCTGCAAACATCGTTGCGCGCCTCAACTCCGAAACCGCCAAGGCACTGCAGAATGCCGAGTTGCGCGTCCGGTTCGAGACAGAAGCCGCCGACCCCATCAGCAGCACGCCGGAACAATTCCGGAAATTCATCGAAAGCGAAATCACGAAATGGGCGCCCGTCGTCAAGGCATCGGGCGCCAAGCCGGATTGATCGAAGATTCCATCGCATTCACGCCGTATTCACCCCGTGTTCACCCACTGGTCCCCCGCACTTTTCTTGAATCCGATCAGAACAGGCAAGCCATGACCATGCGAAAAATTCTCCTGATTTCATTGCTGTGCTGGACCGCACCCGGCTGGTCACAAGATTACCCAACAAGGCCTGTCAGAATCGTTGTGGCGTTCGCCCCCGGCGCCTCCACCGACATTCTCGCCAGAGAAGTCGCCTATCGGTTGACAGGCAGCCAGGGCAAATCATTCCTTGTGGAAAATCGCGCTGCTGGCGCCGGGGGCACGGTTGGCACGGCCTATGTTGCCAAGTCGCCCCCCGACGGTTACACGCTGCTGATGGCCAACAGCAGCACGCACACCATTGCGCCACACGTCTACAAGAACGTGGAGTACGACCCCATCAAGGATTTCTCGCCGATTTCCCTGGTGGCATGGATACCCTTTTTTCTCTCGGTGAATGCAGCACTCCCGGCCCGGGACGTGAAGAGCTTCATCGAACATGCCCGCGGCAAGCCGGGCCAGCTGCATTTTTCCTCTTCCGGCTCGGGGACCTCACCACACCTGGCTGGAGAGCTCTTCAAGTCCATGGCCAAAATCGACATCGTGCATGTGCCTTACAAGGGCACCGGAGCCGCACTCGGTGATCTGGTAAGCGGTGTGGTTCAGTTCTCCTTTCTCTCAGGGCCCGCGGCAGTGCCGTTCGTCAGCAAGCAACAGCTGCGAATTCTGGGTGTCACCACGCTGAAGCGCTCATCCCTGTTTCCCGATGTGCCCACCATTTCGGAAGCCGGCGTGCCCGGCTACGAAATGCCAAACTGGGTCGGCCTCATGGCACCGGCCCGCACGCCGGCGCCCATCATCTCCCGGCTGAACAACGACATCACCAGCTGGATGGGCGAAGCCGATACAAAAAAGAAAATGCTGGCACTCGGAGTCGATGCCGCCGGCGGTCCGCCCGCGTTCTTTGCCGAAGCCATCGTCAAAGGGCATGCCCAGGCTGGAAAGCTGATAGAGACATCCGGAATCAAGATCGAGTAGCAGGCCGTTTCCGGCCGATGTGTTTGCCGGACAGCAGCCGGTGGAAAACGTGGGAAACGTAGAAAACGACAGCGAGGTGCCGAGGATATGCCCAGACTACCCATGCTTTCACCCGAGAACGAGCCGCCGGAGATGAAAGCAGTGTTCGACCAATTGCGCGTGGGTCGCGGCCGCGTGCCTGCGATGTATCGCACCCTCGCCCATCATCCTGGCGTGCTGAACGCACACCGCGCCTACTTCCACGCCGCGCTGGAGGTTGGATCGGTTCCCCGCGCATTGAAAGAGCAGATCGTCTACAAGGTCTCGCAGCTCCGGGGCAACAGGTACAGCATGGCATCGCATCGCCCGCTGGCACTCAGCAATGGTGTCACCGAAGAAAGGCTGGCGGCCATCGAGCGTTCCGATTATTCCTCGCTGCCAGCCTCCGAGGCCGCGGCGCTGCGCTTTGCAGAGGCCATGACGATTGAGCGCGGCAAGGTGCCGGATGCGCTGCTGGACGATCTCCGGGCACATTTTTCCACCGAGGAGATCATCGAGATCTCCGCGATCACCGGGCTGGTCGATTACGCCAGTACGCTGCAGTGCGTCTTCGGCCTGGAGGTCGAGTAGGCATGGCAGGCGGACCGCTTCAGGGCATACGCATCGTTGACCTGACCTCGGTGGTGGTCGGCCCACTGGCGACCCAGGTGCTGGCTGACCATGGTGCCGATGTCATCAAGGTGGAGCCGCCAGAGGGCGATCTGATGCGCCATCTGGCCGGACGCAGCGTCACGCCGGGGATGCCGGGCAAATTCCTGCACCTGAACCACAACAAGCGCAGCATCGTCCTGGACCTGAAGAAACCCCTCGCCCACGCGGCCCTGGTGCGCCTGATTTCCACTGCGGATGTGCTCGTCTGGAATATGCGTCCGGCAGCCATGTCACGACTGAAGCTGGGCTATGAGGATGTCCGGAAGATCAAGTCCGACATCATCTACTGCGGCATGTTCGGCTTTGGCCAGGAAGGCCGCTATCGCAACAAGACCGCCTATGATTCCATCATTCAGGGATCGGCCGGCATTGCGGCGCTGAATCACCGCGCGACCGGCGAACCGCGTTACCTGCCCATGGTCATTGCCGATCGGACCGTCGGACTGATCGCCGTGAACATGATCCTGATGTGCCTGTTGCATCGGGAGCGCACCGGAGAGGGGCAATCGATCGAGATTCCCATGTTTGAAAACACCGCCAAGATGGTTCTGGAAGAGCACATGTATCTGCGCTCGTTCGAGCCTCCGCTTGGCGGGACGTGCGATCCACGCCTGATCGATCCGGCAGCCAAGCCCATGCCCACCAGGGACAGCTGGATATGCATCACCGCCAATACCGACAAGCAGGTCTTCGTCATATTCGATGCCATCGGCCGACCGGAGCTCAAGACCGATCCACGCTTCAGCACGCTTGCTGCGCGGTATCAGAACACGGCCGAGTACTTCGCCATCCGGTCCGAAGGCATGAAGCAGAAAACCACTGCCGAGTGGCTGGAAATTTTCGACAAACACGATGTTCCCGCCATGCCTTACCAGACCATGGAGCAACTCATTGACGATCCTCATCTGAAGGACGTGGGCTTGCTCAGCCTGATTGACCATCCCAGCGAAGGCAAGGTCTGGAACATCCATTCGCCCAACAAACTGAGCGGCGGGGCACGGACTGATTTCCTGCCCACTCCCCGGCTGGGTCAGCAAAGCGTCGGCATCCTGCGGGAAGCGGGCTATTCGGAGCCGGAGATTCAGCAGATGCTCAATGACCAGGCGGTGATGGACGGCAGCGCCACACCTGACTAGGGTCTATTGACATTCAGCACGCGAGTGCGCCGGAGGTCCTGACTTCAGGGCTAGGCGCGAAGAGCGCCGCAGGCCGGGCGCCCGCAAGCGACAAGCAACGACGCCATGGGGGTTCAACAGGACTTCCCACACCGCCACCGTCGAGGAAGGCACGTCAACGCGTTCGTTCAGCTGGAGCGTGTCTTGGCCAAGGTGTTGGCTATCGGGTTGTCGCAATCAAGGCCATTCTCACACCATCGGCCATCCTGATGGCGCGCAAGGGCCCAGGAATCGCCCGGCGGACTTGGCGAGTGCCCCCCACTGACAAGATTGTTCGTGAATTTCCGGAGATGAGGCCGCAGCAGCGCTTTCCCCTTTGACAAGAGGGTTAACACCACGTGGCTTGCCGGTTACCACCGGATTCCGCTGAACAACCACCGCCAAGCAGGTATAAATTCACGCTATTCCATCAGGACGGACGCCCCCATGCAATTCGAGACCTCCCACGACTACCGCATCAACAGCTTTCCCTGCCGCGTCTATAGCGGCAAGAACGCGCTGGCCAATCTGCCGGCGGAGGTGAGGCGCCAGCGGGGTCGGCGTGCCTTCATCATCTGCGGGCGCTCGGTGTCTCGGAAAACGCCGCTCATCGACGACCTGAAGAAGCTCCTCGGCGACGTGTTGGTGGGCGTGTTCGACGAGATGGGCAAGGACACCCCGCTGGAGGATTGCGAGCGCGCGCGCGATGCGGTGCGCGACGCCGGCGCCGATCTCTTGATCGCCGTGGGCGGGGGCAGCGTGGTGCAGGGCGCGCGCATCGTCGCCATCCTGCTGGCCGAGAAAGGCCCGGTGGACTCGCTCATCACCCAGTACCCCGAGGAAGGCCCGGCGGTGAGCGCCCGGCTGCTGGAGAAGAAGTTGCCCATCATCAACGTGCTCACCAACCCCACCTCGGCGCAAAACCGCGGCGGCTCACCGGCCAAATACCAGGGACGGCGCATCGAGTTCTTCGACCCCAAGACCCGGCCCATGGCCCTGTTCTGGGACCCGGAGGCCCTGGCCACCATGCCCGCCACCCAGTTACGCACCAGCGCCGCGGCCCTCTTCTGGCGCGTGACCCTGGACATGGGCTACGTGAAGGCCACGCCGCTATCAGTCATCAACCGCCGCGGCATGTTTACCCTGATCCGCGACGCCATCCGGCGCATCGACGACGCAGAGAGCAAGGGCGACATGAGCGCCCGCCTGGACATGTGCGTCGCCACCTTCCTGCAGAACCGCGAAGGCGATGACGGCGGCGCGCGCGTGCCCAACTGGGCGGGCCGCTTTGGCTACGCCCTGTCCGCGGCCATCATCAACCTGCACGACGAGGCCGGCCAGGGCGAATCGCGCGCCGCCATCACCGGCGCCACCGTGCTCCTGCTGGGCCCGCGCGACCCCGTGGCCCTGTGCAACATCGCCGAGTCACTGGAAGTATGGCAGCCGGGCGACCCGGTGGAGGAAGCACCCGAGCGCGCCGCGGCCGGGTTGATACGGGTGTTCAAGGGCCTGGGCATGCCAGAGAACCTCACACAACTGGGCATCCCCAAATCCAGCGCGCCGACCTTGTTGAAGAATTCACTCACCAGCTTCAATGCGGACCCGAAGCGGGAGTTCAGGCACCATCAGGAGATGTTGGGGGAGGTGTTGGCAGCTTGTTGGTAGAGGTGCCCTGCCGTTCTGGGGGCGGGACCGGGGCAAGGAACTGCGGGGTCAGGAGGACCTGCAGGGCCAGTTCACATTTCCTGCGCCATGGAATTGGCCAATTGGGGATTGTGACTCTGCCCCAAATGGCACTGACTTACTCATCTGTCGCGAAGGGCGCGTCGTCACTAGCAGCAAGCCGCCAGTGACGACGCCGGCTGGCGCAGCCACGGGTTTGCCTTCTTGCGGTCGCCTAAAGACTCGAACACGCCATCGTGGAAGACGAAGCGCAGAAACTTGTGGTCAAGATGCATGCGCAGGACGGCCAGGTCTAACGCGATGCACAGAAGCTTGCGATACGTGTGACCGAGATCGTGCTTGTCGCCCTACCAGCGGCGTCCAGAACCTCCACCCTGAACTCAAGGTATCGGTTCTACTTGGCGCAATAGTGGTCAAAACCTAAACCGAGAAATTTATATGTATATAAGGGTATTTATAGTCTCTATATATTCCTTATAATACATTTCATGAAGCTAAAGATTCATGAAACCTTTCGAGCGCGGCGGCTTGCCCTGGGCCTGTCGCAAGTCGAGGCTGCGCGCCGAAGCGGAATTCAGCAACGGCAAGTGTCGACCTTCGAGCGCGGGGGAGACGTCGTGCTATCCACGCTCTTGAAGCTGGCCCAAGCGCTCGACGTGGAACTCTTGTCCGTTCCACGGGAGGACACGTCAAAGGTTGAATCTCTGCTCAAGACGAAACGCGAGCCGGCACCTTCAGCCGCCCCCCCTTCGCTGCTCGATCGCTATCAGGTGAAAGACGACGAGGAGCCATCGAATGGCTGATGCCCGCGTCCTGAAAATACTGCTGGGCGACGTACCGGTCGGCCACCTCACCGGCTTTCAGGACGGCAAGAGCCTCTTCGCCTTCGATGACAGCTACATCGACCTGGGGCCCGGCCGGCCGACCCTGAGCCTGTCCTTCAACACGCCGGGCGATGAAGAAGCGACCGAGCGCAAGCTACGCGAAATCTATTCGAGCCGGATGAAGCTGCCGCCCTTCTTCAGCAACCTGCTGCCGGAGGGCGTGCTGCGGGAATACATGCTCAAGCGCCTGAAGATCCACCAGGACCATGAGTTCGAGATACTCACGGCACTGGGCGCGAGCCTGCCCGGCGCAGTTCGCGCGCTCCCGGCTGATGAACTGCCGCAGGCCGCCATCAACTACCGGCCCGGCACCACGCACGCCGCTGCCAACGAGACACCGATCAAATTCTCGCTGGGCGGATCACAACTCAAGTTCTCGATGATCGAGCGCGGCGGGCGATTCACGCTGGAAGATGGCGACGAGGAATGGATCGTCAAACCACCACACCCCAGCCATCCCAACGTCCCGGCAAACGAATACACGATGATGCGGCTGGCGGCAGCCGCCGGAATACAGACGCCTGAAGTCAAACTGGTGAAGCTCGATGATGTCGATCTGGGCGGCCTGGCCGGGCTCTCGGTGCCTCAATGGGAAACCTGGGCCTACGCAATCAAACGTTATGACCGCACGGCGGAAGGCCGCGTCCATGTCGAAGATTTCGCGCAGGTATTCAACGTCTACGGCGACCAGGAATACAAGGCGACTAACTACGACACGATCGGTCGGTTGATCTTCGATCTTTTTCCAAATCGCTTCGAGCAGATTGCTGAATTCGTCCGGCGACTGGTGGTCAACATCCTCATCGGCAACGGCGATGCTCATCTCAAGAACTGGTCGGTGATCTATCGAGACAAAGTCACGCCGCAACTGGCGCCGGCATACGACCTGGTATCGACCATCCACTACGTCGCCAACGACACCCTCGCACTGAATCTCGCTGGTGATAAACGCTTCGCATCCATCGACGAGGCGCACTTCGACCGCTTGGCTCGCCGCATGGAAGCACCACCGAAATTCGTGCTGGAGACCGTCAAGGAGACAGCGGCAACCGCGCGCAAGGAATGGCCCAAAGTTATTCGCGAAACAGGTCTACCGGAAGAACTGCGCGAACGTCTTTACCACCACTGGGGCGGGCTGTCTGAGCTACTGCGAATAACGCAATAGCCAATCACTTGGACCAGCGATATTGACGATCTGCCAGCGCCAGGCGAGTAAACCTCAGCCCAGCTTGGTTTCCAGCGCCCTGGCTTGCTGTTCAAAATCCACCGGGCGGCGCTTGCTGAAAGTCTGCAGGTTCGCGAGCTTCCAGCGCAGGGCCGGCAAATCGGCGGCATGCGG
>CANJJT010000030.1:0-41230 GCA_947474715.1 Betaproteobacteria bacterium
CATAACATGCGACTACTGCTGAGGAAGCTGCGGCTTCTTTGCGCCAGAATCTGGTTCGAGATTCAGACGCTCATAGACTTAACAATGCTCGCAAGCCGCGATGCTCAGACCACTGCATTATGAAAAACGGAATTGTTCAGGGCGGACTAATTCATATAGAGCGGTATAGGTATCAGGCTCCTTGGGCAGGTTGGCGATTCCCGTTCGCTGCTGTGTCTCACCGCACTCGATGAGATTGCGATAGGTCAGGTGCCGGCCACATGGGTCGTCCAGGTTAGGAAGGTCTCTACTACGTACGAGATCAAACCCGTGAACCTCCCAGCGGGCGTTGCGAAGCGTTTTAAGGAACTCGGCCTCTGATGGTCCATAGCTACTGAGGTCATGCAATTTCAGCTGCTCCAGCACCTCTTCAAATAGGGTTTGCTCCGGATATCTGGGGAACTCTTCATTGATGTACCGGGACTTGTAGTACAGCAGGGTCGGCGGATACTCGCCCCCGTAGATGAAGAAATCCATATCTTGTGTGCGCAGTTGTACCTTCACGCGCTGCGTCAGTCTCGGCAGAGGCGAATCTGTGAAGTTATCGAACTTCATCAAGGTGACCTTTCCGGACCGGATGTGAATTTTCACAAGGTCAAAGTCCGTGATGTCCCCATAGAGCACCGCAGCACATTGGACATAGATCCGCAGGATGGCGGGCAGTCGCTCGATCAGTGAAGTGTGTAGCTGCAGGGAATGCCCTTCTTCCATCCAGCCCAGTCCTTTTTCGGACGATTCTCTGCAGGCCTTGTCGATGAAATCCAGGTTGCCAATGCTGAACAGCAGCTCGCGCGCGCTGGCTTGCGCGCTTGAGTAATCCCGGAAGAAGTGTTTGATGTCCCGCTGCATTCGTGGCTCCAGATGCTTGTAGGGTTTTCGTTTCTGGAATTGTTGAAGACCCAGAATCACGAGGATGTCGGACATTCTGGTTGCCCGGGCCCGCTCCATCTCTGCATGGTCGTTTTGTGAGAGCAAGATCCGGATCGCTCTGGGGAGGCTTCCAGCTGCTTGGGTCAGGGCTATCAACTGCCCGCTTTCAATCTCATGGCTTTCCGGTGGTCTGCCCAGGGCCAGCGTCCTTAGCCAGAGGGCGTCAAACAGCTCGCGATGCTCATTGAAAAGTTGAAGTGCCTTGTTGGTCGCTTGTCGTGGCGCGCGTTCGAGGCGTGGCCTGGCCCAGCCACGCGACAACACGGTTGGAGCTCTCTGCCCATAGCGTTTGGCTAGAAACTGCTGCTCAAGAGACTTGTCATGAAAAACCAGAAATACGCCGGGTCCGGAGGCGATGGCGTTCTGATCCAGCGTGTGCTCGATGAAGTCTCGTAATTGCGCCTGGGTGAAGTATTTCTGGAAGGTATTTCGGGATGACAGAAATCCGTCTCGATACTGGCGCCCCTCTGGGCGTGCGTCGCTGTTCAGCATGGCGGCAACGGCCAGAACGCCCCTGGTGCAGGCAAACGCGCTCTTCAAAGCGTCAACCCGCTCTGTCAGGTCTTCAATGACGTTGATGACAAAGCCGATGTTGACAGCGTCGGCGACGCGCTTCTCCGCTTCAGGTGCAATGTGGGGGTCCCAGCCTGTCGCTTCGATACCGTTGGCAGTTAGTCCACGAACGTCATCGCCGCGGCCACAACCGTAGTCAAAGAACGTCGTTTGGTGGTCGATCAGACCTTGCCGAAGCAGTGCCTGCACCGGTGCCGAAAAGTTTGTACGGTTGAGTGCAGTGAGATGCCGGCGAATATCCGATGATTCTTCGGTCTCGGAGGTGTCTGTAAGGTGGGCGTTGGCAACGGGAATGAACTGATCGTGCTGTAACTGATATCCGCTTTGCGCGATGAGCTGGTGCCAGTGTTCTCGGAAGCCGATCCGGTTGGGGTCAGAGAACAGGCCGATACTTTCAGCGGCTGTGGTTACTTCTTGGAAAGCAGCAATGTGTGGATCATCAGGAGGGAGCATCAGCTCCTTGCGATGCAGTATGGGTGGATTGCGGGAGTCTTCATACGATCGGTATATGACTGCCTTGGTAATGGCATTAATCCGCCAGCTACGTGCAAGAGCAGGAAATGCATCGTCAAAGAACTCCGGGTAATGCAGTAAGGAAAGCTCTTCCCCTGACCGATGCAGTTTGATGACGTTGAAATGCTCGTCCGGTTTGAGATTCGGTATTAAGGCTGCGGTTGCAATGACCCCCTGCCAGGCTTGAGGCAGTAGACTGAGTGCGGAAGTGTGAAGGTAGAGGTGCTCTCCAACGGCTTTCCCGAAGGGGAAGGCAGAGAAGTTCAAACTCGGTGACGTAGATTCCATTTGTGCAGGTCGGAAGGCTTATGCCTGGTGAGGAAAAGTCCAGTGTATTCAGAGCAATGACAGCGAAGAAATTATGATCAATTAGCAGTATGAATAGCCACCAATAGTAGAGATTATGGGAAATTGTGATCAAAGAAGCATTAATCGTTCCAATTTTCCACTGCCTCCTTGCCTTGCTGTGCTCTGCCCCCCGATTTGTCCAATATTGACTTGACGCCTGTCCACGACCCATGGACGGCGACTCTGGGGCTGTCCGGATCGAATCGAGCGCTTCGGGCGGCTCGATTGCCTATTGTTGAAAAAGTCCAATCAAACTAGACAAATTCTTCAATATAAGAACCTTTCGGCTCTTCCGGCCTTGTGGTGAGTTTGGAAAGTTGTTATTTTGTCATTCATGATTGGACAAATTGACATTTCTACAAACTCCGCCAAGCTCAGCCGCTTGCAGGCCGACATGCCGCCTGGCTTGCTGGCGCCAGCCGCCTGGCTGGAAGCGCACGGCTATTACCGCCAGTTGCTCAGCCACTACGTTCGGGCCGGTTGGCTGGAGTCACCCGCGCATGGTGTTTATCGCCGGCCCGGGGTGCCGCTGAGGTGGCAGCACGTGGTGGCCTCACTGGCGTTGACCAGCGGGCAGCCTTTGCATATCGGTGGTGCCACGGCATTACAGCACGCGGGCTTCGGGCATTACGCGCGCATGAGCGGCGCCGAGACGATCCGTTTGTACGGTCCGGCGCGGCTGCCTGCCTGGGTGCGCGCCTTGCCCGTGCCAGAACAGTTTGTGCTGCGGCCGGACGCAGCATTCGCTTCATTGCCGGTTCCCCGGGTGTGGGTGAGCCGTGAGCGCGCGCGCGATAGCGCTGCAGGTGAAGCCGCCGGGGCATTGATGGATGACGCGGTGCTCGCCCGAAGCGGCTTGCGTCTGACGCGCTGGGGGGAGTCCGACTGGCCATTGGTGTACGCCACGGACGAGCGGGCGATTCTTGAAATGCTGGGCGACGTGCCGGGCCGTGAATCGGTGTATGACGCGCATGTCATGCTGCAGGGCATGGTGAACGTGCGTCCGGCCGCCATGAGCATGCTGCTGCGGCATTGCGCAAGCATCAAGGCCAGGCGCCTGTTTCTGGCACTGGCGTCGCGCCATCGTCACGCGTGGCTCGACAAGCTCGATCTGGCCGGCGTCGACCTGGGCAGTGGCAAGCGTGCACTGTTTGCCAAGGGCCGGCTCGACGTGAAATACCAGATCACCCTGCCTGCAGACCTCGATGATTACACCCGATAACCGTTACTGGCGGCAGGTTCAACTGCTGGTTCGCGTGCTGCCATACGTTGCGCGGGAACAGTGCCTGGCCCTCAAGGGGGGCACCGCCATCAACTTGTTCATTCGGGATCTGCCTCGCTTGTCGGTGGATATCGATCTGGCTTACCTGCCTGTGAGCGGTTATGACGAGTCCAGGGGCGAGATCGACGCGGCATTGCGCAGGATCGCGAACGAGTTATCCTCGGCAACGCCGGCCCATGTGGTGACGCTGGGCGCCAATGACGGCTCCGGGTTCATCGACACGCTCAATGTGTCTGACGGGGTTCAGGGCATCAAGGTCGAGGTCAATCCGGTGCTGCGGGGCGCGGTCAATCCGCCCGCGATGCTGACCTTGCGCCCGGCGGTGCAGGAGCAGTTTGGTTTTGCCGAAATCAATGCGCTGGCCTTCGAGGATATCTACGCGGGAAAGCTGATGGCGGCCATCGATCGACAGCACCCGCGCGATTTGTTCGATGTCATGGTGTTGCTGGAGAACGAAGGCATTTCCGACCAGTTGTTCGAGACCTGGCTTGTCTATCTGGTGGGTCATAAGGGAAACATGGCCGATACGCTCGACCCCAACCGGAAAGATATCGGACATCTTTATCGAAGCCAGTTCGTCACCATGACTGCTCGCGAAATCAGCCTGCAGCAGCTGGTCGACGTTCGTGAGCGGTTGATCAATCAATTGAGGGGCAGGCTTGGTGACAGGCAGAAGACGTTCCTGCTTTCGGTAAAGCGTGGCGAACCTCGTTGGGACCTGATCGGGTTCAGGAACGTGGAAAAACTGCCTGCGGTTGCGTGGAAGCTTCTCAACATCGGTCGCATGCAGCCCGAAGCACACAGACGGGCGATCGAGCGTCTGGAAAAGGTGTTGAACGCCATTCGATGAGTGGCAGGAGTGCCTCGCCATCGACATCCCGAAATCCCCCGCGTGTTTGCGTTGCCGTGCAAACGGGTTCGCCTCTGTTGACAAGGCGGATTGGCCAGGCCTGCCGCAAGGCCCGGCCCACCGTCTGGCGCTACACTTCAAGCTGTGGCCGATGGCGCAACATTGCCTGAAGGCGGGCACACCCACCCGGCTCCCACCCCCAAAAACACAACCAGCCAGGAGAGGCTTCCCGCCGCGACTTCCCGCAGCTGGTAGCGCAGAAGCAATGGCGAGCTCAAGCGGGTGCTTAACATTGCGTACTTCGAACGCCTTGGCCTACCCCGTCTCTCATGACCTCAACGCCTCGAACCGCCCGGTGCGGACCCGCATGCCGGGTGGTGTGGCAGGGGGGGCAGTCAGCTAGACTGCCCCTTATGCCGATTGACAAGGGGGTCAACCTTGCCGCCCCCGGAAACCGGCGAAGAACCTTGTCAAAGGGAGCCGACTAGCGCGCAGCGCGAGCGGGGGGATTTTCGACCACCGCGCTTGCGGTGCTCGGGCCATTCGCAGGTTAATGCTCTGGATGTAACCCGGCAGCAATACCTTGCCTGCAGAACAACAACGATGATCAGTGTTCAAGGGAACTTGGGGACCAAGCGATGGCCGAACCTGGTTGGCCGACCCCCCCCGCTCGTTCTCTGCGCTCACGAGTCGGCCCCCTTTGACAGGGGGGTTAACACTCGCCGCTTGCAATGCCTGCTTCCCCGAAGCTCGGCGAAGAGCCGTTGATCAGGGAACTCAGGCGCAAGTTCCAAGTGCAACACTTGGCCCAAACGGGCGGTGTTGCGTGGGTCAGCAATATGAGCAGCCTGGGGCAGGGGAATGTGGCTGCCCGCTAGGCGGACCTGTGGGAACAGCCTGATCACATTTACGCGATTAACCCAATGATAATGCGCTTGACTGTACGGAAATGATAATAAAAAAGGCCGGCGGGATTGCTCCGGCCGGCCTGGTTTGCGCCCGCTCCCGCGGGTTGTGCGGCTTACTCCTCGCTGGTGATGTTGTTCTCGGTCACCACCTTGCGCCAGATGCCGATCTCCTTGGTCAGCATGTCGCGCAGTTCCTGCGGGCTGCTGCTGATCATGGAGGTGCCGTCCAGCTCCACGCGCTTCACTGATTCGGGCAGTTTCGAGATTTTCACGATCTCGGCATTCAGCCGGTTGATGATGGCATCGGGTGTCTTGGCCGGGGCCAGCAGTGCGCCCCAGCTGGTGAAGTCAAAGCCCTTCAGTCCCTGCTCGTCGGCTGTGCGCAGGTCAGGCAGCAGCGGTGAGCGGCTGCGTCCGAGCGCGGCAATGGCGCGCAGCTTGCCTGATTTCATGTGGGGCATGGACTGGAACACCGAGGAGATCATGGCATCGGTGCGGCCGGCCAGCATGTCGATCAGCAGCGGGTTGGAGCCCTTGTAGTGGATATGCGTGACATTGCCCTTGAACTCGCCATGCAGCCAGGCGCTGCCGATGTGGTACGAGCCACCGGCGCCGACGGTGCCGACATTGAGCTTGCCCGGGTTGGCGCGCACATGGGCCACGTATTCCTGCCAGTTGGCGGCAGGCAGGTTGGCATTGGCGACCAGCAGCAGGGTGCGCGCGTAGATCGTCGAGATGGGCGCGAAGCTGCCGACCGCATCATAGGTCAGGTTCTTGTACAGCACCTGGGCCACGGCAATGGTCGAGGTGGTGCTGAGCAGGGTGTAGCCGTCCGGGGCAGCTTTGGCCACGAAGGCTGTGCCCACGGTGGTGCCCGCGCCTGGCTTGTAATCCATGATGAAGGTCTTGCCCAGGGCATCGCCCAGGCGCTGGGTGTAGGGCCGGGTGTCGGCTTCTGTGGAACCGCCCGCGGTGTAGGGAATGATGACGGTGACCGGCTTCACCGGATACTGCTGGGCCAGTGCGGTTCCGGAAAGCATCAGGGTGACCAGCGTGGCCAGGGGTACGGCTTTGCCTGCAGTTGCAAGGGTCAACTTCATGGGGATTCCTCCGTTGGACTGTCTGGTGTCGTGCCTGGGATCAGGCCTCGTTGTGACCGCCACCGCTGTCCGGTGCTGATGCAGGATTGCGGCGGCGTGGTATCTGCTCCTTGGAGCCCCTGACTGAATGGCCGCCAGGGGCAGGAGGGCGAGAGAAGACTCCCCTCGCCTTGTCAGGTGCCCTTACTCGTCAGCGGTGGCGCCGGAGGCCTTCACCACATCGGCCCAGGTGGCCACTTCGGCGCGGAACAGCTTGGTGAAGTCATCGGCGTTCATGCCGCGCGGTTCGGCGCCCAGTTCCAGCAGGCGCTTGCTGATCTCGGGGGCGTGGGCGGTTTTGGCAAAGGCATCGGACAGGCGGTTGACGATGGCGCGCGGGGTGGCGGCTGGTGCAAACACGCCATACCAGACTTCCACGTCCATGTTGACGCCGGATTCCTTCAGCGTGGGCACATCGGGCAACTGGTCGTTACGCCGGCCGCCGGTGAGGGCCAGGGCGCGCATCTTGCCGGATTTGACATGCCCGGAGATGGCCGGGATGTTGGCAAAGCTCAGTTGCACCTCACCCGAAATCACCGCGGTCAAGGCCGGAGCGCTGCCTTTATAGGGGATATGGGCCACCTTGATCTTGGCCAGGGTGTTCAGCAGTTCGCCCGACAGATGCTGGGTGGTGCCGGCACCGGCCGAGGAGAAATTGAGCTTGCCCGGCTGCGAGCGCGCCAGCGCCAGGAATTCGGCGACGTTCTTCGCCGGCAGGCTGGCCGAAACCACCAGCACGTTGGGGCTGGCCGAGAACATGCCCACGGGGGCGAAGTCCCTGAGGGCGTCGTAGTTGACCTTCTTGTACAGCGACATGTTGATGGCCACGGCAGCCGTGGTCATCAGCACGGTGTAGCCATCGGGTGCGGCCTTGGCCACGAACTCGTTGGCGATGTTGGTGCCGGCGCCGGGCTTGTTTTCGATGATCACCTGCTGGCCGAGGATTTCCGTCAGTTTCGGTGCCGCCAGGCGGGCATTGATGTCCACGCCGCCGCCGGGGGTGAAGCCAAGGATGATGCGCACCGGCTTGGTCGGGAAATTCTGCGCCAGCACTGGCTGGCTCAATGCCAGGGGGGCCAGCAGGGCCAGGGACAGTACCGGGGTGAGGGTGCGCATGCGGGCAGACTCCATCAGTGAGTTCAGAGGGCGGGATACTCGGTGCAGAATGTCGTTGCGTCAAGTCGCGCTGCGGCAATCCCGCAGGGACTGCCGGGCCATTGCGGGCCCGGCGCGGGGCTTACTCGTCGGCGGTAGCGCCGGAGGCTTTCACCACCTCGGCCCAGGTGGTGACCTCACGCTTGATCAGCGCCGCGAATTCCTCCGGGCTGGAGCCGCGTGGCTCGGCGCCCAGTTCCACCAGGCGCTTGCCGATGTCCGGGGATTGGGCGATTTTCACGATCTCGGCGTTGAGGCGCTGCACGATGGGTCGCGGCGTGGCCGCCGGCACCAGCACGCCGTACCAGACCTCCACTTCCATGGGGATGCCCGATTCCCTGAGCGTGGGGACGTCCGGCAACTGGTCGCTGCGGCGCGAGCCGGTCATGGCCAGGGCGCGCACCTTGCCCGATTTCACATGCTGGGAGATGGAGGGAATGTTGGCGAAACTCATCTGCACCTCGCCCGAGATCAGCGCGGTGAGGGACGGGGCGCTGCCCTTGTAGGGGACGTGCGCCACGCGAATCTTCGCCATGGTGTTGAGCAGCTCGCCGGCCAGGTGCTGGGTGGTGCCGCTGCCCGCGGAGGAGAAATTGAGCTTGCCCGGCTGTGCCCGTGCCAGTGCCAGGAATTCGCCCAGGTTGCGCGCCGCCACGGCGGCATTCACCGCCATGATGTTGGGACTGACCGAAAAGACGCTGACCGGGGCAAAGTCGCGCACGGCGTCGAAATTGACCTTCTTGTACAGCGACATGTTGATGGCCAGGCCCGGCGAGGCGAACAGGATGGTGTAACCGTCGGGCGCCGACCGGGCGACGAACTCGGTGGCGATGTTGGTGCCGGCACCGGGCTTGTTCTCGACGATCACCTGCTGGCTCAGGGCTTCCGACAGCTTGGGGGCGAGCAATCGCGCATTGATGTCGACGCCGCCACCGGGGGTGAAGCCGACGATGACGCGCAAGGGCTTGGCGGGATAGGTCTGGGCCAGGGCCTGGCCGGAGAGGCCCGTGACCACGGGGGCCAGCAGGCCGAGGGCGAGTGAGTACAGTGCAGGATGGATCGAAGTGCGCATGCCGACTCCTTAAGAGAGTACAGACGGGATGGGCCATGACCGCCGCTGTTGACGTTACGGTTGACGTTGCGGTTACCGCTTGGGTGCCGCTGCGGATTACGCAGCGTTTGCCGTTACCCCAGGCGGCCATGGTGCGGGCTGTTGTTATTCGGCCACCAGCGGATTGCGCAACACGCCCAGTCCGGAGATCTCCACTTCCACCGTGTCGCCGGCCACCATGTCCAGGGTCGGCTCGTCGGTGCCCATCCAGACCACGTCGCCCGGATGCAGGGTGATGTACTTCGAAATGTCGGCAATGGTGCGGGCCACGCCGAACACCATGTCATTGGTGTTGAAGCGCGCCGCTTCCTTGCCGTTCAGCCGCACCGTGGTGACCAGGCCCTCGAGCTTCACGTCGGTGTCTATCCACGGGCCCATGGGCTTGAAGGTGTCGGCGTTCTTGGCGCGCCACAGCGTGCGGTCGGCGCGCTGCCAGAGGCGCTCGCTGACGTCATTGCCGATGGTGTAGCCGAACACGCAGGAGAGCGCATTGGCTTCGGTGAGGTGCCTGGCTTTCTTGCCGATCACCGCCACCAGCTCGCCTTCGTACTGCAGCTTGCCTGCCGAGTCCTTGGGCACCACGATGGCGTCGTCCGGGCCGATCAGTGCGTTGTTGGCGCGATAGCCGATGTGCGATTCGGTGGGCAGCGCCAGCGGCTTGCCCTCGCGCGCGGCCACCTTGCGGAAATGCGTCGGGTAGTTCACCCCCGCGGCATAGAAGGTCACCGGCACGATGGGATGCAGCAGCTTCAGTCCGGCCAGCGCCAGGCTGCGCCCGGTCTTCTTCCAGTCGTCCAGCATCTGGCCTTCGATCTCGGCCACCTGGTCGCCCTCGACGATGCCGTGGCGCGGCCCCTTGTCACTCTGGTATCGGACCCATTTCATGTGCTGCTCCTCCTGGTTGTCTGCGTGTTGTTCTTGTCTGCCTGCCGGCCCCGGTGATCAGGCCGAGGGAATGCGCTTGCCCAGCTCCTTGATGCCGTAGAAGTCCAGCACCTGCTCGAAGCGGGCGCGGTCAGGGGCGGCATGGTAGAAGCCGCGGTTGCTGGGCTTCATGCCGGCCAGCTTCTTCAGGTCGACCAGCATTTCAGCGAATTTGAAGGACGTGGCGATGCCGTCGATGACGCTGGCACCGGCGATCTGGGTGACACCCGCCTTGGCCAGCAGCAGGTTGAGCGGCATCTCGCCCGGGACGATGACATCGGCGCCGGTCTCGCGCACCAGCTTCTCGCCTTTTTCCACGATGCGGGCCACCACGCCATCCATCTTGGCCGGATCAGTCAGGCCGTCCAGCACATCCTGGAAGACCACACCGGCATGCTCGATGCCGGCAAAGCGGTCCGCCAGTCCCCAGGCGGCCAGCTGCTTGGGCCAGAAGTCCAGACGTTCCTTGATGAAGAACAGCATGCCGACTTTCTGGCCGTAGACGCCGGCGAGGTTGAAGGCGGCCTCGCCGTAACCCACCACCGGGATGTCGACGATGGTGCGGATCTCGGTGGCCATGGGGCCGGCGATGCTGGCCAGCACCATGGCGTCGAAGCCCTGCTGCTCGGCCTCGCGCCCGGCGGCGATCCACTGCAGGCCGTGCATCCAGTAGAGCACGCCATAGGCCAGGTCGGTGCCCGGGTAGTTGCTGTTGTAGGTGCCGGGGATCTGCCCATGCAGCACGACTTCGGTGTCGGGCCGCACCACTTCGCCGATGCGTTGTTTCAGGCCGTCCACGTAAGCCGGCAGGTCCTGCAGTACGGTGAAACTCTGGTGCCAGATGCGCATTGCTGCTCCTTGAGGGTCCGGACGTATTTTTTTGGGGTAAGGGTCAATCCAGGGTAATGCCTGCAGCCTTGGCGGTGGCAGCGATGCGTGTGGATTCGTCGCGAAGGTGGGCGGCATATTGTTCCGGCGTGCTGCCCACGGCTTCCCAGCCATCAGCCCTGAACTTGTCGCGAAATGACGAACCCTGAATGATGCGGACCAGATCGCGATTGAGTCGGTTGATGATCTCGGCGGGCGTTCGGGCCACGCTCAGCACCCCGGAGGAGGTGCTGGCTTCGTAGCCGGGCAGGGTCTCGGCGACGGTCGGCGTTTCCGGAGCCTGGGCGGAGCGTCTGGTGGTGCCCACGGCGAGCAGGCGCAGTTTGCCCGAGCGCACATGGGGCAGGGTCACCGGCAGGTTCTCGAAGTTGATCTGCACCTGCCCTGCGATCAGGTCGGTGATGGACTGGCCGCCGCTCTTGTAGGGGATGTGCGTGATCTGCACGCCGGCCAGGGACTTGAACTGTTCACCCGCCAGGTGGGACACCGAGCCATTGCCCGAGGACCCGTAGTTGAGTGCATTCGGTTTGGCCCTGGCCAGGGCTATCAGTTCGCGGATGTTGTTGGCGGGCGTGGACGGATGCACCACGATCACGAACGGGCTGATGGTGGCGAGCGTGATGGGCGAAAAATCATTGAGCGAATACGTCACCTTGGCCATCAGGTTCGGATTGATGGTCAGCGAACCGGGGGTGCCCATGAGCAAGGTGTATCCATCCGGTGCTGATCGAGCGACGGCCTCCGCGCCTATGGCGCCGCCGGCACCGGCGCGATTGTCGATCAGCACGGGTTGCCCCAATGCTTCGGACAAGGGTTGCGCCAGGCTGCGGCCGATGATGTCGGTGCCGCCGCCGGGAGCGAAGGGCACGACAAAGCGCACCGGTCGGGTGGGGTAGGCCTGTGCCGAGGCCGGCGTGACGTGGCTGATGAACGTCCCGGCCATCGCCAGCAAGGTCGTGAGCAATGGAAAGGCGTGAGATGTTTGCATCGGGTTTCCGTTGTGGCAGTTGGATCAGGTGCCGGTACGTTCCTTCACCCACTCGCGCACGATCTGCCGTTGCAGCTTCGAGCCGTTGGCGGCGGTGTGATAGGGCAGTGAATCGACCAGCCAGATTTCGCGTGGCACCTTGAAGTTGGCGCCGTTCTTGCGGCTGTATTCGCGCAGTTCGGCCGCGGTGGCGGTGGCGCCCGGCTTGAGTACGATGAAGGCCACCGGCACTTCGCCCAGGCGCTGGTCGGGTGCGCCGCAGGCGGCAGCATCGGCCACCGCCTCGTGGCTTTTCAGCAGGCTTTCCACTTCCTGCGGGGCGACGTTGAAGCCGCCCACCTTGAGCATGTCCTTGAGTCGGCCGACGTAGAAGATGAATCCGTCCGCGGTCTTCACCCCGAGGTCGCCGGAATGGAACCAGCCATTGCGGAAGGCGTTTTTCGTGGCCTCCGGGTCGTTGAGGTATTCGCGGGTGACGGTCTTGCCGCGCATGACGATCTCCCCGGGCTGGTCCACCGGGCGGTCCTCGTCCGTCTCCGGGTCGACGATGCGGATCTCCACGTCCGGCGCCACACGGCCGCCGGGGCGCACGGCCACGTCGAAGGCGTCGTGCAGTTCATTGCGCAGGACCATGGGATTGGTCTCGGTCATGCCATAGGGATGGATGAAGCGATGCAGGCCGAGCAGCGCGCCCATGTCCCTGGCGAGGCCGGCATCCACGCCGGTGAGGAAGGCGATGGTGCCACGCCGTTCCGGCGGATTGCCGTGGCCGCGCTGCTTGAGCACGTTGATGAGTTCGCGGATCTGCACATCCACGGCATGCAGGATGGTGCAGCCTTCGTCCTGCAGCAGGTCGACGGCCTGTTCGGGCCGCCAGGCATCCTGGAATACCAGGCAGGCGCCGCAGCCGAAAGTCGAGAGCACCTTGTTGGCGCCGCCGGAGATGCCGAAGAAGGGATACAGCGTGAGCACCTTCTCGCCCGGCCGGATGGACAGCAGTTCTCCCGCCTTCACCGAGTGCGCCAGCAGGTTGTGGTGGGTGAGGGGGACGCCCTTGGGGAAAGACGTGGTGCCCGAGGTGTAGAACAGGATGGCCACACTGTGCGCATCGTCTTCACGCGGTGGTGCGCCTTTTTCCGCGATCAGCTTGCGACCGCGGGCCAGCAGCGTTTCGGTGTCCACGGATTGCGCATGCGGTGCGGCGCCCACGCCGACGAAGCGCTGCAGTTGCGGCAGGTTGGCAAAGCGGCCGTCGGCACCGCGCGGCCCGCACACCTCGGCGATGGTGGCGGCATGGTCCTGGCCGAGGTAGTGCCCGGTGGCGATCAGGGTGCTGGCGCCGGAATGCCCCATGACGTGCTGCAGTTCACGGATCTTGAAGCGCATATTGATGGGCATGAAGGCGGCGCCCAGGCGCGTCACGGCAAACAGGTAGAGCACCCACTCGGCAAAGCTGGACAGCATCACCCCGACGCGCTCGCCGGGCTGCACGCCGATGTCCATGAGACCCCATTGCAGCGCCTGCACGTCGGCCTGCATCTGCGCATAGGTCCAGCGTCCCAGCCGCTGATCCGCGCGGGAATGGTCGCTGCCGACCATGGCGGGCATATCGGCGTGGCGCTGGCCCACTTCGTCGATGAAGCGACCGAAGGTCCAGCGGTCCAGTTCGTCCGACAGGGGCTTGATCTCGCTCATGCGCCGAAATCCCTGCCGAGCAGGTCGCGCGCAATCTGGTTCTTCTGCACTTCGCTGGTGCCTTCACCGATGCGGAAGGCGCGCGCATCGCGGTAAATCATCTCGATGGGGGATTCGGCCATGTAGCCGGCCCCACCCATGATCTGCACGGCCCGGTCAGCAACGCGGCCCAGCATCTCGGAGGCCGACAGCTTGGCCATGGAGATGGCGGTGCGCGCGGCGCTCTCGCCGCTGGCATCCATGCTGCGCGCGGTGGCATAGAGCAGGGCGCGCGATTGTTCGATTTCCAGTGCCATGTCGGCGAGCATCCATTGCAGGCCCTGGAACTTGCCCAGCGGCTGGCCGAACTGGTGGCGCACTTTCACGTGCTCGGTGACGTAGTCGAGGGCGCGCTGGGCCATGCCCACGCAATGCGCGGCTACGCCGATGCGCGCCTCGCCGATCTGCTTCAGGCCCAGGCGCAGCCCGTCGCCGGGCTTGCCCAGCACATTGGCGTCGGGCACGAAGGCATCCTTGAACAGCAGCTCGGCCACCGGATAGCCGTGCCAGCCCATCTTGGGGTGGATGCGGCCGGTGGAGAAGCCCTTGCTGCCATGCTCGACGAGGAAGGCGGTGGGCAGGTTGTCTTCGGCCGTCTTGGCAATGACGATGACCACGTCGGCGTCATCGCCGTGCGAGATGAAGTGCTTGGTGCCGTTGATCAGCCAGCCTCCCTCGGTGCGCGTGGCGCGCGTCTTCATGGCGGCAGCATCCGAGCCCGAGCCCGGTTCGGTGATGGCAAAGGCCCAGGTCATGTCGGCCTTCAGCACCGGCTCGAGGATGCGCTGTACCTGTTCGCCCTGGCAGGCCAGCAGGATCTTGGGCGGCCGGCCGACGGTGTCGGCCAGGGCCTGCGAGACATGGCCCAGTTGCTCGCGCAACACCACCTGGGCGAACCAGGGCAGGCCGGGGCCGCCGACGCTCTCGGGCATGTTGTAGGCGTAGAGGCCGACTTCCAGCGACTTCTTGCGCAGGCGCATGCGCAGTTCGTGCGGCAGGTTGTTGCTGCGATCCACGGTTTCTTCGTGGGGGTGCAGTTCCTTTTCGACGAAATGCCGCGTCAGTTGCTGCAGCTTGACCAGTTCTTCGGGTATGCCGTAGTCCATGATGGTTTTGCCTCGTTGCCTTGCCTGGTGGTTATGACGGATCCGGTGCGAAGACCGGGACCCACAGTTGCGGGTCCAGCGATGGTTCGAACCGGCATTGGACGCGCATGCCGCAGTGGAGGGCTTCCACCCGCGCGTCGACGATATTGGTGAACAGGCGCACGCCCTCGTCCAGCTCGACAAAGGCGATCACGTAGGGTGCGTCGTCCTTCAGTTCGGGATTCACCGCACGCACCACCACGCTGTAGCTGACGATGCGTCCCTTGCCGTGGGCCTGGCGCCAGCCGGCGGCCTCGTCACAGGTGGGGCAGCGTGCCCGCGCCGGCCAGTGATGGTTGTTGCAGGTCTCGCACCAGGGCAGCATGAGGCGCCCGTCCCGGGCAGATTCGAAGTGAAAGGTCGAGCTTGAACCGGCCCGTGGTGCAGGATGTTTCATGCGCCCCCCAGCAGCAGCACGCCGTGGGTGGCGAACACGCCGCCCATGCCATGGACCATGGCGATATCGACTTTGTCCAGTTGCCGGTCGCCCGCGGCACCGCGCAATTGCAAGACGGCCTCGACCAGGTGGCCCATGCCGCCGGCGCGCGCCGGGTGGCCATGCGAGAGCAGGCCGCCATGGGTGTTCACCGGCACGATGGCGTCCACGCCCGCCGGCTCGAAGCGCCCATCGAGAAAGGCCGGGCCGGCCTGGCCCTTGGGCACGAAGCCCAGGTCTTCCAGGTTGATCAGCATGGCGATGGTGAAGCAGTCATAGACCAGTGCGAGGTCGATGTTCTCGCGTGAAAGCCGTGCCAGGCGCAAGGCCTGGTCGAGTGCGTCCCCCGCCTTGAAGCCGGTCAGCGACTCGGCTGCCGACAGGTGCATGTGTCCGGAGGCGAAGCCGGCGCCCAGCACTTTCACGGCGTTGGCATTGCAGCGCCGGGCAATGTCGGCGGAGGTCACCACGATGGCGCCGCCGCCATCGGAGACCGGTGCGCAGTCGAGCAGCCGCAGCGGTTCGGCAATCAGCTTGCTCGCATGGTAGGCAGCAATGTCGAAGGCGTCGCGATAGTGCGCGTTCGGATGCAGGCCGGCGCAGCGCCGGTTCTGGATGGCCACTGCGGCCAGGTGCTCGGCCTGGGTGCCGTACTGCTCCATGTGCGCCCGTGCCACCAGGGCAAACATGGAAGGCACGCTGGGGCCGTAGGGGCGTTCGATGTCCGGATGAATGGGGCCGACCTCGGCCAGGTTGCCCACGTAGGCATCGCGCGAGACGCTGCCCAGGGGCATGTCCGCGGCCAGGATGAGCACGCTGCTGGCGCGCCCGCCGTCTACGAGTCCGCGGGCGACATCCACCATGGCTGCCGGGGCAGCGCCACCGGCCTCCAGGGTCCAGGCTATCGGTGGCGTGATGCCCAGGTACTCGGCCAGGCCCGTGGCATGGATGAGATAGGGATCGCTGCGTGGCGACACGGTGAGAATGGCGTCGACGTCCTGCAGTTCCAGCCCGGCATCCTGCAGCGCCAGGGTGGCGAGCTGCTCGTGCAGCGCCATGGTGTGGGGCAGATCGGATCTGCCCTGGGGCAGTTCGGCGACGCCGGCGATGACGGCCATCAGGCGGATCCTCCGGACAGGCTGCATGCCGCCTGCCGCCGGCCGGGTGAGCCGGTCAAGGCCGGCAGGGGCGTGGCTGACAGGCTGTCCTCGTGTGGCAGGTGTGCGGGCATGGTATTCAGTGCAGGGGGCGGAGTGGCTGCTCGTGCCATCTGACGTGGCGCTAGTGCAAATATACCGCTGTCAGGGCGGCCCCGCCGGGGGGCGGGGTGTGAAAGCGTGTCAATGCAGGCCTGTTGGCTTCGCGCAACGCACCTGTCGCTGACTTCGGCGAGGTTGCTGGGATCGCTGACGTCACTGCAGGTATCCATGCCAGGCGTGTTCATGAGGCGCGCTTGGGCACGCCCTCGGGCTTCTCGCTGCCGCTGCGGTAGCGGTGCACGGCGCTTGCCGTGGCCACCAGGCCGCCCTCTTCGGTAAGGATTTCCGCGGTGGAGAAGAACAGCTTGCTGCCGGCACGGGTGCGCCTGCCGATGCCGATCAGTTGGCCGGTTTTGGTCTGGCCGATGAAATGGGTGGTCAGCGATACCGTCATGCTGTAGCGGCGATGGCCTTTCACCGTGCAATACAGACCGGCCATGCTGGTGGTCAGGTCCAGCATGGTCATGAGCACGCCGCCGTGTACCACGCCCGAACCATTCAGGTGCCAGGCCTGCAGTGGCAGCGCGATGCGGCCGTGGCCGTCGGCCCACGCCTCGACCTTGCAGCCCAGTTCTTCGGCAAAACTGCCTTTTCGATCGGTAAGGGTGAGCTCGCTCATGCTGCGCTCCGCACATTGGCGCAGCGTTTCACGCGTCCAGCCTCGACGGTGAGGGTGATGTCGACCGGTTCTCCGGCGTGCAGGCGGGTGAGGGAGTACAGCGCGGCGATGATCTCCTCGGGCGCAGCAGGCAGGCCGCCTTCGAGCGCAGCCAGTTCCCGCACCGCATCTTCCAGGTCGAGGCAGGAGACGGGCAGTGCACGCACCACCCGCCGTTGCCGAGCGCCAAAGGCCGCTGCGGCGGAGAGCGACAGGATGTCGCCGAAGTCGCGATCCTTCTCCAGCGTGACGCTGAGCATCGGGCTGCTGAGGGAAGCCTCCAGTTCAACAGGCTCGATGTTCAATGCGGGGCCGGCCGGCAGCGCGACACGGCGGATCGAGGCCAGGGCGCGCAGGCACAGTTCCGGATCGGGCAGCACGGCGATGCCGTTGTCCAGCAGCAGGGCATGCGTTTCCGGCGTCAGCGGCACGCCGCAGCACACCACCAGGGCCTTGGGCGAAGTCCTGGCGAAGTCGATCAGCGACTGGGCATAGCGGTCGATCACCGGGCGGCCGAATACCATCCACACATCCACGGTGGGATCGTGGCGCAGCAATTCCAGCGTCGAGTGCAGGATCTCCGGCCGCGAGATGACGTCGGCGGAGAGGTCGACCGGGTTCTGCGAGGAGCCGTACTCGGGAATGCCGGCGTTCAGTTTTTCCTGCAGGTCTGGGGGCATCTCCGGGAGCTGCAGGCCGGCATTGATCACGTGATCGGCGATCAGTGAATTGGCACCACCGGAGGCGGACATGATGCCGACCTTGTCGCCGAGCCGGTCGCCGCAGGCGGTGATCAGCGTCATCACATAGGCGAGCTCGGCCAGCGAATGCACCTGTACCACGCCGCTCTGGCGCAGCGCACCGGCATACACGCTCCCCGAGGAGGGGTTCTTGCCGGTGTGCGACAGCGTCGAACGCACCGATTCGGGATTGTCGCCCGCCTTCACCAGTACCACGCGCTTGCCGGCCTGGCGCGCCTTTTCGGCGGCGGCCATGAAATTGCGTCCGTTCTGCACGCCTTCCATGTAGCAGACCACGGTGTGCACCCCGGGCACGCTGCTGAAGTGGCTGATGAAGTCGGCCGTCTCCAGCGTGGCCTCGTTGCCCAGTCCGATCCAGTAGTCCACGCCGATGCGGTTCAGTTGCAGCGAGGAGAAAATCAGCCCGCCGACACTGCCCGAGTGGGTGACGATGGCGACGCCACCGCGCTGGCCGGTGTCACGGCCATACCAGTCGGCAAAGGTGAGCGGCATCTTGTGCAGGAAGTTGACCATACCCACCGTGTTGGGGCCGACCACATGCATGCCGCTTTCGCGGCACAGTTTCAGCAGGCGCACATGGCGGGCGCGTCCGGCCTCGCCGGTGCGGCCCTCGCCGAAGCCACCGCTCATCAGCAGGCAGAAGGGCACGCCACGCCGGGACGCGGCTTCCACGGCATCGAAGGCCACCGCCACCGGGATCACCACCACCACCAGATCGGGCGTCTCCGGGAGTGCATCGACGTTGGGGTAGCAGGGATAGTCGTGGATCTTTTCGTAGCGCGGATTGACGGCGTAGACCTTGCCCGGAAAACCGCTCTTCCTGAGGAAGTCGATGATCATGCCCGGGATCTTCTTCGGCTCGGGCGAGGCGCCGACGATGGCGATGGAGCGCGGCTCCAGCAGGCGTTGCAGGCTCATGCGGTTTCCTACTCCTGGGTGAGTGTATCGATGGCCAGTTCCACCATGTCATTGGTGCACTCGCCGGGGAAGAACAGGATGGGCAGGTCGACGCCCGAGGCGCGCAGCCGGTCGAGCTGGGCGCGGCATTCGGCCGGCGTGCCGCACACGGCCATCTGGTCGATCATGTCGTCGGTGACGGCGGCGCGCGCCTCATCGCGCTTCTTGTCCGCCCAGGCTACGCGGATGCGCTCGACTTCCTCTGCAAAGCCGAAGCTTGAGACAAAGCTGCGGTAATGCGGGCCCATGGCGCCCAGGTACATGGCGATGTGCCGGCGCACCACGGTGCGCGCGGCTTCCCGGTCATGTGAGCAGGCGGTTTCCACCAGCGGGGCGATGGTCACGGCATTCTCGGGCCGGCCGGCGGCCTTGCAGGCGGCGCGGATCTCGGCGATGCGGGCCTGCAGGCCGCGCGCCGGGGTGAGGTAGGGAATCCAGCCGTCGCCCACGTCGGTGAGCACCTTCATGCTGGCATCGCCCAGCGCCGCCAGATAGATGGGTGGCGGTGCCTGTCGCGGGGCTACGCGCAGGCGGAAGCCCTGCATGGTGATGGTGCGGCCCTTGAAGTTCACTTCCTCGCCGGCGGTGGCGCTGCGCACCACCTGGATGATTTCACGCAGGCGCGTCACCGGCTTGTCGAAGGGGATGCCGTGGAAGTTCTCGATCACCGCCTTGGTGGAGGCGCCCAGGCCGAGGATGAGGCGGCCGGGATACAGTTCATTCAGGGTTTCCGCCGACATGGCCATGAGCCCGGGGGCACGGCTGAAGATGTTGAGGATGGCGGTGCCCAGCTTGATGCTGCGGGTTTGCGCGCCGATGTGGCTGAGTAGTACGGTGGCATCCATGCCCCAGCTCTCGGCCAGCCACACCGAATGGAAGCCCTTCTGCTCGGCAGTCTGCGCGTACCCGGCCAGGCGCTCCAGCGAATGCTCGTCGTACTCGGGGCGCAGGCAGATGCCCAGTGGTCGTGTTGCGCTCATGCGGCGTGTCCTTTAAATCGTCGGTGCGCTGGGCTTGCCCAGCAGTTCCCGCGCAATGGTGTTGCGCAGCACTTCCATGGTGCCGCCGGTGATCTGCGAGACCTTGGCGTCCATCATGAAGCGGTGCATGGACGAGGCAGTGAAACAGCCATGGCTGCCGGTGATCTGCAGGGCGGCGGTGGTGGCTTCCATGGCGGTGACGCAGGCCAGCAGCTTGGCGCGTGCCGAGGCGCCGGTGCTGCGACCGGTGGCCTGGTATTCGCGTGCAGCGACGCGAGTGAGCGCGCGCGCGCCCTGCAGGCGCGCCTCGAACTCGGCGATCTGCCAGCGCAAGCCCTGGAAGTCTGTGACCACGTTGTCACCCACGTTGCGCTCGCGGGCGAAGGCGATGCAGGCCTGCAATGCGCCTTCGGCGATGCCGATGCACTTGGCGGCATTGCCGATGCGGGTGAGGTCGAAGGACTTGAAGAAGACATGGTAGGCGCCGCCGTCACCGGCCAGCAGACTCTCCGGCCCGACGCGGCAATCGCGAAAACCCACTGCCGACATGGGTAGGCCGCGCAGGCCGATGATGCCGCGCTTCTCGATGACGCGAAAGCCCGGGTTGGCGGTGTCCACGAGGAAGGTGCTGATGCCGCCCGGTGTCTTGGCAAAGACAAGACAGATCTGCACGTGTTCGGGGATGTGCACCTCGGTCTTGTCGCCATTGATGATCCACTCGTCGCCATCCTTCACGGCGGTGGTCTTCATGTCTTCCATCTTGGAGCCGGAGGTGGCTTCGGTGATGCCGGTGATGGAGAAGCTGCGCCCGTCAGCGAGCAGCGGCAGGTAGTGTGCCTTCTGTTCCGGCGTGGCAAAGGACAGGATGGCCATCACCGTCTGCTGCAGCAGGTTGAGGCCGGCGCCCAGGCTGCCATCGACGCGGGAAATTTCCTCGACGACGATGGAATGTTCCATGGCGCCGCCGCCCATGCCGCCATATTCCTGCGGGATCACCACGCCAGGGAATTTTCGCTCGCCCATGCGCCGCCACAGGGTGGCATCCCAGCGCTGGTTGAGGCTGCGCTCATCGGCGCTGGGCGCAATCTCGGTTCGGGCGAATTCACGCACCTCGGCCTTGAGCCGGAGTTGCTCGGGAGTCAGTTCGAAATCCATGGCGGGTCCTGCGGGTAAGGTGGAAGTGGTCGGAAAGGCGGCGGGCCGCAGACGGCCGCCCCAAGGGCAAGGGCAATGGCCAGCCGCCTGTGAGTTGCGACGGGGAGCGTCTGCTTCAGTTGTCCAGCTTGATGTTGAGTTGCTTCATCAGCTTGGCAAGTTTCTGCACTTCGTTGCGCGTATAGGCGGTGAATGCCTGCTGGGACATGCTGCGCGGTTCGCCGCCCAGGCTGCGGAAACGCTCGCTGACTTCCGGCGAGGCGAGCACCTTGGTCAGCACGCCGTGGATGCGGACTTGCGCTGCGGCGGGGGTGCCTGCGCGCATGTACAGGCCATACCAGCTGCCGGTTTCGGCGTTGACGCCCTGCTCGATGGCGGTGGGTAGATCGGGAATCTGGGTGGAGCGCGCCTTGCTCATCAGCGCGAGGCCGTGCACCAGCCCCGACTTGATGGCAGGAATGGCGGCGGTGGAGCCGCCGATCACGTATTCGATGTGGCCGCCCGCCAGATCATTCATGGCGGGCGCCACGCCCTTGTAGGGGACGTGCACGGTGTCGATGCCGGCGGCCTGGTTGAAGATTTCCGATGACAGGTGCACGGACGTCCCGACGCCGGTGCTGCCGTAGCGGATCTTGCCGGGGTTGGCCTTGCCGTACTTCACCAGGTCCTGCAGGTTGGCAAACTTGCCGCTCTTGTTGGCCATCAGCACCTGGGCGCCGGAGTAAACGATGGAGATCGGTGTCAGGTCGCGCAGCAGGTCGTAGGACAGCTTGCGGCCGCTGGCTGCGTTGATCGCGCCGGCGTCACCACTCAGCAGCAGGGTGTATCCGTCAGTGGCGGCGGTGGCCGCTTCATTGACGCCGATCACGGTGCCGGCCCCGTCGCGGTTGACGATGAGGATGGGCTGGCCCAGTTCGCGGCTCATGGGTTCGGACACTGCGCGACCGATGATGTCGGCGGCGCCACCCGGTGCAAAGGGGACGATCAGCCGCAGCGGACGCGAGGGATAGTCCTGCGCCTGCAGGGGCGTGGCCAGCAGCAGGGCAGCGGTGCTGCCGATCACGGCGGCGCCCAGGGAAAGGTGTTTGCGCAGGTGCTTCATGTTGACTCCTGGTCTGGATCGGTAAGGCGGATGCGGATATGGCGGGATGGCGGTCGTCCCCTCATTCGAGCATGAAACGTTCTGTCAGTTCGGCCAGCCGCTCCGGCTGGTCGTGGTGGATGTTGTGGCCCGAGTCGTCGACGGTTTCGATCTGCAGGTCGCGGTAGCAGGACTTGCGGTCCTCCAGGGCCTGGGGATTGGCGGCGAAACGCTCCATCAGTCCGGACTGTCCGCCGGCGACCCACAGCACCCGGGCCTGGGTCTGGGTCCAGCAGTCGAGCACGTCATCGACCGGGTAAGGCAGCGGATTGATGCGCTTGTGCGCCGGGTCGGCGCGGCGCACCACGCTGCCATCGGCTTCCTGCTTGCCCCAGTGCTGTACGAAGAAGGCGGCGCGCTCGTCGGTGAGGCGGTGGTTCTCGGCCTGCATGCGGTCGGCGAATTCCTCGAAGCTGTCGTAGGGTCGCTGGTCGGTGTCCTCCCACAACTGGCGCAGCCATTTACCGATGCGGCGCGGCGCCGGGTCGGGGCGGCGCGGACCGCCGATGCCGAAGCCGTCCACATTGACGAATTTCGACACATTGTCGGGACACACGCCGGCGTAGATGGCGGCGACGCCCGCGCCCATGCTGTGGGCGACGATGCGCGCCGGCTCTTCGGGCGTGAAGTGGTCGAGGATGGCATCGAGGTCGCCCAGGTAGTCAGGCTGCCAGTAGCTATCGCCACCGCTCCAGTCGGTGAGGCCGTAGCCGCGCCAGTCGGGCGCGATCACCTGCCACTCTTCCTTCAGGGCATCCGCCACGAACTGCCAGGATGCCGAAACGTCCTGAAAGCCGTGCAGCATGAACAGCTTCGGCGCGCCGGCCGGTCCCCAGACGCGGCAGTGGTACTGCAGACCCCGCACGGGCAGGAATACCGATTCGCTGGTTTTCATGTGTCTCCTCCGGTTGTGTCTGTCGGCGGTCAGTGGCCGCCTTGGTCTGTGACGTTGTCTTCTCTAGGCTTGCAGCAGGAAGCGCTCGCAGACTTCGGCGAGGCGCTCGGGTTCCTCGTGGTGGATGTTGTGGCCGGCCAGTTCGAATCGCTCGCGTGTCAGGTTGCGGAAGCAGGCAACGCGCTGGTCGTATTCGCCGGTTTTCAGCAGGTCGTGCAGCCAGTCCGATGCGCCGCCTTCCACCCATAGCACCGGCGCGGTGATGCGGCGCCAGTAGGTCGACTGCTCGTCGAGACGGTAGGAGACCGGGGTGGCATTGCCATAGGCGGGATCGGAGCGCAGGGTGACGCCGCCGCCGGGGGCGTCCTTGCACAGGTTCTGCGCAAAGAACAGGGCGCGCTCGGGCGTCACCCGCGGGTTCTTCTTGCACATACGCTCGGCAAAGGCCTCGTAACTCGGGTAGGCGCGCTCCGGTGCCTGCTCGCGCGAGGTGCTGTCCAGCCAGGCGCTGTAGCGCTTGTGCAGGACCTCCACCGGAATGGTGGGAACGTTGTAGCCCTCGACGTTGACCAGCCGGCGCACGCGCTCCGGCCGCAAGCCGGCCAGCACGCTGGCGACATTGCCGCCCAGGCTGTGGGTGAACAGCAGCGCTGGTTCATCGGGGGAGTAGCGATTGAGGATGACGTTGAGGTCGCCCACCAGGTCCTGCTGCCAGTAGGTCTGGGCGCCGGTCCAGGCGCTCAGGCCGTAGCCACGCCAGTCCGGGGCGATCAGGTGCCAGTCGGATTTCAGCGCATCGACGACGAACTGCCAGCTGGCCGAGCATTCCTGCGCGCCATGCAGCATGATCACTTTCGGTGCATCGGGGTTGCCCCAGCTGCGGATGTGGTACTGCAGGCCACGCACGGGAATGTAGGTCGATTGGCTGGTTTTCACGGCTATCCAGGGATCCAGGGTGTTCGGGGAATGTGCGCTCCAGGACAGGCTGGACCTGCACACGGCTGCTCGATCTGGGGCATGAATTCTATCACGGCGGCCCTGTATGAACCGTCTCCGTCAGAGGCTAAGTCATTGAAAAGCATGAGGCGGTTGCGTTTTCTCAGGTACTGTATAAAATTACAGGTCAACGCGCTGGCGGGCTGCCCGTTTGTGCCATAATCAATTCGACAACAAAGGGACAAATCACATGGACGACAACAAGAGCAAGGCGCTCCAGGCAGCGCTGGCGCAAATCGAAAAGCAGTTTGGCAAGGGCTCCATCATGAAGATGGACGGCGCGGCCCTGCAGGACGTGCAGGTGGTGTCTACCGGGTCCCTCGGGCTGGATGTGGCGCTGGGCGTGGGCGGGTTGCCACGCGGACGCGTGGTGGAGATCTACGGGCCGGAATCCTCAGGCAAGACCACGCTGACCCTGCAGGTCATCGCCGAGATGCAGAAGCTGGGCGGCACCGCTGCCTTCATCGACGCCGAGAACGCCCTCGACCCCCAGTACGCCCAGAAAATCGGCGTGAACATCGATGATCTCCTGATCTCGCAGCCAGACACCGGCGAACAGGCCCTGGAGATTGCCGACATGCTGGTGCGCTCGGGCTCGGTCGATGTCATCGTCATCGACTCGGTGGCGGCACTCACCCCCAAGGCCGAAATCGAAGGCGAAATGGGCGAGCCGCAGATGGGTCTGCAGGCACGCCTGATGAGCCAGGCGCTGCGCAAGCTGACTGCCAACATCAAGCGCACCAACACCCTGGTGATCTTTATCAACCAGATCCGCATGAAGATCGGCGTGATGTTCGGCAATCCGGAAACCACCACCGGTGGCAATGCACTGAAGTTCTATGCCTCGGTGCGCCTGGATATCCGTCGCATCGGCGCCATCAAGAAGTCCGACGAGGTGATCGGTTCGGAAACCCGCGTCAAGGTGGTCAAGAACAAGGTGGCGCCGCCCTTCCGCGAAGCCATCTTCGACATCCTCTATGGCAAGGGCATTTCGCGTGAAGGCGAGATCCTCGAGCTTGGCGTGAACGCAGGCATCGTCGAGAAGTCCGGTGCCTGGTACTCCTACAAGAAGGATCGCATCGGTCAGGGCAAGGACAATGCGCGCGAGTACCTGCTCGAGAATCCGGCCATAGCGGCGGACATCGAGGCGCAGATCCGGGTGAAGCTCGGCGTCAACAATCCGGTGGCCGAGCTCACGCCGGTTGTCGAGGCCTGAGCAGCCACTGCCCAGCCAGGTGAGCCAGCATGCCGCCGCGTGAGCCCAGCCTGCGCGAGCGGGCGCTGCGCCTGCTGGCCGGTCGCGAGCACAGCCAGGCCGAGTTGCGTCGCAAGCTTGCGACGCATGCCGAAACCGAAGCCCAACTCGATGAATTGATCGAGGATCTGGTCTCGCGCAAGCTGGTATCCGACGCACGCTACGCCGAGGCTCGTTCCCATGTCATGGCGCGCAGGTACGGTGCCTCACGCATCGCCCATGATCTGCGTGCCAAGGGCGTAAGCGATGAGGAAGCCGGCAAGGCGATCGAGGCGGCGCGCTCGACCGACCTGGAGCGGGCGCGGGAGATCTACGCAAGAAAGTATCGCCGCGCAGTCGAGGCGGGCAGCATGACCCGTGAGGACCGTGCCAAGCGCATGCGTTTCCTGCAGGCTCGCGGTTTTTCCTTTGCCATCATCCGGTCCGTGATGGCCGGTGAAGGCGGTGCGGATGAGGGCGGGGACGAAGACTGAGCGTATTGGACTGAATTTATTGTTGGTCCATTTCATCTGGCGACCGCAAGGCGGGTGTTAAACTTTTTTCCGCCTCGCCGCTTTGGATGCTTGCCGTGATGTTGCTCACCTTCCCCCGTAATGCCTGCTGCCAAGCCGCCTGCGCGATTATTGTCTTGCCTGCTTCCGGAGTCCTCGCATGAGCGCTGACGGTGCCATAGATGAACTGCGCTCGGCTTACCTTTATCGTGTCATCGCCGACTGCGAAAAGGGCACGGTGCGCGAAGGCCTGTTCCGGGAACTGGCGGAATCGGCAGAGACCCAGGCCCGCATCTGGGCAAGGCATTCGAACAAGCCATTGCCGCATTACTCGCCGGAACTACGCACCCGCCTGGTGGCGAGGCTGGTCACCCGGTTTGGCCCGCGTGCAACGCGTGGTGTGCTGGCCGCCATGAAAGTGCGCGGGCTTTCCATCTACACCCACCCCATGCCGGGACATCGCGGGCCGGCCGTGGGCGAGCGCATGGAGTCACGCCACGAGGGTGTCGGTTCCGGTGGCAATCTGCGTGCCGCCGTGTTCGGTGTCAGTGATGGCCTCATTTCCAACGCATCCCTGATCCTGGGGGTGGCGGGCGCCAGCGCCAGCAATAGCTACATCCTGTTATCCGGCCTGGCCGGGCTGCTGGCCGGCGCCTTTTCCATGGCCGCCGGCGAATGGGTGTCGGTTCGCTCCCAGCGTGAGATGTATGAGCACCAGATCGGCCTGGAGCGGGACGAACTCGAGGCGTATCCGGAGGAGGAGGCTGAGGAACTGGCGCTGATTTATGTCGCCCGTGGCATGGACAAACAGGCTGCCCGTGAACTCGCCAGGCAGCAGATTGCCGATCCGGAGCGCGCCCTGGACACCCTGGCTCGCGAGGAACTGGGGCTGAATCCCCAGGAACTCGGCTCGCCCTGGGGGGCTGCGACCGCCTCATTCATCGCCTTTGCCTTTGGTGCAGTGCTGCCAGTGATTCCCTTCATTTTTCTGGAGGGCAAGGTGGCGCTCGGTACCTCGCTGGCCGTCACGGCGGTAGCGCTGCTGGGCGTTGGTGCCATGATCAGCCTGATTACCGGGCGCAGCGCCATTCGCACCGGTATTCGCATGCTGCTGATCGGCGGTGCTGCCGGTGCCGCCACCTTCCTCATCGGTCACGTGATAGGGGTGGGACTGGCTTGAGCGGTTTTCATTGCAGGCTTTCGCGGGTCAGATTGCGAAAATCGCTGGCCGTAAGTCGCAATGCGGGGACCGGTGGAACCCTGGGCCGTGAACGACAGGACAACGAATGCGTCGTGCCCTTGTCGAGCGACTGGATGGGGCGGGAAAAGGGTCCCTGACCATCCGGCATGCCTTGTTTTGCATGCCCGCTCCAGAAAGGGTACTCCCGTGCGACGAATGGCAAGCTTCCTGCCGGCGGTCCTGCCGCTGATGCTGGTCGAAGGCTGCGATCAGCTGAAACCCGCAACCCCCATCAAGGAGGTGCTTGCGGCGCCTGCCGGGTTCGAAGGGCGGGCGATCCGCCTCAAGGGCAGGGTCAAGCAAATCACCAGTGTAGTGGTCATGCAATTTCAGGCGCTGTTACTTTCCGTCCGGACCGGCTGGCGCCGTTCCGGTTTGCCTTCAGAGGGGTTTGCACGAACCGGTAAATCAGGGGAAAATGCAAATCTTTCAAATATTTGCAGGCGACCCTGGTCGGCCTGACCGCATTCATGACCTCCGCAGAAATACGCCAGCAATACCTTCAGTACTTCGCATCCAAGGGCCATACCATCGTGGCCTCCAGTCCCCTGGTGCCCGGCAACGACCCGACGCTGTTGTTCACCAATTCGGGCATGGTGCAGTTCAAGGAAGTGTTTCTGGGGCAGGAACAGCGCCCCTACACCCGTGCAACCACGGCCCAGCGCTGTGTGCGCGCCGGCGGCAAGCACAATGACCTGGACAACGTCGGCTACACGGCACGGCATCACACGTTTTTCGAGATGCTGGGCAACTTCTCGTTCGGGGACTATTTCAAGCGCGATGCCATCCAGTACGCCTGGGAACTGCTGACCGGTGTCTACAAACTGCCCAAGGACAAGCTGTGGGTCACCGTCTACCAGACCGATGACGAGGCCTATGACATCTGGGCCACGCAGGTCGGGGTGCCCAAAGATCGTATCGTTCGCATCGGCGACAAGCCCGGCGGCGGTTCCGACAATTTCTGGCAGATGGCCGATACCGGTCCCTGCGGCCCGTGCTCTGAAATCTTCTACGACCATGGTCCCGAAGTGGCCGGCGGCCCGCCCGGTTCACCGGATGCCGACGGTGATCGATACATCGAGATCTGGAATCTCGTGTTCATGCAGTTCGACCGTGACGAGCAGGGCAAACTCGCGCCCTTGCCCAAGCCCTGCGTCGATACCGGCATGGGCCTCGAACGCGTCGCTGCGGTGCTGCAGCATGTCCACTCCAATTACGAGATCGACCTGTTCCAGGACCTGATCCGCGCGGCGGCGCGGGAGACTGGCGCGGCCGACCTGGCCAACCCGTCATTGCGCGTGATCGCCGACCATATTCGCGCCACCTCCTTCCTGATCGTCGATGGCGTCATCCCCGCCAATGACGGGCGTGGCTATGTCCTGCGCCGCATCATCCGCCGGGCGCTGCGCCATGGACACAAGCTTGGCCAGACCCAGGCCTTCTTCCACAGGCTGGTGGCGGATCTGGTCAGGGTCATGGGCGAGGCTTACCCCGAACTGACCAAGGCGCAGGAGCGCGTCGCGGCCACCTTGAAGGCCGAGGAAGAGCGCTTTGCGGAAACGCTGGAGCACGGGATGAAGCTGCTGGAAGTTGCGCTGGCGCGCAAGGACAGCGTGATTGACGGGGAGACCGTGTTCACCCTGTATGACACCTACGGATTTCCGGTGGATCTGACCGCCGACGTGGCACGCGAGCGTGGCAAGACCGTGGACATCGACGGCTACGAAAAGGCCATGGAAGACCAGCGCAGCAAGGCACGCGCTGCGTCCCGGTTCCAGGCTGCAGCCTCCGTAGCCTATGAGGGCGTGAAGACCGAGTTCCATGGGTATGACGGCCTGGAAGTGGCTGATGCCACCATCACTGCCCTGTATCGCGATGGCGCTCCAGTGACGTCCCTGGCGCCCGGCGAGGCCGGCATCGTGGTGCTGGATCGCACGCCCTTTTACGCCGAGTCCGGCGGTCAGGCAGGCGACGCAGGCGAGCTTGCCGCCGACGGGGCCGTTTTCATGGTTGAAGACACACAGAAAATACGCGGTGATGTCTTCGGGCACCATGGCCGGCTGAAGGGCGGCAACCTGGTTGTGGGTACGAAAGTGCAGGCCAGGGTGGATACTGGCCGCCGCCACAGCACCACACGCAACCACTCGGCCACCCACCTCATGCACAAGGCCTTGCGCGAAGTGCTGGGCGGCCATGTGCAGCAGAAAGGTTCATTGGTCGACGCGGAGAAGACACGTTTTGACTTCTCCCATGGCGCCCCGATAAGCACCGAGGACATCCGCAAGGTCGAAGGCATCGTCAACCGCGAGATCCTCGCCAATGTTGGCACCTCGGCCCGCGTCATGAAGTTCGACGAAGCGGCCACGGTCGGTGCCGTGGCCCTGTTCGGCGAAAAGTACGGCGACGAAGTGAGGGTGCTCGACATTGGATCTTCGCGCGAACTGTGTGGCGGCACCCATGTGCTGCGCACCGGGGACATCGGCCTGTTCAAGATCGTGGCCGAATCCGGTGTGGCGGCCGGCGTGCGTCGCGTCGAGGCGGTGACCGGCGAAGGCGCGCTCCTCTGGGTGCAGTCACGCGAAACCGAACTGGCGAAAGCGGCGGCCACCTTGCGTGCCCAGCCTTTTGAACTGACGCAGCGCATCACCCAGGTGCTGGACAACGTCAAGTCGCTGGAAAAGGAACTGGCACGCCTGAAATCGAAAATGGCCTCGTCCCAGGGGGATGACCTGGCCAGTCAGGCAGCCGATGTCCGCGGTGTGAAGGTGCTGGCGGCAGCGCTGGAAGGTGCCGACGTCAAGACCCTGCGCGAAACGCTGGACAAACTCAAGGCCACGCTGAAATCCGCCGCCATCGTGCTGGCCACGTGTGAAGCCGGCAAGGTGAGCCTGATCGCCGGAGTGACGGCTGACCTGACCGCCACCATCAAGGCCGGGGAGCTGGTGAATTTCGTCGCCCAGCAGGTCGGCGGCAAGGGTGGCGGTCGCCCCGACATGGCCCAGGCCGGTGGCACTGAGCCGGACAAGTTGCCGGCTGCGCTGGCTTCGGTGAACGCCTGGGTTGAACAGCGCCGTCCGGCATAGTCCTGCCCCGGCCTGGCCTCTGAGAGGATGAAGACATGGAGATGCACATGAAAAGCCTGTTACTGATGGTTTCACTGATGCTGTCTGTGGGCGGTGCTTGGGCTCAGGAGCAGGCCATCGAGGCGGTGACGGCAAATGGCGAGAAGGTGCGTCTGTTCGGCAATGGCCGCTGGGAGTTCGCCAATGAACAAAAGGCCGTGGTACAGCGCCAGGCCGTGGAAGCCGACCTCGCCCGTGAGCGCTCCAGCCAGGGCGGCTTCTTCGGCATGGGACGACGCCTTTACGAGGGTGACAAGGACTACAACCGCGGCACGCTCAATCCGAAAATGCGATGATCGTCAGGGTCAGGAAGATTGATCACAATCTTCCCTATTGCCCTTTAGTCACGGGAACACCCTCTGTAATTTGATAATACTGTATGCCAGGCGGAGGTCCTCCCGCTGCGAGTCCGGGAGGTCTGCCAGGCTCAGAAGCCGATGCGCTGCCGCCGCGGCGCACGGTTCTCGGTGACATCCGAGGCCTGCATTGCCTCCCGGCCCGCCAGCTTGGCATTGCCGAAACCGCGGGTGATGATGCGCCGCATTTCGCGCGGCCCCAATTGGGACAGGGCATCCAGGACGGGTTCCGAGGGCTTGACGGTGAAGCGCGAGCCGCCGCGGATCATCTTTTCGTAGACGGACTTGAGGGCGTCGTTGGCGCTGGCTGGCAACTCCTGCAGGGTCCGTTCAAGGTCGCTGCCGCCATAGATATCCTTGAATCCGGTTATGGGGATGCTCATTGCACTTTCCATCACGCTTCTTCTTCAAGTGAAAGAACGCGGGCGAAAAATGGTCACAGAACTCTGCGACGAACAATAACGCGCGGCAGGCCGTACGCTTGTCCCGATCCCACTTCAAGTCTCTCGGGCACTCGACCCTGCCTGCTGCCAGTGCCTCGGCACTCCCGGATGTTCTGACTATCCTCGCATTGGAGAGTGAACCAGGGAAGCACTGAACCAGGGAAGCACTGAACCAGTGGGCTGCGCCCCCTTGTCTATCCCCCATGTCAGAGGAAACCTTTGAACGGGGATCCTCGATTCGAGACTGGATCAGTGTTTCCCTATCAAGATCGGTTCCAAGCAATTTGCCGGCGGACAATGGCAGGCGCGACCCGGCACGGGTCTTTCGCATGGGTTGTCACCGGTCGGGCGCGCATCGTGATGGAATCCTGCAGCCCGGGCATGGTGCGCGGCTTGCCAGCACGGGGTCTTCCATGTTTGAATTCAACCTTCAGCGTGGAGTCCGGCATGAACTGCAGCTTTTTTTTCTTCTGGCACTTTAGCTTTTCCCGGCCACTGGCGGAGGAAACGGCCTAGTTCACGCTCCAAGAACCCCGAAAACCGCCAGCGCCAAAAGCCTGGCGGTTTTTTTTACCCCGATGACTGACCATGAGAGACAGGGATTGCCATGACCAACATGAACGAGATTGCGGATCGTCCTCCGCTGGATCGAACCTCCTCGACGGACGATGCCCGGATCAAGGCCGTCATGCCGCTCCCTGCCCCCGATAACCTCATTCGCTTTTTTCCCATCCAGGGCACGGCGGTCGAGGAACTGATCGCCGCCACCCGCAAGGAAGTGCAGCGCATCATCCACGGCAAGTCCGACCGGTTGCTCGTCATCATGGGGCCTTGTTCCATCCATGACCCGGCCGCAGCGATCGAGTACGCCACCCGGCTGGCCACTGAGCGCAAGCGCTTTGCCGCCGACCTGGAGATTGTGATGCGCGTGTATTTCGAGAAGCCGCGCACCACGGTGGGCTGGAAGGGCCTGATCAACGATCCCTACCTCAATGGCAGCTTTCGCATCAACGAGGGCCTGCGCATCGCGCGCGACCTGCTGGTGCAGATCAATCGGACCGGCGTACCGGCCGGCTCGGAGTTTCTGGACACCATCTCGCCCCAGTACATCGGCGACCTGATCAGCTGGGGGGCCATCGGCGCGCGCACCACCGAATCCCAGGTGCATCGTGAACTGGCCTCGGGTCTGTCCGCCCCGATCGGATTCAAGAACGGCACCGATGGCAATGTGAAGATCGCCGTGGACGCCATCCTGGCTGCGCGCCAGTCGCACCATTTCCTTTCGGTGCACAAGAATGGTCAGGTGGCCATCGTTGAAACGGCCGGTAACCCTGACTGCCACATCATCCTGCGTGGTGGCACGGCACCCAATCACGATGCCGAGAGTGTGGCCGCGGCGGCCAAGGCCCTCAAGGCCGCTGGCGTCAACGACAGCCTGATGATCGACTGCAGCCATGCCAACAGCCGCAAGGACCACCGTCTGCAATCGGAGGTCTGTGTCGACATCGGCAGGCAACTGGCCGCCGGGGAAAGGCGCATCATGGGCGCGATGATCGAGTCCCACCTCAAGCCCGGTCGCCAGGACCAGTCCCCGGGCAAGCCACTTGAGTACGGCAAGAGCATCACCGATGCCTGCCTGGGCTGGGAGGAAAGCCTGCCACTGCTGGAGACCCTGGCCGAAGGCGTGCGCCAGCGCAGGGCGGTCAAGGGCTGATCGGCGTCTGCCGGTTACCCGCAGCGGCGCTGTCCGGGCACCGCTGCCTGCCGCGTATAATCGCCCCGTCTATCTTTTCGCGGGGCTCCGGACTGCTGTGATGCGAGTCGTCTCCGGAGTTGCTCCGCGAACCTGGCTCTACGCGCTGGTCGCCCTGACGCTGGTCTTCAAGGTCTGGTTGTCGGCGGTTTTCCCCATCACCGGGGACGAAGCCTATTTCATCGATTGGGGCCAGCGCCCGGCCCCCGGCTATTACGACCACCCGCCCATGGTGGGCTGGTGGCTCGCCTTGCTCACCCAGTTGTCCCAGGCACCGTGGGTGCTGCGGCTGCCGGCGACGCTCATGCCCGCCTTGATGGCGCTCGCGCTGTATGGGCTTTTTCGCCGCAATGACGAGGACAAGGCGGCGCTGGCTGCCATCGGGCTGTTGCTGGTGCCTATCCACGTGTGGAATGTTTTCATCACCACCGATACGCCGCTGGTGTTCTTTTCCTTCCTGTCGGGCCTGGCCTACTGGCGTGCGTCGCGTCCGGGTGCGAGCCATGCCTGGCATGTGGCAGCCGGAATATTCCTCGGGCTGGCCTGTCTCTCCAAATACTTTGCCGCCCTGCTGGGCCTGAGCTTCCTGGTGCACGCCCTGCTGGCCGGAGAGCGGCGGCATCGCATCGGGTTTCTGATGGCCTGCGTGTCGGCACTGCCTTTCGTCGGTTTCAACCTTTACTGGAACTACGGGAACTGCTGGGCAAACTTCATGTTCAATCTGTACAACCGGCATGGGGGGGCTGGCCTGTCCTGGCGCAATCCCCTGCTGTTTGTCGCCATGCTGCTCTACGTACTCCCGATCCCGGCCCTGCTGGGAGGGCTGAGGGCACGTGCCTGGCGCGTGCAGGGTTTGGATGCGCAGACGCTGCTGCTGCTGGTGCTGGCGATCTTTCCCTGGTTGATGTTTGCCGGGCTGTCCACGGTTCGGCAGGTCGGCCTGCACTGGGTGCTGTCTTTTGTGCCCTTCTTTTTTGCCGCGGGTGCAATGTTGCTGGAGCGCCAGACGCTGCGCCGCACGGCCATGTTGGCCGGGGCGTTCAGCCTGGTGCATGTGATCCTGATTGCGGTGGCGGCCGCGATGCCCATGGAGCGCTGGCAGGGCAACCGGCTATACGACGGCATCGTGTTTCACTTCCGCATCGATGATGTACTCAAGGTACTGGCAAGCCACGAAGCGCAGTTCGAGATCGCCGCTGATGGGTATTCCGCGGCAGCGACACTGTCCTATTACCGCGGGAGTCCGGTATTTGTGTTTGGAGAGGCCTCGTCACACGCGCGCCATGATGACCTGATGACCGATTTCCGAAGCCTCCAAGGTAAAAATATCGCGGTCCTGCGCAAGACGCCACCGGCTGAAGCCGATTACCAGCCGTACTTCGCCTCGGTGGAGTACCAGTCTTTTACCCTGGCAGGGGCGCAATTCCACCTCGTGCTCGGCCGGCAGTTTGACTATCCGGCCTATCGTGACCGGATTCTGGCCCAGGCGCGCGATCGCTATTACCGCATTCCGTCCTACCTGCCGCAGGGCGGGTGCAGCTTCTGCGAGCGCTATTTCTCCGCTTACTGTCCGCTACGATGAAGTGCATGCAAAACATGCGACCTGTGTTACCGCGCCGGCGATCCGGCACGCGAGTGATTCAAGGCAGGCCGTCATGAACGCACTTGCCGCACTGCTACGGCTGATGCGACCGCACCAGTGGATCAAGAATGGCTTTGTGCTGGTCGGACTGGCGTTCAGCCATCGCTGGGGGGAGAGCGGGCTGGTACTGGATGTCCTGCTCCTGACCGTTGCCTTCTGCCTGGTGTCGGGTGCCGTGTACGCCCTGAATGACGTGTTCGATCGTGAGGCGGACCGCGTCCATCCGGAGAAGCGTCAGCGTGCGGTGGCCTCCAGGCAAGTGAGCGTGCGACTGGCCCTGGTTTGGAGCGGATCGCTGGCGGCCAGCGGCCTGCTGCTGGCTTGGGTGGTCTCGCCAGCAGCCTGTGCGCTGGTCGCCGTCTACATCACGGTGAATCTGGGGTACAGCAACGGTCTGAAGCATGTGGCTATCCTGGACGTATGCCTGATTGCCAGCGGCTTCATGCTGCGCATACTTGCAGGCACCCTGGGCGTGGGCATCGAGCCATCGCGCTGGCTGCTGGCCTGCGGTCTGATGCTGACGTTGTTCCTGGGGTTCTCCAAGCGCCGCGCCGAACTGACTGCGCTCAACGGCGCGGATGCCGCACTGCAGCGGCGGTCGCTCCAGGGCTATAGCGCCGTGCTCCTGGATCGGCTTATTGCCATCAATGCCGCCGGCGTCGCCATCGGCTATGCACTCTATGTGCTCGACCAGCAAACCATCGCCATCCATGGCACTGACCGGCTGATCTGGACGCTGCCTTTCGTGCTGTATGGATTATCCCGCTACCGACATGCACTGCATCATCGTGGGGCGGGGGCGGATCCGGCACGTGATTTGTTCCGCGACCCGCATTTGCTGCTGGCCCTGACCGGCTGGCTGCTCACGACCGGCTGGCTGATCGCGGGCTGACAGCCAATTCCGGGCCAATGTCTGGTGACATAGCCGGGGAAGACGCTTTTGGGCATAATCCCGCCACCTCGCCGCAAGACGGAAAATCTTCAGTCCAGCATGAATAAACCTGCAGAACGCGTCCGGCTGCCACACCTTGAAACCATCGGGGACGCGACGCCATTTGCCGCGCAGATTCATGCCCTGATCCAGCGATCTCCGCTGTTCGAGAATTTCAACCTTGCCGAGATTCGCCTGATGAGCCACTTCATGCAGGTGTATCGCGCTGATCCAGGCATGGAACTGGTGCGTGAGGGTGAGGGGGGCGATTTCATGATGCTGCTGATCGAGGGACGTATCGAAGTCTTCAAGCAGGATCGCTGGAATGCGCCCCGTCTGATTGCGGTGCTGGACGAGGGGCAGACGGTGGGCGAGATGTCGATGATCGATGGAGAGCCCCGCTTCGCCAGTTGCATTGCCTCCGACCCATGCACGTTGGCGGTGTTGACACGCGAAAGCCTCGCACGCATCATTCTCGAGCAACCGGTGCTGGGTGCCAAGATTCTCATGGAGCTTGTGCTGATGCTCTCCAAGCGGCTGCGCCAGACCAGTGCCAAGCTGGTCGGCTACATGGATAAATACGAAGGCAGGGGAGAGGTCGGCCAGTAGCATGACCACCTTGCTTCGCGCTGACAGAGTACTGACGGAGGGCGGTTGCGAAATACCGGGGACATTCGTGTTTCCGTCCTTGAATCAAATTAAGCCCCGTTATTTATGTTTCATGGCAGAATACGCCGCCATTTAGTTCTGGAGGAGGAAAGGCATGCAAATCAAAAACGGGAAGGACTTCTGGGCCGGGCTCATGTTCATGGGCTTTGCGGCAGCGTTCTTCATCATCGCTAGGAATTACAACATGGGGACTGCGCTTCGCATGGGCCCTTCATACTTCCCGTCTGTGCTGGGCGGGATGCTCTTTTTTCTAGGGCTTGCAACCACGGTTCGATCGTTCTTTTCCAAAGACGAGCATTCCTGGAGGCTGTTCGAGTTTCGTCCCATCAACTTTGTTGCGGCAGTGGTGATTGGCGCTTTTGCCTACTGGCAGGCCAAGTGGCTGCAAACCAACGAATGGTTGCAGTTCGCCGTCGTGGGCGCATCCATCGTCCTGTTCTTCTCATCCTTTGGGCAGCGCTCGCTGTGGCAACTGCTGGCTGCCACGCTGGCCTTTGGCTACCTGCTCAAGCCGCTTGGGCTGATCATCGCGACCTTCTTACTCGTGATCGGTTCCGGACTGATCAGCAGCGAGTCCAAGATGAAGGAAGTTGTGATACTCGCGGTTGCCCTGGCGATATTCGCCTGGTTGACCTTCGTGGTGGGGCTGGACCAGCCCTTCCCGGTCAAACCGTCGTTCATGGAATAGGGGAGAGAACCGAATGGAACTATTAAACAACCTGCTCCTGGGTTTTCAGGTCGCCCTGACCCTGCAGAACATGTGGTACTGCTTTATCGGGGTCCTGCTTGGAACGCTGATTGGCGTGCTTCCCGGCATCGGGCCTCTGGCCACGATCGCCATGCTGTTGCCGATCACCTTCACGTTGCCTCCGACGGCTTCGCTGATCATGCTGGCCGGCATCTACTACGGCGCACAGTACGGCGGTTCAACGACCGCCATTCTGGTGAACATCCCGGGTGAAAGCTCGGCCGCCGTGACGGTGCTGGATGGTTACCAGATGGCGCGCCGGGGTCGAGCGGGTCCCGCGCTGGGTATCGCCGCCCTGGGTTCCGTGTTTGCGGGCTCCTTTGCCACTCTGGTGATCGCCGTGCTCGCACCGCCCCTGTCCGAAGTCGCCCTGAAGTTCGGCCCGGCCGAGTACTTCTCGCTGATGGTGGTCGGTCTGATCGGTGCCGTGGTGCTGGCCCGTGGCTCGGTGCTCAAGGCCATCGCCATGGTCTGCTTGGGTCTGCTGTTCGGCATGATCGGAACCGACGTGAACTCCGGCGTTGCCCGGTTCACACTCGGCATCCCGGAACTGTCCGACGGCATGGGCTTCATCACCCTGGCCATGGGTATCTTCGGTTACTGCGAAATCATCATCAACCTGGAAAAGGGTGAAGCACGCGAAGTGTTCACCAGCCGCATCGGCAGCCTGCTGCCGACCTGGGACGACATGAAATATGCAGCCCCGGCCATCATGCGCGGAACCTTGATCGGTTCCTTCCTGGGTATCCTCCCGGGCGGCGGTGCACTGCTCTCCTCGTTTGCGGCTTACGCCATCGAGAAGAACGTCACCGGTGACAAGTCTCGCGAGAAGTTCGGCGAGGGCAACATCCGCGGCGTGGCGGCTCCCGAGTCGGCCAATAATGCCGGCGCGCAGACCTCCTTCATTCCGATGCTGACGTTGGGCATTCCCTCCAACGTCATCATGGCCATGATGGTCGGCGCGATGATGATCCAGGGTATTGCTCCCGGACCGCAGGTGATGAACGAGCGTCCCCAGTTGTTCTGGGGCCTGATCGCCAGCATGTGGGTCGGCAACGTGATGCTGGTGATCCTGAACATGCCGATGATTGGCCTGTGGGTGAGCCTGCTGAAGGTGCCTTACCGCATCCTCTACCCCTGTATCCTGGTGTTCTGCGTGATCGGTGTGTACTCCATCAACAACAATGCCTTCGATGCCATCCTGACAGCCCTGTTCGGCCTGTTCGGTTACATCCTGGTCAAGGTTGAGGCGGAGCCTGCCCCGATGCTGCTGGGCTACATCCTGGGACCACTCATGGAAGAAAACCTGCGCCGAGCGATGCTGCTGGCACGGGGTGACTTCTTCGTGTTCTTCCAGCGCCCGATCAGCGCCACGCTGCTGGTGATCTCGATCCTGTTGCTGGTCTTCGTGCTCCTGCCGAACATCCGCAAGAAGCGCGACGTGGCTTTCGAAGCCGACGACTGATCCAGTCGGTTTCTGCCGGAAAAAACGCAAGCTTCGGCTTGCGTTTTTTTTTGCCCTCAACGGAGGCGGGTATGCCCTGTGTGTGTCTAGCCAGGAGCCTTGCCGGGCCGCCACAGCACATCCCCGGATGCGCCTTCGGTGCGGTTCAGCACGCGGCTGATGATGAAAAGCAGGTCAGACACGCGGTTGAGGAATACGCAGGAGGCGGGGTTCACCGTTTCTATGCGTGAGAGGGCGACCAGCGAGCGCTCCGCACGCCTGCAGACTGTGCGTGCCAGATGCGCGAGTGCCGCGGCTCGGGTGCCGCCGGGAAGGATGAATTCCTTCAGCGGGGGCAGGTCGGCGTTGAAGCCATCCATCAGTTGCTCCAGGTGTCCGGCATGCTGTTCATTCAGGACGATACGGCCGGGGATGCAGATCTCCCCGCCCAGATCGAACAGGGCGTGCTGAAGATCATGAAGCGTGGCGGCAATCGCTGGCGGGACTGCCTCGGCCAGCAGCAGGCCCACACAGCTGTTGAGTTCGTCGATGTCACCCATGACATCGACGCGCAGGCTGTCCTTGGCGATCCGGGAGCCATCTCCCAGGCCTGTATCGCCGGTGTCGCCGGTCCGTGTATAGATTTTGGATAGACGATGACCCATGGGTGTGCTTCCTCGGGGAGGGCGCATGCAGCGCATTGAAAGGCAGGAAGGGCAGGGAGCCCGACGAAAATATAGCATGGGAAGGGATCCGTCAGGCCGCCCCGGAGGGTGCAAACATCGATGTGATGTATCCTTCACATTCCCTGCAAGAATCGGGCTGCTGCGTGGGCCGTGATTTGCCCTCCGCCACTTAAAACAACAATGTCAAAAGAACCCGAAGCGACGCCGATCATCGACCGTTCGGTCATCGGTTTTGGGGTTGCCGCAGCCCTTGCCGGTGGCATTTGTCTCTGGCTGCGGGGTACCGAGGCTTTCATGCGTGCCCTGACCATGGCAGGAACGACCCTGGCCGAGGTTACGCCACAGATCGTCGGTGGCGTCCTCATCGCGGGCTTCGTCCAGGTGCTGATCCCCAAGGATGCGATTTCCCGCTGGCTGGGCGCCGAAGGCGGCATGCGCGGATTGCTGATTGCTGAAGTCGCCGGCGCGCTGACCCCCGGCGGTCCCTTCGGTTCCTTCGCACTGGTCTACGCCCTGGGCAAAGTGGGTGCTGACATAGGCGTGCTGATCTGCTATCTCACCTCCTGGACCACGCTCAGTGTGTTGCGCCTGCTGATCTGGGAAATCCCCTTCCTGGGGTTGGAATTTTCGCTGGTGCGCTTCATTATTTGCTTGCCCATGGGCATCATCGCCGGTCTGATCGCCCGCCGGCTGGCCAGCCACTGGGGCTGGCGCACCGAGAGCATTGTCCGATGATCATTTCCTTCATCATCGTCTGGACACTCGTCATTGTGTTGTGGCGGATCGCCGCCCGGCGTTCCGGCCAGGAAGTGAAGCGCTCGGTGCGCCTGGGCATCAACCAGGGCCGCATGTTGCTGGTGCGCATGCCCCTGGCCCTCCTGCTGGGCGCCTTCCTGGTGGAAATCATTCCGCCCGAACTGTTGCAGCAGGCACTCGGGCCGGAGACCGGATTTCAGGGAATCCTGATCGCCTCGGTGGCCGGCTCGATGCTGCCCGGCGGCCCGTTCATCTCGTTCCCCATCGCGATTGCCTTCTTTAAGGCAGGAGCCGGTGCGCCGCAACTGATGGCGCTGTTGACCGGCTGGTCCATCTGGGCAATCCACCGCACGCTTAATTTCGAGCTGCCGATGATGGGCACAAGATTCATTGCGCTGCGCTGGGCCAGTTCATGCCTGTTTCCGCCGTTCGCCGGCCTGGCGTGTGCACTGGTCCTGCACTGGATGAACCTCAGTCTGGGGTGATCATCGGGATTCCGGCGGAACATTGGCCTGCCATGGGCCGCCTTGCTGGAATATCCGCGCCCGGCATTGCGGGCAAGTCTGCCGGTCCAGTTCTGTGTCAGGCTTGCCAGGGCTTGGTCCTTGCCGCTGAATCCGGACGCTTGATGTGCCCGGCCTGAACGGCAGTCGCCTAGCCTTGAGACCGCTGCTGGCCGGAGGCGCTTTGCGTAGGCAGCCGCTGGACATTGGCTGCCTCTCCGACTTGACCATGACGAGAAGAATCGGCGGGCGACTCATCGATCTTGCGGTTCACTTGCCCGAGGATGCTGAGCACGATGAACAGGGTTTCATGGATGTGGGCGGCATGCCGCTCCGCCCGGGCGGTTCCGGCAAGGTGTGCGCAGGCAATGGAGAACAGGAAGCACAGCGCCCCCCAGCGCAGGACCCAGAAAGACAGCACCACCCCCACAGCAAGTCCCAGATAGCTGAGGTACTTGAACACGGTGGCGGTCATGGCGTCCTTGTGCCGGTCAGAAGACATCCGCCAATGATGAGCAAAAAAGGCCCGAAGGGCAAAGTTTTTTGCGTGCGGAGAACCGGAAGCCGGAAAAAAGTCAGGGTGCCGAAGCACCCTGATTCAAGAGGATAGCACTGCTGTACTGCGCTTCCCGACAGATGCCCGGGTGATTAGTCCGGGCCATGGAAGACCTTGTTACCGACGGCCGCAAGTTATAGACGCAACAAATATTTGTCAACCATATTTGACACAAATACAACAAACCGGCCGGGCGGGTGGAAAAAGGACTGGTTTTGCTTGTGCCGGGAGGGGCGGCGCGGGATTATCGCCTTGCTCATTCCGGTTGTACCGGGAGGGTTCGGCGGGCTGCACTGCCGATCAACCCAAATCGAAGAGGAGAAATACTCGATGAACAAGAAACTGATGGCTGTTGCCGTTGCCGGCGCCTTTGCCGTGCCGACGCTGGCAGTTGCGCAAGTGACCGTGTCCGGCAAGCTGGGCATTCAATTGACCAACGTCAAGATCAGCGATTTCACCGCTGCCCGTACCGCTGCTGCTACCCCCAACAGCACAACCATGGTGAACGACAACGCGTCGATCATCCGCATCGGCGCCCGTGAAGATCTGGGCGGCGGCATGGAAGCCTTCGGCCAGTACGAAATCCGTCCGAACCTGGACGGCAGCACGGGTACCGGCACGGCGGGTGCCTCCAACGCCGGCGCCCTGCCGGTTGGCAGCGCCACCGGCGTGAGCTTTGTCGGCCTGCGCAGCAGCGCCTACGGTACCGTACGTGCCGGCACGATGCCCACCTGGGGTGATGGCCAGGGTTCCGGTCTGAGCCCGGAGACCTCGCAGCACTACTCCACCAGCGGCATGACCAACTACATCATGATCGCCGGCGCACCGCTGTCCTTCTCCTCGAGCCGCCAGCCGAACGTGATCATGTAC
>CANJJT010000031.1:0-40533 GCA_947474715.1 Betaproteobacteria bacterium
GCCAACTTTTCGCCGGTGGCAACAATGTGCCCTTCGCTCAAATGCGAATAGCGCGAAACCATCTGCATCGTGCGATGACCTAGTATCTTGCTAATCTCCACCAGAGATACACCGCTCATGGCGAGATAACTTGCCGCGGTATGCCGTAGGTCGTGCCAGTGAAAATCTGTGATTCCAGCGCCTTTGATCGCCTTTTCCCATGGTTGGCGAAGGTCGAGATACTCTGCCTTTTTGGCAAGCCGAGTCGGCGGAAAAACACGGTCATCATTCAAGGTGCGTATCTTTGCTCGTTCCTGCAATAACGAAAAAGCCGAACTTACTAATGGCAATGCTCGAGTCTCGCCATTTTTTGTTTTAGCTAAAATTATGACTTGCCGCACAAAATCAATTTGTCCGTAACGCAGGGTCATTATTTCTGCCTGCCGTGCCCCTGTTGATAAGGCAAGCACTACGGCTAGGTACAGGTCAGGATGTGCCTTGCACCCTGACAGCAACGCGCTACGCTCATCATCGGACAGGAAACGCACGCGACCTTTGCTCTCGGCTGGCTTCTCGATACGCTCACAAGGATTGCGCTCGATCCATTGCAGTGTTTTGACACCGTAGCCAAGGGAAGCCGACAAACTCGCTAGGTAACGGTTCACAGTGGCGCCTGTGCGCTTTCGACGCTCACGTTTAGCATCCACTTCGATGTCGCCAGTCTCTGGCTTAGTAAAGCGGTTTGTTTCTTCGCTCAGTAGCTTATCGCGCTGTTTGCTTATTCTGGCTGGCGTGAGGGTGTCGAGGGTGTCGGCACCGAAGATGCTGCGCCAATACTCAAGTCGCACCTTATCTTTGGCGTGAGGCAAATACTCATCGGCTAGTTCGCTGAAGGTGTGCCGTTTGGATGCGCCGAAGTGCCGTCCGGCCCGCATATCGGCTTCGGTCTTTTGCGCCCATGCCCTCGCGTCGGTTATTCGCGCAAAGCTGGCTGTGTCAGGTGGGAACCCTTTGAGGCGAACTTGCGTCCTGTATGAAACCGCGCCGTCCTTGCCAATGCGCTTTTGAATGTTTGCCATGACGCCCCCTTCAGAAGTGATGGCAATATCCTAAAACAGCACACAATAAATTGCAACAACAGATATTAAATCCTCTGCTGTTATTTGTATTTATTTAATAAATACAATATGTTATTTAAATATTAAACATACTTGGCACACTCATGGCACATATAAAACTGGAAACAGTTAGTTATCCTCCAGAAAAGCGGCCTTTTCTTTTTTGGAGTGTGCCGCCAGTGTGCCACGAGGATGAAAAGTGCATAAAAAAAGGGCTACTCTTTCGAGTAACCCTTTGAAAATACTGGTAGGCCGTGCGGGATTCGAACCTGCGACCAACGGATTAAAAGTCCGCTGCTCTACCAACTGAGCTAACGACCCACTTCGCGAACTTCAAATTTTATGATGGGCCCGCATCAGCGTCAATGAAACCTGATGAATTGACGACAAAAGTTTGATGAAAAACGGCCTGAACCATCTTCAGACACGCCGATAGCGTGTTGGATCACTGCAGCCGGCCGCCTCGAAGCCAGTCCGGCGCAGCCGGCAGGCATCACAGAGGCCACAGGCCCGCCCTGCTTCGTCAGCCTGATAGCAGGAGACGGTCATGGCGTAATCAACACCCAGCGCCATGCCCTCACGAATGATGTCGGCCTTGCTCAGGCGCAGCAGCGGCGTGTGCAGCGTCAGCCGCGCCCCTTCGACACCCGCGCGTGTGGCCAGGTTGGCCAGCGCCTCGAAGGCCTGCATGAACTCCGGACGGCAATCCGGATAGCCGGAATAGTCGACCGCATTGGCGCCAAAGAAGATGTCACCGGCCCCGAGCACCTCGGCCCAGGCAAGGGCCAGGGAGAGCATCACGGTATTGCGCGCGGGAACATAGGTGATCGGAATGACATCGGACTGAAGACCGCCGGTGGGCACTTCGATGTCGTGATCGGTCAGTGCCGAACCACCGAAGCCGGCCAGATCCAGGCTGACCACGCGATGCACTGCCTGATGGCGGGCCGCGATATGCGCAGCCGCATCGAGCTCGCTGCGGCTGCGCTGGCCGTAATTGAGCGACAGGCAGTGGCAGCGGAAATTGCGGCTTGCGGCAATCGCCAGCACGGTGGCTGAATCAAGCCCGCCGGACAACAGCACCACGGCTGGCTTCATCGGCTGCCCGGCCAGACCTGACACGGATGCGCTAACGCTTCTGCAGGCGCTGGCGGGCCTGTTCCGCCGCCGGGCTGGTGGGATACTTCTTCAGCAGCAACTGCAGGGTCTCGCGCGCGGCCCGGCTGTCATTCATTTCAGCCTGGGAACTGGCAATGTTGAGCAGGGCATCGGGGGCCTTGGCGTTGTCAGGCCAGGCGGCGACGATCTTCTGCTGCGCAGTGATGGCATTCTTGTAGTCGCGCAAGGCGTAGTAGGCATTGCCGACCCAGTACTGGGCGCTGGGCACCAGCTGGCTGGCAGGATAGACAGACATGAAGGACTGGAAAGCCGCGATGGCCGCACCGAAATTGTTCTGCCGAAACTGGTTGAGGGCCCCCTCGTAGGTTTCCTTTTCTTTGGCGGCCTCGCGCTCCGGGGCCGTCAGCTTGTCCTGGATCTGCTGCTGGCTTTGCTGCAACTGCTGCTGGGTCTGCTCGATCTTGCGCAGGCGTGTGTCCAGATCCACGTAGAGGTCACGCTGACGCCGCTCCAGGTTGTCGGCCTGGTTGGCCAGCGTCTCATTCTGGCCGCGCAGCCGGGCGATATCCTGCCGGAGCGCATCGATGGCGCCCGCCAGTTCGATCAGGGCACGACGGTCCTGCACCGCAGCTTCGACTGCGGATAGGCGCTCGCTGATGCCCTTTTTGGACGCCTCGACCTGCACACTCAAGGCATCAATCCTGCGCCGTGCCTCATTGTCATCGAACAGCGAGGCAGCCGGGGCTGCGGCCACCAGGGACAAGGCAAGCACAAGCCCGGCCGCAAGCCGGAAAGACCGGGTGTTCGGCTTCATGGTGCTCAGTACTCGCCGCCGTACAGGATGTCACCACGGCGGTTCTGCGCGTAGCAGGCGTCGGACTTGTCCTCGCAACGCGGCTTCTCTTCGCCCAGGCTGGCCGCCTCGACCTGCACATCCTGCGCGCCCAGCAGCACCAGCATGCGCTTGACCGCATCGGCACGACGCTGGCCCAGGGAAATGTTGTACTCACGGCTGCCGCGGTCATCAGCGTTGCCCTGAATCAGCATGCGCGCCGCGCGGTTGGACGACAGGTATTTGGCATGGGCCTGCAGGACCGGCCTGAACTCCTCCTTGATGGCATCGCTGTCATATTCGAAGAAGACCGAGCGCTTGGACAGGATGTTGTTGGGATCCTTGAGCGGGTTCTGCCCGGCCACGGCCTGGCCACCGCTGCCGCCGGGAGGAATGGGCTTGGAACTCACGTCACCGGAGCCTGTGCCGGGCCGCGTCTGCGCGGCAGGTGGTGCGACAGGCTTGGAAGGCACCGGCGTGCGGTCTTCCACGGCTGGTTTTTCTTCGGTAATCGGCTGGCTGCTGCAGCCATAGCCAAAGACAACGGACAATCCAATCAACGCAAGGGTGGTTTTAGTTTTCATGCCGACTCCTTATTGTGTTCAGTACCGGGTTCGCAGGGTCTTGTCAGTTCGCAGGCAGGGGGCCCCATGCAGGTTCGCGCACGTCAGCCGCCTGTACCGTCAGGCGCTGACGGAAACGTCCATCGCTGGACACTGCCGCCAACACCCCGCGACCAGACACCTCAGTGGCATACAGGATCATGCGTGAATTGGGAGCGAAGCTGGGCGACTCATCACGCTGTGTATCAGTCAGGATCTGGATCTGCCTGGTCGCGAGATCCATACTTGTGAGCTGGTAGCGGCCGCTGTTGCGCGAGATATAGACCAGCGACTTGCCGTCCGGACTGACCCGGGGGGAGACGTTGTAATCGCCCTGGAAGGTGACGCGGGTCGCCTCCCCACCGGAGGCGGCAATGCGGTAGACCTGCGGACTGCCGCCACGGTCGGAGGTGAAATACAGCGACTGACCGTCGGGCGAGAAAAACGGCTCGGTGTCGATCGCCGAAGAGGTGGTCAGGCGGCGCACGTTACTGCCATCGGCATTGATCAGAAAAATCTGCGAGCCGCCTTCGCGTGACAGCACGACGGCCAACTGCCGGCCATCCGGCGACCAGGTGGGCGCCGAGTTGGAACCGCGGAAGTTGGCCACGGGAATCTGCTTGCCGCCTACCAGGTCCTGGACGTAGACCACCGGTTTCTTGAGCTGAAACGACACATACGCAAGCCGGTTGCCGTCGGGGGACCAGGACGGCGAAAGTATCGGTTCGGGCGATGCCAGCACCGTCTGGGCATTCTGGCCGTCGGCATCGGCCACCTTGAGTTCGAAACGGCCCTGCTGCTTCACCACGTAGGCAATGCGGGTGGAGAACACGCCACGTTCGCCAGTCAGCTTCTCATAGACAAAATCGGCAATGCGATGGGCGGTGGTGCGCAATTGCGCGGCGCTCAGGGTGTAGGCAACGCCACCCAATTGCTGCTGCTTGGGCACGTCCAGCAGCCGGAACTGCACCTCGAAGCGGCCGTCCGGCAGGCGCCGCGCGCTGCCGATCAACATGGCATCGGCCAGCCGGCTGCGCCATTCGCCAAAATTGACCTGGGAAGGTTCGCTCGGGGCCGGGTCCACGCCGCCGGCGTAGAGCATGCGGAAGCGGCCGCTGCGCTGCAGGTCGGCCTCGACGATGTCGGAAATGCGCACTGGCAGCGCCGACTCGCCGGCGAACTGCAGCACTGCAATGGGGATCTGGTTTTCGCCAGCACCGGTGATTTCGATGCTCAACTGGCCAGCAGCCTGGCGGGAAAACAGCAGAAACACGACAAACAGGATGGCAAATGCGCAGTTCATGTCCTCTTTCAGCCGCGTTGTCGGTGTGCCCATCCCGGCACCACGGGCACGGCAAATTATAACGGGTCTTTCGGCCTGAATTTCAACTCGAGCTGGCGCTGGAACTGATCCATCCGGTCCGGTTTGGGCAGTGGCGATGACTTCAGGATGGCACGTTCGATCGCTTCATCGTAGCCTCTGTGGCCCGAGGATTTGCGCAAGCTCACCTTCAACACTTCACCTGTGGGCAGTTGCACCACGTCAAAGATTGCTTCCGGGTTGCCCTGGAGGTCCTGGGGCATGACAATGTGTCCCCGAATCGTGCCGCGTATGCGTGATGCGTAAGCACTGTCTATCGAGGGTGCCGAGGCTGGCGGTGCCGCTGCAGGCTTCTGGGATTCCCGCCGGGTCCGATCCTCGGCCAGGGCCTTGGATTCCCGCGCCAGTTGCTCCTGCATGCGCGCACGCAAATCCAGTTCAAGTTTTGGCTCCGGCTTGGCTTCGGCCTTCGGCGCAGGTTTGGCCTCGGGTTTCGCTTCAGGCTTGGGCGGCGGCTTTTTCGCCAGCTTGTCCTTCTCCAGCGCAATGTCGGGTTTGCGTACCTCGGGCGCCGGTTTGGGCGGAGCTGGCTTCACCACCGGCCTGGGTGGCTCCGGCACCACCTTCGGCGGCGGCGGTGGCGGTGGCGGCGCCGGCTCGGCTGGCGCAACCACAGGCTGTGGCGGTTGCGTCCACAATTCCACGACCACCGCCTCAGGGGGCGCTGATGACCAGCGCACACCGAAGAACAGGAAGGCAAACAGCATCAGATGGACCAGCACCGCCAGTACCGCCGCCGGCACGCGAGCCGGGTCTGCCGGCGCTGGGCCCATCGCCATGACCATGGCATTCATCAGGGAGCCCCGGGTTTGACCAGCAGGCCCACGCGGCGGATGTTGGCACGCTGCAGTTCGTCCATGACCTTGAGCACCGCTTCGTAGCGCACGTCCTTGTCCGCGGCAATCACGACGGGCTGATCGGGTGTGCGTGCCTGGCTTTCCCGCAGAGTGGCCACCAGTTCGGCGTTGGAAACACGGCGCTCCTCGGTCGCGCCTTTGGCACGGTCACGCAGGAGCAGGGTGGCATCGGCACGGATCATCACCTCCAGCGGCGCCACCGGCGGCTGCGAGGATTTGCCCACACTGGGCAAATCGACCACCCCGGGATTCACCATCGGCGCGGTGACCATGAAGATCACCAGCAACACCAGCATCACGTCGATATAGGGCACGACGTTGATCTCGTTCATCAGCTTGCGCGGTCTCATGAGGGCATCCGGTCAGGCATTCACTTCAGCGGGCATGCGCCTGGCGCTGGAGGATGTTGGAGAACTCTTCCATGAAGCTCTCGAAGCGCACCGCAATGCGGTCGACATCATGCGAGAAGCGGTTGTAGGCGACCACGGCGGGAATCGCCGCAAACAGGCCTATGGCCGTTGCCACCAGCGCCTCGGCGATGCCGGGCGCCACTGCGGCGAGGGTGGCCTGCTGCATGGTGGAAAGACCGCGAAACGAATGCATGATCCCCCAGACGGTCCCCAGCAAACCGACATAGGGACTCACCGAGCCAACCGAGGCGAGAAAGGCCAGGTGGGCCTCCAGGTTGTCCATCTCGCGCTGGTAGGTGGCGCGCATGGCGCGCCTGGCGCCATCCACAATGGCACTGGAATCGGCGTTCTTCTGCCCCTTCAGCTTGAGGTATTCGCGAAAACCCGCCTCGAAGATGCGCTCGAGCGCGCCGGTCGCATGCCGGTTGTTGACCGCACTCTGGTACAGCGAGTTGAGGTCATTGCCGCTCCAGAAGTCCTTTTCGAACTTCTCGGTCTGATTGCGGGCGCGCCGGATGGAAAACAGCTTGCGAAATATCCAGTACCAGGAGGTGAAGGAAACCCCAAGCAGCAGTGCCATGACGAACTGCACCACCGCGCTGGCGTTCCAGATGAGTGAGAGTATTGAAAGGTCCTGCGTTGCATTCATGCTCTGTTCCCGACACAGGTGGGTCTTCCGTCCGGCCAGGCCGCTACCGGCCTGCCATCAGGGCTTCATCCTTACTGCGATGGTCTGCGGAATGGCCGCCGGCTTCATGCGCACACCGTCTATGCAGGCTATGGTGACTTCGCCGCGGCACAGCGTGCGCCCTTCCCGGGTCACCCGTTGCTCCAGTTCGACGTAGGTACGTGCAAGCCGCATCGGCCGCACGGAAACCACCAGGACATCGTCCAGGCGCGCCGGCGCGAGGAAATCCATCCCGGCATGCCGAACAACGAACTGCAATTGTTGCTCGCGCATCAGCGCCTGCTGCGAAATGCCCATGGACCTGAGCCACTCGGTCCTCGCCCGCTCAAAGTAGCGCAGGTAATTTCCATAGTACACGATCGCCCCGGCATCAGTGTCTTCGTAGTAGATGCGCACTTCGATGCTGAATGTTGCCGGCTCTGTCAATGGGACTGATGACTGCCCACTGGCAGAAATGGGGGCGGCTCCTGTCATGGCCTGCCTGCAATCAGGTGTGAAACCGACACCAGCTGACGACGCCTGCGCATCTGCCCCCTACTGACCTTTCCAGAGGTCGCGCGTGCCCCCGGGCGGCGGCGACACTGCAAACCCGAGATGTCCATAGGCAGTCGGAGTGGCGATGCGGCCACGCGGGGTCCTTTGCAGATAACCCTGCTGGATGAGATACGGCTCAAGGACATCCTCTATGGTGTCCGCCTCCTCACCGATCGCCGCGGCCAGGTTGTCCAGCCCCACCGGGCCGCCACCGAATTTCTCGATCACCGCCAACAGCAGCTTGCGGTCCATGATGTCCAGCCCCAGCGTGTCGACATCGAGCATCTTCAGCGCTGCATCGGCGACTTCCGAAGTGATGCCGGAGCGCGTCTTCACCTGGGCATAGTCACGCACGCGGCGCAGCAGCCGGTTGGCGATGCGCGGCGTTCCCCGTGAACGCTTTGCCACTTCCAGCGCACCATCCGGACTGATTTCGACTTCCAGCAACGAAGCCGATCGCGTGACGATCTGGCGCAATTCGAGGTCGGTGTAGAACTCCAGGCGTGCCACGATGCCAAAGCGGTCCCGCAGCGGATTGGTCAGCATGCCCGCGCGCGTGGTGGCGCCCACCAGTGTGAAAGGCGGCAGATCGAGCTTCACGGACCGCGCTGCCGGACCCTCGCCGATCATGATGTCGATCTGGTAGTCCTCGAGCGCCGGATAGAGGATTTCCTCCACCACGGGAGACAGCCGGTGTATCTCGTCGATGAACAGGACGTCGTTGGGCTCCAGGTTGGTCAGAATGGCGGCAAGGTCACCGGGCCGCTCCAGCACCGGGCCGGACGTCTGGCGCAGGTTGACGCCCATTTCGCGCGCGATGATGTGCGCGAGCGTGGTCTTGCCCAGGCCCGGAGGACCAAACAGCAGGACGTGATCGAGTGCCTCCTTGCGCATGCGTGCCGCCTCGACAAAGATCGAGAGCTGCCCGCGGATTTTTTCCTGCCCGACATACTCGTCCAGCGATTTCGGGCGCAGCGCCCGCTCGATGACCTCTTCCTGTACGGAAGCCGTGGTGGGTGCGATCAAGCGGTCGGTTTCAATGGCCATGGCGGCTATTGTCGCGGCTGGCCGGGCAAATCACAAACCCGCATCAGGCCCGCGCAAGCAGCTTGAGCGCCTGGCGTATGCCATCCGATACGGACAGACCCTCGGGCAGCAGTTTCACCGCGCCCCGCGCCTCCCTGTCGCTGTAGCCCAGGCCGAGCAGGGCGTTGAGGATGTCGTCTACCGGCAAGGCCGGCCGATGCACCGCGACGCCGGACACCATGTCGGTGGCCAGCTTGTCCTTGAGTTCGAGCAGCAGGCGCTCTGCCGTCTTCTTGCCGATGCCGGGAATCTTCACCAGCCGGCTGGCATCCTGACCGGTCACCGCCGCGGTCAGTTCGGCCACGGAAAGCCCGGACAACAGCGCCAGGGCAATGCGCGCCCCGACCCCGGAGATCTTCAGCAACTGCCGGAACACGCGGCGCTCCGCATCGGTGCCGAAGCCATACAGGAGATGGGCGTCCTCGCGCACCACCAGGTGGGTGCAAAGCACCACGCGCTCGCCGGTGGCAGGCAGGTTGTAGAAGGTGCTCATGGGTACTTCGACTTCGTAGCCGATGCCCCCGGCCTCCACCAGGATCTGCGGCGGATTCTTCTCCAGCAGCATGCCGGCTATGCGTCCTATCATGTGCGACTCCAGTGGTGGGCGAGCCATGCCAGCATGGCCCGCGCTGAATGCAGATCAAACCAGGCGACCACGCCTGACACGATATCCCCGCGTTGCCAGTGCTCCCAGCCCCTGGCCGCCATGAGCGTGGCAGATCGCGCACGCCAGGGCGTCGGAGGCGTCCGGCCCGGGCGCCGCAGGCAGGGACAGCAGCCGCTTGACCATTTCCTGCACCTGCTCCTTCGCGGCGTGGCCCTTGCCGACCACCGCCTGCTTGACCTGCAAGGCGGTGTATTCGGCCACCGACAGCCCGACATCCACCGCCGCGCAGATGGCCGCACCGCGGGCCTGACCCAGCGCCAGTGTGGAAGCCGGGTTGACGTTGACGAACACCCGCTCGATGGCCACCTGGTCAGGCGCATGGATGGCGATGAGTTCACGCAGGCCGAAAAAGATCACCTTGAGCCGCTCCGATAGTTCGCCCATCGGTGCTCGGATGCATCCGCTGGCGATATAGGTGAGACGGCTACCGCTTTTTTCCACCACGCCAAATCCGGTGATGCGCAGCCCCGGATCGATGCCCAGGATGCGCACCGGGGCGGCAGTGGTGGAGGCCAGCATGGCTAAGGGAGGAACCAGCCAACCGATGACCGCTCAGTCATCAAGTTCAGTCATCGATCACGGCAGTGGTATAGACATCCTGCACATCATCGAGGGATTCCAGTGCATCGAGCAGTTTCTGCATCTTCACGGCATCGTCCCCAGCCAGCTCCACTTCGTTGGCCGGTTTCATGGTGATGTCGGCAATCTCCGCCTTCAGCCCGACCTTCTCCAGGCCGTCCTTCACCGCCACGAAATCAGGCGGGGCGCACATCACTTCGATCGAGCCATCTTCATTGGTCACCACATCCTCGGCGCCGGCCTCGATGGCGGCTTCCATGACCTTTTCCTCACTGGTGCCCGGGGCAAAAATGAACTGCCCGCAATGCTTGAACAGGAAGGCCACGGAACCGTCGGTGCCGAGATTGCCGCCATGCTTGGCGAAGGCGTGGCGCACGTCGGCCACGGTACGAGTACGGTTGTCGGTCATGCAATCCACGATGACTGCCGCCCCGGCCACGCCGTAGCCTTCATAGCGGATTTCCTCGTAGTTCACCCCGTCGAGCTCGCCGGCGCCGCGTTTCACGGCATTCATCATGGTGTCCTTGCCCAGGTTCACCTCGCGCGCCTTGTCCATGGCAAGGCGCAGGCGCGGGTTCATGGCCGGATCACTGCCCCCCATGCGCGCAGCCACCGTGATTTCCTTGATGACCTTGGTGAAGGCCTTGCCCCGCTTGGCATCGGTGATGGCCTTTTTGTGCTTGATGTTGGCCCACTTGGAATGTCCTGCCATGATTCTGTTCCCGGATGTTGGTGCAGCGCGACGGTGGCCGGACCGGCAAAGGTCCAATTCGATTGTCGAGAGACAAGCGCTCCATAAGCTGCGAGAATTTTAGCATCCGAGCCACCTTCCTCCCTCCCCACCTCCCCGCCCTTTTTTCCTCCGGACCTCACATGACCCAGTCCCTGCTGATTGCGAAGAACACCCATGCCGAACTGAGTATGCTGCCGGCCCTGGCCAACCGGCATGGACTGATCACGGGCGCCACCGGCACCGGCAAGAGCGTGACCCTGCAGACGCTCGCGGAAGCCTTTTCGCGGATCGGCGTGCCGGTGTTCATGGCCGATGTGAAGGGTGACCTGTCCGGCCTGTCACAGCCGGGCAGCCTGTCGCCACGCCTGAAGGAGCGACTCGACCTGCTCGGCCTGGAGGCACGCTTCCAGGCCTGTCCGGTGACCTTCTGGGACATGTACGGCAAGGCCGGCCATCCGGTGCGGGCCACCATCTCCGACATGGGGCCGCTGCTGCTGGGGCGCATGCTCAACCTCAATGACACCCAGCAGGGGGTGCTCACGCTGGTGTTCAAGATCGCCGACGACCAGGGCATGCTGCTGCTCGACCTGAAGGACCTGCGCGCCATGCTGATGCACGTGGGTGAACATGCGCGCGACTTCCAGACCAGCTACGGCAACATCTCCGCCGCTTCGGTGGGGGCCATACAGCGCGGGCTGCTCGAACTGGAGCAACAGGGCGGCAGCCTGCTCTTTGGCGAGCCGGCGCTGGACATCGGCGACCTCATGCAAACGGCCAGCGGCAGCCAGTCCGGCCAGGGCGTCATCAACATCCTGGCGGCCGACCAGCTGATGAACTCGCCGCGGCTGTATTCAACGTTTCTGCTGTGGATGCTCTCCGAGCTGTTCGAGCAACTGCCGGAAGTGGGGGATGTCGACAAGCCCAGGCTGGTGTTCTTCTTCGACGAAGCCCACCTGCTCTTCAACGAAGCGCCCAGGATCCTGCTGGAGAAGATCGAGCAGGTGGTCAGGCTGATCCGCTCCAAGGGCGTGGGCGTTTATTTCGTCACCCAGAATCCAATGGACATCCCCGATTCGGTGCTGGGTCAGCTGGGCAATCGCGTGCAGCATGCCTTGCGCGCCTTCACGCCCAAGGACCAGAAGGCGGTCAAGTCGGCGGCCGAGACCATGCGCCCCAACCCCAAGCTGGATGCAGCCCAGGCCATCACCGAATTGTCGGTGGGAGAAGCCCTGGTGTCCTTCCTGGATGAAAAGGGTCGACCCACCATCGTCGAAAGGGCGTTCGTGCTGCCACCTTCCACGCGCATTGGCCCCGCCACGCAAGCGGAGCGCCAGGCGACGATTTCCGGCTCGTCAATCTTCGGCCACTACGAGAAGCTGGTCGATCGCGAATCGGCCTACGAGAAGCTCACCCAGCGCACCACCGAGCGCCAGGGCGGTGCTGGCGATGCCGGTGACAGTGGCACTTCGGGCGCGGGAGCAGGCGCGGCTGATGGCGGCATCATGGGCACCCTGGGCAGCATCCTGATGGGCTCGACCGGCCCGCGTGGCGGCCGCAAGGAGGGATTGCTGGAATCAGCGGCGAAGAGCGCTGCCCGCGCAGTCGGGTCGCAGGTTGGCCGGGAAATCATCCGCGGCGTGCTCGGTTCGATCCTCGGTGGCGGCAGCAAGCGCCGCTGAGCGCAGACGCCCCCATGCTCAAACGCATTCTCGACGCGTTCAGCCGTCATCCGGACCCGCTGGTTCAGCAGGACATCGATCGACAAGTCGATGCCCTGTACGCCCGGGCCACCGAGGCCTGGTCGCGCGATGACCTCGATGGCGCCGAGAAAAGCCTTAAATCGGCGCTGGCCATTGATAATAATCTACCCGCTCTCTTTTTCATGATGGGCAGTATCGCTCTAAAACGACAACAATATGTCGACGCAGCCCGGCAGTTCTCGGCATGCCTCGAACGCCATCCACGCTTTCCCTTGCTGCTCAATGCACGGGCCAATCTGGCGCTGGTGCAGGCGCGCGGAGACGCAAAGCGCGGACTGGCTGCACCCTGCGAACCAGCCTGGACTGGCACAAAGCCCTTGCTCTCGGTGGTGGTCTGTTCGATCCATGCAGCAAAATTCGCCGCGGTCAGCGCCAATCTGAGCCAGCACCTGGCGGGCATCCCGCATGAAATCATTGGCGTCCATGACGCCCGCTCGATGTGCGAAGGCCAGGCGCAGGGATTATCCCGGGCGCGCGGCGAACTGCTGCTGTTCTGCCATGACGATATCGCCGTGCACGCGCCGGACTTTGCCGATCGCCTGCTCAGGCGGCTGCAGTCGTTTGACCTGGTCGGTGTGGCCGGCAGCACGCAGCTGCACGGAGAGGGCTGGCTGTATTCACGCTGGCCGCACATGCATGGGCAGGTGGGCATGCTGACCCCGCAAGGCATCACGGTGACGACCCACCACATGCAGGGAGCGGCCACGCCCGCCCCGCTGGTGCTGGACGGCATGTTCCTCGCGTGCCACCGCCATGTGACCGAACAGCTGGGATTCGACGCGGATACTTTCGACGGCTGGCACCTGTACGACTTCGACTTCAGCTACCGGGCCTGGAAAGCCGGCCTGCGCAATGCTGTCTGTCACGATCTTCTCGTCAGCCACGCCTCTATTGGTGGCTTTGATGCAGTCTGGCGTACCTACGCTGATCGCTTTGCCGCCAAGCATCCGGAATCGCATGTGCATTTCGGGGAAACCGAGCCGCCCCAGCTGGTGAGCGTGGGCCTGGCGTCGGTGGCCGAATGGCAGTGGTTCACGCATTACATGACGAGCATGCCGGCTGAATAGCCAGGCTGCAGGAGAGTCTTACTGCTCCAGCTTCACCCCGGTCGCCCGGACAATGGGTCCCCACTTGGCCAGCTCCTGCCGGATGTATTGCTTGGCGGACTCGGGCGTGGAGTCGGCAATCGGGTCGATGGACAGGGCCTGCAGTTCAGCCTGGAAGGCGGTGTCTTTCATGACCTCACTGGTGGCCAAGCGCAGCGCATTGATGATGGCGGGCGGGGTGGCGCCCGGCGCAGTCACCACCTGGAAAGAGCCTGCCACCATGCCAGGGATACCTGCCTCGATTGCGGTGGGTGTGTCCGGGGAGATGTTCGAGCGGGTTTCAGAGAAGATGGCCAGGATGCGCATCTTGCCCGCCTTGTGATGGGGCTGGCTGCCGCTGAAAGTATCGATGAACACCGGGTTGATGCCGGCCAGTGCATCCTGCAGGGCCGGGCCACTGCCTTTGTAAGGCACGTGCAGCAGATCCAGGTTGCCGGCGCGAAGCTTGAACAACTCGCCAGCCAGGTGGGGCGTGCTGCCCACCCCAGAGGAGCCATAGGAATACTTGCCGGGATTCGCCCTGATCAGGGCCACCAGCTCGCCGACGCTGCGGGCGGGCACCGACGCATGCACCACCAATAGCAGGGACGTCCTGCCTATCATCGCCACCGGTGCGAAGTCCTTTTCCACGTCATAGGCGGGCGTGGTCATCATGTGCGGCAGGATGGACAGCGTGGTGGAGGTGGCGAAAAAGAGCGTGTGCCCGTCCGCTGCCGAACGCACCATTTCCTGTGCAGCGATGATGCCGGAGGCACCCGCCTTGTTGTCGGTCAGGAAAGGCTGCCCGGTGCGCTTGGCCATGCGCTCGGCGTAACGCCGGGCAAAAATGTCGGTGGCGCCGCCCGGGGCGAAGGGAATCAGCAGACGCACGGGTCTGGACGGATAGTTCGCCTGGGCGAGCACCGGCAGGCTCAGACACAGGCCCGACAGGAGCAGCAGGGACGACAGCAGAACAGCCTTCAGCAAGGGTGCGACAGGCATGGTGTGGCTCCATTCAGCATGGCAGGCATCGGACCAGGGGGTGGGGCGACTCAAGGGCGAGGCCGCCGTTGCAAGGTCGCCCGGGCAAGCTGCACCCGGGCGCATGTCGGCAGCCCGCCTCCGGACTGCCCGGCTAATGCGCTTCAGCCGGCGCTGACTGCGGTTTTCCGGCTTCAATAACCTCGTCCACGATCGGAAATTCGAGTACCAGCACCTCCACCCCCCTGGGTCCGGCCTCGAGGCGATACCCGGATTCATCACGGGTCACCACGATCATGGACCAGCGTGGGTACAGCGCGCCCTCATGGCGCAGTTCGCCATTGATGACGAAGAGGTAATAGCCGCCTGACTGGTGCGGATCCGGACCATCCATTGCCATGCCGGCCCCCAGGCGCGCCACGTGGGCATCCAGGCCATCGTCGTACTGCTGCACTTCGAGCGCCCGCTCCCAGGCGGGCTCCTTGCGATGGGTCATCACCACTTCGGTGGACACCAGCACCGGCGCCGAAATCAGGTGGCGGCGCTTGCTCGGCTTCATCTTCTCGCGATAGTCAGGCTCATGGGCATAGCGCGGTTTGGCCTCGGCTGCGGTGCGTATGCGCATGGCGTAGAAGTTGAGACCCTGATCACCGGAGATCAACGGACCATAGGCAGTGTGATTGTCCTTGTACTGGATGGTGACGGGCTGCAGGACATTGCGCCCCATCTTGCCGCTCCCCTCGGTGAATATCTGGAACTGCTCCACACCATGGTAGTGCGCAGGCACCTGCTCGTTAGGCGTGAGTTCGGCAACCAGCGCCTGCGGCTCGCTGCCGGCAATGCCGCTGGGCCAGCGGGTGCCAAAGTATTCAGCACCCCAGTGTTCGAGGCCGCTCCCTGGCGAGCGGACCACGCGGCGGCGCTTGATGGCTTGGTCTGCACTCATTGCATGAATCATGTTTCCGTCCTCCTTGATGGATGCGCAGAACAGGATAACCACTGCACGTACCCGGCCTGGATGCTGGCGACTCGTGTCCCCGCATTCCGGACCGGGCCCAACCTCTTGTCCGGCAATTATATCGACCCGCTCCTGCCGGGCAGCGGGTCTATCGGAACACCCGCAGTGCGCAACCGATGGGCGTCGGCCGCAGGAAATACTTGTCCACATTCATGATTCTGGACGCATCCGGCTGCAGTTGCCCGACCAATGCACGGATTTCATCATCCCGCTTGTGGTGCTGGTACTGATGCGACCCATAGGCATCGAAGGTGTTCAGGCTGGCAGCCCGGAACCGCCGCTTCAGGCGCGCCAGCCAGGACTCCCCCGGCACCACCGGTACGTCCCCCTGCGCCACCAGATGCAGTTTCTCCAGCACCACGCCCAGCAGCGGCAGCAGCCGGAGCAGCGCCATGACGCGCGCATAGGCCAGGATCACAACAAAAGGCATGCGCGAGAGCACGGCACGCAGCGGTCGGTACACCAGGTGCCACCGGATCCATCGCAGCAGACCCTGATCATTCAGCGGATAGCAATTGAAGACCAGTTCGCCACCGGGCGCTGTCAGCGCATACAGGGCGTGGGCGGTCTTCTCGACCGAAGGCGTGTGCTGGATGACGTTGTGGCAATAGACGATGCCCTCGATGCATCTGTCGCGCAGTGGCGGTGCATCGATGGAACACTGGATGACATCGACATTGGAGAGTCCGGCGAGGTTGCGCCGGACCACGTCATCGACCGAATGCGACAAGTCCATGAGGATCACGTGCCGGGCGCCGTACTCGGCGAACCACTTGGTCTGCGCGCCGCTGCCGCCACCGGCATCGACCATCAGCTTGCCCCGGAAGACATCCGTCGAACCAAAGGTGTTGGCCACCGTGTGGGTCAGCCAGTTGATCTTGTGGTCGGTGAAGTTGAAGTAATTCCATTCGTCACCGAATGACTCGACCGACTGGGTCGGGACAGACTCGACAAAACGCGGGATGCCATTGACGATCGGGTATTGCCTGCCGGAAGGCGCCACCAGCCTGCCCGACTTGATCGCCCCCGCCGGGTCCGTCACGGCGTCCATCAGCACAAGCGGCGCCTTGGTGCCGGGCTCGCACAGCAGATCAAGCAGCAACGGCGTCATGGCTCGGGTGCGGACTCAGACGTTGAAGCGAAAGTGCATCACGTCGCCGTCATGCACCACGTACTCCTTGCCTTCCACGCGCAGCTTGCCCGCCTCCTTGGCGCCGTGCTCACCCTTGCAGGCCACGAAATCGTCGTAGGCCGTCACTTCGGCCCGGATGAATCCATGCTCGAAATCCGTGTGGATGACACCCGCCGCCTGCGGTGCGGTGGCCCCCACCCTCACCGTCCAGGCACGCACTTCCTTCACGCCTGCGGTGAAGTAGGTCTGCAGGCCGAGAATCGCATAGCCGGCACGGATCACCCGGTTCAGCCCTGGTTCGGTCATGCCCATGTCGTCGAGGAACATCTGCTTGTCTTCGTCGGACAAATCGGCAATCTGTGACTCCATCGCGGCGCTGATGGCGACCACCGGGGAGCCTTCCTTCTTCGCATACTCCTCGACGCAGGCCAGCAACGGATTGTTCTCGAACCCATGCTCGCTGACGTTGGCCACATACATGGTCGGCTTCATGGTGAGGAGGAACATTGGTGTCACCACCGCCAGTTCCTCCTTGGAGAGATCCAGAGTACGTGCCGGACGCCCCTGATCCAGCACGGCCTGTATCTTCTCCAGCACGGCAACCAGGCGGACTGCTTCCTTGTCACCGCCGGTCTTGGCCAGTTTCACATTCTTGGACAACTGCTTTTCCACGGCGGCAAGATCGGCCAGGGCAAGCTCGGTGTTGATGGTCTCGATGTCGGAGATGGGATCGACCTTGCCGGCAACGTGCACGACATTGGGGTCCTCGAAGCAGCGCACCACATGCGCAATGGCATCGGTCTCGCGGATGTTGGCCAGAAACTTGTTGCCCAGGCCCTCGCCCTTGGAGGCGCCGGCAACCAGACCTGCGATGTCGACGAATTCCACGACTGCAGGCACCACCTTCTGCGGCTTGACGATGGCCGACAGGGCATCCATGCGCGGGTCAGGTACTTCGACGATGCCGACATTGGGCTCGATGGTGCAGAAAGGATAGTTTTCCGCTGCAATGCCGGCCTTGGTGAGGGCATTGAAGAGGGTGGACTTGCCCACGTTGGGGAGTCCGACGATGCCGCATTTGACGCTCATGGCTTTCCTTTTTCACCACCGGCGGGTGCCGGCGCGGGTTTGGTATGCAACTTCAGCATGGCGGCTTCCATTTCACCGTCCAGCATCGCCGGCAGGCAATCCAGGCCACGCCCTATGGACTGGTCGATCAACTCACGATCCTGCGGCGCCGGCGAGGAAAGCACGTAATCAGCCACCAGATCACGATCGCCTGGATGGCCGATGCCGACCCGCAGGCGCCAGAATTGCTGCGAGCCCAGCGCTGCGGAGATATCCTTCAGCCCGTTGTGGCCACCTAAGCCCCCGCCCAGCTTGGCCTTGACCACACCCGGCAGGAAATCCAGTTCATCGTGTATCACCAGCACTTCTTCAGGGGCAATCTTGAAGAATCTCGCCAGGCTGCCGACCGAACGGCCGGAGAGATTCATGTAGGTCTGCGGCAGGACCAGCCAGACTTCCCTGCCCGGACCGCCTGGCAACTTGCCGGTGATCGCCTGGTATTTCGAGTCCTTTGCCAGGCTGATGCCTTTGCCTTCGGCGAGACGCGACAGGAACCAGAAACCGACATTGTGGCGGTCACGTTCATGCTGCCGGCCAGGATTACCTAGGCCGGCTATCAATCGGATGGGGCGATGGGGCACCGCGTGCGCGCCTTATCAGGGTTGGAACAAAAAAGGCGCGGCAGAATGCCGCGCCTTTGGTGCGCCGGGGCAGCTTACTTCTTGCCGCCCTTGTTGTCCTTCTTGTCCTTCTTGTCACCCCCTGCAGCAGCAGCAGCCGGCTCCTTCTGCTTGGCGGCCGGAACTTCGGCAGCGGCAGGGGCGCCATCAGCGGTGGCGGCTTCTTCGTCGCCTGCACCCGTACGCGGCAGCTGGGCCGCTGCAACCGCGGGATTGTCCCTGGCTCGCAGCGCGGCCTCGACACCCTGGGGCAGCTTGATGTCGCTGACGTGGAGGGTCTGGCCGACTTCAATCGTGGACAGATCCACCTCGATGTACTCGGGCAGGTCAGCCGGAAGGCAGCGGATGTCCAGCTCATTGAGGATATGGCTGACCAGGGCGCCGCCCAGCTTCACGGCCTCTGCCTGATCAGCATTCACGAAGTGCAAGGGCACCTTCATGTGAACTTTCTGGTCGGCGGAAACACGCTGGAAATCGATATGCTGCACCTGCATCTTGAAGGGATGCATGTTCACTGCGCGCAGCAGCACCTGTTCCTTTGCACCATCCATTGTGAGGTCGAGGATGGATGCGTGGAACTTCTCGTTTCGCAGCGCATGAAACAGCGTGTTGTGGTCCAGCTCGATGGTGACAGGATCCTTCTTACCGCCATAGACAATGCCGGGAACCTTGCCGGCGTTGCGCAGGCGGCGGCTCGCACCCGTGCCCTGCAGTTTGCGCGATTGCGCAATGACTTCTAGTGCCATGATGGCCTCCAAAAAAGGTGCGTCCGCGACCAGACGCACCGGTTACAAAAAATCTTTTCCGCTACTCGACAAACAGCGAGCTGACGGAATCCTCATTGCTGATGCGCAGGATGGTCTCGGCCAGCAGGCCGGCAACCGACAGCACGCGAATCTTCTTGCAGGCCTGGCCTTCCTTGGACAGCGGGATGGTGTCGGTGACCACCAGTTCGTCCATGGCCGATTCCTGGATGCGCTGCACCGCGCCGCCGGAGAGCACCGGATGGGTGCAATAGGCAACGACCCGCTTGGCGCCTTCGTCCTTCAGCGCCTGGGCGGCCTTGGCCAGCGTGCCCGCGGTATCCACGATATCGTCCATGATGACGCAAGTGCGGCCCCGCACGTCGCCAATGATGTTCATCACTTCCGAGACATTCGCCTTGGGGCGGCGCTTGTCGATGATGGCCAGATCCGAATCCAGGCGCTTGGCCATGGCACGTGCCCGCACTACGCCGCCGACATCCGGCGATACCACGATCAGGTCCTCGTAACCGTGCTTCCAGACATCACCCAGCAACACCGGGGTCGAGTAGATGTTGTCCACGGGAACATCGAAGAAACCCTGTATCTGGTCGGCATGCAGGTCCATGGTCAGCATGCGATCGACGTGAACCGCATGCAGCATGTTGGCAACCACCTTGGCGCTGATGGCCACCCGGGCTGATCTGGGACGCCGGTCCTGCCGCGCATAGCCGAAGTAGGGAATGGCTGCGGTCACCCTGCCTGCGGAGGCGCGCTTGAGCGCATCCACCGTCAGCAACACTTCCATCAGATTGTCGTTGGTCGGCGCACAGGTGGACTGAAGTACGAAACAGTCCTTGCCCCGCACATTCTCCAGAATCTCGGCATTGACTTCGCCATCGGAGAACTGGGTGACGGTTGCGTGTCCGAGCGGGATGTTGAGACGCCTGACAACCGCGTGCGCCAGCAACGGGTTGGCATTCCCTGTGAATACCATGAGGCTCTCGTAGGCCATTGCTTGCTCCGCGCCGTTGCCGTTGCCGTTGCCGCGCTTCGGGCGCGGATGCCAAGATGATTCATTATCCGCACACACCACTGGATCGGTGCATGGCGGCCAAACTTAAAAATGGCTGGGGAGGAAGGATTCGAACCTTCGCATGCCGGAATCAAAATCCGGTGCCTTAACCAACTTGGCGACTCCCCAAGCGCTAACCTTCGTCCAGAAAAACTCCCAGCGGATGCCAATCCAGGCCACGAACCACATGACCATGCATCCCTGCAGGCATTCTGGACGCCGCCGCGCGCGCCGCGCGCTCGGTGGCAAATTCCGCAAATATGCAGGCGCCGGAACCGCTCATGCGAGCATCGGCCTGTTGTCTGAGCCAGGCCAGATGCTCTGCTACCTGCGGGTAACGACTGCATACGACAGGCTCAAGGTCATTGTGACCAAAACCAGACTGATACTGACCGGGACCTGCCGAAAAGCCTGATATTTTGATGGTTTTTGTATTTCTTGTCAATTCCTTCGCCGCAAAAACCCCCGCAGTGGGCACTGAAACGGGAGGCACGAGCACCAGGTACCAGGCTGCCGGCAATGTGAGTGGGACCAGTTTCTCGCCGATTCCTTCGGCAAAGGCGCTGCCCATGCCCAGAAAAAATGGCACATCGGCACCCAGTTTGAGCCCAAGGGTGGCCAGTTCAGCCGCCCCCAGCGCCAGATTCCACTGGGCATTCAGCGCCATGAGCGTAGTGGCAGCATCCGAGCTCCCTCCCCCCAGCCCGCCACCCATGGGGATGCGCTTTTCCAGCAGGATATCGACGCCACCGTCATGTGCGGTGTGCGCCTTGAGCAGACGGGCTGCGCGCACGCTCAGGTCTTCGGTATCGGTGAGCTCCGCAATATTGCATTTCAGCCGGATTTCGCCATCCTGGCGGGGCATGAACCGCAGGCTGTCCTGGAGGTCGACCATGCGAAAGACACTTTGCAGCAGATGGTGGCCATCGGCCCTGCGACCGATCACGTGCAGAAAGAGATTGAGTTTGGCGGGCGCAGGCAGCTCAAGGCCCCACAAGTCACGCTTCACCTTGCAATGCCCAGTTCATCGATGATCAGGCGCAAGTCAATGGCACTGCGGCTCTGATCCGCCTGGCGACGCAGGCTCATTCTCGCCGGATTCGCGCCGTTCCACGTCTGGTATTCAATGCGCCAGTCGTCCTGCACGATGACCAGCACTTGTCCATTGCCATCCTTATCCACCTGTGCCGGACGTTCGGCAACCGGCCTGCCACGGACCCAGTCCGGCAGTCCCGCCAGAGGCAGGCGCCATCCCAGCACAGCCTCGGTGAGCGACTCTGCGTCGGGCGCGCGATACACCTTGCCGTCCACAGTGGTGAGCGTGAATGACTGGTTGGCCCTTGTAAGGCGTGCAATACCCTGACCCAGTGGCCCGGTGATCAGCATGTCATCAAATGTTGGCGCGTGGCGCCAGTTGACGGAGGCTGAGCCCCCTTCGCTGCCGTAGCGGAAGGCGACGCGCCCTTTCATCTCCAGGTCGGCTTCAGTCTGCGGCAACCCCACCGGATCCAGGCTGGCACACCCCCCCAGAAGCAGGGCGAGCCCAAGCATGATTCCCGCCGGAAAAGCCGACCTCATGCGGCTCGTCAGCGCTTGAGCCGCTGGATAGTCTTGAGCAGGATATCGCTGCCGGGATGCTTTTCGCCGGCGTCCTTGAGCAAGACTTCCGCTTCGGGTTGCCGGCCCATGGCCCACAGCACCTCGGCAAGATGGGCCGCTATCTCAGCGTCCGGCCTCAAGGCATAGGCCCTCTTCAGGTGGCCCAGCGCCTGCTCCAGCTCTCCCTGGCGAAACAGTACCCATCCCATGCTGTCGATGATGAAAGCGTCGTCAGGGGCCAGTTTCAGGGCCCGCTCGATAAGCTCCCTTGCCTCGGTCAGGCGCACGTTCCGGTCGGCAAACGAGTAACCGAGTGCGTTGTAGGCATGCGCATGGTCTGGTTTGAGGCTGATGAGCTTCTTCATGCCGGACTCCAGAACATCGAGCTTGTCGATGCGCTCGGCCAACATCGCGTGCTCGTACAGGAGTTCCGGATTGTCGGGCAGGCGATTGAGCGCGTCTTCGAGCAACACGAATCCGGTCTTGATATCGCCGGCATCCCTGAGCAGTTGCGTTTCCCCAAGCAGCAACTGCACCCGCTGGGATGTCCCCGACACTTCGCTGTCCTGCAACCAGGCCCTGGCTTCGCCCAGCTTCCCCTGTCGCGCCAGTATCTGCGCATGACGGAGCCGCGCCGGCAGGTATTGTTCGCCTGGCTCGATTTCGGCGTACCACTTCAGCGCCTCTTCAGGCCGCTTGCCCTCCTCGGCAATCTGGCCCAGATACAGGCGCACCAGGTCGGTGTCCCTGAATCCGAGCTCAAGCAGACGTTTGAGCTGCTGCTCTGCAAGACCCCGGTCGTTCAGCTGCAGGGACAGCAGGGCAACGGCAAAAACAACTTCGGCATTTTCCGGAAAAGCGTCCACCAGCCGCTGGAACTCGACCCTTGCCTCGCCAAAACGCTTCTCCGAAATCAAGCCCCTGGCGTAATTAAGACGCACTTCGCGCGATCCGGGGTACTGCTCCAGGTAGACCTGCAGCAGCTTTACCGCATCGGCCATGGATCGCCTTTGCACAATCTGGGCCTCCAGCAGGACGGCCTGCTCAGACTCCGGCCGCTGGGCGCGCGCCTGGGCCACTTCCTGCAGCGCCGCAGCCTCGTCTCCGTTAAGCAAGGCGGCCTGCGCCACGGCCAGCCGCGCCGCCGGCAACTTGGGGTAAGCCTGGGCCAGTTCCCGCATCAGCTTGAGCGCAGCAGCCTTGTCTGGGGCCCCTGCCATGGAACGCCCGAGCTGCGCCAACACTTCGGCGGCATCCGCCCCGGGTGCCGCCAGCATTTTCTTCAGATAAGGCAGCGATTCATCCAGCCGCCCGGCGGTCAACAGCAGACCGACCAGGGTCTGCAAGGCACGGCTCGAAGCCGGATCGGTTTCCAGCCAGATGCGGGCGGCGTCAACGGCAGTTGCCGACATGCGGGCAAGAATCGCCACCTCGGTCGCGCGACGGGCAATGCGAGGATCCCGGGTACGCCGGGCCAGGTCGGCATAGGCCTGGGCGGACAAGCCGATATTGCCTCTTTGGCCAGCGATCTCGGCAATCAGAAATTCGTAAAGTATGGTTTCCGTCAGGGGTTGCGGCGGCAACAACGGCCCGCCATCGCCGCGGCCTGGCACGGGGACAGCCGCAGCGGGACTGGCTTCATTCGCCTGGGCAAGGTGCAAGGCGCCAGACAGCGGCTCATGCCGGTCAGCGCTTCGGACAGTGGCAGACGTCGCCGCGAAGGAGATACTCAACAAGCAACGAAGCAACAGGGGCCGGAAGGGCAAGGACATTGCGGGTACTTTCTGCCCGTATGAGGACAAGGCAACACAATACGTCAGTTTAGAAAGCAGGGGGCCCGAGAGCAAGTCAGACTCGCCCCTGACCTCCACCCCACCTGAAAATGAACCGCGACAACAGAATAACCGGCTATTGCCATTCCTGACCAATCCGGTTATTGGTTCCACATGCCTGAACTGCCAGAAGTCGAGATCACCCGCCAGGGAATCTCACCCATCACCGGCCACACCGTCACTGACGTCATCGTCCGGAATCCCCGTCTGCGCTGGCCGGTTCCCAAGGATCTGCGAACCAGACTGACCGGCAACACCATCCAGCGCATCCTCAGGCGGGGCAAGTATCTCCTGATCGATGTCGGCAATGGCTGGCTCATCATCCATCTGGGCATGTCGGGCAGCCTGCGGATCGTGAAGTCTGGCGCCCCGGCAGGAATCCATGATCACTTTGACCTCGTGCTGGGGGATTTGTCCCTGCGCTTGCGTGATCCCCGCCGCTTTGGCGCGGTACTGTGGTCCAGGGCGCCCGACCAACACCCTCTGCTGGCCCATCTGGGTGCCGAACCCTTGTCCGAGGCTTTTTCCGGTGAACTGCTTTATCAGGCCTCCCGCGGGCGCAAGGCCAGCATCAAGCAGTTGGTCATGGACCACACGGTGGTGGTCGGCGTGGGCAACATTTATGCAAACGAAAGCCTTTTTCGGGCCGGCATCAGTCCGATGCGACAGTCAGGACGGATTTCAAGGCTGCGCTACGAGCGCCTGGCCCAGTGCATCCGCGAGACCATCGCCGATGCCATCAAGGCCGGCGGCAGCAGCCTGCGCGATTTTTTTCATTCCGACGGCAGCCAGGGTTATTTCCAGCAGCAGTATTTCGTCTACGGCCGCGCTGGGATGTCATGCCGGAAGTGTGACAACCTGATCCGGCTGAGTCGGATCGGACAGCGCTCGACATTCAACTGCCCTGCTTGCCAGACCTAGATGATTTCAGGTGCCGTTTTCTTTGTTCAGCACTGCAACCCTGACATCCATGCGCGCCTTGACCAGCGGATGGACGAACTGGGCGACGTCGCCGCCCAGCACGGCAATCTCGCGGACCAGCGTTGCCGAAATGAAAAGGTGACGCTCCTCGGGCGTCAGGAATACGGTTTCCACCTCGGGTATCAGCCGGCGGTTCATGCCGGCAAGCTGGAACTCGTACTCAAAGTCTGACACAGCACGCAAGCCGCGCATGATGACCTTGGCTCCGCAATCACTCACGAAATCACGCAACAGTCCGGAGAATCCCTTGACGCTGACGTTCGGGTAGGGTGCGAGCACTTCCTTGGCAATGCTGATGCGATCTTCCAGACTGAAAAAGGGCCTCTTGCCACGGCTGTCGGCGACACCAACCACCACTTCGTCAAACAAGGACGCCGCCCTGCGAACCAGATCCTCGTGACCGTTGGTCATTGGATCGAAAGTGCCTGGATAAACTGCTTTCGTCACGCTGGTGCCCGCCTTATAAGATAGAAATTCACCTTGCCCGCCTTGCCCTCTTTTTCTGCAATCCATCCCGGCGGGACATCTTGATCGGCACTTTCAAGGTAGACCATTCCGCCTGGGGCGAGCACGGCTGGCAATAACTGAAGTACCTGTGCATGAAGTCCTGCGGAAAACGGCGGATCAACAAAGACCAGATCGTAAGCCCCCTGCCGCTGAGCTTGCCTGAGGAATTCTAGCGCATCGGCGATCACGATCTCGGCGGCGACAGCACCGAGTTCAGCGGCGTTTCGGGCCAGATTCCCGGCGACAAGGGGGCTGCGCTCGACCAGCGTCACCGAGTCCGCCCCCCGGGACATCGCTTCAAGGCCCAGCGCTCCGGACCCGGCAAAAAGATCCAGGCAACGGTAGCCTTCAAGGCGCTGTCCCAACCAATTGAAGAGTGTTTCACGTACGCGATCCGGGGTCGGGCGCAAGCCGGGGGAATCCGACACAGCAAGCCTGCGGCTGCGCCATTCCCCCCCAATGATGCGCACACTGCCTGCACCACTTCGTTTGGGGGCGGTCTTGTCCTGGGCTCTTGTGTGTGAACGACTCAAGGCAGTTGTCCGGGATGGTGTGCGGGAAGGTGCATTTTGCCTGATTGGGGTGGTAACGCGGCTGCTAGAATCACCTGCTGAAAGTCCGGAAAATCATCCGGCAATGCGCTTGTCCAACCGCATTGCCCTCATCGAGACCGTTTCATGCTGGGTCTATTCAAGAAAAACCAGGGTCAATCCGCCGAGTCCACGCCGGCATCACTGTTCTCACGTCTGAAAGAAGGGCTGAAGAACACCGGAGCAAAGCTCTCCGGCCTGCTGTCAGGGCGACGCATCGATGAAGCCCTGTTTGAAGAACTGGAAAGCGCACTTCTGGCAGCGGACGCCGGAGTGGAAGCGACCAGCTACCTGATCGAGCAATTGCGCCGTGAGGCTCGCAGTTCGGGCATGGACAGCGCAGAGCAGCTGAAGGAAGCGCTCAAGCAGTTACTGATGAAATTGCTCCAGCCACTCGAAAGGGCCGATCCGTTTTCCGGCCCGCTCCCCAAGCCGCTTGTCATCATGATGACGGGAGTCAATGGGGCCGGCAAAACAACGTCCATCGGCAAACTTGCCAAGCTTCTGCAGGATAGAAGCCTGTCGGTATTGCTCGCTGCAGGCGACACCTTCCGGGCTGCGGCGCGCGAACAGCTTGCGGAATGGGGAAGCCGACACGGTGTGGACGTCATCTCACACTCAGGTGGTTCGGCAGACCCGGCCGCAGTGATCTATGACGCGGTGCATGCCGCCAAGGCACGCGGCGTGGATGTGGTTCTGGCCGATACCGCCGGGCGCCTGCCCACCCAGCTGCACCTCATGGAAGAGATCAAGAAGATCAAGCGGGTGATTGCCAAAGCCGATGCCCAGGCCCCGCACGAAGTCTGGCTGGTCCTCGACGCGAATACCGGCCAGAACGCTGTGGCCCAGTTGAAAGCGTTCGACGACGCCGTGGGCGTCACGGGCATCATCTTCACCAAGCTCGATGGCACGGCCAAAGGCGGTGTCCTGGCTGCCATTGCCCGGCAGGCCGGCCACCTTCAAGACAAGCGCAAGCTGGCGATTTGCTACATTGGCATCGGGGAAAAGAGCGATGACCTGCGCCCCTTCAATGTACGTGACTTTGTTTCGGCGCTGCTCGACTGACCGGTGACTGAAGCTTCAAACGCCATCGTCTTTTCGAACGTCTCCAAGCGCTACCCGGGCGCCCAGGAGGCGTTGCACGACATCAGCCTGACGATAGACAGCGGAGAGCTCGTCTTCATCACCGGCCATTCCGGTGCCGGGAAAAGCACGCTGCTCAGATTGGTGGCCGCCATAGAGCATCCCAGTTCCGGCACGGTGCTGGTGAACGGGCAGAACGTCTCTTCCCTCACGGCAAGAGGCGTGCCTTTCCTGAGGCGCAAGCTCGGGTTGATCTTCCAGGACCAGAAGCTGCTCTACGACCGCAATGTTTTCGATAACGTGATGCTGCCGCTGCTCGCCACCGGTCAGCCTTTTGCCGATGCCGCCCGTCGCACGCGCGCTGCGCTGGACAAGGTCGGTTTGCTGGAGCGGGAAAAAGCCCGGCCGGTTGCCCTTTCCGGCGGAGAACAGCAGCGCCTGTGCATCGCCCGGGCCATTGTCAATCGCCCCGCCATCCTGCTGGCTGACGAGCCGACGGCGAGCCTGGACAGTGACTATGCCAGCACGATCATGGCCATGTTCCAGTCCTTCAACCAGGTCGGCGTGACCGTATTGATTGCCACCCATGACCGGGCGCTGATCGACCAGTGGCAGCCGCGGGTCATCAAACTTGACCATGGCAGGCTGAGCGAATGAAAACCTGGATCCGCCATCACTGGCAGAGCCTATTCCAGACGCTGGGCCGGATGGCCGCCGCGCCTGCCTCGACCCTGGCCAATGCTCTCGTCATCGGCGTGGTACTGGCCCTGCCCCTGGGGGCTTACGGCCTGCTGGTCAACGTGCAAGCCTTCTCCGGCTCACTTCCCACCGAGCCGCAGATGAGCCTGTTTCTAGCAATGTCCGGGTCCAAGCCAGACATTGCATCCCTGGAAAGCAAGCTGCGGGCCTCGGAGGGCGTTCGTTCCGTACGCTTTGTGTCCCGCAGTGCCGCCCTGGCAGGGCTCAAGGGCGCTCCGGGGATGGGTGAAGTGATCGGGTCGCTCAGGGAGAACCCCCTGCCGGATGCCTTTGTGGTGACTTTGGCCAGTTCCAACCCGGAATCAACCGAGCAACTCGAACAACGCTTTAAGGCACTACCCGGCGTCGCTCATGTACAGGTTGATTCAGCCTGGGTTCGCCGCATCGACGGCTTGTTGCGACTGGGCCGCACGGCCGTCCTGGTGCTCGCCTTTCTGCTCGGCTTTGCCCTGGTTGCAGTGACTTTCAATACGATCCGGCTGCAGGTGCTGACCCGACGCGAGGAAATTGAAGTCAGCCAACTGGTGGGTGCAACGGAAGCTTATATTCGCAGGCCGTTTTTTTATTTTGGAGGCATACTGGGGATCATGGGAGCTGTGGTCGGATTATCCATCGTGGCAGCCGCATTTTTCTGGATGAACCGTGACCTTAAACTTCTGGGACAGTTCTATGGCATCAACCCTGGCCTGAACTTCTTCAGTCCGAGCGATATTGCGGCCATTGTGTTTTTCTCGGCCCTGCTAGGCTGGCTGGGGACATATCTGTCCGTGAGCAAGCACTTACAAAATCTTTCGGCGCGTTGAACCATTCTCTTTACCTACAGTCCTACAGGGTAGATTTAGCACTCTCATATGGAGAGTGCTAAGATTGGAAGTGCCCGGAAAAATGGACCCGCAACAGGACAAGGAGACGTGAAATGACACAGGATCTGGCCATTCCATCGGCCTTCATGCCGGCTGCAGTAGGCAGCGTGGAAACCTACGTTCAGACAGTCAATCGCTTTCCCATTCTCTCCGCAGAAGAGGAAATCCGGCTCGCGCGCCAGTTCCATACGGACGGCAATCTTGACGCGGCCCGGCGACTGGTTCTGTCACATCTGCGAGTGGTAGTGGCGATTGCCAGAGGATATGGCGGCTATGGGCTGCCACAGGCCGACCTGATCCAGGAAGGCAACATCGGCCTGATGAAGGCGGTCAAGCGCTACGACCCGGAGCGTGGTGTTCGGCTCGTGTCCTTTGCCGTGCACTGGATCAAGGCAGAGATGCATGAGTTCATCCTGCGCAACTGGCGGCTGGTCAAGATCGCCACGACCAAGGCTCAGCGCAAGTTGTTCTTCAACCTGCGCAGCATGAAATCAGGCCTGGAGACGCTGACGCAGGCGGAAGTGAAAAGGATCGCGGACACCCTCCGGGTAAAGCCTGAAGAAGTGGTGGAAATGGAAACGCGACTTGGCGGCCGGGACATCACCCTGGAACCTTCGGACGATGACGAATCGACGTATGCCCCGATCGCCTATCTGGCAGATCCGGGAGCAGAACCGTCGCAGGTCGTCGAAGCCAAGGAAACCGAGATGCTGCGCACCAAGGGCCTCGATGCCGCGCTGGCATCCCTGGACTCCCGCAGCCGTCGCATCATCGAAGCCCGCTGGTTGCGCGAAAAGGATTCAGCCACCCTCCACGAGCTCGCCGATGAGTTCAAGGTATCTGCTGAAAGGATCCGGCAGATCGAGGTAAAAGCCCTGCAGAAGATGAAGGGCGTTCTGGGCCCCGCCTGCTGAGCCGATTCCTGTCTGGAAGCCTGTCGCTTCCAGACCGGCTTCACTTTCCCTGCAAGAGAAGGCGCAAGTCAGCGACCAGAGGCTGCAGGTTGCCGTGGCGGACGAACAGCCGCAGCCTTCCCTGAGGGTCGAACACGTAACTCCCTGCGGTGTGATCCATCGTATAGGTGCCCGGCTTGGCGCCAGGGACTTTCTGGTAGAACACCTTGAAGCTCCGGGCCACCTCGCCAGTGGTTTTGGCATCGCCGTACAAACCCAGGAAACCAGGGTCAAATGAAGGCACATACTGCCTGAGGATCTCGGGCGTATCCCGTTCCGGATCAACCGTCACGAACAATACCTGGACGCGGCTGGCGTCTGCTCCCAACTCCTTCAGCACCAGCTTCATTTCCGACAGCGTGGTCGGGCAGACGTCCGGGCAATGGGTATAGCCGAAAAAGACGGTCACCACTTTGCCCCGGAAATCAGCCAGTGTCCTGGGCTTGCCGTTGTGGTCAGTCAGCGAAAAGTCCCGCGCGTATTCCGCTCCGGTGATATCGGCATTGTTGAATTTCGGAGCCGCCGAATCGCAGCCGGCCATTCCAACCACCATGGCCAGCATGACCAGAAATGAGCTGAGCTTCATTGCGGAAGGTAGTGATCGATCAACAGGGCAGCAAACAGGGACGCAAGATAGACAATCGAAAATCTGAATGTCTTGCGGGCCAGCGCGTCGCTGTAGCGCAGGTAAAGCCTAATTGCATACCCGAGGAAGATGCCACCCAGCACCACCGCGGCGGCGAGGTAGGGGAAACCACTCATGCCGTCGATGAAGGGTAACAAGGTGCAGGCAAACAGGATGAGCGTGTACAGCAGCACGTGCAGCCGCGTGTACAGGTTGCCATGCGTGACGGGGAGCATGGGCAACCCGGCACGGGAATAATCCTCGGTGCGATACAGGGCAAGGGCCCAGAAATGAGGAGGCGTCCAGGCAAATATGATGAGCACCAGCAGCAGCGCCTGGGGCGCAATCTCGCCAGTGACGGCTGTCCAGCCCAGCAGCGGGGGCATCGCGCCAGACAGGCCACCAATGACGATGTTCTGCGGCGTCAGTGGCTTCAGTATCACCGTATAGATCACGGCATAACCGACAAAGGTTCCCAGCGTCAGCCACATCGTCAGTGGATTGACCAAGTTGTACAGAAGCCAGAGGCCCAAGCCACCCACAATTCCGGCAAAGACCATCGTCTCGGTGGGCCCCAGATCCCCGTTCGGCAATGGCCGCCAGCGAGTCCTGGCCATCAAGGCGTCAATGCGCTGCTCGACCAGACAATTGACCGCCGCGGCGGAGCCCGCCACCAGCCATATGCCGACACTGCCGGCAAGGAGTATCTCTAAAGGCACCCACCCCGGGGTGGACAGGAACATCCCGATGATGGCGCAGAAGACGATCAGTGTGACCACGCGTGGCTTGGTCAGTGCGTGAAACTGGCGCACCTTGGCCGAAATCAGGGGAGCGGAGACGGTCAGCATGAACGTGGGGGCTGGTTTGAGCAGGAGGCCGACAAAGGCAAAGTTTATCATGCACCCTGTCGGCCAAGACCTGGATTCAATCGATCCGCGACACCCGCAACAGCCTTGCAAGGTCATTCTTGATTCGTGACGGATCGGCGTCGCGACCGTATCTCATCATGACGTTCCCCAGGGGGTCGACGATCCAGATATGGTCGCGCAGCGAAGCAGCTATCGGTAGAAAGGACGAGATATCGTGCCGGCCTCCCCTCAGCACCAGCGTTCCCTGGTACTGCTTCATGACTTCGGGGTCCGGCATCTCATCTTGCAGTACCACCCACAGTCGCTGCACCCGGTCCATGTTCTTTCCCTGCGCCAGTCGAATCTGCCGCATCTTGTACAGCTTCTCGCGGCACAGGGTGAGGCAGCGCCCTTCATCCACCTGCACCATGGTCCATTTGCCCTTGAGGGCCGAAAGTGGCACAGGACGACCGTCCGGATCCTGCAAGACCAGCTCCGGCAGGGGATGGGGCGTGATCAACTCCCCATAGTTCATGCGCTTGTCCCGTGGCCACAAATAAAACATGGCTGTAGAGGCAATGAAAGGCGTCACGCACGCGGCGAGTACCAGCCAGAGCATGAAGTTGCTTCGCGGCTTTGGTGCAACATCATTCAATCCTGCGTCTCCTTGCGTTTGAGGTTCAATACCAGCCAGAGGGCAAAAATCACTGCCGCCATGACATACCACTGGAAGGCATACGCCCTATGGACATCGGCGCGGCTGGCGGGATTGGGCCAGTCGCGCACCAGTCCATCCTTTGCAGCGCTGGTTTGCAATACGACCAATGGCTGCAGTGGCTGCCCGATTTCCGATTGGATGCGGTCAATATCGACAGTCTGGCGCACGGGACCGGCCGAGATGTCTTCGGACAGCACATACGGACGGGCAAGCGGGATGGTCGCTATGCCTTCGATTTCGACGAGTCCCGGGTTCGCGGCAATTTCCGGCACGCGGGCCCGGCTTGAGCCTGCCGGGATCCAGCCCCGATTCACCAATACCGCCATTGGCGATGCTGCGTCGATCTTCAATGGCACCAGGACATGGTACCCGGGTACCCCTTGGTGGACCCTGTTGTCCAGAAGGTAGGTCCGGTCTTCCATGAAGCGCCCCCTCACCGTGACTCGCCTGCCGCCGACAGCCTCGGGAGCCTGCCTTTCTGCGGACAGTGGCACAGGCGGTGACGCCAGATCAGGCTGAAGGCGCAGTTTCTCTGCCGCCCTCCCGGATTGCCAGTTCCCAAGCGACATGGTCATCGCGATGAACAGGACGGCGGCAACAGTGGGAACGGGGCGAGGATGGAAGCTAAACATGATCGTTTCAGCCCCAAAGCTGAAAATCAACATCCACGCTGCTATATTGTGTCGGAACAACCATCATTGATAGACCCATGCGCATCGTTGTCGTTCTCTTCCTTCTGGCCATATTTGCAAGCCTTGGATCGGCCCTTTTTTACATGATCAAGGACCGTGACGGAGGCCATCGCATGGCTCGCGCCCTGGCATTGCGGGTCGGTCTGTCGCTGACCCTGTTCCTGATGATGATGCTGGGCTTTTATTTCGGCATCATTCCTGGACGCTAGCCCGTAAAAACAAAAACGCCGCACGCTTTCGTGTGCGGCGTTTTCCAGGCTCAAGGCCTTTGAGAGGCCTGCCCCGCTGGGTTCAGAACCAGTAGACAAAGATGAACAGGAATAGCCAGACCACATCGACGAAGTGCCAATACCAGGCCACCCCTTCAAATGCAAAGTGATGATCCGGGCGGAAATGTCCCTTCAGGCAGCGAAACCAGATGACGATCAGCATGATGGTTCCGAGGGTCACGTGGAACCCATGGAACCCGGTCAGCATGTAGAAAGTGGTTCCGTAGATGCCGCTGGTCATCTTCAGGTTCAGGTCACTGTAGGCATGTCCATATTCATAGGCCTGGAAGCCAAGGAACACAATGCCAAGGAGAATGGTCAGTCCCAGCCAGAGATTGAGTTTTGACCGGTTGTTCTGCAGCAACCCAAAGTGGGCAATGGTCAGGGTGACGCCGGATGTCAGCAGCAGCAGGGTATTGATGGCGGGAATGCCCCAGGCCCCCATGGGCGTGAAATGCTCCTGCGCGTTGGGCCCGGACGTCGGCCACTGGGCTACGAAATCGGGCCACAGTATCTTCTGGTCAAGCGTCGCCAGTTCCGGGACCGAATACAGGCGGGCATAGAACAGGGCGCCAAAGAATCCGGCAAAGAACATCACTTCTGAAAAAATGAACCACCCCATGGACCAGCGGTAGGAGGCGTCCACCCGCTTGGTGTACAGCCCCGCCTCGGATTCACTGATGACCTTGCCGAACCAGAGGTACATCATGTAGGCCAGCACTCCGACACCGGCCAGCGCAGTCCAGGGACCGAGGAAGAAGCTGTTGAACCACATGGCCAGGCCCGCCGTGAACAGCAACACCCCGACTGATCCGATGACGGGATAGCCCGCCGGTTCCGGCAGATAGTAATTGTGTGTAGGCGTTGCGTGGCTCATGGCCTGTCTCCCTTGTTCACTTCGTTCCATACTTGTTCGTCACATCGACGGGCTGACGGACCTTGATGGCGCGCCCAGACCCGTCAATGGGCTGAAGAATCCTGCTGCTCAACCCGGCTTTTTCTGCGCTCCCGCTACTTCAAAAAACGTATAGGACAGCGTCACCGTACCCAGATCCTGGGGCATTTTCGGGTCAATGATGAATACCACCGGCATCCGCCGCACTTCGCGCGGGCCGAGCGTCTGCTGCTGGAAACAGAAACATTCAAGCTTCTGGATGTACTGCCCGGCCAGCTGCGGACCATAGCTAGGCACGGCCTGCCCGGTCACAGGCCGGTCCAGGGTATTGCGTATTTCGTAGATAACCTGTGTCACGGCCCCGGGGTGGACACTGAGATGCGCCTCGAGCGGCTTGAATTCCCAGCCAAGTCGCTGGGTGTTTGAATCAAACTCGATGGCAACCTTCCGGGAAGTATCCACCTGGGTGTTGGTCACCACCGGACCATCGGTGTTGAACAGATTGCGTACCCCCGTGACGCGGCAGATCTCGTCATAGATCGGCACCAGGGCGAATCCGAACCCGAACATGAGCAAGGAAACCGCCAGCAACTTGTGCAGGAGCTGGCGGTTCTCGAGGACGGCAGGGGCCACAGCCGCTTTCATCCGAGCAGATACAGCTTGGCGATGAAGCCGAAAAAGAACATCCCGGCCAGGCAGGCCAGCAGAATACCGGTGCGAATATTATCGCGTTTCCGGTCCTGACCCATTGAAGAGGCTGATCTGCTCATGAATTGTTATCAAATCGCCCGGCTTACTTCACCACCGGCGGATTCTCAAAGGTATGGTAGGGCGCAGGCGTAGGCAGATGAGTCCAGTCCAGCGTGTCCGCACCATCCCAGGGCTTCTCGGGCGATTTCTCGCCGCTGCGTATGGCCTTCAGCAGGATGTAAAGGAACAGCAACTGGGCCAGGCCAAACCCGAGCGCACCGATCGAGGAGATCTGGTTGAACTCGGTGAACTGGGGATGGTAGTCAGGAATGCGCCGCGGCATGCCGGCCAGACCCAGGAAATGCTGAACGAAGAAGGTCATGTTGAAAAAGATCAGCGACAACCAGAAATGCCACTTGCCCAGTGTCTCGTCGTACATCTTGCCGGTCCATTTCGGGAACCAGAAATACACCCCCGCGAAGGCCGAGAACAGCGCCCCGGCCACCATCACGTAATGGAAGTGCGCGACGACGTAGTAAGTGTCATGCACCTGCACATCAACCGGGGTCATCGACAAGACCAGCCCGGTGAACCCGCCCAGGGTGAAGAGGAACAGGAAACCCAGGGCGAAAAGCATGGGCGTCTCGAACGACAGCGAGCCTTTCCACATGGTCGCCACCCAGTTGAACACCTTCACCCCGGTCGGAACGGCGATCAGCATGGTTGCATACATGAAGTACAGCTGACCGGCCACCGGCATGCCCACCGTGTACATGTGGTGAGCCCAGACGATGAAGGACAGGATGGCAATCGAGGCCGTTGCGTACACCATCGAGGCATAACCGAACAGCGGCTTGCGGGAAAACGCCGGGATGACCTGGGATATCACACCAAACGCGGGAATGGCGATGACGTACACCTCGGGATGGCCGAAGAACCAGAAGATATGCTGGTACAGGACAGGGTCGCCGCCGCCCGCCGCATTGAAGAAGGTGGTGCCGAAATGACGATCGGTGAGGGTCATGGTGACCGCACCGGCCAGCACCGGCATCACCGCGATCAGCAAGTACGCCGTGATCAGCCAGGTCCAGACGAACATCGGCATCTTCATCAGCGTCATCCCCGGGGCGCGCATGTTGAGGATGGTGGTAATGATGTTGATGGAACCCATGATGGAGCTCATGCCCAGAATGTGGACCGCGAAAATGGTCGTATCCATGCCTGGCCCCATCTGCGAGGTCAGGGGGGCATACATGGTCCAGCCCACACCAGCGGCTCCGCCGGGCATGAGGAAAGACGACATCAGCATGATGGCAGCCGGCGGAAGCAGCCAGAAGCTCCAGTTGTTCATCCGCGGAAAGGCCATGTCAGGCGCACCGATCATCATCGGAATCTGCCAGTTCGCGAAGCCCACGAAGGCCGGCATGATGGCGCCGAACACCATGATGAGGCCATGATAGGTGGTCATCTGGTTGAAGAACTCCGGGCGGACGATCTGGATGCCCGGCGTGAACAACTCGGCACGGATGGTCAGGGCCATGACGCCGCCCACCAGGAACATGACAAAACTGAACCACAGGTACAAGGTGCCGATGTCCTTGTGATTGGTGGTGGTGACCCAGCGCATCAGCCCCGTGGGATGGTGTCCATGATCGTCGTGTGCGTCATGTCCGGCGTGATTATCAATGACTGCGCTCATATTGCGTCTCCTGAATTCGGGTCCTGATCGGGGCTATTTGCGCGCTGCCTTGACGTCAGCGGGCTGCACAACCGTGCCTGTCTTGTTGCCCCAGGCATTGCGTTCGTACGTGATGACGGCGGCGATGTCGGTATCAGAAAGCTGTTTCCCGAATGCAGCCATGGATGTCCCCTGCTTGCCATTGAGGACGATGTCGATGTGCCCGGCAGCAGGCCCCTGGACAAGCTTGGACCCGTCCAGCCCCGGAAATGTACCCTTGATGCCCTGGCCATTCGCCTGGTGACAGGCCACGCACTGGGCTGCATACACCTTTTCACCGCGCGCCTTCATTTCCGCCAGTTCCCACTTCTTGTTCGGGTCATCAGCGGCGGCAGCCATTTCCTTCTTCTTGCCGGCAACCCACGCAGTGTATTTTTCGGCAGATACGACTTCGACAACAATCGGCATGAAGCCGTGGTCCTTGCCGCACAATTCCGCGCATTGCCCGCGGTAGACGCCTTCTTTTTCCGCCTTGAACCAGGTATCCCTGACAAAACCCGGAATCGCATCCTGCTTGACGGCCAATGCCGGAACGTACCAGGCATGGATCACATCATTGGCGGTGGTCAGCACGCGGATCTTCTTGCCGATCGGAACCACCACGTGATTATCGGTTTCCAGCAGGTAGTTTTCACCCTTCGCGGCAGTGCCATAGATCTGCTCCTGCGGCGTGGCAAGCTGGGACAGGAAGCTGATGCCCTCGCCCTCGCCCTTGATGTAGTCGTAGCCCCACTTCCACTGGTGGCCGGTGACCTTGATGGTCATGTCGGGACTGGAGGTGTCGCGCACGGAGAGCAAGGCCTTGGTCGCCGGCCAGGCCATGACGATCAGGATCAGGAAGGGCACCACTGTCCAGATCACCTCCACGGTGGTGTTCTCATGGAAGTTCGCGGCTTTGTGTCCCTGGGACTTGCGATGGGCGAACACGGAGTAGAACATCACCCCGAAGACGCCGATAAAGATGATCACGCAGATCCAGGTCATCAGATTATGCAGGTCATACACGACCTGCGACGGCTTGGTGACCCCCGGGGTCATATTCAACTGCCAGGCGGCATTGGCGACACCTGTCTGCAACGCGAGCAGCAGTGCCCCTCCCCAACCCCCGAACTTCTTCGTCATCATGTCCTCACCGTTTTCACAATCTCGATCCTGCCGGCCGTGAAAACTGCACCCACTTCACGGTCAGCGATTGCATGCGTTGCCGCATCGGAAGCTCAAACCCTTCCCGGCAGCAATTGGCCGCGCCATACAAAGTTCACAGGCAGACTGCCCCGTGGACCATGACCGGCATAGAAGTTCAGGCAGTACAGGGACTCGGCGGTGCAAGTCAGACTGAAGTCCGCGCCGGCTGCGCTGCCGGTGGGAACCTGTGTTGCGGGAACTGTCTCTGGCCTTCAAAATACTGCGCTAAATTAACACACTGAGGCAGGTAACGGCAAGGCAGGCGCCGTGTTTTCACTCTGAAAACAGCCTTCGGATTTCATGTCCGCCCACTGCGGGATCTAGGCATTTTCAACAGCTCGGTGTTCACGATCGCCGGCCCTTTCTGTTTCTTGCGCGGCGCCACCTTCCACGCGTGACCGTAGACAATTTCGAAGGTGGCAGGCAGGCGCCCGTCACGCTGCAAAGTCTCGTATCGATGACAGGCCGTCGCCCAGCGCCCCTTCCCCATCAGCGCTCTGCGCCGCCCCTGCGCACTATTGGACAGCCCGGACCTACGCAGGTCACGCGCCAGCGCTTCCATATCCCGATAGGTCAGGGTGAAGGTCTCCATGTCCATCACCGGATCTGCAAAACCAGCCCCGACCAGCATGTCCCCGAGGTCATGCATGTCCGGAAAGTGCAGCGTGTGGGGATAATCATCGACACCGGAGAAAGCATCGCGCAACTCTCGCAAGGTGTCCGGACCGAAGCTGGAGAACATCAGCAGGCCATCCACTGTGAGTACCCTGTGAAATTCCTCGAATACCAACGCTGGTCGCGCAGCCCAGGCCAGTGCCAGATTCGACCACACCAGTTCAACGCCTTCCCCGGCCAGCGGCAGCGCGGAAAAATCTGCACAGATGAACTCGGCCGCGGGCCTGCCAAACAGGCGTCGGATGCGACCCACCATGCCCTGGCCTGCCACACCCGCCTTGAGCACTTCGCAGGCACTGTCCAACACCAGGGCACTCGACCCCGGGTACCGCTTCATCAGCAGGTTTGCGCCCTCACCGGCCCCCGCCCCGGCATCCAGCACATACCTGGGCTTGAGACGCACCAGTTCCAACCGTTCGAGCATGCGGCTTTCGACTTCGGCACAAAGCGGAAACCGCTCCTGATCCGCTTTGTCAGCCGCACGTGACGAAGCACGCCTGGCTACCCTGGGATCCGGCGCACCGGGATTGACTGGCTCACTATTCACGATGGGATTGGATTCTGAGCATGACGGATTCTAGCGGGCAGCCGCAACTTGTACTGCAGCGATGTCAGCCCTTCACGGCCCGGCGCGTTCGTGTACCCATGGATTCGGACCGAAGCTTCCGCGGCAGACTGCTTGCCGGCGCAACATCGCTGGCCACGGTCTTTCTTGATCAGGATTGCCGCCTGTGCACCGCCCACAGCGGGCCTGCCCTGCTATGCCCTGATTGCCTGGCTCTGCTGCAGGTCGCAAAGGCTGCCTGTCCGCAGTGTGCCATGCCCTCGATCCGCGACGAAGTATGCGGACAGTGCCTGAAAACCCCGCCCGCATTTGATGCGACGCTGGCCGCGATGCGCTATGCCCATCCCGCCGACATCCTCATCCGGCAGTTGAAGTTCGGTGGGCAACTGCCTATCGCGACGCTGCTGGCGGAGCGACTGCTCGCCTCGGTCCGACACCGCCTTGATGCCATCGATCTGGTCATTCCCATGCCCTTGCACAACAGCCGGCTGGCTGAACGCGGCTTCAATCAGGCCATTGAACTGCTGCGCCCGTTGCAGGCCATGCTCCATGGCAGGATCCTGCCCGAAGGAGTACGGCGCACCCGCGCCACGCCGACACAATCCAGCCTCCCGGCCGAGCGCCGGCATTCGAACCTGAAAGGCGTCTTTGCCTGTGACCTGCCGCTGCAGGGGATGCGCATTGCCGTGGTCGATGACGTGATGACCACGGGCGCCAGCGTAAATGAACTGGCCAAGGTACTGAAGCGGGCCGGCGCCGTCCGCGTCGAGAACTGGGTGGTGGCACGCACCTGGTGATACGCTAGGGTCTGTTAGCGTTCAGCGCACGGGAAGCATGCTCGAGATCGTCCTGTACCAACCCGAAATTCCTCCGAACACGGGCAATATCCTGCGCCTGGCCGCCAATACCGGCTCCCGCCTCCATCTGGTCAGGCCTCTGGGCTTTCAGTTGCATGACCGGGCATTGAAGCGATCCGGCCTGGACTATGGAGACATCAGCAATGTGCTGGTGCATGCGGACTGGAATGCCTGCCTGGCCCACTTTGGCGAACGCCGGATGCTCGCTGTCAGCACACGAGGCACGCAGCTCTATAACGAGTTCCGATACGCCGCGGAAGACGTCCTGCTGTTTGGACCGGAAACCCGGGGACTCCCCCTTGATGTACTGGCTTCCCTGCCCGCCAATCAGTGCATCCGCCTGCCCATGGCCGGGGCGAGCCGCAGCCTCAACCTGTCCAATGCCGTGGCCGTGGTGACCTACGAAGCCTGGCGACAACTGGGCTTCCCCGGCGCCGCCCCCGCCGGCAGGCAAACCGGGCCAGCGGCCTCCCTTACCGAATGCCCAGGGCAGACTTCTGGGCCGTGACCAGCTGGGCGATGCCGTTTTCGGCCAGACCCAGCAGGGCATTCATTTCCGTGCGGCTGAACGGCACACCCTCGGCGGTTCCCTGCACCTCCACAAAACCACCGGCACCGGTCATCACCACATTCATGTCGGTGTCACACGCCGAGTCTTCCGCGTAGTCAAGGTCGAGTACCGGCGTGCCGTTGTAAATACCCACCGAAACAGCCGCAACGAAGTCATTGAGTGGGCTGGCTTCGATCGCACCTGCCGCCAGCAGGCGCGCGATGGCGTCATGAACGGCCACGAATGCCCCGGTGATGCCAGCGGTGCGGGTGCCGCCATCAGCCTGGATGACGTCACAGTCGATCTGGATGGTGCGGGGCCCCAGCTTGCGCAGGTCCGTCACGGCACGCAGGCTGCGACCGATCAGGCGCTGGATCTCCTGCGTACGGCCTGACTGCTTGCCACGGGCGGCCTCCCGGTCGCTGCGGGTATGGGTGGCGCGCGGCAACATGCCATATTCAGCGGTCAACCAGCCTTCGCCACGATCACGCAGAAACGAAGGCACGCGGTCTTCCACACTGGCCGTGCAGATGACCTGGGTGTCACCAAAGCAGACCAGCACGGAACCCTCCGCATGCCGGGTGAAATTGCGAGTGATGCTGACTTTTCGCAGGGCGTCGGGAGTCCGGCCCGAGGGTCGTGTCATGCTCACGGTCATTTCCTTTGTCGGCTGATGCGGGGCGTCACGATACATCATCCCGCACTGAAGGCTGCGTCAGCACTGCGCATCACCACCACCGACAGAGAGCGGACAGCGCGAAGTGCATGCCCACCGCTTACTGTATCTGGACATCCAGCCGGCAGCGGCTTGTTGGCCTGAACTGGTTGACCCCCTTGTCAAAGGTTCTTCGTCAATTTCCGGGGACAGCCCGGTTTACCCCCTTGTCAAAGGTTCTTCACCGATTTGCGGATAAAGGTCTGGTATCTGCGAA
>CANJJT010000032.1:0-40327 GCA_947474715.1 Betaproteobacteria bacterium
ATGGTGTGCTCGATGAGCCGCAAGGCCAACTGCTGGGATAACGCGGTGGCCGAGAGCTTCTTCAACAGCCTGAAGAATGAGCGGGTGCATGGGCAGCGTTATCTCACACGGGCCCAGGCTCAAGCCGATTTATTTGATTACATAGAGATATTTTACAACCGGAGTCGTCGCCACTCCGCGCTTGGCGGCAAGAGCCCGGCTTGGATGTATCAAGCCTGGCTACAACGCCATCAGGCACAATTGGCGGCATAACCATGCGCTCTGCTTAGTATCCGAAGAAAGCAGGGAACCTCACGATCAAGGATCAAGGGGGCACGGCCCCCTTGAAATCCTCCATTCCCGATCGACCTCTATCCGGTCATTTCCGTGCCCGGATCTTCATCAGCGATTTAGTAGCCTTGACAATAGTTGCATAGGCAAGTAAATTTGCGCCATGTCGAGCGGCCCATTGCCGTGCGTCCCTCCCTTTCATGGCAAACATTTACGATCCCGATACTTTTCAGCCGCGTGAAGGCTTGGGCTATGTCCTGGCACGTGCACGCAAGACCTACATCCTGGCGCTGGAACAGGAACTGGCACCCCACGACATCAACTCCTCGCAGTGGGCGGTGATCCTCAATCTCGCTGATGGCCACGCCGGCACGGCCGGGGAGCTGTGCAAGGTGATGCGCTACAACCCTGGCGCCATGACGCGCCTTCTCGACCGTCTCGAGGAAAAGGGCTTCATCCGGCGCACCCGTACCGAGGCCGACCGCCGCACCATCCAGCTGGAACTCACTCCGGCGGGCAAGGCCTTGCGGCCACGCATCGTCCAGGCGCTGGCGAATGTGCTCAACCGGCTGCTGGAAGGCTTTTCCCCCGATGAGATACGGCAGCTGCAGTCTCTGCTCGGACGCCTGGCGAGCAACGGCTGAACGATGAGATTTCATGCGCGCCTTTCCCTCCTGCTGATCTGCGGCCAGCTAGGGGCGTGCATCAGCCCCGAAGGCATTCATCCAAAATCTGCCCGTATCGATGCGGCGACACTGGAGGCGCAGCGCTCGCTGCAGCAACCCATGCTTGCCGCACTGTCACCGGCTGACTGGCCGGCGACCGACTGGTGGAAAGCACTGGGCGATGCGCAACTGGCCGCACTGATCGGCGAAGCGCTGGAAGGCAGTCCGGCCATCGCCGTGGCGCGTGCACGCATCGATGCGGCACGCGCCGGCGTGGACATCGCCAGCGCACAACTGAGCCCGACCAACCAGTTGTCGGCAGACATCACGCGCCAGCGGTTTTCTTCGCGCGGTCCGACATCGTCCAACCTGAGCGGACGCACCTTCACCAATCACCGCCTGGCGTTCGAGCTGGGCAGCGAACTTGACCTGTGGGGCGAGAAGCGCGCACAACTGGAGGCCGCGGTGGGACGCCTGCACGCCACCGAGGCCGAAGCACACGCCTCACGGCTCGCACTCTCCATCGCCATCGCCCGGGTATACGTGCAACTCGCCCATGACCATGCGCAGCGCGACACCGCGCGACTGATGCTCGCGCAACGCGAATCGCTGCTGGCGCTGGCGCGCGAACGCCATGGCAGCGGGCTGGATACGGCCATCGATGCGAAGCTGGCTGAAAGCGGCATCCCGGAAGCGCGCATCGGCATCCTGCAGTACGAACACGCCATCGATACCGGCAAACGGCAGATTGCTGCGCTGCTGGGCAAGGGCCCTGACCGTGGACTGGCGATAGGCGCGCCGCAACTGGATGGGCTGGCCATGGCGGGACTCCCCGCCGTGCTGCCTTCGCAACTGATAGGGCGGCGCCCAGACGTGGTGGCCGGACGCTGGCGCATCGAGGCTGCGCAAGACGAAGCCGTGGCTGCCCGGGCCGCCTTCATGCCCAGCATCAATCTGGTCGCCCATATCGGCCTGCAAAGCCTGTCGCTGCCCGCCCTGCTGCGCTCCGGCAGCCACATTTTCGGGCTCGGACCGGCGGTTCGCCTGCCGCTGTATGGCGGTGCCACGCTCAAGGGCACCCTGGCCACACGCAACGCTGAGTTCGATCTCGCCGTGGAGGAATACAACCAGCTCGTGATCGATGCCCTGCGCGAGGTGCTCGATCAGGCATCCACGCTGCAGGCAGTGGAAAACATGCGCCGCGAAACCGAGCAGGGCCTGGCCAGCGCGCAACAGGCCTATCACTTGACGGTGGAGCGCTATCGCAGCGGCCTTTCCAACCGGCTGGTGGTGCTCAACGCGGAGACACAGCTGCTGGGATTCAGGACCCGGCTGGCCGAACTGCAGGCACGCCGGCTGGATGCCTCCATCCAGCTGGTAAAGGCACTGGGCGGAGGCTTCGGGGAAGAGGCATCGAACAGGACCTCCAACAGTACCTCGACCATGACAACAGGGACCGGCCATGAGCGCTGAGGAAAACAGGATTGCAGCATCGGCAACGCCCGCTGGATCGCGTCGCCGCAGGGCGGTGGGCGCGGTTGTCTTCGTGTTCGCTTGCGCCGTCGGCGCCTACTTCGCATGGTGGCACCTGTCAGGGCAGTACAGCGAATCCACCGACGATGCCTATGTCGGCGGTAATGTGGTGCAAATCACGCCGCAGGTAGCCGGCGCCGTGCTCAGCATCGCCGCCGACGATACGGAATTCGTCAAGGCGGGCCAGACGCTGGTGGAACTGGACAAGGCCGAGTCGCGCGTGGCGCTGGAAGGCGCAGAAGCCAACCTGGCGCAAACAGTGCGCAAGGTGCGCAATCTGATGGCCGTCACGGCCACTCTGGAAGCAGGCGTGACCCAGCGCCAGACCGAACTGGCCCGGGCCCGCGAAGACCTGGCACGTCGCGAGCGGATATCGGCCAACGGCGCCGTCTCGGCGGAGGAGATCCAGCATGCACGTGATGGTCATGCCTATGCCACGGCATCGCTGGATGCCGCGCAACAGGGACTGGCTGCGCACCGGACGCTGATCGAAGGCACCGGAACGGCCAGCCATCCCGATGTACTGGCTGCGGCTGCGAGGGTGCGCGACGCCTATCTCGCCTTTGCACGTACCTCGCTGCCGTCGCCGGTCTCCGGTTTCGTCGCCAAGCGCAATGTCCAGGTCGGCCAGCGGGTCGCCCCCGGTGCACCCCTCATGACCGTGGTGGCACTGGAGCAGGTCTGGGTCGATGCCAACTTCAAGGAGCGCCAACTGGCCCACCTGCGCATCGGCCAGACAGCCACGGTGCGGGCAGACCTGTACGGCAGCGACATCGTGTTCAAGGGGAAGGTGGCAGGTTTCAGCGCCGGAACCGGTGGTGCCTTCGCGCTGCTGCCGCCGCAGAATGCCTCGGGCAACTGGATCAAGATCGTGCAACGCGTGCCGGTGCGCATCGCCCTGGACCCTGAGGAGATCGCAAAGCACCCGCTGCAGCTGGGTCTGTCCATGACCGTTGTAGTGGACACGCGCAGTCGGGACGGCCAGCGCCTGCCGCGCGGCCATCGCGACCGCCCGGCTTACGAGACCGCCGCCTTCAATTCGGCCGAGGCCCTGGCCAATCAGCGCATTGCCGCCATCATTGCTGCGAATGGCGGAACAGCCGTCGCCAGCCCGGCGCTGGCCGCGGGCAAAGCGCGCCCGTGACCACGGCCGCCGAGGCATCTTCCAGCCCGGTCAGCTACGTCTCCAACCCGGCGCTGCTCACCTGGCTGCTGGCGCTGATCAACTTCACCCAGGTGGTGGACAACACCATCTGCAACGTGTCGCTGCCGGCCATCACCGGAGATCTCGGCGCGGCACCCAGCCAGGGGGTCTGGGTGATCACCTCCTATACCGTGTCGCAGGCCATCACCGTGCCGCTCACCGGCTGGATTGCCGGACGTTTCGGCCAGGTGCGCGTCATGACATTCGCCGTGCTGATGTTCGGGCTGATGTCGCTGCTGAGCAGCTTTGCCTGGAGCATGCCCAGCCTGATCATCTTCCGCATCCTGCAGGGCTGTGCGGGTGGCCTGATGGTGCCGCTGTCGCAGGCGCTGATGCTGTCCCATAACCCGCCGGAACGCCGTGGGGCGGCGCTGGCCCTGTGGTCCACCACCACGGTCGTCGGTCCGGTGATGGGGCCGATACTGGGCGGCTGGATCACCGACAACTTTGGCTGGACCTGGATCTTCTTCATCAATGTGCCGATCAGCTTTCTGGTGGCGCTGTCGCTCTGGCGCATGCTCAGGCACCACGAAAGCAAGGTCGCCAAGTTGCCCCTGGACTGGGTCGGCCTGGTGCTGCTGGTGCTGTGGGTCGGTTGCCTGCAGGTGATGCTGGACACGGCCAACGAAGAGGGCTGGTTCGATTCCGGTTTCATTGTCGCCATGGCCACCATATCGCTGTTCGGCTTCTGCGTGTTCATCGCCTGGGAGCTCACCACCACCCATCCGGTGGTGGACCTGTCGATCTTTCGCAACCGCAACTTCCTGATTGCCGTGGTCGCCATGAGTCTGGCCATCTGCAACCATCGCGGCCCGCTCATCATCCTGCCGCTGTGGCTGCAGACCCAGGTCGGCTATACCGCGCAGTGGGCCGGCTTCGTGATGGCGCCGGCAGGCCTCATGGCGCTTTTGCTTGCCCCCTTCATCGGGCGCAGCCTGCGCTACATCGAGCCGCGCATCTTCTCCACACTGTCCTTCGGGCTGTTCGGCCTGTCCTACCTCTGGCGCACCCAGTTCACCGGGGATGCCGATTACTGGGATTACGCGCTGCCGCAGTTCATACAAGGCTTCGGCGTGGCCATGTTCTTCGTGCCGCTCATCACCATGAGCATGGGCAACATGCCGCGCGAGAAACTGGCCGCTGCGGCCGGGTTGCAGAATTTCGTGCGCATCGTCATGGGCAGTTTCGGCATTTCCGCCTACATCAACCTGTGGGGGCAGCGCCAGGCCACCCACCGCACCCAACTGGCCGAGCACATCAGCGCCACCTCGCCGCAGACCCAGGACTACATGCAGCGCCTGGCCGATGCCGGCTATTCACCCGGGCAGATCCTCACCCACCTGGACCAGTTGCTGACCCGCCAGTCCTACACCATGGCCACCAACGACATCTACTGGGTGGCGGTCGGCATAGCCGGATGCCTGATCGCCCTGATCTGGAGCGCCAAACCGCCGTTCAACCTCGGCGGGCCCAGAGCCAGATAGCAGCTCGGGGACACTGGCAGGCCAGCACCCGCAGGGTAGAATTCCTGCTGGTCTTGCGGCACCCGCCATCATCGGCGTGGTCCAAGCCATGCGACCCGCGGATGCCCGGCGCATACCGCCACCAGTCAACTTCCCGTCACCCTCCAGTCATCAGGCAGACCATCAGACCATGCGAGAACCCGCACACCAGACCATATTCCTGAAGGATTACACGCTTCCGGAATTCCTCATCTCCCGCGTCCATCTGAACGTCGAGTTCTTCGACGACTACTGCCTGGTGGGGGCGAAGCTGGAGGTGCAGCGCAATCCGGCCTGTGCCGGCAGCACAGCACCGCTGGTCCTCGACGGCGAGGACCTGGCGCTGGAATCCATTGCCATCGACGGACGCGAACTGGCAGCCGGGGAGTACGAACTGGACGAGGGCCGCCTCAGCGTGGCGCAGGTGCCAAGCGAATTCACCCTGGAAACCCGGGTCAGGTTGCATCCCCGGCAGAACACCAAGCTGATGGGCCTGTATGCAGCCAGCGCCGGTTACTTCACCCAGTGCGAGGCGCAAGGATTTCGCCGCATCACCTGGTTCACGGACCGTCCCGATGTGATGTCCCGCTACAGCGTGACCCTGCATGCGGAGCGTGACAGCTGCCCGGTGCTGCTGTCCAACGGCAACCTGGTGGAGACGGGCAGCGAGGGCACGCGCCACTGGGCGCGCTGGGAGGACCCTTTCGCAAAACCCTGTTACCTGTTCGCCATGGTGGCGGGGCGGCTCGACCTGCTCGAAGATCACTTCGTCACCCGCTCCGGGCGCACCGTCAAACTGGCCATCTATGTGGACCCAGGCAAGCTCGACCAGTGCGCCTTTGCCATGGATTCGCTCAAGCGCTGCATGAAATGGGACGAGGACGTCTTCGGCCTGGAGCTGGACCTCGACCAGTACATGATCGTCGCCGTGGGCGACTTCAACATGGGCGCCATGGAGAACAAAGGGCTCAACATCTTCAACACCAAGTACGTGCTCGCCCGCCCGGACACGGCGACCGACATGGACTTCATGATGCTCGACCGGGTGGTGGCGCACGAGTACTTTCACAACTGGACCGGCAACCGCGTGACCTGCCGCGACTGGTTCCAGTTGTCGCTCAAAGAAGGCCTGACAGTATTTCGCGACCAGGAATATGGCGCCGACAGGTATTCACGCGCCGTGCAACGCATCCAGGAAGTGCGCTCCCTGCGCGGCGCGCAGTTTCCCGAGGATGCCGGCCCCATGGCCCACCCGGTGCGCCCGCAGTCCTACCAGGAGATCAGCAACTTCTACACTGCCACCGTCTATGACAAGGGCGCCGAAGTGGTGCGCATGATCCACACCCTGATCGGGGCGGAACGCTTCCGCAAGGGCATGGATCTGTACTTCCAGCGCCACGACGGCCAGGCGGTCACCTGCGATGATTTCGTCCAGGCCATGGCCGACGCATCCGGCGCCGACCTGACCCAGTTCCGGCGCTGGTATGACCAGGCCGGTACCCCGGAGGTGGCAGTCACCGACGAATACGACGCAGCATCACATCGCTATACGCTGACGTTCCGACAATCGTGTGCGCCGACACCCGGTCAGGACAACAAGCTGCCCTTTCACATTCCGCTGGCCCTGGGATTGCTGGATGCCAAGGGCAAGGACATCCCGCTGCGCCTGGAACAGGAGTCTGCCGCGGGGACGGGCGAGCGGCTGCTGGACCTGCGTGAGGAAAACGAGCGCTTCGTGTTTGCCGACGTGCCGGAGAAGCCGGTGCCTTCGCTGCTGCGCGGGTTCTCTTCCCCCGTCACTCTGCGATACGACTATGCCGAAGACGAACTCACCCGGTTGATGGCACATGACAGTGACCCATTCAACCGCTGGGAGGCCGGACAACGCCTGGCCGGCAGACTCATCCTGAGATCGGCAGCCGACCTGCAGAACGGACAGCCGACCGGTGCATCCAGCGGATTCATCCAGGCCTGCGGCACCATTCTGGCCCATTCGGCGGCCGACCCGGCCTTCGCCGCCGAAGCCCTGTCACTGCCCTCGGAAACCTATCTGGCCGAGCAGATGAAACTGGTCATCCCCGATGCGCTGCACGCGGCGCGCACCGGATTGCGGCGCGAGATCGCCACGCAATTGCGACTCGCCCTGCTGGTCGCCTACGACTGCTGCAAGGTGCGCGGCCCTTACTCCCCGGACGCCGCCTCGGCCGGCAAACGCACGCTGCGCAACCTGGCGCTGGGTTATCTCATGGAGCTGGGTGAAGCCGATGCGCGCAAGCTGTGCATGCAGCAATTCGAATCGGCCGACAACATGACCGACTCTATCGCGGCACTGGCTGCCCTGGCCAATCTGGACTGCCCCGAGCGGCTCGACGCGCTGGAACGCTTCTACAACCGCTGGAAGAACGAGGCGCTGGTGGTCGACAAATGGCTGTCGGTGCAGGCCACCTCGCGCCTGCCGGGCACGCTGGAGGAAGTCAGGCGGCTGACGGCGCATCCGGCCTTCGACGTGCGCAATCCCAACAAGGTGTATGCGTTGATTCGCGGCTTCTGTGCCAATCACCTGCATTTCCATGCGGCCGACGGTTCCGGCTACGCCTTTGCTTCAGACAAGGTACTGGAACTGGATGCGCTCAATCCGCAGGTGGCCGCGCGCGTGGCCCGCAGTTTCGACCGCTGGAAACGTTTCGATGCTGGCCGCCAGACGCATGCCCACAGCGCGCTGGAGCGCATCCTGAACGCCCAGGGCCTGTCGCGCGACGTGTCCGAAATCGTGACCCGCGCGCTGGGAGAGGACAGGGCCTCATCCGAACCGGCCGCTGCTGCCGGTTGAGACCATGCGCAAGATCGATACAGTGGTCTTCGACCTGGGCAAGGTTCTGCTCGACTGGGATCCACGCTACTACTACGCCCGGCACTTCGGCGAGGACAGTGAGGCACTGGAATTCTTCGTCAACGAAGTGGTGCCCAGCCGCTGGATCGTCGAGATGGATGCCGGCAAGCCGGCGGCCCGCGCCATCAGCGAACGACAGTTGCTCCATCCCCGTTACGCGGAACTCATTGCGCACTGGTCTGCCGGCTGGCCGCACATGCTGCGCGGCGAGATAGCGGGCACGGCGGCCATCATCCGGCAGCTGAAGACGCAGTGCGTGAGCTTGTTCGCCCTCACCAACTTCTCGACCGAAACCTTTCCCATTGCGCGGGAACGCTGTCCCACCCTGGCTCTGTTCGAGGACATCGTGGTGTCGGGCGAGATCGGCATGATCAAGCCGGACCCGCAGATTTTCAGGTACACCGTGCAACATTGCGGACTGCACCCGCAGACCACCTTGTTCGTCGACGACCTGACCGCCAATGTCAGCGCCGCGCAGGCCGAAGGCTGGCACGCGGTGCTGTTCCGTTCACCCGAATGGCTGCGCAGCGACCTGCAGTCACTGGGATTGATGCCCGCAGCCGATGCCAGCCTGCACACTCAAGGATGAATGACATGAATGCCAGCGATGAAATCGTGCTGTTCCACAATCCCCGCTGCAGCAAGAGCCGCGCTGCGCTGGAGCTGCTCAGGGGTCGCGGGGTGGAGCCCAGGATCGTGGAGTATCTGAAGACGCCACCAACACCGGAGGAACTTGGTGCCGTGCTGCAGAAACTGCAGCTCCCGGCGCAGGACATCGTGCGCAAGAGCGAGGACATCTACAAGTCGGACTACAGCGGTCGCACCCTCGGTCCGGCCGAATGGCTGGCGGCGCTGCATCAACATCCCATCCTGATGGAGCGCCCGATCGCCGTTCGCGGGTCTGTGGCCGTGGTCGGTCGGCCGCCGGAGAAGGTGCTGACGCTGCTGCCGGATCAGGACTGAGAGCCTCTAACAATGCGAGGGGATACTCCTCTCGCACTCCCCTACATCCGATGCCCCTAAGGGCAATTCTGTTAGGGGCTCTAAGGCGACCGCCCCCAAAGCCAGGCAGCGCCCCGCACGCCGCTCGAGTCGCCGTGGACATTGCGCACCAGGCGCGTGGCAACATGGTCGGAGAATACCTGGCGGGTCCACAAACGCGGCACATTGGTGTAGAGACGCCCGATCGCCGACAGGCCGCCACCCAGCACAATGACATCCGGATCAATGACATTGATGACCAAAGCCAGCGCCCGCGCCAGGCGCTCCTCGTAGCGCGACAGCGTGGCCTCGCAGGCCGCATCACCTGCCATGTCGCCACGGGCGATGCCTGCTGCATCCAGATGCACGCCGGCCTGCGTCAGATGGTCGCGCACCAGGGCCGGACCGCACAGATAGGTTTCGATGCAGCCGCTGCGACCGCAGTAACAGGCCGGCAGGGGCAAGTCGGCCACTTGCGGCAAAGGCAGCGGATTGTGTCCCCACTCTCCGGCAATGGCATTGGCCCCGGTCAGTACCTGCCCGTGAACGACCACCCCGCCGCCGACACCGGTACCGAGGATCACCCCGAACACGCAGGCCACGCCCTGGCCTGCGCCATCGGTCGCCTCCGACAAGGCAAAACAGTTTGCGTCATTGGCAATCCGAACCTCCTGGCCCAGTCTCGCTTCAATATCACGCTTGAACTCGCGGCCGTTGAGGCAGGTGGAGTTGGCGTTCTTGATGGCCCCAGTAAGGAGTGATAGAGCACCAGGCGTGCCGATGCCGATGCTGGCGCTGGCGCCCGCTGCCCGTTTTGCCTTGTCCACCAGTCCGACGATCAGCCGCAAGGTCTCTTCATAGTTGCCCGCCGGCGTCGGCTCGCGATAGCGCAACAGGGTGCTGCCATCGGCTGCGAGAGCGATGATTTCGGTCTTGGTGCCGCCCAGGTCGATGCCTATCCTCATCATTTTTGATCTTTTTAACTTACGGCAGATATTCAACTGTCTGGCTACTCAAATGGAGCCCCCTGTTCTGCGATTGGCCAAAACTGCGTGGAGAAATATAGCAGGGGCTCATTGCGCCCTCGAATAAAAGACTGATCGCGATGGCTGCGAATAAGGCAAGGCAGCTCAGAGCCTGCGGTGCTTGGACTGGATAAAAAATCCGGACTACCCCACCGCCAGCCTCTGAAAATTTGTCGCGGACAGCAGCTTGTGTAGCATGAAGGGGTACCCTCCCAGTTCCAGCCTGTATCGGGACATGGAAAAGTGGGCAGCAGCCAGTCGTATCGGGTAAGGCTGGATCGTCATATTTTTGAACAGGAAACCGCGTATGACTGAATGCATGAGTACAGGCGCCCGCGGAATTGCGTTGCTGACAGGAGCAGCCATCGCCCTGGCGGCAATGCCGCAGGCCTACGCTCAATCAGCCGCATCTTTTCCGTCGAAATCGATCGTGCTGATCGTGCCCTTTGCTGCCGGTGGCCCGGTGGAGCTGGAGACCCGGCTATATACGCAGCGTCTCGCCGCCAACCTGGGACAGCAGGTGCTGATCGATTTCAAGCCGGGTGGCGGCTCCATGCTGGGCATTGCCTATGTCGCCAAGTCCAGGCCCGATGGCTACACCCTGGTGGCGGCTTCAACGGGCATGACTGTCCTCCCCGCCTTCCGCAAGACAGATATGCCCTATGACACGTTGAAAGATCTGACGCCGATCTCGCTCATGAGCAAGCAGGCATCCATACTGCTTGTCCACCCATCTTTTCCGGCCAGGACACTGGGTGACTACGTCGCCTACGCGCGAGCCAATCCAGGCAGGATCAATTACGGCACAGGCGGCGCCGGTGCCATCAGCCATCTGGCCGGTGCCTGGCTACATTCTCTGAGCAACACCCAAGTCACTTATATTCACCACAAGAGCACCGGTCCCATGCTGCTCGAGTTGCAGACCGGCCGCATCATGGCCGGCTCGGGGCTGATGGTAGCGACCCTGCCCATGGTGAAAGCCGGCAAGCTGAGGGCCCTGGCAGCGCTGGGCGGGCAACGCTCGCCGCAGATGCCCGATCTGCCCACTGTGGCCGAACAGGGTTTTCCACCTTACGACTATACCGGCTGGATCGGCTTCCTCGGCGCGGGTGGCACGCCGCCTTCGATTGCCAACCGCTTGAGTGAGGCGTTCAGCAAGGCCGTGCACAGTCCCGAGATCGTGGCGGAGTTGGCGAAACAGGGCAGCGAGCCTGTGGGGAGCACGCCAGCACAATTTGCCCAGCTCATCACCACCGAGCTTGCACGCTGGCAGAAGGTGGTGGATGAGGCAGGGCTGAAGCTGGAAGAGTAAGCGGTCAGTCAGGATGCAAGCCTCGCTTTGGTAAGGTCATGGATTATGGAAGTCTCAACAAGCGGCGTAGGCATGGACAATTGCGCATAAAGCCAGAGCGCTGGCAGGGTCTCTACTCCTCGAAAGTAATGCCGCGATCCTTCACCAGCGAACGCCAGCGTGCAGTTTCGGCGGCAACGAACGTCCGACTATCCTGAGGCGTCATGGTCACAGTGACCACCCCTTCGCTTTCGAACCGCTGCGCGACGTCCGGCGATCTGGCCATCCTTTGCAACTCGCCGTGTATGCGCGTCAGCAGAGCCGGCGGTATCGTACCTGGCCCGCCTATGCCCAACCAGCTGGTGTAATCCAGCCCCGGCGCGGCCTGCTCACCGATGACGGGCACGTTGGGCAGCAGCGGCGATGTGACCAGGCTGGCATATCCGATCACCCGCAATTTCCCCGACTTGATCAGCGGCAGCGCCGTGCCCAAAACCACGTAGGCCGCATCGTTTCGACCCGCCATCAAGTCGACGTACTGCTGCGCGACTCCCTTGTAGTGGACAAAAGTCATCTTGATGTCGGCAATGCTGCTCAGCCATTCACCGTTGAGATGCGGCGAGCCACCCATGCCCGGCGTGCCGAAATTGAGCTTCCCGGGATTGGCCTTGGCGTAGGCGATGTACTCCGCCGGAGTTCTTATCGGGATCGACGGATTCACCGTCAACACAATGGGACGCTTGGTGATGACCGACACCGCCAGCAGGTCTTTTGCCGGATCATAAGGGAGCGACTTTTGCGAAGAAGGCGCAATGGCGATACTGGGTCCCATGATCAGCAGAGTGTGGCCGTCTCCCGCTGCCTTGGCCACATAATTCATGCCGAGTACAGAGCCCGCACCCGGCTTGTAGTCAAGGACGACTGACTTGCCGATACTCTCGGTCAGCTTCTGCGAATACACTCGCGCTTCGGCATCCGTCGAGCCGCCGGGAGTGAAGGGAACGATGAGCGACACAGGCCTGGACGGCCAAGTGTCCGTTCCCTGGGCAAGAACCACAGCATGCGCGATGAGCATCGTGCCCAGAACAGCAAATCTCTGCAGACGAAGCATTGTCATCTCTCCCTTGTTTTGCTGTATCTCAAGCCCATTGGCGAGGGCTGTCTCGGCTATGCTTTTGCGAACGGGTAAATGGCTGTCAGCGTTTATCATGGCGTCATGTCGCATTCTGCTGTAACACTAACCGAGGCCAGGTTGTCTTTCGATGCCGAAGGCGTACCTTACTCCGCACAATTCGGCGATGTCTATCATTCCGCCGACGGTGGTCCAGGACAATCCCGCCATGTGTTCCTGGGCGGAAACCAGCTGCCGCAACGCTGGCGCAACCGGGACGCTTACACCATCGTCGAAACCGGCTTCGGGCTGGGACTGAATTTCCTGGAAACCTGGCGTGCATTGGAAGCTGATGACGCCGGTCCTGCACGGTTGAATTACGTCTCCGTGGAAAACCAGCCATTCAGCCCCCAGTCGCTGGCGCAGGCCCATCGCCACTGGCCGGAGCATGAAGCGCGCTCCAGGGCCCTCATCGATGCCTGGCCGCTGCCGCTGCGCGGCTACCACCGGTTGCACCTGGCCGGGGGCCGCATCACGCTCACCCTGCTGCTGGGCGATGCGCTGGCATGCCTGTCACAGTTGCAAGCGCAGGCCGATGCCTTTTATCTGGACGGTTTCTCACCAGCACGCAATCCGGACATGTGGTCTCCCGCAGTATTTGCACAACTGGCGCGCATTGCCAGGCCCGGCGCCACACTGGCGACCTGGAGCGTGGCCGGCGCCGTGCGCGAAGGACTGGCTCACGCCGGATTTCAGCTGGAAAAGCGCCCCGGCTTCCGAGGCAAGCGGGAAATGCTCACCGGCACACGCATCGGCCCGATGACGGCTTTGCCGCCATCGCAGGCCCGTGCCCTGGTCATCGGCGCCGGCCTCGCCGGCAGCGCCAGCGCCCTGCGTCTGGCCGAACGCGGCTGGGAAGTGCAGGTACTGGAGCGACATGCCGCCCCCGCCCGCGAGGCCTCGGGCAATCCGCTCGGCCTTTGTGCACCGCTGGTCAATATCGCCGATGGCGCCAACGCGCAGATTTCACGTGCGGCCTTTGGCTATGCACAACGCCACTACACCAGGCTGCACTCGGAGGAGGATGCGCTCATCCTGCAGCATGGGGTGCTGCGTCTCCTGCGCAGCCTGCAGGAGGCTGACCGCTATCAACCCTTGCTGGAGCAGGCTTACCCTGACACCTTGGCCCGCTACCTCAGCCCGTCGGATGCCACCACGCTACTTGGCATGGCGACCAGCCGCCCGGGCATCTGGTTCGGCACCGGCATGAGCCTTGACCCGGCACGGGTATGCAGCAGACAACTCCGGCATCCGGGCATCCGGACCGTCTATGAATCGACGGTGTCCGAACTGGTTTCAGTCAATGGCCTGTGGCACGCCCGCGATGACAGGGGAAGCGTACTGGCAGAGGCTGAACAGGTGGTGGTGGCTGCGGGCATGGGCAGTCTCGCCTTTGCGCCTTTGCTCAGGCTGGAGTCGGTCAGGGGGCAGATCACCGTGCTGCCCGCCGATCCGCTGCGCACCCTTTCCTGCGCGGTCAGTGGCGAGGGCTATGGCATGCTCATGCGTGACGGGCGCCTGCTCATTGGCGCGACCTTCCAGCCTGGCGACAATGACGCCGGATTGCGGAGCGAAGACCATGCAGCAAACATGGCAAGAATGGAAGTGGCACTGCCAGGCTTGTGCCGCAATGCCCGGCCCGATGATGCACAGGGGCGGGTGGGCTTTCGTGCCGTCACGCCGGACCGCCTGCCCATCGCCGGCGAACCCGGTCCGGACGGCCTGCATGTCCTGACCGGCCTTGGCGCACGTGGACTGGCCTGGGCACCGCTGGGCGCCGAATTGCTGGCAAGCCGGATGGCCGGAGATCCGCTGCCCCTGCCAGCGGATCTGATTGCAGAACTCCTTCCCTCCCGCTTCGGCATGGGTCGCTAATGCCATGTTTTTCATAGGGTTATGCAGGTTTGAAGGCCATGCACAAAGCTACCCGCAGATTCAGCGCGCCTGTAGAATCTGCGCGGCTTGAAAAAGCCCAACAAGCACCCCATATTGCTGCTTGTCACCACTGTTCGTTTTGCGGACAGTCACTCAAGGAGATGATTCGATGAAACGCATTGTGCTGTTTCTGGTCACCAATCTGGCAGTCATGCTGGTGCTGGGCGTGGTGCTGAACCTGCTCGGCCTGAATCAGTTCATCACCGCCAATGGCCTCAACATGACGACCCTGCTCGGCTTTTCGCTGGTGGTCGGCTTTGGCGGGGCGACTTTCTCGTTGCTGATTTCCAAGCCCGTCGCAAAGTGGTCCACCGGAGCGCATGTCATCGATGGCTCTGAGGGGTCCACTGAATTCTGGTTGGTGAGCACGGTGCACCGCCTGGCCGACCAGGCCGGCATCGGCCGTCCCGAAGTTGCAGTGTATGAGGGCGAAGCCAATGCCTTCGCCACGGGCGCCTTCAAGAACGATGCCCTGGTGGCCGTATCCACCGGCCTGATGCAGTCCATGTCGCGCGAGGAAGTCGAAGCGGTGCTCGGCCATGAAATCGCCCACATCGCCAATGGCGACATGGTGACCCTGACCCTGATCCAGGGCGTGGTCAACACCTTCGTGGTGTTCCTTGCCAGGGTGGTGGGCTATGCCGTGGACAAGGCCATTTTCAAGTCCGAGCGTGGCGTCGGCCCCGGCTTCTACATCACGGTCATCGTCTGCGAAATACTGTTCGGCATCGCCGCTTCGATGATCGTGGCCTGGTTCTCGCGCCAGCGTGAATATCGCGCGGACGCCGGTTCAGCGCGCCTGCTCGGCTCGCCCAAGCCGATGATGCACGCCCTGGCACGTCTGGGCAATCTGCAGCCCGGCACCCTGCCGCAATCGGTCGCGACGCTGGGCGTCAACAGTGCGCCCGGTTTCATGGCGCTGTTTTCCAGCCACCCCCCCATCGAAAGCCGCATCGCTGCCCTGCAGCAGGCCAGCCCGGGCAACTGAGTTCGGAACAAAGGGGGATGGTGCCATCATCGCGGCACCACCCCTCTGCAGGCGATCGCTTTCCGCGGTATCCTTGATGCTCGACATTCCCCCGGTTTGCCTCGTGACCCTCGCAATATCAGGGACTTCCATTTTCATGACTTAGGAATACTCTGAAGAACCCTGTTTTTTCAGAGCCCTTTCATGGGGAATACGGGGGTGTTGCCCCGGGTTTTTCAGAGCTTCCTTAGGTCCTGCCCTGCCGCCCCCTAGCCGGCATGGCTGCATTCCCGTTGCGGAGTGAGGGCAAGGGATCGCTGCCTGTTTGCAGCAGTCAGCGCACTAGGAGTTGCACCGAGATGACAGAACCGGCCACGGCAGGGTGGCATTGCCATGGGAGGCGGCGCGCATGAAATGTGCGCCTGGTCTGTGCACGTCCGCCTGTGGCGCAGGGCATTGAACGTGATCCTCGCCAGCATCGTCTTCAACGCCATGAGCCATGTGGTGTTCGCAGGCATGCGCCTCGCCGTGGCGCTGGACGCCATCCACATCGGTGCCTCATCGGCGGTCGTGGGGCTGATCACCGCACTGTTTGCCTCCCTGCCCGCCATAGGCTCCGTCCCCATGGGACGCTACATCGACCGCTATGGCTCGCGTGTGCCGCTGCTGGTGTGTCCGATACTGCTGATCATCTGCCCGTTGCTCGCAGCACTGGTACCAGGACTGATTTCGCTGGCCGTGGCGAGCCTGGTGACCGGTGGCGCCTTTCTGACCCTGCACATCATCAACCAGCAATTGATCGGGCGGCTGAGCAAACCACAGGACCGACCGGCCAACTTTGCGATTGCCGCCACCTGGATCGCCGCATCATCGGCGCTTTCGCCCATGCTCACCGGATTTGCCATCGACCACATCGGCTTTCGCTGGACGTTCGCCATCCTGAGCATGGTGTCGGTGCTGAGCATCATCTTCCTGTCACGCCGCGTGCCGGCGCTGGAGCCACGCCCGGTGTCCGAAAAGGACGCCGGCCAGGGAAGCGTGGTGGACCTGCTGAAGGATCCCAAGCTGCGCCGCATCTACACCATCAACGTATTGTTCGCGACCGCCTGGGACGTATTCCTGTTCATGACGCCGATCTACGGCGCGGCAATGAAGCTGTCTGCCTCGCAGATCGGCACCATCATTGCCTGCTTTTCAGGCGCCACCTTCTTCGTGCGGCTACTCACCCGGGCCGTTTCACGCAAGTTCACACCATGGCAGGTGCTGCTCATCTCGCTGGCCGTCAGCGGCACGGCCAATCTTGCCTTCGGCCTCACCACGTCGGTGACCCTGCTGATGTTCTTTGCTTTCACCATGGGCCTCGGACACGGACTGGCCAGCCCGATGATGAATACCTTGTTCTATGAGGCGGCGCCGCAATCACGCATGGCGGAAGTGCTGGGTCTGCGCACTTCAGTGTCCATGTCACTGCAGGTTGCCATGCCCATCGCCGCCGGCGCCCTCGGTAGCGTCATCGGGATTGCTCCGCTGTACTGGCTGGTGTCGGCGCTGCAACTGGGCGGCGGTTACTCTGCACGCCACAACTGGAAACGCGCCAAAGGCCGCCCGGCATCCCCGGAATGAGCCACGGGTTTCAGGGCACGGCAAATGCGAAATCGACCTCAGGCTGCCGCCCGCTGACGATGTCGGCCAGGGCCCTTCCCGACCCGCAGGAATGGGTCCAGCCCAGCGTGCCGTGGCCGGTATTCAGGTAAAGGTTGCGGTAGCGGGTTCTGCCGATGCTGGGCACATTCGAGGGCGTCGACGGACGCAGGCCCGCCCAGTACTCCGCCTTGCCGGCATCCGCCACACCGGGGAACAACTGCAGCAATCGGCGCGTCAGCGCCTGGCAGCGCACTGCATTGAGGCTGGTGTCATATCCGGTGAACTCCGCCGTGCCAGCCACGCGCAATCGCCGGCCCAGCCGCGAAAACACGATCTTGCCTGCCTCATCGGTGAGGCTCATGGTGTAGGCAAGTTCGGGGTGCTCGACCGGCAGGGTGACCGAGTAGCCCTTGGCGGGATAGACACTCAGGCCGATGCCAAGCGGCCGCAGCAGCAGCGGGCTGTAACTGCCCAGCGCCACGACATAGGCATCCGCCTTCAAGCGCTCGATCCGTCCATCGACCAGGCAATCCACGCCATCGACCTGATCGCCAGTGCGATGCAGACGCTGCACACCGGCATTGAATCGGAACTGCACACCACGCGCGGCAGCCAGTGCTGCCAGGCCCTGGGTGAAGCGGTGCGCATCGCCTGACTCATCGTCGGGCGCCACGCTGGCGCCGGCGAGCAGGTGACGGGCATTGCGCAGCGCCGGTTCCAGGCGAATGGCGGCCTCGACGTCGATGAGCTCGATGGAGCACCCCTGCTCGCGCATCAAGCTGGCAGTCGCCTGCGCCGCGTCCAGCTCGTGCGCATCCGAGTAAAAGTGCAGGATGCCCTTCTCGAGCTGGTCGTACTCGAGGCCGGTAGCCTTGCGCAGGGCCTGCAGCGAAGCGCGCGAATACAGGCCCAGCCTGATCAGCTGGATGGTGTTGCGGCGGGTGTTGGCCGGCAGGCATTCGAACAGGAAACGCAGACCCCAGCGCCACTGCGCGGGATCAGCTCGCATCCGGAACAGCAGTGGCGCGTCTTCCCTGGCCAGCCATCGCAGGGCCTTGAACGGCGCCCGTGGATTGGCCCAGGGTTCGGCATGCGAAACCGAGATCTGGCCGCCATTGGCAAAGCTGGTTTCCATGCCGGCAGCCGTCTGCCGGTCAACCACGACAACCTCGTGGCCGGCCTCGTTCAGGTACCAGGCGGAAGTGGTGCCTATCAGGCCGGCACCCAGGACGATGACTTTCATGATTCCAATGTTTCACGTGCTTGACCTGGCATGCCGGAATGCGGCACGCCACCGGTCCGGCTAGAATTAAACCATGGACCTCTCAAAGATTCGCGAAGATTACGTCAAGGCGGCACTCGGTGAATCCGATGTGGCGTCCAGTCCCTTCGACCAGTTCGGCAAATGGTTCGAACAGGCGGTGCATGCCAGGATGCATACGGTCAACGCCATGACCCTGGCCACTGTCGGGGCAGACCACAAGCCATCCGCACGGATCGTGCTGCTGAAGGGATTTGACGAGCGCGGCTTTGTGTTCTTTACCAACTATTCCAGCCGCAAGGGACGTCAACTCACCGGCTTTGCGCATGCGGCACTGCTTTTTTTCTGGCCGGAGCTGGAACGTGAGATCCGCATCGAAGGTCCGGTCACGCGCACCGATGCAGCGGAATCCGATGAATACTATGCCAGCCGCCCGCTGGGGGCCCGGCTGGGGGCCTGGGCTTCGCCCCAGAGCGACGTGCTGCCAGACCGCGAGGCACTGGAGCAACGCCTGAAGGATGTAACCAGCAAGTACGGCGAGCAGCCGCCCCGCCCCCCCCACTGGGGAGGCTTTCGCCTGGACGCGCAGGAAGTAGAGTTCTGGCAAGGTCGCTCCAATCGGCTGCATGACCGCCTACGCTATCGCCGGCAGGGTGCAGGCTGGGCAATCGACCGTCTCGCACCTTGAGGCATCAGGTGGCCTGAGGTACCGCAGCAGGCGGCATCACCACGACAGCAACTTGAAGCCGGTTTCGGTTACCACCTTCTTCCCTCATGCCATCTCCGCGACGATGCGCTTGCGGAACTGCAAGTGCAAGGTCCCAGGCGTTTGCATGCGCCTCCCCGCCGTCGGACAGCCTCTGTGCCACGCCCGGATTGCGGGCAACTGTCACCAGGCCGGCAGACAACCGGCTGCATGGCTTGCGGTGCATGGCAGCACGACACCATCTCGCTAGGCGTCCTTGAGCTGAGCCAGGAAGTGCTTTCTGAATTTCTGCACCTTGGGGGCCACCACGAACTGACAGTAAGGCTGTGACGGGTTGTTGGCAAAGTAGTTCCGGTGGTATCCCTCGGCGATCCAGAATCGCGAAGCGGGCGTGACTTCGGTGACGAAAGGCGCACCCCACAGCCCCTTTGATTCCAGTTCAGAGATAACCGCAACGGCCTCCTGCTGTTGCTCCGCCGCATGGTGGAAGACTGCCGATCGGTATTGCGTGCCGACGTCATTGCCCTGACGGTCGGGCGTGGTCGGATCGTGAATGACGAAGAACACTTCAAGCAGCTCGCGAAAGCTGACCACTGCGGGATCGAAGGTAACCTGCACGACTTCGGCATGCCCGGTGGTACCGGAACAGACCTGTTCATAGCTCGGGTTGTCATTCTTCCCGCCCATGTAACCGGACTCCACAGAGACCACGCCCCGCAGGCCGACATAGACGGCCTCAAGGCACCAGAAGCATCCTCCCGCAAGTGTGGCGGTCTGGGTGTTTGCACTCATCTGCTGCTCTCCTTCCGGTTATACGGAATCCACACGGACCCCATACTGGATGTTACCGTCCCGTGACCGGGTACTACATGTTGTATCCAAAGCCCTGATTAACCATTATCATGACATGGTTTTCCAAAAAAAACTGCTAAATCAGAGGGCTGCAGAATCGGGGCAAAGCAGGCCTAGAATGCGTGCCTGCAATCCAAAAAATTTTGCTTGCGCGCGGCCTCAACTGGCGTAAGCTTTGTGTATCAAACTACTGGAGGATTATAATGCAACAGATTGATAAAAAAGAAGATTCCTCCAAAAAGAAGACTATCTCCATTCCCGAGCAGGCAATCTGCGAAGAAGTCCTCATCGAGAAGTACGCCAAGGGCAACGAGAAAACCGTCCGTGATGTCAGAGCCCGCGTTGCACGCGCGCTGGCTGCAATCGAACCCGAAGACAAGCGTGTCTACTGGGAAAAGAAATTCCTCGAGGCACAGGAACAGGGCTTCGTCCCTGCAGGCCGCATCAACTCGGCAGCAGGCACGTCACTGTCGGCGACACTGATCAATTGCTTCGTGCAACCCGTGGGTGACTCCATCACCGAGGTTGTCGATGGTCGTCCCGGCATCTACACCGCGCTTGCCGAAGCCGCAGAGACCATGCGGCGCGGTGGCGGCGTGGGCTATGACTTCTCCTCCATACGACCCAAGAATGCCTTCGTCAAGGGCACCCAGTCACACGCCAGCGGCCCGATCTCATACATGCGCGTATTCGACCGCTCCTGCGAGACGGTGGAGTCCGCCGGCAGCCGTCGTGGTGCACAGATGGGCGTGTTGCGCTGTGACCATCCGGACATCGAGGATTTCATCCATGCCAAGGACAAGGGCGATCTGACCAATTTCAATGTCTCGGTCGGGGTCACTGACGAGTTCATGCGTGCCGTCGAGTCCGACGGTGAAGTTGAACTGGTGCACAAGTCCGAGCCTTCCGCAGACACACTGAGCGCAGGCGCCTATCAGCGCAAGGACAGCTTGTGGGTGTACCGCAAGGTGCGCGCACGCGACCTGTGGGAGCAGGTGATGCGCTCCACCTATGACCATGCCGAGCCGGGAATCCTGTTCCTGGACCGCATGAATCGCGACAACAACCTGTATTACTGCGAAACCATCGAGAGCACCAACCCCTGCGCCGAGCAGCCGCTGCCGCCTTACGGCTGCTGCTGCCTGGGTTCGGTCAACCTGACCAAGTTCGTCACGGCGCCGTTCAGCGAGCAGGCCGCATTCGATTTCGCCGCCTTCAACAAGGTGGTCGATGTGGCGATCCGCATGCTGGACAACGTGCTGGAAGCCACCAAGTGGCCCCTGCCCGCCCAGCACCATGAGGCGCAATCCAAGCGTCGCGTCGGCCTGGGATTCACGGGCCTGGGTGACGCATTGATCATGCTGCGCATCAAGTACGACACCGCCGAGGCCTGCGCCATGGCCGCAAAGATTTCCGAAGCCATGCGCGACTCGTCCTATCTGGCCTCGGTTGAACTGGCCAGGGAACGCGGCGCCTTCCCGCTGTTCAATGCCGACCTGTACCTGTCGGGTGGCAACTTCGCCTCGCGCCTGCCCAATGAAGTGAAGCAGAAGATCCGCACCCACGGCATCCGCAATTCCCACCTGCTGTCGATTGCACCCACCGGCACCATCAGCCTGGCATTCGCCGACAATGCTTCCAACGGCATCGAACCGCCCTTCTCCTGGACCTACCAGCGGCGCAAGCGCATGGCTGACGGCACCTGGAAGCAGTACGACGTCGAGGACTACGCCTGGCGCACCTACAAGCATGTCGGTGGTGACGTGCGCAAGCTGCCCGATTACTTCGTGACGGCTCTGGAAATTTCCGCCAAGGCGCACAAGGACGTCGTCGCGGCGGTTGCCCCCTACATCGATACCTCGATCTCCAAGACGGTGAATGTGCCGGAAGACTACCCCTACTCCGAGTTCGAGGACCTCTACATGTCGGCATGGCGTGCCGGACTGAAGGGGCTCGCCACTTACCGCCCCAACAGCGTGCTCGGCTCCGTGCTGTCCGTGCAGAGCGCGCCGAAGAAGGAAGAACAGAAACAGCCACAGGATGTGGAGCTGCACTGGGGCGAGGATCAGATGGCCAATCGGCGCCTGTCCATCAAGTCCCTGCCCGCACCGGTGCTCTCATCGCTGGTGTGGCCAGGGCGGCCCAGCCTGACCGGCGGCAACCCCTCCTGGACCTACATGATTCCCCATCCCGGTGGCGAGTTCGCTCTGTTCGTCGGACACATCGAGGAAGAAGGCAAGAAGTTCCCGTTCGAAGTCTGGGTCAACGGCACGGAACAGCCACGCGGCCTGGGCGCCGTGGCCAAGACCCTTTCGATGGACATGCGGGCCAACGACAGGGCCTGGCTTGCGCTGAAGCTCGATGTGCTCTCCAAGACCCCCGGCGATCACTCCTTCGAAATGCCTTTCCCGCCCAATGGCGAGAAGAAACTGGTGCCCAGCGTCGTCTCCGGCGTGGCCCAGGTGGTGCGCTGGCGCTGTGACCAGCTCGGCGCACTGGACGAGCAGTCCCCGGACCTGCTCTCGCCCAGCGGCCGCCCACACCCGGTTCTGGATGCCATGTTCGCCATTCAGGAACCCAAGACCGGCACCAGCGGCACGCTTTCGTGGACAGTCGACATCCAGAATCCGGCCACCTCGGAGGACTTCGTGGTCGGTCTGAAGGAAATCACGCTGCCACCGGAAGCCGGTTTCCCAGCCGGGGCAACCCGCCCGTATAGCATGTTCCTCTCAGGACACTATCCGCGCTCCCTCGACGGCCTGGCGCGCCTGCTCTCGCTGGACATGCGGGTGCTCGACCCTGCCTGGATAGGCATGAAGCTGCGCAAGCTGCTGAACTACTCTGAGCCGCTGGGTGACTTCATGGCATTCGTCCCGGGGCAGCGCCGTCAGGAAACCTTCCCATCGACCGTGGCCTATGTGGCGCGCCTGCTGATCCATCGTTATGCGATGCTGGGCGTCCTCAACGAGAACGGCTATCCCACCCGCGAAATGGGCCTGCTCGAAATACCCCGAGAGCAGGTTGGCAACCGCATCATGCAAGGCGCGCTGTGCAATGAATGCGGCAACATGACGGTCATCCGCAAGGATGGTTGTGACTTCTGCACCGCCTGTGGTGCGGTCGGCGCCTGCGGCTGATCTGTACAGACAGGGGCAGGCCGCAACGGCGTGTCCCTTCGCGCCCCTGATCGGGGCGCTTGCGGCAAAGTAATAGAATCCTCTCAGCAGCCCGGACATGCCGTCGCCGTCAGGTGCTGCCCTCTCCCCTCGAGTGAATGAGCCCTGCCATGGACCCTGCTTCCGCCAAACCCGTTCCCGCCGCCACCATCATCCTCGCCCGGGATGCCGCTGACGGCATCGAGGTTCTGATGATGCGCCGCGCCGCGCAGATGGACTTCGATGGCGCGTATGTGTTTCCCGGCGGCCTGGTGGACGAGGCCGATCATGATGCGGGATGGCACGATCACGAGCCGGGCCTGGATGATGCCGAAGCCAGCCGCCGGCTGGGCATCCCAAGCGGTGGCCTGGCTTATTGGGTGGCTGGCCTGCGCGAGTGCTTCGAGGAGGCGGGCCTGCTGCTCTGCCGTGATGCACAGGGGCGGATCGTGCGGCAGGAAGACCATCCTGAAACAGTACTCGAGCTTGCACAACTGCGTGAACGCATGGCCGCCGGTGAATATGCCTTTGCCGATTTCTGCCGCGAGCGCGGACTGCGCCTGGCACTGGAACATGCGGTGTATCTCAGCCACTGGATCACGCCCGGCGGCAGGCCGCGGCGCTACGATACCCGCTTCTTCGTGGCCGCCCTGCCCGAAGGCCAGATCGTGTCCCACGACAACAATGAATGCGACGAGCACGTCTGGATAAGGCCGTCCGAAGCGCTGGAACGCCACGCCGCCGGCAAGCTGCCCATGATCGCACCCACACGCAAGACCATGGAGCTGCTGACGCGATTCCCCAATGCGGCCGCCATGGTCGACTACGCCCGCAGCCCCCACCCGGCTGATGCACGCACCCAGCGCCACGCCAATGGCCGCGATGGCATGAAGCTGCTGTCCCCCGGCGATGCCGCCTATGCCGAAGTCGGCAAGCTCGATCCCGGCCAGCGGGGTTCGGCCTCCTACGAGATCATTCCCGGTGCCGCCACCCGCCTGTCACCGCGTGTGCGCCGGCTGACCGCCGCCAATCCCGGCTTCATGACCGGCCCCGGTACCAACAGCTATCTCATCGAAAGCGGCGACGACATCGCCATTGTCGACCCGGGCCCGATTATCGACATGCACATTCGCGCACTGATGGACGAAGCGCGCGGAACCAGCGGCAAGGGACGCATACGCTGGCTCATCACCACGCACACGCACAACGACCACTCGCCGGCCACCTCGGCACTGAAGGATCAGACCGGCGCGGAGATCATCGGCATGCCGGCGCCACAGCACGGTAACCAGGACCGTGATTTCCGTCCCGACCGGGTTCCCGTGCATGGGGAACGCCTTCAGCTGGGTGACTGCACACTGCGCGTCATCCACACACCCGGCCATGCCTCCAATCAGGTGTGCTACCTGCTGGAGGAGGAGAAACTCCTGTTCACCGGCGACCATGTCATGCAGGGCTCCACCGTGGTGATCGGCCCACCGGACGGTGACATGCTTGCCTATCTGGATTCCCTGCGCAATGTGCAGACCGAGGCCATTGAATGGATCGCCCCGGGCCACGGTTTCCTGATCGACCATCCCAAGGAAGCCATTGAACGCATCATCCAGCACCGCTTGCAGCGCGAAGCCAAGATACTGGCGGCCCTGCGCAAACTGAAAAAGGCGACGCTGGATGAACTGGTGACGCAGGCCTACGACGATGTGCCAACCAAGGTCCACCCGGTTGCCAAGCGTTCCCTGCATGCCCACATGCTCAAGCTGGTTGCCGAAGGAACTGCCACGGAGACCGGCGGCGTATGGGCGGCGTGAGCCTGCCAATATTATCGAATTCGCATCCTCTACACCGCCATCAGCAGATCTGCAGCCGAATTATTATCAGACCCTTCTAAACTTTTGCTTGCTGTGCCACCGCAGCCAGCAGCTTTTCGAAGGACTCGGCGAACTGGCGGATGCCATCGCGCAGCAGATCTGCCGTCACGCTGTCCAGGGAAATGCCCTGTGCCTGCAGATCGGCCAGTACGCGCTGTGCAGCATCCACCTCAGCCGTAATCGAAGTTCGCGCCTGCCCATGATCCAGAAAGGCCTCCAGCGTCGCCGGTGGCAGCGTATTGACCGTATCCGGCCCGATCAGTTCTTCGACATACATCACATCCCGGTAAGCGGGATTCTTGCTGCTGGTGCTGGCCCAGAGCAGGCGTTGTGGTCGCGCTCCTTCCGCGGCCAGCCTGCGCCAGCGCGCTGATCCGCACAGTGACTGGTAATGCCGATAGGCCATGCGCGCATTGGCAATGGCAACCTTGCCCTTCAGCGCTGCAAGCAGCGCCTGGTCCTGTGGTGCAGCCGCTGCCAGCTTCCGGTCCAGCAGTCCATCCACGGCCGAATCAATCCGGCTGATGAAGAAACTGGCTACGCTCGCCAGCCTGCCCAGCCCCTGCTTGCGGGCAAGCCGCTGCTCCAGACCCGCAACATAGGCGTCGGCCACAGCCTCATAGGCCGACTGCGAGAAAAGCAAGGTGACGTTGACATTGATGCCATCGGCGATGAGCTCGCGTATGGCCGGCATGCCCTGCTCGGTCCCGGGCACCTTGATCATCAGGTTGGGACGGTCAACTTCCTGCCAGAGACGGCGAGCCTCGGCCAGTGTCCCGGCGGTATCCAGCGCGAGTTCCGGCGAAACCTCGAGGCTCGCGTAGCCGTCGGCGGCTGCAGTACGGTCATAGACCGGCCGCAGCGCATCGGCGGCATCACGAATGTCACGAATCGCCAGTTGTTCGTAGATGCCCTTGGTGTCCAGTCCGGCGCGCGCGTGCCTTGCCATCTCATTGGCGTACACGGCCCCCTGACCTATGGCCTTCTCGAAAATGGCCGGATTCGAGGTGAGTCCGCCCAGCCCGGATTGCACCAGCGAAGCGAGCGCTCCGGATTCAATCAGGTCCCGGCTGATGAAATCGAGCCAGACGGACTGGCCCAGAGCCTGCAGATCATTGAGGGAGGACATTGCACGACACCATGGGAATGAATCTGGATGAAAGTCAAGAATGCCGTAAAGACAATACTCAGTCCAGCATCGTCGATGGATTTGAAGGGTAGGTCCGCAGAAAGGCGATATCACCGTACAAGGCGTGGGCCTGCTCACCGGTGTTGTCAGTATCGGTCATGATGGCTATCGACTTGATCATCGGCGGCTCCTCACCAAACGCACGCCGGTAATCCTCGTAGACATTGCGCGCTTCATCCTGCCAGGCACCGAGACGGCCGCTGCCGCTGTCGGCGACGATCATGCGTACCCTCGAAGTATGCCGGCTCTCGATCACCGTCCCCACTGCGGCCTTGTTCTCCCAGATGTACATGAGCGTGGCATAGGGCATCTGATGCCCGGTGAGCAGGCGCAGGCGCGTGGCAAATATCCGCTCCTCGAAATCCAGCTTCGACACGTCGCCCTCGAAGGCCACAATCACCCGTACTGGTGCGTCCTCGCTATCGCTGGCGGTATTGTCAGCCCCCGGTATCAACCCATCCACCTTCCAGCGCCAGGACAGGATGGGAAACTCGCGCGGATTGACCTTGACGTCATGGACCAGCCCCGAGGCCGATGCTTCGGATCGTGCCTGCACCACGGTGTGCCCGCCATCCTTCACCAGTGTGTAATCGGTGGGTTTCTTGAAGCGTGACAGGGTCCAAAGGCGCCATCCCCCGGGGAGTTCATCACCCGGCCGGGCCTGCGAGAACCGCCCCAGTTGGGGCACCTCCGTCAGGGCAATTCGACTTTCCTCGGGCAAATGCATGCACGCCGTCAGCAGCAAGGTGGCGACCAGGATTGCCAGGCGGACAACCAGGGGGGATGCGGATGTTGGTGCGTTCATGGGATGAATGGTAGCGGATCAAAGGCCTTGGCGCCTGCAGCCGGGATTGAATCGGGTTATTGTTACAACCATGAAACCGCTCGCCAAATTGCAGTTCTCGCGCCTGCACCTGTCCCGCTTTTCCATACGGGACGCCGTTGTCGCAGGCTGGCCGCTGATGCTGCTGGTCCTGGGCGCCTTCTGGTTTGCCTATCAGTTCGTCAAGCCGGCGCCGCCCTCGCACTTTGCCCTCACCACGGGCGCCGTAGACGGGGCCTATCATGCCTATGCACTGCGCTACCAGGAGATCCTCGCGCGCAACGGCGTGCGCCTGGATTTGAAACCCTCGGCAGGATCGGTGGCCAACCTGGAACGGCTCGCCGACCCCGGTTCCGATATCGAAGCCGGGTTCGTCCAGGCAGGCAGTGGCGCTTCCGAGGACTATCCAGGACTGGTGACCCTGGGCAGCGTGTACTTCGAGCCGGTGTGGATCTTCTACCGGGGACAGGTCATGGAAGACCAGTTGCGCCTGCTGCGTGGTCGGCGCATTGCCATCGGCCCCCAGGGCAGCGGCACGCGCAGGCTGGCAACGCAATTGCTGCTGGTGAACCAGGCATGGGGGCCGCCAACCCGGCTGTTCGATCATGGCGGCGAAGCCGCGGCCAAGGCGCTGCGCAGCGGCCAGATCGATGTTGCCCTGTTGATCGGTCCGCCCGAATCGCCAACCATCCGCTCGCTGTTGAACGACAAGAACATCCGCCTGCTCAGTTTTGACCGCGCCCATGCCTATACCAAGGCCTTTCCCTTTCTTTCGGCCGTCAAACTTCCGGAAGGCGGCATCAACCTGGTTCGCAACATTCCGGACCGCGAAGTGACTTTGCTGGCACCAACGGCCAACGTGCTGGTGAAGGAGGACCTGCACCCTGCCCTGGCCAGCCTGCTGATACAGGCCATGACCGAGGTGCATGGCAAGTCGGGGGTGTTCCAGAGGGCGGGGGAGTTCCCGGCGCTGCGGGAACAGGATTTCGAAGTCTCGAAGGAAGCGGCGCGCTATTACAAGTCCGGTCCGTCTTTCCTTCAGCGCTACCTGCCGTTCTGGGCAGCAGTGCTGATTGACCGCATCGTCGTTCTCCTGGTGCCCCTCATCGCAGTGCTGATTCCTGCGGTCAGGCTGGCTCCAGTGCTTTACACCTGGCGCATCCGCTCACGCATTTACCGCTGGTATGGCGAGTTGAAGATGCTCGAACTGGAATTGAAGCAGGACATGGATGCCAAGCGCACCGCCGACTGTCTGGCCCGGCTGGAAGACCTCGAGCGCCGCGTCTACTCAAGAACCCTGCCCATTGCCTTCAGTGCCGATGTCTATACCCTGCGCCAGCACATCGACATGGTGCGCCGCTCGCTGGTCACCCCGGGCATGCCGGTGGGCACGCCCGAACCTGCGGTGCAGGCAGCCCCGCCGGGCTGATCCTGTCACGCCTGCAGGTCGGCCTTGCGACGCGTCGAGGCAGTCGTCAGGGCAGTACGCGGATGTCGCGCACCAGATCCAGCGTATAGGCCTTGCGATAGTCAACGCCGGGTTTGACCAGTCCAGCGGTCACCATGAAATCGAAAGTCCTCTTCCAGCGGGCGTCCGTCATGGTCATGATCCCCTGGCTGGCGGCATCCCCTCCGGTAACAATGCCGAATTCCTTCATGCGACGGATGCCGAAGGCAATCAGGTCATCTTCCATCTGCGGATTGTCTTTCTTGATCAGACGGTTTCCCGGCTCTGGGTTGGCCAGATAGCGCTTCCAGCCCTCGGCACTGGCCAGCACGAAACGCCGGATGGCATCGCGGCGCTTGGCCAGCATCGCCCGGGTCACCACGACGGTCTCGGCATAGGGCGGATAGCCCTGGTCAGCGAGCAGAAAAACTGCCGGTTTCACGCCAGCCTTCTCTATCGAATAGGGTTCGGAAGTGAGATATCCCTGCTGCGACAAGCGTTTGTCGGCAAGAAAAGGCTGGACACTGAAGGCATAGGGCCGCTTCTGTGCATCCTCATAGCCATAGCGAGCCTTGAGCCACGGCCAGAACGTGTTGTCGCTGACCGAGCCTATGGCGATGGGACGTCCCTTGAGTTCCTCCAGGCGGGTGACACCTGGGTGGGAAATGATGACGGTGGGGTCCTTCTGAAAGGTGGCGGCCACAGTCACCAAGGGAAGATCCTGCTCGAGCACCTTGATGCTCTGGGTGTCGTAGCCCATGAACAGGTCGATCTGGCCGGCCAGCAGCAATTGCAGTCCATTGATCTGCGGCCCGCCCGGCCTGATGCTCACCTCAAGCCCGTGCTTGCGATAGATGCCCTCGGCAATCGCCTGATAGAACCCCCCATGCTCCGCCTCCGGATACCAGTTGGTTCCAAACACCAGCTTGTCCGGCGACTGTGCCCGCACCGGATGGCCACCAAGCGCCAGCAACATACCCAGGGAGGTCAGGGCAACACAGAGTATGGATTTCATGCAGGTCTCCGGAAAGCGATGCGCAGATTGTGCCAGAGCCGACGCGGCAGCTCGCGAGCTTCAGGCCTCGGCGGAGATTTCGCTTTCGTGCCAGTGCCGCAGCGACAGGCGCGACAGCCAGACCATGGCCATGAACAACAGCACGCCCGTCAAGGCGATGAGAAACAGCGCTGCGAACAGGCGCGGAATGTTCAGCTGGAACCCGGCGATCAGGATCTGATAGGCGAGCCCGCCGGCATTGCCACCGGTGCCGGCTATGAATTCGGAAACCACTGCGCCGATCAGGGCAAGGCCGGAGGCAATGCGCATGCCCCCGAAGAAATGCGGCAGGGCACTCGGGACACGCAGACGCATCAGCACCTGCCAGCGTCCCGCCTTGTAGAGGCGAAACAGGTCCAGCAGGCCGGTATCAACACTACGCAATCCCAATGTGGTGTTGGATATCACGGGAAACACCGCCACGATGGTGGCGCAAATCACCAGCGCCAACTGCATGTTGTCCACCCAGATGATGATGAGCGGTGCGATGGCGACGACCGGGGTGACCTGCAGCAGCACGGCATAGGGAAACAGGGACAGTTCCAGCCAGCGGCTCTGCACGAAAACGAAGGCGGCCAGCACGCCCAGGACCACGGCCAGCACGAAGGCGGCCACGGCAATTTTCAATGTGATCAACAGGGAACCCAGGAGCAACTCGCGGTCCTCCACCAGCGCCTGCGCCACCCGCAGCGGGGATGGCAGGACATAGACAGGAATCTCCAGAAAGCCGACCAGTCCCTGCCAGATGACAAGGAATAGCACCCCGACCAGCGCCGGGGCTGTCAATCGCAAGGCCCCTGCGAAGCCGCTCACAAGCCGCCCCCCGAGCCTTGCGTGAGCACCTGCATGAGGTCCCGGGTGGTTTCGGCGAAGCGGGCGCTGGTGCGAAAGTCATCGCCACGTGGATACGGCTCGTCCATGCGCAGGTCTGCCAGCACGCGTCCTGGTCGTGGCGACATGACCAGCACTCGGCTCGACAGGAAAACGGCTTCATGGATGCTGTGGGTGACAAACAGGACTGTCAGACGGCGCGCCTGGCACACCGCAAGCAGATCGGCGTCCAGCCTGTTGCGGGTGATCTCGTCCAGGGCACCGAATGGCTCATCCATGAGCAGGAGCGAGGGTTCGTCGACCAGGGCGCGGGCGATGGATGCACGCATGCGCATGCCGCCCGAAAGCTCCCTGGGCCGGTGTCCGGCAAAATCCGTGAGGCCGACTGCGGCAAGCGCCGCATCCACCCGTCGCTCCACGTCGTCCATGACCTGTCCGGAGAGTTCCAGTGGCAGGCGCACATTGTCCCGTACCCTGGCCCAGGGCATGAGCGTTGGTTCCTGAAACACGAATCCGATTTTTCCGGCCCGGCACTCCACCTTGCCCTCGCCGGGATTCAGCAATCCGGCGACCAGTCGCAGCAGGGTGCTCTTGCCGCATCCGGACGGACCCAGCAGGGTAAGGAATTCGCCTTCGAAGACAGACAGGTCGACAGGAGCCAGCGCCATGGTGCCGTTCGGAAAAACCTTGGACACGCCCCGCAGACTGACCACCGGTTCGGTCGTCGTGGATTCAGAGGGTTCAGTCGGATCAGGCCGCGTCAGCATGGGCATGCCGGAGAGATAGCATCAAAGCGGAACGGGACGCAATCTGCGCGTCCCGCGGGATCGTTCACTGGGTCAGAGTCACTTTGGCGAACTTGCGTTTGCCCACCTGTAAAACCATGATCGTCCCCGGGGCAAGCTTGAGAGCCTTGTCGCTGACCCGCTCGCCATCCATGCGGACACCACCCTGATCGATCATGCGCATCGCCTCGGACGTACTGGCATTGAGTCCGGCAGCCTTGAGTACGGCAGCGATGGCCATGGCCTGCCCTCCCGTTTCAACCAGCACTTCGGGCATGTCCTCGGGCATGGCACCCTGCCGGAAACGGGCATTGAAGTCGGTCTCTGCCCGCTCGGCCGCCTCGGCGGAATGGAAGCGGGCGACGATTTCCTTGGCGAGTTGCACCTTGATGTCCCGCGGGTTGCGACCGCCGGCCACCTCGGCTTTCCAGCCGGCCAGGGTATCGAGCGACTCGAAGGAAAGCAGTTCCAGGTAACGCCACATGAGTTCGTCGGAGATGGACATCAGCTTGCCGAATATGGTTTCGGCAGGCTCGCTGATGCCGACATAGTTACCCAACGACTTGGACATCTTGTTGACGCCATCCAGCCCCTCCAGCAGGGGCATGGTGAGGATGCATTGCCCCGGCTGACCATGGTGGCGCTGCAATTCCCGACCGACCAGAAGGTTGAATTTCTGGTCAGTACCCCCGAGTTCCACATCGCTTTTCATAGCCACCGAGTCGTAACCCTGCATGAGGGGATACAGGAACTCATGGATGGCGATGGGCTGGTTGGACTTGTAACGCTTGCCGAAGTCGTCTCGCTCGAGCATACGAGCGACGGTGTAGGTCGAGGCAAGCCTTATCATCCCGGCTGATCCCAGTTGATCGCACCAGGTCGAGTTGAACAGGACCTCGGTGCGGACTGGATCGAGAATCTTGAACACCTGTTCCCGATAAGTTGCAGCATTATCAGCAACTTGCTCTCTTGTCAACGGTGGTCGGGTGGCATTTTTTCCGGTCGGATCCCCGATCATGCCGGTGAAATCGCCAATCAGGAACTGGACGTGATGGCCCAATTCCTGAAACTGGCGCAGCTTGTTGATCACGACGGTATGGCCCAGATGGAGGTCGGGGGCCGTGGGATCCATGCCGAGCTTTATACGCAAGGGGCGGCCAGACTTGAGTTTCTCAATCAGTTCGGTCTCAACCAGGAGTTCATCGCAGCCTCGCTTGATGATCCTGAGTTGTTCCTGGACGTCCGCCATGGATTTTTTCCGTGAAATGGGCGGTTCGGCCGCCTGGCGGGCCGAACTCAGCTTTTCTTGAACATGCCTTTGTTTTTGTTACACTTCATCTTTTGTCGCTCAGCTGGATAGACATGAACGAACGCGAGCCGCGCATTCTAGCGCAAACCCTTTTCCACCGACGCGGCCTGCGCTTCGGCATGGGTGTGGCTGCGGCCTCATTCTTCGCTGTGGTGACAGCCTTTGGCACGGTCCCCGAAGCACCAGCCCCGCTGGTGATGTTGCCGATCGATCGTACCCTCAGCCCCCGGATAGAACGCCTTGCAACCCCCGCCACGGAGTATGTCCACGAGGAGCGCTATCAGCGTGGTGACACGCTCTCCTCACTGCTGGATCGGCTCGGCGTGGATGAACAGGACACCCGGCGCCTGCTGGTCTCCCCCCAGGCCACATCGTCGCTCCGCAACCTGCGCCCCGGCATGGCAGTGCAGGCAAAGACGTCGGAGGAAGGTGAATTGCTCGCCCTGTCCTTCCTATCGCCGCGCGACCAGATTGTTTCCATTCATCCGCAAGGATCCTCGTTCGCAGTCAGCGAGGAAGGGGCCGGGCTGTCGCCCGTGGTGCAGATGAAGTCAGGCGAGATACGCTCGTCCCTGTTTGCCGCGACCGACGACGCCAACATTCCCGATGCCATCGCCATGCAGCTTGCCGAGCTATTTGCCGGCGACATCGACTTCCACAGAGACCTGCGCAAGGGCGACCACTTTACCGTTGTCTATGAAATGCTCGGGCATCAGGGGCGAACGGTACGGCCGGGACGTCTGCTTGCCGCCGAGTTCACCAATCAGCAGCGCGTTTTCCGTGCCGTGTGGTACCAGGAACCCGGCAGCAAGGGGGGGTACTACACACCCGAAGGCAAGAACCTGCGCAAGGCCTTCCTGCGCTCCCCGCTGGAATTCTCGCGGGTCACCTCCGGCTTTTCCATGCGTTTCCATCCCATCCTCCAGCAATGGCGTGCACACAAGGGCGTCGATTATGGCGCGCCTTCCGGAACACGGGTCAGGGCGACCAGTGACGGCGTGGTGGACTTTGCCGGGGCCCAGGGCGGTTACGGCAATGTCGTGGTCCTTCGCCATGGCAACGGCATGACCACGTGGTACGCACACCTCAGCGGGTTTGCCAAGGGCATCAGGACAGGCGCCCGGATATCGCAGGGTGACACCATCGGCAATGTCGGCCAGACCGGATGGGCCACCGGACCCCATCTGCATTACGAGTTCCGGGTCAACAATGAACATCGTAATCCCATGACGATTGCGCTTCCCGCTGCCGATCCGATCACCCCGGACCGCCTGCAGGGTTTCCGCACAGCTACGGCCGAGCAAGCCTCCCGTCTTGACCTGCTCCGCGGAACCAATCTTGCCCTGTTGGAGTAGTTCCCCGGAACGGTTGCCCAGGCCCGCTCCTCTCATCCTCGAGCATGACGACACCTGATTGCTACATCGGACTGATGTCCGGTACCAGTCTCGACGGTGTGGATGCCGCGCTGGTCAGCTTCGATCCGGAAGTCTCGTTGCTGGCAACCCATTACTGCGGCTTCGATGAAGGCATGAAATCGGAACTGCTGGCGCTGCATGCACCGGGCCCTTCAGAGCTGGACCGTTCGGCCCGGCTGGCGCTGAAACTTGCGGACAAATATGCCGATGCAGTTGAGGCTCTGCTGGCAAAAGCCCAATTCCCTAAAGTTTCCGTAAGGGCGATCGGCTGCCATGGCCAGACGATCCGCCACCAACCCGAACTGGGCTACACGATACAACTCAACCAGCCTGCCGTACTTGCAGAACGCACGGGCATTACGGTGGTTGCAGACTTTCGCAGCCGGGATATTGCCGCGGGAGGCCAGGGAGCCCCCCTCGTTCCGGCCTTTCACGAAGCCGTCTTCCGCTCGGCAAACGCTTCCAGGGTCGTGGTCAACATTGGCGGGATAGCCAATGTGACCAGCCTGCCATGTAGCCAGTCGGGCCATCAGAAAGTATCGGGATTCGACACAGGACCGGGAAATATGCTGATGGATGCCTGGGTGAAATCCCAAACTGGCGAAGCCTATGACCGAAATGGAACCATGGCCGCTTCGGGGAAAGTGATCACTGACCTTCTGTCAGGAATGCTGGCCGACCCGTACTTCTGCCTGCCTCCTCCAAAGAGCACGGGGCGTGACCATTTCAATGCCGATTGGCTGAAACGGCTGGGGGTGAGCAGCCACCCACCGGAAGACATTCAAGCCACTCTTGCTGAACTCACCGCCAGCACCATCGCCACAGCGGTGGGCCAGTGGTGCCTGCAGCCCGAAGCAATCTATGTATGTGGTGGCGGTGTCCACAACGGACACTTGATGAGGCGGTTGCAGGCCTTGCTGGCGCCAGCGCCGGTCACGACCACGCTGGAACTGGGTGTCGAACCCGACTGGGTGGAAGCCATGGCCTTCGCGTGGCTTGCCAGGCAATGCATCCAGGGCAAGCCCGCCAATGTTCCTGAAGTAACCGGTGCAGCAGGCCCCCGCATACTCGGGGCCATCCATCCCGCCTGAGAAATAAAAAGGGGCCGAAGCCTCTTTCTTCCTGCGACCAGGGTCTCTCAGACGGAGAACGAGGATCCACACCCGCACGTGCTGGTGGCATTGGGATTCTTGATGACGAATTGCGCGCCTTCTAGACCTTCCGAATAATCGATCTCTGCGCCGGTGAGGTACTGGAAGCTCATGGCATCAATGAGCAATTGCACACCGTTCTTTTCCATCACCGTATCGTCTTCATTCTGGGTTTCATCAAAAGTGAACCCGTACTGAAATCCCGAGCAACCGCCACCGCTGACGAAAACACGCAGTTTCAATTCGGTGTTGCCCTCTTCATCTATCAACTGCTTCACCTTGTTGGCAGCGTTCTCGGTGAATACCAGCTGAATCGGCAAGTCTGTAACGGCATTCATGTTTTTCTCCAGTGGTGATGCTTTTCAGCATTATCCGGCCGCGGTTCTACCAGGGTCAACCCGGATGTCAGCAGGGTTTTTGGGTTCCGGGCCGCTGTGCATTAGGGTAATTTTTCCGGATTAGGTTCCCGTCTATCAGGACTTGCTGGCGGCAATCTTCAGTTCTACGGGCTTGGCAGATTCGCTGGAACGGTGCACCAGTCGCCCCTCCACCACAGCACCCAGTTGCATCTCCAGGGTGTTGTAATGAACGTCACCATTCACCCGTGATTGTGCCTGGAGCTCGAGAAACTCGGCGGCATGGACCGGTCCGTTAATGGCCCCATTGACCACCAGGTGCGATACCCGTATCTCACCATCGATCCTGGCCTTTTCGCTGACCACCAAAGTGGAGGCCTTCTCATCGGCAGCAGTCACATTCCCGACGATCTCGCCATCAACGCGCAAGCCCCCTGCAAAAGTGACATTGCCTTCGATACGGGTACCTACACCGATCAGACTGTCGATGCGGCTCTGGGGCTTGTTGGACTGTTTGCGGAACATCCGTCACCTCCTGGAATATCATCGATTACGGTAGATTGGCGCTTTGCGCGGCGCGTGCCTCGCCTACGCCGTTCTCAAAAACCTTGACATGGATACTGCGCATCCGTGCAGAAGGCGGCAGACGAAAAGTGCCCTCGACCCGGTGGAAAAACCGGAAATTCAGTAACTGGAAACCGGTATCCGACAAACCTTCTCCAGTCAGGGGGATCATAGCATTCCGTCCCTTTTCCTGGACTTCTCCCAGCAGTTGTATGCGCCCCTGGAAGGACTGATCCCGCCGCCCACCCTGCATGACGAGCAGACGATATCGATACTCCCCTGTTTGCTGTCCCTGCTGAACAGTAAAACGGTGTATGGACAGCCTTTCGCCCCGTTGGCCATTCGGAATCAGTCCCTCAAAAAAGGCCAGATCCTCCTTGAGCCGGACATTTTCGAGTTCAAACTGTTTGAGTTGCGCCACGAGCTGCACCTGGGCACTCTGCTCCATACGCAGCTTCGCATCGGCTGCATCAGTGAGGCTGCGCAATGCCGCATTTTCCGCTTTCAGTCGTTCTGCAGACGCACGCAACTGAGCCAGTTCATCCTGCACCTGGCTGCTGTCAAAACCCGCAAAGCGACGGCCAGCGTCGTACATCCAGGCGGCAATCACCAGCGTCAGGCCACCGACAAGGGTCATGAACAACCAGCGCCAATACCAGGCCAGTTGGGTCCTTACTGTCATGCGGGGCGCGGAAATACCGAAGCGCCGCTTGAAATTCCTGATCAGGCCTTGCATGGCCCAAACCCGCTAGGGAACAACCGGCACGTGGTCCAGCCCGGCCGCTTCCGGGAGGCCGAACATGACATTCATGTTCTGCACAGCCTGCCCTGCTGCACCCTTCACGAGATTGTCAATGACCGACAGCACAACCAGGGTATCGCCCACTTTGGGCTTTTCGTCAGGCCGGTGCACGGCTATGCGACAAAGGTTGGCTGCCCGCACAGAGCGTGTGTCCGGCTGACTGCCTGAGGGCATCACGTCTACAAACGGCTCACCACGATAACGCTCCTCGAACAGGCTCTGGAAATCAGCCTCTTTCGTGATGCGCGCATACAGGGTCGCGTAGATGCCACGGATCATGGGTGTAAGGTGCGGGGTGAATATGAGCCCCACGGGACGCTTTGCCGCCCGGGCAAGGCCCTGCCGTATCTCGGGCCAGTGCCTGTGCCCTTTCAAGCCGTAGGCGGAAAAATTATCGGAGGCTTCGGAAAAGAGTGTGTGGACTTCAGCCTTACGGCCCGCCCCGCTCACTCCCGATTTGGCATCGGCGATGAGGTGGTCCACATCAACTACACCTGCTTCCACAAGCGGGAGCAAGCCCAGTTGCACAGCCGTCGGATAGCAACCGGGATTGGCAACAATGCGTGCCTTCCTGATCTGGTCCCTGTTGGCTTCCGGCAGCCCGTACACGGCTTCTGCCACCAAGTGTGGGGAGGCATGGTGCGCCTTGTACCACTGCTCCCATTCAGCGATATCCTGCAGTCGGAAGTCAGCAGACAGGTCGATAACCCGAACGCCGGCATCCACCAGATCGGCGGCCTGCGACATGGCCACGGCATTGGGCGTCGCAAAAAACACGACATCACAGCCATTGAGTAGGGATTTCGCCGGGTCAGAAAAGGCGAGGTCTACACGCCCTCGGAGGCTCGGAAAAATCAGGCTGACCGGAATGCCGGCCTCCTGCCTGGATGTCACGGCCACCAGTTCAGCATTCGGATGCTGGCACAAGATACGCAGGAGTTCGACCCCGGTGTAGCCGGTTCCACCAACAATTCCGATCTTGATTTTCCTGCTCATGGTCGAGTACTCCCTGTATTAATGGATCCGGCTGCACGGAATCCCCAGAGACAAAAAAGCCGCCTCGGAAGGCGGCTTTTTCGGGACTGCTTGCTTAACGCTTGGAGAACTGCTTGCGCCGGCGCGCCTTGTGGAATCCAACCTTCTTTCGCTCGACTTCGCGCGCATCGCGAGTAACGAGCCCGGCCTTGCTCAACAAACTCTTGAGCGACGGGTCGAACTCGATGAGCGCACGGGTGAGACCATGTCTGACCGCACCGGCCTGACCGAATTCACCGCCGCCATTGACATTGACCATGACGTCGAACGCTGCCAGCTTGTCGACCAGCACCAATGGCTGGCGTACCACCATGCGGCCAGTCTCACGACCGAAATAACGGTCAACAGGCTTGTCGTTGACAACAAAATCTCCGTTGCCCGGACGAATGAAAACACGGGCCACCGCGCTCTTGCGACGACCGGTGCCGTAGTGATACTTGCCTATCATGCCTTGACCTCCAGAACCTTGGGCTGCTGCGCCTCGTGGGGATGTTCTTCCTGCGCATAGACTTTCAACTTGCGAAACATCGCGTAGCCGAGGGGACCTTTTGGCAACATACCCTTTACGGCAAGTTCCAGTGCCCGCGTCGGAAAGCGATCCTGCATCTTCGAGAAAGTGGTTTCAGTGATGCCACCCGGATAACCGCTATGACGGTAGTACTTCTTGGTGTCTGCTTTGCGGCCCGTGACACGCAGCTTGGCTGCGTTCAGAACCACGATGTAATCACCCGTATCAACGTGCGGGGTGAATTCGGGCTTGTGCTTGCCCCTGAGTCTGCGAGCAAGCTCGGCTGCGAGGCGACCGAGGACCTTGTCGGAGGCATCAACGACGAACCAGTCACGCTTTACTTCGTGCGGCTTGGCGGAGAAGGTTTTCATGGGATTCCTGCTGGACGCTGTTGCTAGCGAAAGGGCGTGATTTTATTGATGAAGTCAGTTACTGTCAAACTTTGTTGACTTGCAGGGCTGGGCATACTGCTAGTCCAGCCGCCATGAGGGGGCACACGAGGCAAAAAAAACGCAACCCAGAGGTTGCGCTGAATCCACCAAAGGAGGAGGGTGGAGGAGATATCAGACTGAATCGGCGACTGATCAGCCAGAAGCAGTCAACGATTCAATGATACCTCAGCCATGCTGCGGCGCAAGATTTCCCGTGCGGGCAAACGTGACAAATTACTCATAGCCGGCACAAAAGACCAGGATCACGGGGCCTTAGGATTCAGACTTAAAAAACAAATCAACATTTTTCTTATATTGCATTGCAACATCGATAAGGTAAAGCATGGAATGCACAGTGAAATGGATAGACGGCGGCATGAGTTTTGTTGCTGAAACAGGCTCGGGCCACACCTTGGTGATGGACGGTGCACCCGAGGCCGGCGGACGCAACCTTGCTCCCCGACCCATGGAAACGGTACTCGCTGGCGCAGGCGGCTGTACGGCGTTTGACGTCGTGGTCATCTTGAAGAAGAGCGGGCAGGCTGTGTCCGGGTGTGAAGTCAAACTGGCGGCTCAGCGGGCGGACACTGATCCGAAGGTCTTTACCTCGATCCACATGCACTTCGTCGTCGGTGGCAGGAACCTGAAGCCATCCCTGGTGGAGAGTGCGCTGAAGTTGTCCCACAACAAGTACTGCTCGGCCTCGGCGATGCTGGGGAAAACCGCAGCGATCACCTATGACTATGAAATCGTCGAACAGCAGGCGTAATCAGAGGCGGTAAGCCACCGTTGTCATCACCTTGGAAGCAAGGGTCATGGCATGCCTTACCGGCGCGGGCAGAGGCATGCCACCCAGCCTCCTTGCCATATCCGCATGGCCGGCCTCTTCGACGGCCATTGCTTCGACAATGACCCTGGTCCGGACATCCTCGGGCGACAACCTGGCCAGATGCCCATTCAGATGCTGCTCCACCTGGCGCTCGGTTTCTGCAAGGAAGCCGAGACTGACACGATCCCCCAGCTTGCCTGCCACGACGCCGATGGCAAAAGAGCCTGCATACCATAGGGGATTCAGAACGCTGGTAACGCCACCCAGCGCCACAACCCGGTCACGCGTCCAGGCCATGTGATCGAGTTCTTCTTCTGCCGCCTGCTCCAGCTTCGCCTTCAGGGCTTGATCGCCTGAGGCCAGCGCCTGGCCCTGATAGAGGGCTTGTGCACAGACTTCCCCTGCATGATTCACGCGCATGAGGGCAGCCGCTTCCCGTCGCTGTTCCTGGCTGAGTTCAGACGTCTCAGCCATGTGTGCGGCAGGCGATGGCCGCTTTGCGTCGACCACCCCGGCCATGACGCGCAGGCTGTGATCGAATCGGGTAATTAATTGGTCAAGACCGGACAGAAACATGAGCATCGGCGCATAGGACAGAGTCGGTAGCTTAACAGAGCAAAAAAAACGGGCGCCTTGCGGCGCCCGTTTGATTGCCCCGGAAGCTTGCGCTCCGGTTCCACAACGCAATCTTAGAAGGTGTGGTTCAGGGTCACGGCGATCAGGCTCATATCTTCGCCGGAACCCATCGACGCGCCACCAGCGCCATAGCCGTTGCCGGTCATGGAGGTGATGTCGTAGCCCGAAGCTGCAGCGTTCTTCACCTTCACCCAGCTGATGCCAGCGTTGGTGCGGTTGGAGAAGCTGTAGTTGTAGGCCAG